>NZ_AYWC01000007.1:0-330810 GCF_000502615.1 Mesorhizobium sp. LNJC405B00 | reverse complement strand
CGGCGTACCGGCTCGGCCGGGCGCTGCACTGGCGCCTGAGGCGCCGGGCGCAGGGCGCGCGGTTCGGCATTGTCGCCGCCACGTCCCGATTTCGCAACGATATCCGAAAGTTCCTTGAGCGCGTTGATCTGCTCGGCAACGGCACGGCGGATCGCCGAGGTCGATTCCTTGGCCTCTTCCGGCATTTCGATGACGCCCTTCTTGAGCTCGGCGCGGGTGAGGTCGAGCTCGCTCTTGATCGAGCTTGCGGTGCGCCGCATCTCCTCGGTCGCATCGGCGAACCGGCTGGTTGCCGAATCGACCACTTCCGTTATGGCGATGCGGATCTTGTCGGCTGATGCCAGCGTCTTGCCTTCGGCATTCTGCATCGTCTGGCCGACAAGGTTTTCGAACGAACGCATCACCTTCTCGAGGTCTTCCGACTTCTTGACCAAGCCGACGGCGAGATCTTCGAGCGACGATTGCCGCTCAAGCGTGTGCTCCAGATTGCTCTGCGCCGAGCTCAACAGATCCGAAGCCGAGGACAGCAAGCGGCTGTGCTCGTCGAACTTGGTGGCGATCGAGGCCACTTCGCGCAGGGTCGACGACGACAGTTCGGTAAGCCGCGTCGTGTTCGAATCGACCAGGCGTGCCGAGCTGGCGAAGGTCTGCGCGGCCTTTTCGGTGGTTGCCGCGAAGCTTTGCGTGCTGCCGCTCAGACGTTCGTCAACCTGGCCGAGGTTGATCGCCGCCTGTTCGATCAGCTCACCAAGCTGCGAGCTGGAGACGCTCATGCGGCCGATGAGGTCGGCGACGCTATCGGCGAGCGACGAGCGTGCGCCTTCGACGGCCGACAGCGTTTCGGCGGTGCGGCTGGCGAGCGCGTTGACGAGGGCGGCATTTTCGCTGCGCAGCTTCTCGGTCGCGCGTTCGGTGACCTCTTCCATGCTCTTTTGCAGTTCCGAGCCGCCCTGGGCGAAGCGCTCGACCAGCGGCCGCGCGGTTTCGTCCAGGATCTTCGCCATCTCGGCCGAACGCGCCGCCAGCATCGTGTTGAGCTCGCGGGTATTGGTGCCGATTGTCTTGGCAGCGTCGTTGGTGCTTTGGCCGATGTGCTGGCCGACCGCGGTAAAAGTCTCCGCAATCGTGTTGGCGCGCGAGATCAGCTGAGCTTCTGCGCTGGAAACCTGCTCGTTGAGCTTCTGGCCCATCGTCTCCGTCGTATAAAGAAGGCGGTTCTCGACGCTGGCGACCTGTTCCTCGACGCGCGAAGCTGCGGACGCAACGCTCGCGGCCAGCCGCTCGTCGGCGCCGGCAAGAGCCTGCTCCATCTCGCGGGCGTGGACGGCAAGTTCCTGGCCGGTCTGGCGTGCGCGTTCGGCAACACGCTGCTCGGTGCTGGCGAAGGCACCGACGATGTTGTCGGCATGCTCGCCGATTGTCGACGTGGAGTCGGCGATGCGCGACACCAGGCGGTGATCGGCCTCGTCGAAGATGCGGCTGATCTCGGTGGCGCGTGCCGACAGCGCGTCCGAACCCTCGGCAATGCGCGAGATCAGTTGCTGGTCGGCGGCGTCGAAGATGCGGCCAAGGTCCGAGGCGCGGGCGGCCAGCGCTTCGGCGGATTCGCCGATGCGCATGCTCAGCCGCTGGTCGGCGCCCTCGAAGTTACGCAGGATGTCGCCGGCGCGGTCGGCCAGCGACTGCGCCGTCTCGACCGCGCGGGCGACCAGCTTCTGGTCGGCGGCGTCGAACGTGCCGGCGATCTCGCCGGCGCGGGCAGCCAGCCGTCCGGCCGTTTCTTCGGCGCGGGCGAGCAGCGAGTTCGACGTCTCGTCATGCCGGGCAAGCAGCACGCTCGTTGTGTCTTCGGCGCGAGCAAGCAAGGCATTCGTCGTATCCTCGGCGCGAGCAAGCAGGGCGCTCGATGTGTCCTCGGCACGTGCGTGCAGACGGCGATCCGCGTCCTCGAAGGTGCGGGCGATGTCCTCGGCCCGGGCCAAAAGGGCGGCCGAGGTCTGCTCGGCACGCTCGGCGATCTTGCGGTCGGCGTCACTGAAGGCAGCACCGGCCTGTTCGTGCAGCGCGCTGGTGACTTCCATCACCTTCTCGCGCAGCGCGCCGGCAACGAAGACGGCGCTCTTTTCGAGCACGCTGCGGACATTGTCGACACCCACCGACAACGCGCGCTCCATGGTTCCGGCGCGCTCTTCGATGATGCCGGTCTGCTTGCTGAAGGCCTGCTCGATCTTCTCGACATCGGCAGCGATTGCCGCCGAGATATCGGTGCTTCTGCCGGCAATCTGGTCGATATGGCCCGACAGCGAGCGGTCGACATCCTTACGTATGTCGGCGAGCTTTGCCAGATCGTCTTCCAGCGCCTGGGTCAACATGTTGCGGCCTTCGGCCAACTTGCCGACATGGCCGGCGATGATGTCGTCGACCTCACCGCGGCTTGCCGACAGCTTCTGCAGGTCGGCTTCCAGCGCACGTTTCAGGATGTCTCGGCCCTCGGCCAGCTTCTCGACCTGGCCTGCGACCAGTCCGTCGATGCTCGACCGGCTCTCGGCCAGCTTGGCGAGGTCGTCCTCGAGAGCCTTCGACAGCGTCGCGCGATCCCGGACGAGCTTGTCGCTGTGACCCTCGATCAGGCTGTTGACATTTTCCAAATCCGCTTCCAGCACCCGTGCGAACTCGCCACGGTTTTCGCTCAGCTTCTGCGACTGGTCGGCAATGGCGCTCCTGATCGCATTGAGATCGGCTTCGAGCGCCCGTGTGAGGATGTCTCGGCCCTCGGCGAGCTTCTCGACCTGTCCGGCGACCAGCCCATCGATGTTGGAGCGGCTCTCCGCCAGCTTGGCGATGTCGTCTTCCAGTGCCTTTGAGAGCGCCGAACGGTCCTGGACGAGCCTGTTTTGATGATCGGCCATGATGCCGCTGACATTGTGCAAATCGTCCTGAAGCGCCTGGGATAGCGTCGAACGATCCTGGACAAGCCGGCTCGAGTGGTCGGTGATCAGGCTG
This sequence comes from Mesorhizobium sp. LNJC405B00, assembly GCF_000502615.1. Classification (NCBI taxonomy): domain Bacteria; kingdom Pseudomonadati; phylum Pseudomonadota; class Alphaproteobacteria; order Hyphomicrobiales; family Phyllobacteriaceae; genus Mesorhizobium; species Mesorhizobium sp. LNJC405B00. Next base: position 327,807 of record NZ_AYWC01000007.1, on the reverse strand, counting down.
TTCACATTCTGAAGGTCATCCTTAAGCGCCTGGGATAGCGTCGAACGATCCTGAACAAGCCGGTTCGAGTGGTCGGCGATCAGGCTGTTCACATTCTGCAGATCGGCCTCCAGTGCCTTGGAAAGCTGACCGCGCTCTTCCGCCACCTTGTCGGAATGACCCGCGATGGCGCCCTTGATGGTGTTGAGGTCGGCTTCGAGCGCGCGCTTGAGGATATCGCGGCCCTCGGCCAGCTTCTCGACCTGGCCGGCGACCAGCCCGTCGATGCTCGACCGGCTCTCGGCGAGCTTGGCGAGGTCGGCCTCGAGCGTCTGTGACAACAGGCCACGATCGTCGGCAAGCCGGCTCGAATGGTCGGAGAGCAGGCCTCTGATGCCGGACAGGTCGTTCTCCAGCGCCTTGCTGAGTTCGGTGCGATCCTCGGCCAGTTTCGCAGAGTGGTTCTCGATCACGCCCTTGATGCCGATAATGTCGTTTTCGAGCGCCTTGGTCAGGATGGCGCGGCCTTCGGCGATCTTTTCAACCTGGCCGGCGACCAGCCCGTCAATCGAGGCGCGGCTGTCGGCGAGCTTGCCGAGATCGGCTTCCAGGGCGCGCGACAGAATGTTGCGGCCTTCGGCCAGCTTACCGACATGCCCGGCGACCATTTCGTCAATGATCGTACGGGCTTGCACAAGTTTTCCGGAGTCTTCATGCAAAGCCTGGTTGAGCCGGTTGCGGCCTTCTTCAAGCCGCTCGAGATGGCTGCCCAGCGACGCGTCGATGGCGGCGCGCGACTCGTTGACCTTGCGCAGATCCTCTTCCAGGGCGCGCGAGATCAGGTTGCGGCCTTCGGCCAGCTTCTGCACCTGGTTCGTTACGGCCGCATCGATGCCGGCACGGCCCTCGGCGAACTTCGCCAAGTCCGCCTGCATGGCAGCCGCCATGCGTTCGCGGCTTTCGGACAGCTTGCGGCTGTGGTTTTCGACGGCGTCCTCGATGCCGACACGGGCATCGGCAAGACGCTGGATGTCGGTGTCGAATGAGCGCGACACGACATGGCGGGCGGCTTCCATCCGGCCGGCGAAATCGCTGGCGCGGGCTTCGAGCATCGACGAGGTCGACGAGACGATGTCGGCCATGTCGGCGCCGATCTGGGTCTTGCCCTGATCGATCATGGCCGACAAATGATCCTTGCTCTCGGCAAAGGTGTGGGCGATCTCGCGGGCGCGCTCGACCAGCGTTTCGTTGATCTGGCGGGCGCGCGCCTCGAGCGCGGCGTTGAGCTTCTGCGTGCCGGTATCGAGTGCTTCGGCGCGGGTCTGGAATTCGCTGATCAGCGCCTGGCCGCGCTCGGCCAGCGTCCGCTCGATGCCGTTCAGGCTGGACTCGAATTCCGAGCTCAGGGTGCGGGCGGCGCCGCCGAGCAGCGACACCATACCGGTGGTGCGGTCGTCGAGCAGGTCGGTCAGCGACCGGGTCAGGCCGTCTGTGGTGTCCGTCAGCTTGGCGATGCGGGTGTCGAGCAGCGAAGCAAAGGCTTCGCCCGATGTCGACAGCCTGTCGGTGATTGAATCCAGCCGGGTTTCGACGGAATCGAAGATCGACATCGAGCTTTCATTGATGCGGTCGATCAGCGTGTCGCCGGAATTGGTGATCGTCATCGACAGCTTGGTCGACGCGTTGAGGATAGAGTCGCGAATAATGTCGGAGGCGGCGCCGATCTCGTCCTTCAGCGTTTCATGCGCGCCGGTGATCGAGGCGCGCACGCGCTCGGCATGAGTGACGACGGCTTCGCGCTCGCTGCCCAGCCCGTCGACCAGCGACCGGATGCGCGATTCATTCTCCGAATAGGAGCGTTCGATCTGGTTGACCTCGCTGTGGACCAGCGTTTCGAGCTCGACGGCGCGCGCCAGCGTGCGCTCGATGCCTTCGCCCATCGCCGCCACTTCACGGCGAACGGCCTGGCCGATCATCATCACGCGATCCTGGGCGAGGTTTTCCGGCTCCGCCAGACGGAAAGCCACTTCCGTCATCGACTGGGCGGCAATGCGCATTTCCTGCGCGCGGCGGATCATCGCCGCGAAGGCCCAAAACAGGACGACCGGTATGATTGCCGCGATCGCCAGGCCGATCAGTTCAGGGCGGGCCAGGATTTGATCGAAAGTACGAATTTTCCAGATGCTGGGGCCAAACAGCAGATTGGCGAGGCCGCCGGCGCCGGCGATCCAGGCCAGCGACACGAACGCCACGACCCAATAGATCGTGCTCGACGCGCGCCGGTTGAGGCTGTGCAGCAGCGTCTTGTAATCTTTTTGGCGGTCATCGTTTGCCGGCTTGAAGCCGGCTGGCTGGGCGCTGTTGCGCGATTCGACCGGGCGCAGCTCGGCGGGCTTGGCTGCCGGCTTCGCACTCTGGTTTTGTTGGACGGGCGCGTTTTGAGCGGGGGCGGGCTTCTGGGGGCGGCCTTCGCGCGCCAGTTCGTCCGCGGCCTGCGATATCTGCGCTTCCAGATCTTCCATCGACGCCGCGATATCGAGATCGCCGCTGCCGTCTCCGCTGAGATCGAGGTCTAGTGCCTTTTCGAGTTCCCTGGCTACGTCGCTGTCGAGAGTTCTGGTCGTCGTTGGTTTCTTCGCCATGCCTTCGCTACCCTGTACTAGCTGCCGAGGGACTTCTTATTTTTGCCTGATTCTGGCTCGTCTTATCCCACGCAGGAGGCTGAAAATGGACCTTCGTATCGTAATGACACACAGGGGTAAAGAAAACATGCATTCCGCGAGATACGTAAAACTTTAAATATAAGGTTAACGACAACGTGATCTAACCGCCTCAGCGGCAACAATTTTCCAGCCCATTCATTAACGCGTTGGCGACGAAAATCGCCTAGTTTTTTCGGCGATCGGCACAAGGAGTTTCAAATTGGTACGCGGTGAAAGCGGCATTGCCTTCTCAATGCCGGGCGGCGATGCGTCGGGACCGGCCCGTTCGCGCCCAGTGGATCTGGCCCATCTGGCCCGTCAGACTATGGGCGATCGCGCCCTCGAACAGGAGGTATTGGCGCTGTTCGTACAGCAGGCGCTTTCCGTCCGCGACAGAATAGTCGATGCCGATGTCAGGGAGCGACTGCTTCTGGCGCATGGGCTGAAAGGTTCGGCGCGCGGGGTCGGCGCCTTTGCCATCGCCGACTGCGCCACCTCGATCGAACAGCAGCCGGAAGATGCGCGCATCCTCAAGCGCCTCGGCACCCTGATCGAGGAAGTGCGCGATTTCATCGCCGCCATCAGCCGGTAATGGCTGCCGCTCGGCAGCGGCCACCGGGATGAATCGACGGGGCCAGGGCGTGCTTTGGCCGCTTTCCGAAAAAACGTCACAAAGCGGCGCTTTCGCGCGGCAGTTGACTTGTCCGGCGGAGTGATTATCTCGGCTGGGACTCCCTTCAGGTGACAAATGACCAAGCTGACCTTCATTGCCCATGACGGCACTCCTTTCGATGTCGAGGCCGAAAACGGCTCGACCGTCATGGAGAATGCGATCCGCAACGCGGTGCCGGGCATCGAGGCAGAATGCGGCGGCGCCTGCGCCTGCGCGACCTGCCATGTCTATGTCGACGAAGCCTGGACGGCCGAGGTCGGCGAGCCGGAGGCGATGGAAGAGGACATGCTGGACTTCGCCTATGACGTCCAGCCGAACTCGCGCCTGTCCTGCCAGATCAAGGTGCGCGACGCGCTTGACGGCCTCGTCGTGCGCGTGCCGGCTCGCCAGGGTTGATCTCCCGTAGCATCTGATTTTTCCCGCCGCCGCTTGGCAGCGGGCCAATGCTCATGCAGTCTCGCGCCAGTTTCGCCCCAGTTTGACAATGAGGCTCGCCTGGCATGACCGATATAATCAAGACGGACGCACTCATTGTCGGGGCGGGGCCGGTCGGCCTGTTCGCCGTGTTCGAACTCGGCCTCTTCGACATGAAGTGCCATCTGATCGATATCCTCGACCGGCCCGGCGGCCAATGCGCCGAACTCTATCCGGAAAAGCCGATCTACGACATTCCAGGCTGGCCCTCGATCTCGGCGCAAGGGCTGGTCGACAAACTGCTCGAGCAAATTCACCCGTTCAAGCCGGATTTTACCTTCAACCGCATGGTCTCCAGCCTGGAAAAGCTGGACGACGGCTCATTTCGGGTCACCACCGACGAGAACGAGGTGTTCGAAGCCAAGGTGGTGGTGATCGCCGCCGGTGGCGGCTCGTTCCAGCCCAAACGGCCGCCCATTCCCGGCATCGAGGCCTATGAGGGCAGGAGCGTCTTCTATTCGGTGCGCCGTATGGAGGAATTCCGCGGCCACGACCTCGTCATCGTCGGCGGCGGCGATTCCGCACTCGACTGGACGCTGAACCTGCAGCCGGTGGCAAAAAGCGTGACACTGGTCCACCGGCGCGCGGAATTCAGGGCGGCGCCCGACAGCGTCAACAAGATGTATGCCATGCAGGAGATGAAGCAGCTGGAGTTCCGGGTCGGCCAGGTGAGCGGCCTGACCGGCGCCGACGGCGAGCTGGCCTCTGCTACCATCAAGGGCGGGCCTGACGGCGACATCGAGGTGCCGTGCACGCGCATGCTGCCGTTCTTCGGCCTGACCATGAAGCTCGGCCCGATCGCCGAATGGGGGCTCAACCTTCATGAGAACCTCATTCCGGTCGATACCGAGAAATTCCAGACTTCGGTGCCAGGCATCTTTGCCGTCGGCGACATCAACTGGTACCCAGGCAAGCTGAAGCTGATCCTGTCGGGTTTTCACGAGGTGGCGCTGATGGCGCAGGCCGCCAAGCGCATCATCAGCCCCGGTGAGCGCATCATCTTCCAGTACACGACGTCGTCGACCAGCCTGCAGAAGAAGCTCGGCGTCGTGGAGTAGGTCCTACAGGGCTTTCCGGATCACTCCACCAGAACGACTGGCGCCTCGGCGTCGTCGCGGCCGCGCAGTGACTTCTCCGGCATCAGCGCCAGCGTCATCAGCGCCAGCACGAGCGTGACGGCCGCGGCAAGGAAGATCATCATGAAGGGCGTCGCCGAGACGATCTGTCCGGCAGCCGGCGCGCCTTCGCCGGCAAGCGGCAGGCCATAGCCGAGCGCGACGGCGCCGAGCATGGCGACGCCGAGCGCGCTGCCCAGCGAACGCAGGAAGGTCAGCACGCCGGTGGCAACGCCGAGATGCGCGCGGTCGACGGCGTTCTGCACCGATACGGTGGCGACCGGGAAAGTGGTGCCGCTTCCAAGGCCGATGCAGATGGTCAAGAGCTCGACCACCAGCAGCGAGGCGCGGCCAGCGACCAGGCTGAGCACGCCAAGACAGACAATGGCGAAGAGAACGCCGACCATGGCGATGCGCTTGTAGTGGAAGAAGCGCGGTATCGTGCGGCCGCTGAACGTCGCGCCGGCGACCGTTCCGAGCAGCAGGCCGAGCATGGCAAGGCCCGACTGGCTGACCGACAGGCCGATGATCGACTGCAGATAGACCGGCAGGTACACCGACAGGCCGATATTGGCGGCCTGCAGCAGGAACATCGACGCCGTGCCGGCAAGCACGATCGGATTGCTCAGCACTTCAAGCGAAATCAGCGGCTCGGCCGCACGCATCAGCCTGAGCGCGAACGCACCCCAGAAGACCGCCGAACAGGCCAGCAGGCCGACGATCTCGCGCGAGGCCCATGGATAGGCGCTGCCGCCCCAGTTGAGGGCCAAAAGCAGCAATGCCGTCGCCACCACCAGAAGCAGCGCGCCCGGCGCGTCGATGCGATGCCGCTTTGCGGCGACCGGCAGTTTGCGCAGCGGCTTGTTGATGATGGCCATGGCCAAGATGCCGAGCGGGATATTGATCCAGAAGATCAGCGACCAATGCAGATGTTCGGCAAATCCGCCGCCGAGCAAAGGCCCGGCGATGCTGGCGACCGCCCAGGTGCCCGAAATCCAGGCGGCATAACGCGCGCGTTCGCGCGGCGGCACCAGGTCGCCGATGACGATCTGCGCCAGGGCGAACAGGCCGCCGCCGCCCGCACCCTGGATCGCCCGGCCGACAACCAACACGAACATGTTGGGGGCCATGGCGCTGACCAGCGATCCCAGAAGGAAGATCAGGATCGCCGCATAGACGGTCGGCCGGCGGCCATAGACGTCGGAAATCTTGCCGTAGAGCGGCGCCATGGCCGTCGCCGTCAGGAGATAGCCGGTCACGATCCACGGCAGGTAGTCGGCATGGCCGAGCGAACGGCCGATGGTCGGCATGGCCGGCGCGACGATTGTCTGGTCAAGCGCCGCCAGCAGCATTGACAGCAGGATGCCGGCGATGATGACGTTCTTCTCGCTTTCCGTAAGCGGCGCGGCGGGAGGCAGCCTAGCCGGCTTGTCGACAGCTTGGTCCATATCAGTTCATCCATAAAGTTTGAGAGCGATTGCGCGGCGCCAAATGGCCGCTCCGCTACGCGCCGCCTCAATTGGTCTTGATCTGGTGTTTCGAAGCTCGCGCCTTGCCAGCCTGACATATCTTGCGAGCCTGACATATGTCGTCCCGTATAGGCCGATTTCGACCTATGCCCGAAAATTTTCTGGGGCTGGCCTCATGTTTCGGCAGAATTGGCTTGTATCGGTCCGTGTTTCAGCCGGGCGGAAGCTGGCCGTTCTCGACGCGCTGCATGCGGTAGCGCAGCAGCCGCAGGATGCGGCTTTCGAAATTCACGCCTTCCACGCGGTCGAAGCGCAATTGGTCCTGGTCATGCCTGGCGAGTTCGGCCGCGGTGATCTGCGCCGCCTTCGCCTTGGCCCCGGCGCAGGTCTTTTGCGCAAAGCTCGCGTTCAGCGCGTCTTCGAGCAGACGGCCGTGGTTCTTGGCGATCTCGACATGACGCTCCTCATGGCGCTTGATGTCGGCCGACAGCGTGTCCCAGAACAGCCTGACATCGGGATCGGCCTTGCGCGGCCTGCGCCACTCCGGAAGGATGACCTTGACCTTGACGGTAACGGCGGCCTTGGCGATGCGGCAGGTGTCTGCGGTTTGCGCGTAGCTGATGCGGGTGGTGAACGCCATCTGGGTGGCGCCTGGATGCCGCATCCCGGTGCTTTTCACCTCGGGTCCATGCTTCGACAATTGCGTCTCGATGTCATCGAGCGTGCTGCCGCCGATGGCAAAATAGCTGTAGGTCTTCACCAGATTGGCAGCATTCGCCGGCAGGACGGTCAAAGCCAGCATCAGGGCGCAGAGCAGGGGTCGTTTCATCATGTTGCCTCTTCACTCACCTTGCTTTACGGCCGTTGCCGGCGCAACGGAATTGATCTTCCACCGATCACGCATCGTTGATGGATTGCAAGCGCTCGATGAGCCACATGCCAATGAGCCACATGCCAATGAGACACATGGTTGAAGGACAATGACGACAAGGCGATGGCAACTGGCGCATAAGTGCCATCTCGACCTTGGCGAGAAAGCCATTGTGGTCGGCATTCTCAACGTCACGCCCGACAGTTTTTCGGATGGCGGACTGTTCATCACGCCTGACCAGGCGGTGGCGCAGGCGCACCGCATGGTGGAAGAAGGCGCCGCCGTCGTCGATATCGGCGGGGAATCGACGCGCCCCGGCGCCTCGCCCGTGACGCCTGAAGAAGAGCAGGCCCGCATCCTGCCGGTCATCGCCGCGCTCGCCGGTTCAGGCGAAGCCCTGATTTCGGTCGACACCTATCGCGAGGAAACCGCGCGCCTCGCCGTCGCCGCCGGCGCGCATATCGTCAACGATGTCTGGGGCTTGCAGCGTGAACCCGGCATCGCCCGCGTCGCCGCCGAGACCGGCGCCGGACTGGTCATCATGCATACCGGGCGCGGGCGGCAAAAACTGCCCGACGTCATCGCCGACCAGTTTTTGTTCCTCAAGGCTTCGCTGGAAGTCGCCAGGCGCAGCGGCGTTGCGGACGATCATATCGTACTCGATGCCGGCTTCGGCTTCGCCAAGGAGACGGCTGAGGAAAACCTCGACCTGATGGCGCGGTTTTCCGAGCTTAAGGAGCTCGGTTTTCCCTTGATGGCCGGCACCTCCAGAAAACGCTTCATCGGCACCGTCACCGGCCGCGAAGCCGGCGCGCGCGCCGCCGGGACGGCAGCCACCAGTGTCATTCTGAGGCTGAAGGGCGCCGATCTGTTTCGCGTCCACGATGTCGCAATCAACGTGGACGCACTGGCAGTCGCCGATGCTATGCTGGCGCGCGAAAAGCCAGGACGCTGAGCCCAGGACACTAAGAAATGTACGTCATCCGCATGAAGAACTGCGCCTTCTTTGCCCGGCACGGCGTGCTGGATGAGGAAGAGGCGCTTGGCCAGCGTTTTTATGTCGATGCCGAGTTGACGGTCGAGCCCAGCCGCCCGCTGGTGGATGATTCCATCGAGGACACCGTCAATTACGGCATCGCCTTCACGGTGATTGAAAAGATCGTCACTGGACATCGCCGCTTCCTGATCGAGGCGCTGGCGCTCGAAGTGGCGAAGGCGCTGACTTCACGGTTCCCGCAGATCAGGAAGGCCGAGATCACCGTGCGCAAGCCCAACGCACCGGTGCCCGGCGTGCTCGATTATGTCGAGGTGACCGTTGTCTGGCCAGAGTAACAATAACACGGTCTATCTCAGCCTTGGCGGCAATCTCGGCGATCCCTCGGCCTCGATGGCGGCGGCGCTGCGCCTGCTCGACGCCGACGAGAGCACGCGCGTCGTCGCCGTCTCCTCACTTTACCGCACGCCGCCCTGGGGCAAGCTCGACCAGCCGGATTTCCTCAACGCCGCTGCCGAAATCTCGACCTCGCTGGCGCCAAGGGCGCTGCTCGACCTCTGCCTCGAGGCCGAGCGCAAGCTGAAGCGGGTGCGCGAGGAGCGCTGGGGTCCGCGCCTGATCGACATCGACATATTGGTGTTCGGCGACCGCACAATCCACGAAACCGGGCTGGAGGTGCCGCATCCCCGAATGGTGGAGCGCGCCTTCGTGCTGGCGCCCTTGGCAGAGATCGCGCCGGATCTGGCGGTGGGCGGCAGGAGCGTGACCGAGCGGCTCAGCGCCGTCGATACGTCAGGCATAGAGCGGCTGGCTTCCGGCCGCGATTGGTGGCTGGGTTAACCGGAGAAGCCGCCGCCATCGAGAAATGCCTGTTCGTCCGCCGTCGTCTCGCGGCCAAGCATCTTGTTCCTGTGCGGAAAGCGGCCGAAGCGCTGGATGATGTCGCGGTGCTCGATGGCGTATTTCACATACTCCGGCGCCCTGGCGGTGGTGAGCTCGACCGATCTGTCCTGGTCGGCGGGCAGTTCCGAATGTTCGTAGGGCAGGTACAGGAAGACGCGCAGGTTTTCTTCCAGCGAAAGGTCATGGCCGGCCGCAATCGCCTTGGCGGCAAAGTGCCGTGCCAGCGGATCGGTGGCGTACATATGGCCTGAGCCGCGAAAGCAGTTGCGCGGAAACTGGTCGAGCAGGATCATCAGCGCCAGCGAACCCTCGGCATGCTCCGACCATGCGTCGCACTCGCGCCGCCCGGCGGCAAAGTGCAGGTCGAGAAACCTGCTGCGGAAATCCGCGTCGAAGACGTCGTTCTTCTCGAACCACGCGTCTTCGCCGGCCTCGCGCCAGAATTTGGTGACGGCGAGCGCGCGCTCATCCGATGCGGTCATCAGCTTTCCCCCTGATCGGCGGGCTCGGGCTTGTGCAGCACGCCGGCCGTCTCTTCGTTCAGCGCCTGGCCGGGCCGGCGCGGTTGCGTCAGCGGCGTCGGGATCGGCGTGCCGGTATTGCCCCTGAGGAAACGTTGCCCGGCGCGGACGCCTTCGGCCAGCTGCGTCTCCAGTCGGGCATTGTCGCGCCGTCGCACATCCTCGATGACATCGGCGACATCTTCCGGCTCGACGCCCAAAACCTCGAGCGCGGAACCGCCGAAGACGAGGGCCGATTCGAAGGTCTCGCGCAGCTGGAAGTCGACCCCGGCGCGGATGAGCGACAGGGCGGTGCCGCGATCGAAGGCACGCGCCAGGACAGTCAGCAACGGGAACTCCGCCTTGATCAGTTCCGCCATGCGCACCGTGGCGTCCGGCTTGTCGACGCAGATCAGCACGGCGCGCGCGCGGCCTGCACCTGCGGCGCGCAGAATGTCGAGCCGCGTGCCGTCGCCATAGTAGACCTTGAAGCCGAAATCGGCGGCCGCCTGTATCATTTCGACATCATTGTCGATGATCGACACATCGATGCCGCGCAACAAAAGCGGCTGGCTCGCGATCTGGCCGAAACGGCCGAAGCCGATGACCAGCACGCTGCCGGTAAGGCCGTCGGCGATGTCGACGCCTTCAAGCGACTGCTCGTCGCGCGGCGTCAAATATTTGAGCGCAATGATGGCCAGCGGCGTCAGCACCATGGAGATGATGATGATAGCGGTCAGCGTTGCGTTGGCCCGGCTGTCGATGATGCCAACCGCCGCCGCGGCCGAATAGAGGACGAAGGCGAATTCGCCGCCTTGCGCCATGATCACGGCGCGTTCCAGCGCTTCACGATGACCGCTCTTCAGCATGCGGGCGACGAGATAGATGCCGAGCGCATTCATCGCCATGTAGGCGACGACATAGACGGCGATCAGCCGCCAGTTGTCGGCCACCACATGCAGGTCGAGCGACATGCCGACGGCGAGGAAGAACAGGCCAAGCAGGATGCCGCGGAATGGCTCGACGTCGGCCTCCAGCTGGTGGCGGAAGGTCGATTCCGACAACAGCACGCCGGCCAGGAAGGCGCCCATCGCCATCGAGAGGCCGGAAAGCTGCATAACCAGCGCCGACCCCAGCACGACCAGAAGTGCTGCCGCCGTCATGACTTCGCGCGCCTTGGCGTCGGCCAGGATGCGGAAGAACGGGTTGAGCAGATAGCGGCCGGCCACCACCAGCCCGACGATGGCGCCAAGACCGATGCCGATTTCGGCCAGCCTCTGCTGCAGGGTCATCTCGGCGCCGCCCGGCGCCAGGAAGGCGACCAGCGCCAGAAGCGGCACGATTGCCAGATCCTCGAGCAGCAGGATGGACACGATGCGCTGGCCCTTCGGGCTGGCCATCTCGCCACGCTCTTCGAGAAGCTGCATGACGATCGCCGTCGAGGTCAGGACGAAGCCGGCGCCGGCAACGAAGGATTGCGCGATCGGAAAGCCGCCGGCGAGACCAACACCGGTAAGCAGCAATGCGCAGACGCCGACCTGCAGCGCGCCGAGGCCGAAAATCTCGCGGCGCAGGCCCCATAGCCGCGACGGCTGCATCTCCAACCCGATGATGAACAGGAACATGACCACGCCGAGTTCGGCGACATGCAGGATGGCTTCCGATTCGGAAAAAATGCCAATACCGAACGGGCCGATGACCACGCCCGCGGCGAGATAGCCGAGGATCGAGCCCAGCCCCATGCGTTTGAAGATCGGAACGGCGACGACGCCTGCGGCAAGCAGCGCCACCACCTGAATGAGATCGCTGCCCGATGCTTCCGCTGCCATGCCTCTTGTCCCTGTGTCCGACAGCACTCCTTGCATGCACTGGGAGCGGGAGGCAAGGGCGGGAAGTAGCCTGCCAGGATGGGTAGGGTGCCGCGGCAGCGATTCCCCGGTGGAACAACAGTCTGCGCTTGCCTGTCGGACGGCCGGTATCTATATCTGACAAATGCCTGATTATTCGTCCCGGCCGTCGCCGCTGCCACATATCCCGATGGATGCGCTCAGCGAAGTTCTGCAAGACTTTCGTTTGAGTGGCGTCAACTATGGCCGCTGCGAACTCCGGCACCCCTGGAGCATAGACTTTCCGCAACAACAACTGCTTCGTTTTCACTTTGTCGGCCAGGGTCCATGCTGGATTCACACCGAAGCGCAAGGCTGGCAGGAGTTGCGCGATGGCGATCTGGTGCTGCTGCCGCAAGGCATCGCCCATCGGCTGGCGAGTGCGCCGGACGTGGTGGGCGACTCGCTCGAGGGCTGCCAGGTGATCAAGTTGGGCGGCAACGTTTGCGAAGTGATACGGCAGGGAACGGGCGCGACAAGCACCCTTTTCTGCGGCTCCATGTCTCTCGGCTCCTATGCGCTCAATCCGTTGATCACGTTGATGCCGCCTCTCATCAAGGGTTGCGACGTGGCCGGCAATGACCCGATGGTCGGCCCTTTGCTGGCGGCCATGACGGTGGAGGCCGCGCAACCGCAGATGGGCAGCGCCACCATCCTGTCGCGTATGGCGGATTTGCTGACAGCCAGGCTCATACGCTGCTGGGTCAATTGCAACGGCGCCTCGACCATCGGTTGGCTTGCAGCCATCCGCGACCCCCATATAGGGCGCGCTCTGGCGGCCATGCATCGCGATCCCGGCCACAACTGGACGCTGGGAGGCCTGGCCGGCGTGGCAGGCCAATCGCGTTCGATTTTCGCCGAGCGCTTCAGCGCGGTATTGGGTGAGGGCGCCGCACATTATCTCGCCCGCCTGCGCATGCAGCTTGCCCGCGAATTGCTGGGCCAAAACGGCTTGTCTGTTGCCGAAGTCGCTACCCGTTTGGGCTATGATTCCGAGGCGTCCTTCGCCCGCGCGTTCAAGCGCATCACCAATGTCTCGCCAGGCGTTGTGCGCCGCACAATTCCCGGACGAATGGATATGAATTTCGGATTTTAAGGTACATAACATCCGGGCGGACTCGCCTATCTAAGATCTCCAAACTGTGGAGATCTTCCCGTGACTGACACAACATTACAGCTTGAAGACGCCGCCATTGGCCTTGATGCCGATGCACCAGCCGCGTGGAGCGCGGCCACCTGGTTCGCGGTCCTTTCATTGGCGGCCACCAGCTTTGCCCTGGTGTCTGCCGAATTCTTGCCGGCAGGTCTGTTGACGCCGATGGCGCGCGATCTCGGCATCAGCGAGGGAACGGCCGGACAGGTCGTCACCGCCACCGCTTCCGTTGGCGCCGTGACGGCCATGTTGAGCAATGTTCTCATCGGTCGATTGAACCGCAAGGCGGTGCTGGTTGGCCTCATGGCCCTGGCGGTCGGTTCCAATATTCTTGCGGCGCTGGCGCCCAATTTCTGGCTGCTGTTGCTGGGCCGGGCCGGGTTGGGGATCGCTCTTAGCGCTTTCTGGGCACTTTCCGTTGCCGTCGTGGCGCGGCTGGTTGGCGCCAATTCGACAGGTCGCGGCATGGCGATCGTGACCCTCGGCGTCTCGCTCGCCACCATTGCCGCGCCGTCGATGGGTGCGTTGATCAGTGACTGGCTGGGATGGCGCAGCGCCATGGCCATGACAGCGGGGCTGGCCGCGCTTGCCATGCTGCTACAGCTTCTCAGCCTGCCGACCTTGCCTGCGGCGGCAAGCAACAGCCTTGCAGACGTCTTTCGGCTGACGCGGCGGCGTGGCATCCAACTCGGCATGCTTGCCATTGTTCTGCTGATGACCGGGCATTTTGCCGGCTCGGTCTATGTGCGCCCGTTCCTCGAACAGGTGACGCTCCTCACAACCGGGCCGATTGCCCTGGCGCTGCTCGGGTTCGGCATCGCCGCTGTGATCGGCAATATTGCTGGTGGCCGCCTGGCCGACACCAACATCCACATGGCCCTCGCAGTTACCGCCGCGTTGATGGCGTTTGCGGCACTCGCTTTGGTGCTTTGGGGCGCGCAAACCGGCGTTGCCTTCGGCTTTGTTACGCTGTGGGGCTTCGCCTTCGGCATGGCGCCGGTGGTGCTGCCGACCAATATGTCCCGCGCGGCGCCTGATGCGCTGGAAGCAGCAGGCAGCCTGATGGTCACTTCCTTCCAGGTTGCCATCACCGTCGGCGCGGTTGTCGGCGGTTATGTCGTGGACACCTATGGTGCTACGGGGCCTTTGACCCTAACCGCCGTCCTTGCCGCGGCGACGGCCGCACTGGCGCTGCTGCAGCCTCGTGGCTGAAACCTCGCTTCGTCTGACACGGGCGGCCTCAATCAGGCCGTCCGCGCCGTTGCAGCAGCGCTGCACAGGTTTATGCGCCGCACACGTTGCGTTTTGCCGCAATCGGCGGCTATGGGACGCCAGGCTTCGGCCGTTGGAAGGCAGCGACGATCAAGTTCTGCCTTCGTGAGGAGAATGACTGACATGAAGAAGTTTTTGCTCGTCGGCGTGGGTGTCGCCATGCTTGCCGCATCGGCCTGTTCGAAGGCGCCTGAATGCACGCAGGAAATCGCGGCCAAGAAGGCGCAGGAAATGACCGCCGCGCTGCAGGAAGCGATCACCAAGGATCCGACCAAGGCCGCCGACCTGACCGCCAAGGTGCAGGCTGTGACGACCAAATATCAGGGCGCCACCACGCCGGCCGACGCCTGCAAGGCCTATGACGAGCTGACGGCCGCCATCAAGGGCTGATTCTTCGTTCGGAAATTGAGGAAGGCGGTGGCTCGAGTAGCCGCCGCCTTTTTTGCTGGTGTTCTTAAAGCGCATCGCGCTGACACGGAGGACCGCCGGCACGCACAGGACCATGACACGTTGGCCTTGCTGTGGCTTGGGCCATCGGAGACGCTGACATCGTCGGTTGCGCGCCACATGTCCAGTCGCGGCAGAAAGGTGCCGCCCGAGCGGCCCGTGCTTGAGGAGCGCCAACCTGGCCGCAAGGTGGCGTGTCCTTCCCGACATCGAGCTGAGCGGAACAGCTCAGCTATCGCGCAGTGCAACCCCGTTCCGCGCTTTTTTCGGGGAACCGCTTGAGAGTCAGTTTTTGGCGATGGAGCCGACTTCGACGGCGTCGACGCGCTTGAGGCTCATGCCGATGACCGGCACCAGCTGCTGGTCGACGCGCACGGCGATGGTCACCGTCATCGAATTGTCGTCGGGAATGCGGGCCTGCATGACGCCGTGCAGCTGGTTGCGGTTGATGGTGAAGACGACTTTGCGGGCATCGACCACGTTGCCGCCGATGATGTCCAGGCCCGACCCCGCGGCGCCGCCCATGAAATTGCCCTTGTAGTCGCGGCCCTTGCGCTCGACGGTCGCCGACATTTTCTGGGTGAAGACACCGACGCGGCAGCCGCCATCGAGCGTCATGCCGGTCTTGTTGTCCGGCGTCGAGCCGTCGAAGCTGCAGGTGAACTTCGTGCCCTTGTATTTGCCGGCGATGATTTCGCCCGGGCCGACCCATTTGCCTTCGACGGTGCGGAAGAACTGTTTGTCGGGCTCGGCTGCAAAGGCTTTCCCGGTCGGGCCCAGAGGTGCTGCAAGCGCGACCAGGGGCAGGACGCAGGACAAGATTACGCTTTTCATAGACGACACCCGGCAACAAGGAGGCTGTTGTTGGACGACCATGAACAAGATTGGTTAATGCTTGGTGACCGCGAGAGGGCGTTCACTTGCTTGAGGCGGGTGCTTCATTCTCTTTTTTGGCGGCAAACGAGGTCAGCGCCGACAGGAAATCGCCCATACCCGGCCGCCTGCCGGCAATGAAGGGCAGGGGCCGCGCCGTCTCCATGGCAGCAATGCCGATACGCGCCGTCATCATGCCGTTTACCACGCCTTCGCCGAGTTTCGCCGACAGCCGGGCGGCAAGGCCATGGCCGACGATCTGCTGGACGAAGCTGTCGCCGACGGCGATCGAGCCGGTCACCGCCAGATGGGCAAGAACGCTGCGCGCCAGCCGGAAAAAGCCCAGCGTGCCCGGCCTGCCGCCGTAGAGTTCGGACAAGCGGCGGATCAGGCGCCCGGCCTCGAACACGACATAGGCAACGTCTACGAGTGCGCGGGGGCTGACGGCGGTGACCAGCGACACGCGTTTGGCTGCTTCGAGGATCATCACCTTGGCTCTCGCATCGAGCGGCCCGAGAATCTCGGCCTCGGCCAGTCGCACCAGATTGCCGCCGTCGATGATCTCGCCGCGCAATTCGGCCAGGGAGCGCCTGCCGGCCGCGGTTTCGGGTTTCGCAGCGACAAAGGCCGAAAGCTCTTCGACGACGGCCCTTGCAGCCTTCGGATCGTCGCGCGCCACGGCATCGAGCGCCCGCTTTTGCAGTTTTTCGACCTCGGCCAGCCGGGCAATAGCCAGGAATTCCCGCACCAGCACGACCGCGAGCGCCAACACGACAATTGCGGCCATTGCCGCTGCCAGCCAACCCAGCCACTCTGCGCGCTCGAACAGGTCGCGGATGAGCTGGTCGGTCCACAGGCCGACGGCGAGCGAAACCAGCACGCCGGCCGCGCCGAAAAACAGGCTGGAAAACAGCGAGCGCCTGCGCGGTGCGGTCGCCGGCGGCGGTTCGGCGGCGACAATGTCCGGCTCATCGAAGACATCGATCTCGGCCGGCACGACGACGGTGCGCGACTTGCGTGCCGGCGGCTCGGCATGGGGGCGGCGCGTTTCCTGCTTCGGTTCGGCCTCCGGCTCGATGCGGAAAGCTGCCGGTCTGCGGGGCGCGGTCATGCCAGATGGTCTCCGATCAGGAACTGCAAGGCGCGGTCGAGCCTGATATGCGGCAGCGACAGCGTGACGCCTTCAGCGGTGCGTTCGAGCTTTGGCGGGCGAAAGCGCACGAAACGGATCGCCGGATCGTCGCTGCTCTGCCGGTGGTCGGCTTCGGAAACGTCGAAAACCGCGTCAATTTTCTCCGGCAAGTCCCCGGGAAATATGGCCGTTTCGGCTTTGCCATCAAAGGTTTCGCCGTTGATCTTCTCGCCCTTCAGCGGCGTGCCTATGATCACCGGCAGGGTTTCGCGGCCTTGCTTGACCGTGCCTTCGCGCGTCGCGCGCACCGCCGCCATGGCGACCACGTCGACATCGGCGCCGGTGAAATTTGCCCGCGCCACGGCGCGGTCGGCAAGCCGCCGCACGATTGCCTGCAGCCGGTCATGGCTTTCGTGATGCAAATGGTCGGCCTTGGTCGCGGCAACCAGAATGCGGTCGATGCGGCGTGAAAACAGGTCGGTGAGGAAATTGCCTCGGCCAGGACGGAAACAGGAGAGGATTTCGGTCACCGCGCGTTCCAGGTCGGCCATCGCGCCGGGGCCGGCGTTCAGCGCCTGCATGGCGTCGATCACCACGATCTGGCGGTCGAGGCGGGTGATGTGTTCGCGGAAGAACGGTTTCACCACATGCGTCTTGTAGGCCTCGTAGCGGCGCTCCATCATCGCTTGCAGCGAGCCGGACCGCGGCCGTTTCTCACCCTTGAGCAGCAAGGGCGCGAAGGTCAGCGCCGGCGATCCCTCGAGGTCGCCAGGCATCAGGAAACGGCCGGGCGGCAAGGTCGAAAGCGCCCGCTCGTCGAGCTTGCAGGCCTTGAGGTAGGCGGCAAAACTCTCGGCGAGGCGCCGCGCCGTCATCTCGTCGGCGTCGGCATTGGGTTCGATCCTCGCCGACAGCGCCCGCCAGTCCTGCGACAGGTCGGCCCGCACCGGCAGCATCGCCATCTCGAACGCCTCGCGCGAAAAATCTGCGAAGGATTTGCCGAGCAGCGGCAGGTCGAGCAGCCATTCGCCGGGGTAGTCGACGATGTCGACCGACAATCGGCCGCTGGAAAACATCCGGTTCCAACCGGAGGCAGACTCATATTCGATGGTGAGCCTGAGTTCCGAAATGGCGCGCGTCGAGTCCGGCCAGGTGCGGTCGTTGACCAGGGCGGAGATATGGTCCTCGTACTGAAAACGCGGCACGGCATCGTCCGGCTGTTCCTCGAGGAAGGCGCGCGCGATCCGTCCCGACTTCTGCGCCTCGAACAGCGGCAGGCGCCCGCCATGGATGAGATTGTGGACGAGAGCCGAGATGAACACCGTCTTGCCGGCCCGGGACAGGCCGGTGACGCCCAGCCGAAGCGACGGCGAAAAAAGCCCGCTCGCACGCCCCGACAGCGTATCCAGGGCAATTCTCGCTTCGTCGGTGAAAGTGGTCAGCGATGATGCCAAAATCTGTTCTCTCAGGCGTGCTCTTGCGCCCGATATAGGCTTTGCGGTTCAAGTTTGAAATGGCGCCCGGCCTCGGCCGGCTCGGCTCAGAGATCGACGGGCGTCAGGAAGGCTTCGAGGTAGCCCGCGCCTTGCGCAGCCTCGGTGAGGGTGCCGTCGAAGCGCACGACCGCAAGGCCGGAGGTCGGGAAACCATGGTTCATGATGGCCCGAGCAGCCTCGTCGCCGTCGCCCGAGACCGCCATGGCAAGGTCTTCCGTCATCGGATTGTGGCCGATGACCAGCAGCGAGCCGAGGCCGCCATTGCTGCGGATGATGGCGAGGTAGCCGGCGGCATCCTCGCTGTAGAGCGTGTCGAAGAACAGCACCCGGCCGGTATCGGTGTGGCCGGCGATGCCTTCCAGCGTCTGGCGCGCCCGCTTGGCGTTGGAGCAGAGCGTGATATCGGGGATGTAGTTGCGGGCACGCATCGCCGTCCCCATCATTTCGGCATCGGCAATGCCGGATGCGTCGAGCGGGCGATCGAAGTCGCGCACGCCGGGAAGGGCCCAGCCAGCCTTCGCATGCCTCAACAGATACAGTCTGCTCACCGGACCCCCAATGGTGTGCTGCCCACCAATGACACAACTGGATTAGCCACGAGAAAGGCCTGAGGCACAATGGGCGGCGACGCCCAAGCGCAGCGAATCATGTGCGAATTCGCCCGCGCCCTTGCTATGGAAGGCTTTGCTGAGGATCGCCCGCGCGGCATTAACAATTGCGTGAAACGCGCGCGGATTACGCTTGTGCAGCCTTCTCTGCGCGAATATATAGGCGCCAAATTTGGGGTTGTTGGGTGAGTCGAATGAACGATATCGTTACAGCCAATTACGTACCCTCCGAAGACGAGCCGTTCATGAACGAACGGCAGAAATCCTACTTTCGCCTGAAGCTCGTCACCTGGAAGACCGACATACTGCGCGAAGCGCGCGAAACCCTCGAAATCCTGCAGCAGGAAAACGCCAACCATCCCGATCTCGCCGATCGCGCTTCCTCGGAAACCGACCGCGCCATCGAGCTTCGGGCCCGCGACCGCCAGCGCAAGCTCATTTCAAAGATCGATTCGGCGCTGCAGCGCATCGATGAAGGCACATACGGCTATTGCGAGGAAACCGGCGAGCCGATCGCGCTGAAGCGGCTGGATGCGCGTCCGATCGCGACCTTGTCGATCGAAGCGCAGGAGCGCCACGAACGCCGCGAGAAGGTCTATCGCGACGATTGAGCCGCTGCCGTCAGGCAGGACTGTTTCATCAGAAATGGCCGGGTTTCCCGGCCATTTCTGTTTTTGGCCGAAGGGTTTAGTCCGCCCCCAAGTTAAAGCGCGTCGCGCTGAAACGGACGACACGCTCAAGCGGCGTTCGATCGGGAATCGGCAAGATGTGACGGTTCGCCGGGCTTTATCGTTTCTGGCTGGCGAGTTCGCCGAGCAGCTTGGTCATCTCGTCGTCGAGAGACTGCGGTGCCTTCGCAGCCGGCTTGCTTGCCGGTTTGGGGTGCGAATCGTCGAGCGAGACCTCGAGTTCCCGCATCAGCGTATCGTCGATGGACTCATGCTTCGGTGGCGGGGCCTGCCGGGCAGTATTGGCGGCGGAGCCATAGGCCGGCAGCGGTGTCACATTGCTCGCCTGGTAGATTTGAGCCGGTTTCGGCGCCGGTGCGGCCTGGCGCGGCGGAACGGCGGCTGGAGCAGCCCTTACCGGTTGCGGCGGTGGCGCCTGCCTTGCGGGCGCGGTGGGAGCGGGTTGTGCTGCGCGCGGCCGCGGCGCCTGTTGCTGCTGGCCAACACCGCCATCGCCGGTCAATGCCGGACGGCGTGGCGCTGCAAGTCTGATATCGCGCTCGACGACAACGTCGGTCGGGCCGCCGATCAAAAGCAGGTGTTCGATGTCGTCGCGACGGATGAGCACCAGCCGGCGGTGGCTGTCGACCGCCGTGGCGTCCATGACCGCCAGCCGTGTCTTGCGGTTCCTGCCGCCGGCAACGAAGGTGCCGAAGGTCAGGTTGCGGACCAGCCTGATGATGATGAGCACGATGACCAGCAGGACAAGGGCAGCAAACGTCCACAGCAGCGCTGCGGCATATCCGGGACCCGCCACATTATCCAGCCACTGCATCGGTGCCCCCAATCGGCTTTTGAAGTGGAGGGACACTAGACCGTTGCGGCCAGCCACCGCAAGTTGCCTTCACGCTTCGTGAACAGCTTGAAAACACCGACGCGTCATTTTTATCCGACATTTGCCGCCAAGGCCTTTTCCGGATTAGGAGAATGTGATTCAACCGGCCGGGGGCGGTGTCGACAACTCACGAGCAGGGGGCATATGGCCAGGGAAACGCGCGGCGATTTCTATCCGGTACCGATCGTCGATCAGAACACGCGGCCAGGCGCGGTTACCCGGCTCATCGTGTTCATCATCGTCCTGACCGGGGCCGCGATCGTTTTCGGCATTTTCCGCGAGCGTCTTGGCGATCCGTTCCTGCTCGGCATGCTGGGCGTGCTTGCCATGATCGGCGTCGGCTTCCTGTTCGCCACGGCCATCGGCTTCGTGCAGATCGCGCCGCGTTCGACCGGGGACGAACTGTCGAAGGCCTTCGTCGATTCGATGTCGCAGGGCCTGATCGTCACCGACACCAAGGGCCGCGTCGTGTACGCCAACCGGGCCTACGCCGAGATGATCGGTGCTGCGTCGGCCGCCGATCTGAAGACGGTCGAAGGCCTGCTTTCCGATGTCCCCGAAGCTTCGGTGACCATATACCGGCTGGCCTCGGGCTTGCGCGATGGCCAGGCCGGCGACGGTGAGTTCCGGCTGGCACAGTCGATCCGGCCGGGCGCCGAACCCGGCGCGCGCTGGTACCGGGCGCGGGCCCGGACCTTCAGCGTTCCCGGTCAGCGCCTGCCGATGCTTGCCTGGCAGCTTGCCGACATCTCGCAGGAACGGGCCGAGCAGGAGCGTTTCTTCCTCGACTTGCAGAAGGCCATCGACCATCTCGACCATGCGCCGGCCGGTTTCTTCTCGGCCGACCAGGAAGGCCGTGTCACCTACATCAACGCCACGCTCGCCGAATGGCTGGGCATCGATCTGGCGAGCTTCACCCCTGGCGCCGTGACACTCCCGGAAATCGTCGCCGGCGACGGCATGGCGCTGGTGCGCTCGGTCAAGGCCGATCCCGGCACCACCCGCAACGCCGTCATCGATCTCGATCTTACGACGACGACCGGCGAGGCGCTGCCGGTGCGCTTCATGCATCGGGTCTCGGCCAGCCGCGAGGGGACCAACGGTCCCACCCGCACCATCGTGCTCAACCGCACGCAGGGCGAGGACGCATCGGCCGATCTTCGGGCTTCGGAGGTACGCTTCACTCGCTTCTTCAATTCGACGCCGATGGCCATTGCCGCCGTCGACAATGGCGG
Organism: Mesorhizobium sp. LNJC405B00; assembly: GCF_000502615.1. Taxonomy (NCBI): domain Bacteria; kingdom Pseudomonadati; phylum Pseudomonadota; class Alphaproteobacteria; order Hyphomicrobiales; family Phyllobacteriaceae; genus Mesorhizobium; species Mesorhizobium sp. LNJC405B00. The sequence continues at coordinate 306,462 of NZ_AYWC01000007.1, read as the reverse complement.
CCGCATCCTGCGCACCAATGCGCCGTTCCTGTCGCTGTTTTCCTCCGTCGTCGACGGCGACGCGGTCGACCGCCGCGTGCGGCTGGACACCGTGATCCACGAGCGCGACCGGCCGGCCTTTGCCGCCGCGTTCGAAAAGGCGCGGCTGAGGCAGGCCGACATCGAGCCGATCGACACGCTGCTGCCCGGCAATGAGGAGCGTCACATCCGCTTCTACGTCAACGCCGTCGCCGACGGCACCGGCGAGGGCGCCGAGGAATCGGCCATCGTCTATGCCGTCGAGACCACCGAGCAGAAGGCGCTCGAGGGCCAGATGGCGCAGAGCCAGAAGATGCAGGCGGTCGGACAGCTCGCCGGCGGCATCGCCCACGACTTCAACAATGTGCTGACCGCCATCATCATGGCGTCGGATCTTTTGCTGACCAATCACCGGCCGTCGGACCCGTCCTTCCCCGACATCATGAACATCAAGCAGAATGCCAACCGGGCGGCCTCGCTGGTGCGGCAGTTGCTCGCCTTCTCGCGCAAGCAGACATTGCGGCCGGAAGTGCTGAACCTGACCGACGTGCTTGCCGATCTCCGGATGCTGCTTGCCCGCCTGGTTGGCAACGAGATCAAGCTGAAGGTCGACCACGGCCGCGATTTGTGGCCGGTCAAGGTCGATATCGGCCAGTTCGAGCAGGTGGTGGTCAACCTGGCCGTCAACGCGCGCGACGCCATGCCGGCCGGCGGCGACCTCACCGTACGCACCCGCAACGTCACCGCCGAACAATGCAAGAGCTTCTCCTACCGCGAGCTCACGCCTGCCGACTATGTCGTGGTCGAGGTCGAGGATAGCGGCTCGGGCATTGCCCCGGACGTGCTGAAGAAGATTTTTGAGCCGTTCTTCACCACCAAGGAAGTCGGCAAAGGCACCGGCCTTGGCCTGTCGATGGTCTATGGCATCATCAAGCAGACCGGCGGCTTCATCTTCTGCGATTCCGAAATCGGCAAGGGCTCGACCTTCCGCATCTTCCTGCCGCGTCACATCGTCGAGGCGAAAAAGCCCGGCGACGTCAGCGAGGCGCCGGTTGCGCCCGTGAAAGCCGCCGACAGCGCCAAGGACCTGTCGGGCTCGGCCACGGTGCTGCTGGTCGAGGACGAGGACGCCGTGCGCATGGGCGGCTCCCGGGCGCTTACATCGCGCGGCTACACCGTCCACGAGGCCTCCTCGGGCGTCGAGGCGTTGGAAGTCTTCGAAGCGCTCGGCGGCAAAGTCGATATCGTCGTGTCCGACGTGGTGATGCCGGAAATGGACGGACCGACGCTGCTCGGCGAACTGCGCAAGCGCCAGCCCGACATCAAGTTCGTCTTCGTGTCCGGCTATGCCGAAGACGCTTTCGCCAGAAACCTGCCGCCGGACGCGCAATTCGGCTTCCTGCCGAAGCCGTTCTCCCTCAAGCAACTGGCCACCGTGGTCAAGGATGTATTGGAGTCCTAGGGCGCCCTAATTCAAAGCTTGCGCAATGACGTGACACTGCCATTATTGCAGGCGAAACGGGCGGCGGGTTTTGGGGAGCATGTCGTGACGCCGCACAACGAGGCTGCCAGGGGCGACTATGCCGCAACGGTGCTGTTGCCGGGCGATCCACAACGCGCCGAGTGGATGGCAAAGACATTTCTTGAGGCGCCGCGCTGCGTCAACCGCCGCCGGGGCGTACTCGGCTTCACCGGTCTCTATCGCGGCCGTCCCATCAGCATCCAGGCCACCGGCATCGGTGTCCCGTCCTTCCTGGTCTATGCGCATGAACTCCTGGATGTTCACGGCGTAAAAACGCTGATCCGCACAGGCACCTGCGGCGGCCTGACACCCCGCGTGCCGCTGCGCTCCTTGGTGATCTCGCAGTCGGTGCGCGCCGAAAGCGACCAAAGCGGCCAGGTCTTCGGCCTCTACGATGCTGCCGCCGGGCCCGATCCCGGCCTGTTCGCCCACGCTTTGGGCTGCGCCGCCCAGCTCGGCATCGACCACCAGGCCGGGCTGACCATCTGCAGCGATGTCTTCTACCACCCTGAAGGGCGCGACCGCTTTGCCGAAGCGCAGGCGCTTGGGGCTCTCGCTGTCGATATGGAAACCAGCGCACTCTACCGAATCGCGGCGCATTTCGGCGCCCGCGCGCTGTCGCTGCTGACCGTCGTCGACAACATCGTGACCGGCGAACAGACTGCCTATTCCGAACGTCAGGCGCTGTTCACCGATATGGCGCGGCTCGGGCTCGACGTTGCGGCGGAACGCTAGCTTCCTCAGGCCGCTTCGCGCTTCGGCGTCAGCTCATCCATGTCTGGCCGGTGACCGCGCAGATAGAGCGCGCAGGTGGTACGCAGCATCGACGCGAAGTTGGGAATGGCGCCGTTGATCTCGATCGCCTCGTCATAGAGTTTTGAGATGAACTTCGGCGTCGTCAGGCCCTGGCTGTCGGCAATTTCGTCAAGCAGCGCCCAGAACGTTCCTTCAAGCTGGATACTCGTAGAGTGACCGTCGATGCGGATCGACCGGTTGATCTGTCGATAGCCTTCCGGATCCTGCCCGGCAAAAACCCTGCACATCCTTACCTCCCGATATTGTTGGTTTTGGGCGCAGCGTGTCGCGCCTTCAAGTTGTGGTTGTCCCTGCATGTTCGGCCTTGTGGGCCGAATCGGCAATCGGACTTTCGTCTTTAGGCGCAGGCATAGCAGCGATTGCAAATTTAGCCGTGGTAACCGGCTGCCACCACCTTTCGCGCGTGCCGCCCATAATCGCCTCCAACATGCAGCGGCGGAGACTGATTTGGCGAAGGCAATCCATTCCATGATCCGGGTTCTCCAAGAGGCCAGATCCGTCGATTTCTACAGAAACGCTTTCGGGCTCGACGTCGCCGACAGGCTGGATTTCGAGACATTCACGCTGATTTACCTTGCCAACGCCGAAACGGGGTTCGAGCTCGAACTCACCGTGAACAAGGGCCGCACCGAGCCTTATGGGCTTGGCGACGGTTACGGCCATCTGGCGGTCTCGGTGTCCGATCTCGACAGCGAACACGACCGGATCGGCGCGCTCGGCCTCAACCCCAAGAAGATCGTCGAATTCAACCGCGACGGATCGCTGATCGCCCGCTTTTTCTTCATCGAGGACCCCGACGGCTACAAGATCGAGGTTCTGCAGCGTGGAGCGCGCTTCCAGTAGGGGATTATCAGCCGCATTCAGCCGCGCGGCGCCAGCAACGGCGCTGTTCAAGGGCGCAAACAGCAAGCAGGGAGGAACAAATGGTCACGATCTATGACGCGAGGCTCTCACGTCGTGAACTTCTCAAACGCGGCGGCATCGGCGCGTTGCTCGTCATTTCCGGCAGCGCCGTCATCAGCCCTGAAAATGCCTGGGGGCTCGAGACATCGGCGCTCAAGCCCGAAACCATGGCAACGCTGATCCAGATGGCGCGCGACATCTATCCGCACGATCAGGTGCCCGACAAATACTACGCCATCGCCGTAAAAGGGCATGATGAGCAGGCCGGCAAGGACGCTGCCTACAAGACGATGATCGAAGACGGCATCGCCAACCTCGACAAGAAGTCGGGCGAGGGCGGCTATCGCGGCCTCGGCTGGGAGGAGCAGCGCGTTGCCGTGCTGCAGCAGATCGAGGCGACGCCGTTCTTCCAGTCCATCCGCGGCGGCCTCGTCGTCAGCCTCTACAACCAGCAGGAGGTGTGGCCGATTTTCGGCTACGAGGGCGAATCCTACTCCAAGGGCGGCTACATCGCGCGCGGTTTCGACGACATAGAGTGGCTCTGAGCCCTTCCGTCGTTCTGAAACCCCGCAAACAGGAATTCATGGGAGGAAACCATGGCAGCTTCATTTGATCTCAACAACGACGGCGTGGTCGTGATCATCGGCTCCGGCGCCGGCGGCGGCACGCTCGGCAACGAACTCGCCCAGAAAGGCGTCGATGTCGTCATCCTCGAGGCCGGCGCGCGCCACGAATACGAGGATTTCATCAACGACGAGTGGGGTTCCTTCAGCCAGCTCGCCTGGACGGACAAGCGCACAACCTCAGGCGACTGGCGGGTGTCGAAGGATTTCCCCAGTTTGCCGGCCTGGATCGTCAAATCGGTCGGCGGCTCGACCACGCACTGGGCCGGCGCCTCGCTGCGCTTCCAGGAGCATGAGTTCAAGACGCTCTCGACCTACGGCAAGCTGGAAGGCGCCAACCTGCTGGACTGGCCGGTCACATTGGCCGAGATGGAGCCTTACTATGCCAAGGCGGAAGCCAAGATGGGCGTCACCGGCACCAATGGCTGGCCGCGGCTGCCCGGCAACAACAATTTCAAGGTGCTCAAGGCCGGCGCCGACAAGCTCGGCTATAAGGAATGTCATACCGGCAACATGGCAATCAATTCGGTCGAGCGCGATGACCGGAACTCCTGCCAACAGACCGGCTTCTGCTTCCAGGGCTGCAAATGGGGCGCCAAATGGTCGACGCTCTACACCGAGATTCCCAAGGGTGAGGCGACCGGCCATCTCGAGGTCCGGCCAAACGCCATGGCGATCAAGATCAACCATGACGCTAGCGGAAAAGTGACCGGCGTCGTCTATGCCGACAAGGACGGCAAGCTGCAGGAACAGAAGGCCCGCATTGTCGCCGTCGCCGGCAACTCGATCGAAAGCCCGCGCCTGCTGCTAAACTCCGAGTCAGCGAAGTTTCCGCAAGGGCTTGCCAATTCGTCGGGGCAGGTCGGCAAGAACTACATGCGCCACACCACCGGTTCGGTCTACGCCATTTTCGACCAACCGGTGCATATGTATCGCGGCACCACCATGGCCGGCATTATCCGCGACGAGGCGCGGCACGATCCCTCACGCGGCTTTGTCGGCGGCTATGAATTCGAGACGCTGTCGCTCGGCTTGCCCTTCATGGCCGCCTTCCTCAATCCCGGCGGCTGGGGCCGTTCATTCACCACCGCGCTCGACCACTATGATCACATGGCTGGCCTGTGGATCGTCGGCGAGGACATGCCGCGCGCGGAAAACCGCGTCACGCTGCACAAGGACGAGAAGGACGCGCACGGTATGCCGATCGCGGACGTGCATTTCGATGATCATCCCAACGACACGGCGATGCGCAACCATGCCTACAAGCAGGCCACAGCGCTTTACGATGCGGTCGGCGCGACGCGCTCCTTCCCGACGCCGCCCTATCCCTCAACCCACAATCTCGGCACAAACCGGATGAGCGAAAAGGCGGAAGACGGCGTCGTCAACAAGCACGGCCAAGCGCACGACATCAAAAACCTGTTCGTGTCGGACGGCAGCCAGTTCACCACCGGTGCGGCTGAAAATCCGACGCTGACGATCGTGTCGCTGGCTATCCGCCAGGCCGAATACATCGCTTCGCAAATGTCGGCCAAGACGATCTGAGCCGTCCTCCGGGATCGCTACGCGGAACGCGCATGGCGCGTTCCGCCTTTTTCACTAGGACTCACTATGCGCCGACCGGCTGTCCGTCCTTGCGGCGGATGGCGACGACGGACGGTCGCGGCAGCTGGCCATCCCTGAAGTCGGGCCACAGCGTCTGCGCCTTGTCGAGCGTCTCTGCATCTTCCGCAGGGTGCTGCACCGACAGGAACAAAGTCGTGCCGTCCGGCGTGAAGCATGGGCCGGTCGCTTCGGCGCCATGCGGGCAGGTGAACAGCAGCTTCGGCAGGCCGCGCGCCGCACCTTCGGTGTCGACGCCATAGACGCCGTCCGGCAGGTCGAAATCATTGGCGCCGTCCGTCGCCACCCACAGCCGCCCGGCCGGGTCGAAGGTGATGTTGTCGGGGCAGACGAACCAGCCATTGTCCGACGTATCCGGATGAAAAGTGGCGCCGACATTGGCATCTTTCGGGTTGCCGCAGAGCACGAACAGGTCCCAGGCATACTTTTCCGCCGTGTGGTCGGCATCCGCGCCGCGGCCGCCGGGCGGGATCAGTTCGACAATATGGCCCCAGAGATTTTCCGGCCGCGTGTTGGCCGGATTGACCTTCGACTGGTCGCGCTTCTTGTTCTTGGTCATCACCGCATAGACGCGGCCGGTCACCGGATTGGTCTCAATGTCCTCGGGCCGGTCCATCGGCGTGGCGCCGAGCGCATCTGCCGCAAACCGCGTCTTCAACAGCACCTCGGCCTGGTCGGCAAAACCGTTCTCGACGGTAAGCTTGCCCTGGCCGTGCACCAACGGCAGCCACGTCATCGAGCCATCGGCATCGAAGCGGGCGACCGACAGCACGCCATCGTCGAGCAGATCGGCGCCGGAGGCCGGGTTGGCCTTGTCATAGGCCTTGGCCGAGACGAAGCGGTACATATATTCGAAATAGTCGTCGTCACCCATATAGACGACAACGCGGCCGTCCTTGTTGAGGACCACGGTCGAGGCCTCATGCGACATGCGGCCAAGTGCCGTGCGCTTCACCGGCCTGGACTGAGGATCGTAAGGGTCGATCTCGACCACCCAGTCGAAGCGGTTGGCCTCGTTCGGTTCCTTGTCGAGGTTGAAGCGGTCATGGAAGCGGCCGCGGCCATAGATATCGGAGCCGTCGAAGCCGTAACGGTCAAGCAGGTCGGCGGTCGGCGCCCTTTTCGGGTCGCCGCCGAAAATGTCGGACACGCCTTCCTCGCAGGTCAGCACCGTACCCCAGGGGGTGAAACCGCCGCTGCAGTTGTAGCTGGTGCCGAGCACTTTGGTGCCAGTCGCGTCGGCCGAGGTTTTCATCAGCGCATGGCCGGCAACCGGTCCGGAAACGGTCATTTCGGTGTTGGCGGTGATGCGGCGGTTCAGCGGACTGTCGGCTACGGTTTCCCACTTGCCGTCCTTCAATTGCACCTCGACGATCGAATGGCCCATCGCGGCCATGCCGAGATCGACCTGTTCCCTGGTCATCGTCTTGCCGGCATCGCCCTCGGTCATCCCCGGAAACATCACATTGGGCGAGATGTATTCGTTGTTGACGCAGAGCAGGCCATGATCAGAATTCACCGTGCCCTTCGGCAGCGGCATGAAGGCGATGTAGTCGCAATTGTAGCCGAAGCGCTTTTCCTGTTCCTCCGCCGCGACCTTGTTGCCGTCGAATTCGGCGAGGCCAGCTGCAAGCGGATCGCCCCAGCGCGCGACGATGGTCGTCTCATAGCCTTCGGCGGCGGCATGGGTCTTGTCGTAGACCCGCTTCAGCTCGGGAAAGCCGAGCGTCGACTGCGCTGCGGCGGCATGCGTTTCGCCGGCAAACAAGGAGCCGACAAAGCTGCCGCCGGCAATCAGCGCGCCGGAGGCGAGGCTGCCTTTCAAAAGAGACCGGCGCGAGACGCGCTCGGCAATGATTTCGCGGATGACGGGGGAGGATGAAGACGGTGTATTGGCCATGGTGTCTGCCTCTCAGGGTGGATGTTACGGCGCACCGTTGCCCCTAGTCTGCTTAGGCAACATTCACATGACATAAGAGGAAGGTTTTGCCGCAACTGGGCGCGGCACTACGCATCGCTCAGCCCTTGGTGCAGGTCGAGGCGGTGAAGGCGCCGTCGGGCTGCTTCAGAATGATGTCGAATGACGGGGCGGTCTCGCCGTCCAGTGTTGCCTGTGTCATGGAGACGGAGTTGCCACCGGTGGTATAGCCGCCCAGCGGCCCGAGCCAGGTGATCTCGCCATTGGCATTCATCTGATAGTTGTAGCCTTGCGTCGCGGTGCCGAATGTCACCGGACCACTATAGACATTGCCCTTGATAGTGATGTCGCCGAGGTTGAGGAAGGCGCCGAGCAAATAGACCTCGCAATGATAGGTGCCGTCCGGAAGCTTGCCCTCGCTGAAATCGGCGCGCGCGGCGCCGCTCGTTGCCATCAGCAGCAGGATGCCGGAAATGCATGAGGTGCGAGATGTCATGACGTCACTCTTTTGAAGGGCGAGCTTGCCCTATTTTTGCGCGGTACCGCAACATTGTTAGCCCGGAACACACGGCCGGAGATCAAAAACTAGGCATTTGTCTCAATTGGGCAAAAATTAGGCAAAAGCCATGTGCGCTGCGCAAATTTGCCTCAATCAATTTTCGCCGGCTACCACTGTTTTCTCGAGGCTAATATACCAACCGGCTGATAACGCTCGGCTATTCCATCTTCGTGAGCGGCGCCTTTGCGTTTGGCACGGCAGTTGCATTGCATTATCGCGGTGCAATCAAACAGCTTGGGAGTCTTCGGTATGAGGGGTAATTTCTCCACAATAACAAAAATGTTTTCGGCCGGCGTGGTCGCCGCCGGCCTGTCGATGTCGTCTCCGGCCCAGGCCGCCGAAGACACGATCAAGGTCGGCATTCTGCATTCGCTGTCGGGGACCATGGCGATTTCGGAGACGACGCTGAAAGACGCCATGCTGATGCTCATCGAAGAGCAGAATGCCAAGGGCGGTCTGCTCGGCAAGAAGCTCGAGGCGGTCGTTGTCGATCCGGCCTCCAACTGGCCGCTCTTTGCCGAAAAGGCGCGCGAGCTGATCTCGAAGGACAAGGTCGCCGCCGTGTTCGGCTGCTGGACCTCGGTGTCGCGCAAATCGGTGTTGCCGGTGTTCTCGGAACTCGACAACATCCTGTTCTACCCCGTCCAGTATGAGGGCGAGGAAAGCGAGCGCAACGTGTTCTACACCGGCGCCGCCCCGAACCAGCAGGCGATTCCTGCCGTCGATTATCTCATGAGCGAGGACGGTGGCTCGGTGAAGCGCTGGGTGCTGGAAGGCACCGACTACGTCTATCCCCGAACCACCAACAAAATCCTCGAGGCCTATCTGAAGGCCAAGGGCGTCGCCGCCGAAGACATCATGGTCAACTACACGCCGTTCGGCTTCTCCGACTGGCAGACCGAAGTCTCCGCAATCAAGAAATTCGGCTCGGCCGGCAAGAAGACCGCCGTCGTCTCGACCGTCAATGGCGACGCCAACGTTCCGTTCTACAAGGAACTCGGCAACCAGGGCATCAAGGCCGAGGACATCCCGGTCATGGCCTTTTCGGTCGGTGAGGAAGAACTGGCCGGTCTCGATACCGCGCCGCTGGTCGGCCATCTCGCTGCCTGGAACTATTTCGAGAGCGTCGACACACCCGAAAACAAGAAGTTCATCGCCGACTGGCACAAGTTCATCAAGAATGACAAGCGCACCACCAACGACCCGATGGAAGCTCACTATATCGGCTTCAACATGTGGGTGAAGGCGGTCGAAAAGGCCGGCACCACCGATCCCGACAAGGTCATCGACGCCATGGTCGGCGTGTCCGTGCCGAACCTCACCGGCGGCTATTCGACCATGATGCCGAACCATCACATCACCAAGCCGGTGCTGATCGGCGAGATCCAGGCCGACGGCCAGTTCGAGACCGTGTCGCAGACGCCCGGCCTCGTGATGGGCGACGAATGGTCCGACTATCTGCCCGATTCCAAGGACCTGATTTCGGATTGGCGCGCGCCTCTGTCCTGCGGCAACTTCAACGTTGCCACCGGCAAATGCGGCGGCAAGGGCACGAACTGATCCCTCCCGGGACCGACCGATCGTGGACGCGTCCACGATCGGTACCGCCAAGCGTCCGGGCGCTTCAGCCCGCCCGGACGCGGAATTTCCCCACAGAAGAGTATCTGAACGGATGATCCTGTTGCGCACTCTCGGCCTCATGCTGGTGTTCCTGGTGGCAAGTCTTTTGCCGTCGAACGCAGCCGAAGCCGATCTGCGCGCCATCGTCGCCAAATTCGCCACCGGCACCGGCTTTTCCGCCACGGAGGCCGTCGTGCGCGAGCTTGCCGCCACCGGCGATCCGCTGGTCGAGCGCCCGCTTGCAGCGCTCGCCGAAGGCAACCTTTACATCCGTAAAGCCGATTCAGCCGTCTTCGTCGGCAGTGAGGCCGCTGACAGCGTCACGCTGCTCGACCCGCTGAGTGGCGAGAAAGCCGGCGACGCCGCCAAGGCCGACATCACCAAGATCAAGGTCAACAACACGCTGCGCCGCGTCATCCGCGATGCGCTGGGAACGCTGACGTTGCGCGCGAAAGATCCTTCTGTCCGCATCGCCGCCGCCGACACCATGTTCAAGACCCCCGATGCCGCCAATATCGAGCCGCTCGATGCAGCCATCGCCGCCGAGACCGACGCCAAGGTCAAGGCATTGTTCGAACAGGCGCGCGCGGCATCGGTGCTGGTCTCCGATAAGCCGGAGGCCGACAAGCTTGCCGCCATTGCCCTGATCGGCGCGCGCGGCGACCGCGACGCGGTCTCGCTGCTCACCGCGGTCGAGGCCAATGCGCAAGGCGCGGTCAAGGATGCCGCGACGGCGGCAATCGCCAGCATCAATTCGAGCCTGGCGCTGTGGGATGCCGGCCAGAACATATGGTACGGCATCTCGCTTGGCTCGGTGCTGCTGCTGGCCGCCATCGGCCTCGCCATCACCTTCGGCGTCATGGGCGTCATCAACATGGCGCATGGCGAGATGGTGATGCTCGGCGCCTACACCACCTTCGTCGTCCAGCAGGTGATCCGAACCTCATTCCCCGGCCTGTTCGACTGGTCGCTGGTGATCGCGCTGCCGCTCGCCTTCCTGGTTGCCGCTTCCGTCGGCCTGATCATCGAGCGCGGGGTCATCCGTTTCCTCTACGGCCGGCCGCTGGAAACGCTGCTCGCAACCTGGGGCGTCTCGCTTGTCCTGCAGCAGGCGGTGCGCTCGATCTTCGGACCGACCAACCAGGAGGTCGGCAACCCCTCCTGGATGTCGGGATCGTTCGATGTCGGCCAACTCGCCGTCACCTGGAACCGCCTCTGGATCCTGGTCTTCGCGCTCACCGTCTTCGGCGTGCTGCTCTTTGTTATGAAGCGCACGCCCTGGGGCCTTCAGATGCGCGCCGTCACCGCCAACCGCCGCATGGCCGCCTCGATGGGCATCAGGACGCCTTGGGTCGATGCGCTGACCTTTGCGCTCGGCTCCGGCATTGCCGGCATTGCCGGCGTCGCGCTCAGCCAGATCGACAATGTCTCGCCCAATCTTGGCCGCGGCTACATCATCGACAGCTTCATGGTCGTGGTCTTCGGCGGCGTCGGCAATCTCTGGGGCACGCTGGTCGGCGCCTTCTCGCTCGGCATCGTCAACAAGGTTCTCGAACCCTATGCTGGCGCGGTGCTCGGCAAGATCGTCGTGCTGGTGCTGATCATCCTGTTCATCCAGAAGCGCCCGCGCGGCCTGTTCGCGCTCAAGGGCAGGGCGGTGGAAACATGATCACGGGACGCTTCTTCGCCGCGGGTGCCGACCGTCGCATCGCCATCACTATTTTCATCCTGCTGACGGCCGCCATTATCGTGCCGCTGCTCAACCTCGCAGTGTCGCCGCAAAGCGCGTTCTATATTCCGTCCTACATCGTCGCGTTGACGGGCAAGTACCTCTGCTATGCATTGCTTGCCTTGGCGCTCGATCTCGTCTGGGGCTATTGCGGCATCCTCTCGCTCGGCCATGGCGCCTTCTTCGCCCTCGGCGGCTATGCGATGGGCATGTACCTCATGCGCCAGATCGGCTCGCGCGGCGTTTACGGCAATCCGATCCTGCCCGATTTCATGGTGTTCCTGAACTACAAGGAATTGCCCTGGTTCTGGACCGGTTTCGACCACTTCTGGTTCGCCGCCATCATGGTGCTGGCGGTGCCCGGCCTGCTCGCCTTCGTCTTCGGCTGGTTCGCCTTCCGCAGCCGCGTCACCGGCGTCTATCTCTCCATCATCACCCAGGCGATGACCTACGCGCTGCTGCTCGCCTTCTTCCGCAACGACATGGGTTTCGGCGGCAACAACGGCTTGACCGATTTCAAGGATATTCTGGGCTTCAACGTGCAGGCCGACGCCACCCGCTCGGCCCTGTTTGCCGCCAGCGCCATCATACTCGCGCTCGCCGTCTTCATCACCTGGGCGATCGTCGGCTCCAAATACGGCAAGCTGCTAATGGCGGTGCGCGACGCCGAGAGCCGCACCCGCTTCCTCGGCTGGCGGGCGGAGAACGTGAAGCTGTTTGCCTTCACCGTCTCGGCTGTCATGGCCGGCATCGCCGGCGCGCTCTATGTGCCGCAGGTCGGTATCATCAATCCCGGCGAATTCGAGCCGTCCAATTCCATCGAAGTCGTGATCTGGGCAGCCGTCGGTGGGCGCGGCACCATTGTCGGCCCGATCGTCGGCGCGCTGCTGGTCAATGCCGGCAAATCCTGGTTCACCGGCCTGCTGCCGGAGTTCTGGCTGTTTGCGCTCGGCGGCCTGTTCGTCGCCGTAACCCTGTTCCTGCCCAAGGGCATCGTCGGCATGTGGGATTCCTGGCGCGGTAACGCTCGGGCGATGCGGGCTGCAGCGATTGCAGAGGAAGCGGGCACAGACCCTGATGCCCCGCCGCCATCGAAGATCGTGCCCAGCGCAGCAACAACGCCCGGTGCCTGGTCCGCGTCCGGGCCTGAACCGCAGCCGGCGGAATAGAGCGATGTCGAAGTCCAACACCATCCTCTATCTCGACGGCGTCTCGGTCTCCTTCGACGGTTTCCGCGCCATCAACAATCTGTCGCTGGTGCTCGACAAGGGCGAGATGCGCGCCATCATCGGTCCCAACGGCGCCGGCAAGACGACGATGATGGACATCGTCACCGGCAAGACCCGGCCCGACGAGGGCGAAGTGTTCTTCGACGGCCAGGTCGATCTGACCCGGCACGACGAGGCGGAGATCGCCATGATGGGCATCGGCCGCAAATTCCAGAAGCCGACCGTCTTCGAAAGCCACAGCGTCGAAGACAATGTGATGCTGGCGCTGAAGGGCCCGCGCTCGATCTTTCCGGCGCTGTTCCATCGCCGCTCGGCCGCCGAAGCCAGACAGATCGACGACATCCTCGGCATCATCCGGCTGGGCGACAAGCGCCACGATCTGGCAGCCAATCTCAGCCATGGCCAGAAACAGTGGCTGGAGATCGGCATGCTGCTGGCGCAGGACCCGAAGCTGCTTTTGGTTGACGAGCCGGTCGCAGGGATGACCGATGCCGAGACCGAGGAAACCGCGCGGCTGCTCAAGGACATAGCGCGCGAGCATTCGGTCATCGTCGTCGAGCACGACATGCATTTCGTGCGCGAACTCGGCGTCAAGGTCACCTGCCTGCATGAGGGCTCGGTGCTGTCGGAAGGCTCGCTCGATTTCGTCTCGGCCGACGAGCGGGTCGTCGAAGTTTATCTCGGGAGATGAGCATGGTCTGGCGGGTGCAATTCCATCGCTTCGACTTTTCGTTCCTCCGCTTCTGGAGAAGGCGCTGACATGCTCGAAGTTTCCAACGCCACGCTCCATTACGGCGCCGCCCAGGCGCTGCGCGGTGTGTCGCTGACGGCGGGTGCCGGCAAGATCACCTGCGTGCTCGGCCGCAACGGCGTCGGCAAGACCAGTTTGATGAGATCGATCGTCGGCCACCACCGGCTGACGAGCGGAAGCGTTGCCTTCGAGGGGAAGGCGCTCGACCGGAGCGCGGCGTATGACCGCGCCCGGTCGGGCATCGCATTCGTACCGCAGGGCAGGGAGATCTTTCCGCTGCTGACGGTGCGCGAAAACCTGGAGTCCGGCTTTGCGCCGTTGAAGCGCGCCGACCGCAACGTGCCGGCGCATGTCTTCGAACTGTTTCCGGTGCTGAAGCAGATGCTGGGGCGCCGCGGCGGCGATCTCTCCGGCGGCCAGCAGCAGCAGCTCGCCATCGGCCGGGCGCTCGTCATGCGGCCGAAACTGCTGGTGCTCGACGAGCCGACCGAAGGCATCCAGCCCTCGATCATCAAGGACATCGGCCGCGCCATCCGTTATTTGCGCGACCAGGCCGGTATCGCCGTTCTGCTGGTCGAGCAATATCTGGATTTCTGCCGCGAGCTCGCCGACGAGGTCAACATCATGGACCGCGGCCAGATCGTCCACACCGGCCCGGCCGAAGATCTCGACCGGGCGGACGTCAGGAAGTTTCTGACGGTTTAACGCAGGTCGACGGCTGCACGGATCGTACACGTCGAAGATTGGCTGAAATGCCCACAACCACTTCGTCATTCTAGGGCGGAGCCAAGGAGCGGAGCGACGCGCGCAGACCCTAGAATCCATGCCGCGACATCAGCCAAAGAGTGCCGCGATGCAGAACAAGATCGCTTCTGCGGCACATTGGCATTCCAAATTCTGCACCGTTAATGACGCTTCTTCGTCCCGGCATGGATCCCTGGGTCTTCGCTCCGCTTCGCGTCGCTACGCCCAAGGATGATGAAGTCGCGAAGATCCGCGCCCGTTGCGTCGGACTTTCGTCCGAGGCCGCCACCTCTGGCACGCCGAATACTGCATGCTAGTCTTTCCTAGGCCTCGGTGAGTCGGCCGCTTCCGTATCAGTCTGGTTCTGTAGCAGATCGAGGGAATATGCTGGCTCAGCCTGCAAGTTCCACGCAAGCAAGCCACCCTAGCTTCCCTCGCAGTTCTGATTGTCGGTCGATGCGTTCAGATAATCTTGCCAGGAGAATAGGGCTATGGAACGGTTCGTCGAGGACCACCAGAAACGACGGCTGACAGAGCGTGTCGACATCATCACCGCCATCAACATTCTGCGCTCGCAAGGCTACCAGCAGGATGAGCTGATCGGCGAAATCACCAAGGTTTTCTACGTCGACCTCGACACTTACAACGAGATCGTCATAGCGGCCTAAAAGCGCGTCGCGCCTGAACGGCCTCATGCGACGCGCTTTGGGGTGTTGTTTTACGTGTGGTGAGGTTCAGGCCGGCTGAATATCAGCCCAGCCTACCCGGCGCGCCGGAAGGCGAGCACACGGTTGCGGCCGCCGCGCTTGGCGCCGTAAAGCGCTTTGTCGGCGGCGCTGAGCACCTTGTCGAATTTGGTGCCGCCCTCGCTGCCGAAGGCGTAGCCGGCGCTGACCGTGCAGGAGAGCAGGCGGGTCTCGGTATCGATCCGGCGCATGGCAAAACTGGCCCGGATGCGCTCGGCTATGAATTCCACCTTTTCAGGCAAGGTGCGATCGAGCACCAATGCAAATTCCTCTCCGCCCATGCGCGCGGCGACATCGCCTGGCTGGAGATTGGCGGTCAAATCCTTGGCGAATAGTTTCAGCACCTCGTCGCCGGTGGCATGGCCGAACTCGTCATTTATGGCCTTGAAGCCGTCGAGATCGAACACGATCACGGCGGTGAAGGACCGGACCGGTGTTTTGCCGTGCAGGTCGAACAAAGCGCGCCGGTTGAGCAGTCCGGTCAGCGGATCGGTCAGCGCTTCGCGGCGATGATGCTGCGCCAGGCGTCCCTGGTTAAGCGCCAGCGAGAGCGCGCCGATGCCGGTCATGCAGGCGATGACGACGATGAGGCTGAAATCCTCGGCCCAGTTGCTCGGCGCATGGCCAAGCACCAGCCTGCCATCCCAGACAAGTGCACCGGAGCACAGCACGAAGGAAATTGCGGTGGCGGTGTAGAGCCCGGCAATGCCGAGGATCGGGGCAGGGAATTCCGTGCGGCCCTTCCAGTATTCATGGGCCGTCGCAAACAAAAGCAGCGCGGCGAAGGCATTCTCCAGCATGAAGCCCAGCCCGTCATAGCCAAGCGCCATCGGCGGCAAGGCGACTGCCAGCGAGACGCCGGCGCCGACAGCGATGCGCGGCAATGGCGAGCGGCCGGTCGTGAATTGATGGGCCGCGCCCAGCATGGTCGCGAAGCCGAGCAGCAGGAACGTGAAGCTGGCGAGGCCGAGCAGGCGCCCGGGCGCGTCGATATAGGCCTGGTAGGCGAAGACGTCGGCAACGATCAGAAGCACGCTGACGGCCCAGGTCAGCAGGAATTTTTCCGAGCGCGCGGTAAGCCAGATGCCGAACAGCGTCAGGCCGAGGCAAGCGGCGGAAAACCCGACAGCCAACAGAAGGGAACTGTAGTCGAGCGACATGCCCTCGTCCTTGCGCGCGGCGGCCGGCCTCTAGAAAGGACCCGCACCGGATTTATGCAGGAAGGAGGTATCGATAAGGTTACGATGCGCATAAGCTATCACGCTTCGGTTGATCGTAGCAATTCTGGGTTGAAACCCTTTTCAAGGGAAAGCGCTACCCGGATTTCCGGGAAAACCGGTCCACACTTTTCCTGGAATTGCTCCTAATGCATGTCGCCCAGAAGTGTGCCGCGGTTCTGGGACAACGGCATGCATCAAGACAAAGACTTAAATCGCGTCGTATGAATCCGTTTCAGCGCGACGCGCTTTAACCGATCAGCTCACCCGCTTCATCAGCGCCATGGCGCCGAACGGCGCGCGCACCTTGCCCTCGGTGATGAAGTAGACGAACACATCGCGCGGTTTCACCGGCGCGTCGAAAGTCGGATCGGCGCGCCGCAGATCGGCCGGCTGCTTGCCTTGCGCCCAGGTCTTCACCCGCGCTGCCCATTCGTCCAGGCCATTCGGCGTATAGCAATCCGGATTGTCGTCGCTGCCGGTCTGCAGCCGCGCATAGATAAAATCGCCGGTGATGTCGGCGATACCAGGATATTTGGCATGGTCGGCATAGACGATCGCCGCCTTGTATTTGCGCGCCAGGCCCACAAATTCCGGCACGCTGAAACTGTCGTTGCGCACTTCCAGCGCATGGCGCAGCGCCACGCCATCCTGCTTTTCCGGCAGCAGCTTCAGGAAGGCCTCGAAATCGTCGGCGTCGAACTTTTTCGTCGGCGCGAACTGCCAAAGGATCGGGCCCAGCTTGTCGCCCAGCGCGGCAATGCCGGAGCCGAGGAAGCGCGTCATGGACTCGCCGGCTTCGCCAAGCACGCGCCGGTTGGTGACGAAGCGATTGCCCTTCAGCGAATAGACGAAACCGTCCGGCGCCTCGCCCGCCCATTTGACGAAGGTCGGCTCCTTGAAGCTGGAATAGTAGGTGCCATTGACCTCGATGCTCGGTACCTGGCGGGTGGCGTAACTTAGCTGTTTGGCCTTGGAAAGCTTGTCCGGGTAGAAAGACGTATCCCAGGGTTCGAAAGTCCAGCCGCCCATCCCGGCGCGGATTGTTCCTTGGCTGATCATCGTCTTCCTCCCAGTTCTAAAAATGCGGTCAGGCTATTTTTCCAATCGGTTTGATCATGTCGACCACGGTCCATCCGGGACGGTGGGGATTGGCTCGGCGGCCCGTTTCGTGGAAGCCATAGGCCGTATAGATCTCGATGTTCCGCTCCATGCGCGAATTGGTGTAGAGCCGCACCTCCGGCACACCCCATAGCCGCGCCTGTTCCTGGGCGAAGTCGAGCAGCGCGGTGCCGAGTTTCCTGCCCTGGAAAGCGGGGGAGACCGCGACGCTGAAGATCATCGCATGATCGGGATGGCGCTCAATAACGATCAGCCCGGCGAGTTCCGCGCCGCTCTCCAAGAGCCAGACCTCGCCACGCTCGATGCGTGGCGCATAGTCCTCGGTGACTGGGAGCGGCGGCGCGCCTAACAGGGGCGTGTAGTGCTCATAGGCGGTCTGCGTCAGCGAGACGACTGCGTCGAGATCACCGGCAAGCGCCTGTCGGACTGTCATTCAAAGCTCTCCAGGCGCCCGACCGGTCTGTCAGTTACTCCGCCGCTTCGCGCTTGCCTCCGGGCCGCCGCTCCAAAAGCTCCTTCAGGAACTTGCCGGTGTAGCTGCGCTTTTCGCGCACGATGGCTTCCGGTGTGCCCTGTGCCACCAGTTCGCCACCGCCATCGCCGCCTTCGGGGCCGAGGTCGAGCACCCAGTCGGCGGTCTTGATGACTTCGAGATTGTGCTCGATGACCACCACCGTGTTGCCCTGGTCGACCAGTTCGTGAAGCACTTCCAGCAACTTGGCGACGTCGTGGAAGTGCAGGCCGGTGGTCGGCTCGTCGAGGATGTAGAGCGTCTTGCCGGTCGCCTTGCGCGACAATTCCTTGGCGAGCTTGATGCGCTGCGCCTCGCCGCCCGACAGCGTCGTCGCCTGCTGGCCGATATGGATGTAGCCGAGGCCGACCTGCTTCAGCGTCTCCAGCTTGTCGCGCACCCCGGGCACGGCGGCAAAGAAATCGACGCCTTCCTCGACCGTCATGTCCAGGACGTCCGCGATCGACTTGCCCTTGAACACGACATCCAGCGTCTCGCGGTTGTAGCGCTTGCCGTGGCAGACGTCGCACGTGACGTAGACGTCGGGCAGGAAGTGCATCTCGATCTTGATGACGCCGTCGCCCTGGCAGGCCTCGCAGCGGCCGCCCTTCACGTTGAAGGAGAAGCGGCCCGGCTGATAGCCGCGGGCCTTGGCCTCGGGCAACCCGGCAAACCAGTCGCGGATCGGTGTGAAGGCGCCGGTGTAGGTGGCCGGGTTCGAACGCGGTGTGCGGCCGATCGGCGACTGGTCGATGTCGATGACCTTGTCGAGGAATTCGAGGCCCTCGATGCGGTCGTGATCGGCCGGATGCTCGCGCGAGCCCATGATGCGGCGCGACGCCGCCTTGAACAGCGTCTCGATCAGGAAGGTCGATTTGCCGCCGCCAGACACGCCGGTGACGGCGGTAAAAGTGCCGAGCGGGATTTCGGCAGTGACGTTCTTGAGATTGTTGCCGCGCGCGCCGACGATCTTCAGCCGGCGGTTTTTCTTGGCCTCGCGCCTGACACCGGGCGTGGCGACTTCGAGCGCGCCCGACAGATATTTACCGGTGATCGAGTTGGGATTGGCCATCACCTGCTGCGGCGTGCCCTGGGCGATGATCTCGCCGCCATGAATGCCGGCGGCCGGACCCATGTCTACGACATAATCGGCATGCAGGATGGCGTCCTCGTCATGCTCGACGACGATCACCGTGTTGCCGATGTCGCGCAGATGCTTGAGCGTGTCGAGCAGGCGGGCATTGTCGCGCTGGTGCAGGCCGATCGACGGCTCGTCCAGCACATAGAGCACGCCGGTGAGGCCGGAGCCGATCTGCGACGCCAGCCTTATGCGCTGGCTCTCGCCGCCCGACAGCGTGCCGGAATTGCGCGACAGCGTCAGATAGTCGAGGCCGACATCGTTGAGGAAGCGCAGGCGGTCACGGATTTCCTTGAGAACGCGCACCGCGATCTCGTTCTGCTGGTCGTTGAGATGTGGCGGCAGTTCGGTGAACCACTGGTCGGCCTTGCGGATCGACAGCTCTGTGACTTCGCCGATATGCTTGCCGGCGATCTTCACCGCCAGCGCTTCCGGCTTCAGCCGGTATCCCTTGCAGACCGGGCAGGGCGTCGCCGACATGAAGCGCTCGATCTCCTCGCGCATCCAGGCGGATTCGGTTTCCTTCCACCGCCGTTCGAGATTGGGAATGACGCCCTCGAACGTCTTGGTGGTCTTGTAGGAGCGCAGGCCGTCATCATATTGGAAGGTGACCTCGCGCTCGCCGGTGCCGCGCAGGACGGCTTCCTTGGCCTCTTCGGTCAGGTCTTTGAACTTGTCGCCGAGCTTGAAGCCGTATGCCTTGCCCAGCGCTTCCAGCGTCTGCGCATAATAGGGCGAGGTCGATTTCGCCCACGGGCTGACGGCGCCGTCGCGCAGCGAGACGTTTTCGTCCGGCACGATCAGGCTGGCGTCGATGGCGCGCTGATTGCCGAGGCCGTCGCAGGTCGGGCAGGCGCCGAACGGGTTGTTGAACGAGAACAGCCTGGGCTCGATCTCCGGAATGGTGAAGCCGGAAACCGGGCAGGCGAATTTTTCCGAGAACAGGATGCGCTCATGCGTCTCGTTCTTCGATTTGTTGACCGAGTCCTCGCCGGTCTGGCTGGCGTCGAGCGGCCGGTCGGCGAACTCGGCCACCGCCAGCCCTTCGGCGAGCTTCAGCGCCGTTTCGATGGAATCGGCAAGCCGTGTCGCCAGGTCGCCGCGCACGACGATGCGGTCGACGACGACGTCGATGTCGTGCTTGTACTTCTTGTCCAACGCCGGCACATCGGCGATCTCATAGAAGACGCCGTCGACCTTGACGCGCTGAAAGCCCTTCTTCTGCAGCTCCAGCAGTTCCTTGCGATACTCGCCCTTGCGGCCGCGCACGATCGGCGCCAGCAGGAAAAGGCGCGTGCCTTCCTCGACCGCCAGCACCCGGTCGACCATCTGTGAAACCGTCTGGCTCTCGATCGGCAGGCCGGTCGCCGGCGAATAGGGGATGCCGACGCGCGCGAACAGCAAGCGCATGTAGTCGTAGATCTCGGTGACGGTGCCGACCGTCGAACGCGGGTTCTTCGACGTGGTCTTCTGCTCGATCGAGATGGCCGGCGACAGGCCGTCGATCTGGTCGACATCCGGCTTCTGCATCATTTCGAGGAACTGGCGCGCATAAGCCGACAGGCTCTCGACGTAACGGCGCTGGCCCTCGGCATAGATGGTGTCGAAAGCAAGCGACGATTTGCCGGAGCCCGACAGGCCGGTCATGACGATCAGGCTGTCACGCGGCAGGTCGAGATCGACATTCTTTAGGTTGTGTTCGCGTGCCCCGCGAATGGAAAGGTATTTATGGTCGGCCATCGCCGGTCGCCGCCTCAGGTCTGGTGTCAGTGGGATCGGCGGGTTTTCCCGGCCATTCCCTATGTAGGTATTTTTGCCGCCACGTCGAGAGACGCCACACTTCTCGACCAAAGCCGTTTAACCGTCTTTCGCGCGAACGGGCAAGCGGAAAGAACAAAGACCGAACACGCTCCTGACAAAGCTGTGCAGAAACTGACAAGGGTGTTTCAGAAACTGACCCTGACGTAAGCTCCCGGCGATCACATTTTCCGTAACCGGCTATTCAAGGTTGACGCCGTCGAATCAGGGGCGCACTCTGCCGGAGTCAACGGAGCCGGCCGTCTTTGATGGCCTCGCCGCCCATAGCGGCCTGCGAGACGCCGCAGGTTTTTGCGATTTGTGCTTCGGATTGACACCAGTCGCAACGGACATAGGAGCGGAGCATGACGCCACCGGATAGTCCCTTGAGGCTCCACCTGCTAGTGGAGCCGCGGCGGGCATAAGTGCCAGGTAGTTTCAAGGCATTGGAGTGTATGCGTCCAAACGAACGCATCGCGTCAGTCCAACAAACCACCAGACAAACCGTGACCTGCCGAATCCCACAAAAATCAGAGACGGCTCGTCGGATCGTCGGCTGAATGCCGCGAAGCATCCGAAATCAAAGTCGGTATAACACTACCGGCAGTTTGGATTTGGAATCCAAAAAAAGCCCCGACCGTTAGCGGAAGCAACGGCGGGGCTGTTCTTTTGCGAGGAAGTCGTCGGCGCAGGCTTTCTCTCCCGTATAGTAGCTGGGAGAAGGGGCTACCGGCGCGGCGGCTTGATCCCACCCGTGCCGACATCGACAGTGATGCTGCCGGAAATCCTGACATCGGTGTCGCCGATCTTGAACGTGCCGTTCTCGACGGCAGGCAGCGCGTCGTCCGGCTCCGGCTGCGGCGCGGGCTTGGCGATGCGGTAGTCGCCGGCCACGCCGGGCAGGGCGCCTTTCCGCGACGTGCTGGTGCTGCCCCCGGCAAAGGCCATGCTCGATGTCGCCGCCGTGATGGCAATGGCTATGGTCAGTCTGTTCAGGTGGTAGCGCATGGCAAGACTATAGTGCCGCGCTCAAGGCGAGGCCAGACCAGCGGCGTTGAAATTGAGGGAACACCGGCCTGCATTCAATCCGCCGATCAGGCCGCTGCCTGCTTGCGGGTGTCGAAGACGTGGTCGACGAGGCCCCAGTCCTTGGCCTCCTTCGCGGTCATGAAGAAATCGCGGTCGAGCGTGCGTTCGACCTCTTCGTGGGTGCGGCCGCAATGGTGAGCGTAGAGGTCGGCCATGTGCCGCTTGGTGCGCAAAATGCCTTCGGCATGGCGCTGGATGTCGGAGGCCTGGCCCTGGAAGCCGCCCAGAGGCTGGTGCAGCACGATGCTGGCATTGGGCAGCGCGATGCGCCGCCCCGGCGTTCCCGCCATCAGCAGGAAGGAGGCCATCGACGCGGCAAAGCCCATGCACACGGTCGACACCGGGCAGCTGACATATTGCATCGTGTCGTAGATGGCGAAACCGCTGGTCACCACGCCGCCCGGCGAGTTGATGTAGAGCGAGATCTCCTTGTCGGGATTGTCCGATTCCAGCGACAGGAGCTGGGCGCAGACCAGCGCCGACATGCCGTCATTGATCTCGCCATTGACGAAGATGATGCGCTCGCGCAGCAGCCGCGAGAAAATGTCGAAGGCACGTTCGCCGCGGCTCGATTGCTCGATCACCATCGGCACCAGATTGGCAAAGCCGCTCATCTCATTGTCTCCGTTTTGATTTTTCCGGGTCAGGCAGCGCGCAGCAACAGGCGTGGCGCGTTGGCGGCGACAGGCGGTTTGGGCTTGTATGCGCGCAGCCAGAGCCGGCAGCCGGCGCCGGCCATCGCGACCGCAGGCGTCAGGACAAACCCGTCATGGACGATGCGCAGATGCGTGCCGCCGGAAACGGTGCGGGCGAGTGTGAAGGTGACGATGCTCTCCAGCTCCTCGCGGTCGGCGTCGCCGGAACGCTCGCGCCAGGAATAGCGCAGCAGGCGCCCCGGTTCGGCAACGAGCACTTCGCACTCGATCGGCTTCTCAGGCCCGGCAAAGGCAAAGCGGCTGCCGGTTTCCGGATTGATGTCGTTCGGCATCATCCATTCCGCCAAGAGGTCCGGCACGGTCAGTGCCCGCCACACTTTTTCCGGTGCGTCCGGCAGATCGCATTCGAAGGCGAGGGCATCCTTGGCGGTCTGCGTCTGCTTTTCGTCGGTCATTGGTCCATGTCCTTCAAAACGGCCTTCAGTCTTTCGATGCGCTCCGGCCAGAATGCGCGGTAGCGTTCGATCCAGCCGAGCAGCGGCTCGAGCCCTTGCGGATCGGCGCGATAGTAGGCGTTGCGGCCGGCGCGTCTTTCGCTGACCAGGCCTGCGCCGCGCAGCACGGCAAGGTGCTGCGACACCGCCGGCTGCGACACGCTCATGCCGGTGCGCAACTCCGACACGCTCATCTCGCCGGAAGTCAGCCGCTCGTAGACGGCGCGTCGCGTCGGGTCGGCCAGGGCGCGAAAAATCTCTGCTTCGATCATGGCAAAGCATAAGTCGATACTTATCGATTTGGCAAGGGGTGTTTTGAATGCTGCGTATTGATTGGATCCTGCCGGGCCTCTAAGCCGTGGGGAACAAGATGGGCCGATCATCGCGAGGCAGGAGTAGTATTTATGAATTCCAACGTCGATCTTTCGTCCGCCGAGAACCTCAACGAGGCTCTGAGGCTCTATCGCCGCCTCGTACTCGGTATAGGAGCGATCGCCGTCATCGGTTTCGTGGCCGTGATCTTGTTGGCCAAGCTGGGTACGGCGCTATCGCCGCCATACGGGATTTACATCTTCGGCGAAGGATTGGGGACCTGGGGCCTGATCGCGGTGGTAGCGGCGCTCGTCGCTCAGGTGTGGTGGCACGGGCGCGCGATCGGGAAATTGCTGAATGACCCGGCTCTGAAATCTGAACCTGCAGTCGGGCTGATGTCGGCGCCAACCGTGATCGCACAGCGCGCCCATGGCATGGGCATGGAGTGGAGCGGCTTTTTCGGTCCGTTGCGGCCAGCTAAAAAACGGCGCTGACGACACCGCTTCTCGCCCCTGCGTGTCAGCTAAATCCACGCGCCCGCGTCGGCGATTGCTGCCATTCCTTGACAATCCGTGGTTAACAGTATAGGAACGAAAAGGGAACAAAAACCTTGTGGGAAAAGCCAGCCGCGGCAAGCCAGGATTGTGCGCGGCCTGTAAGGTGAACGACTTGAAATTTGTTTCGGATGAGCACGGAGAAGTGTCATGGCGGGTAGCGTCAACAAGGTCATTCTGGTCGGTAACCTCGGCGCGGACCCTGAAATCCGCCGCCTGAATTCCGGTGATCCGGTCGTCAACATCCGCATCGCCACGTCGGAAAGCTGGCGCGACAAGAACTCCGGCGAGCGCAAGGAAAAGACCGAATGGCACAACGTGGTCATTTTCAATGACCAGATCGCCAAGGTCGCCGAGCAGTACCTGAAGAAGGGCATGAAGGTTTACGTCGAAGGCCAGCTGCAGACACGCAAATGGCAAGACCAGACCGGCGCCGACAAGTACACGACCGAAGTCGTGCTGCAGAAATTCCGCGGCGAGCTGCAGATGCTCGATTCTCGCGGCGAGGGCGGCGGTCAGGTCGGCAACTATGCCGGCGGCGGCGGCGCGAGCCGTGGCTCGGATTTCGGCCAGTCTGGCCCCAATGAGAGCTTCAACCGCGGCGGCAATAGCGGTGGCGGCGGTTCCAAGGGCGGCGGTGGCGGCGGCTCGTCGCGCGAACTGGACGACGAAATCCCGTTCTGAGCTGACGATAGTCAGCGATATCTGAGGAGAGGGTGCGATGTCGCTCGGACCGCTTCTATCGGCGCGCCCTCCCATTCCATGGCACGCCTTCGCGGCCCTTGCCGCGCTGGCCGTTGGCACTACGCAACTGGCGCTGCCGAAAGGCACGACGCGTCATCGTGTCGTCGGCTATGCCTGGGCGGCGCTGATGATGGTCGTCGCCATCTCCAGTTTCTGGATCCAGCAGATACGCCTCGTCGGTCCGTTCAGCCCGATCCATCTCTTGTCGATTTTAGTGTTGATCGCCGTGCCGCTTGCGGTCTGGCACGCGCATATGCATCGGGTCGCCACACATCGCAGGGTCATGATATCGCTGTATGTTTTCGCCCTGATCGGCGCCGGCGTGTTCACGCTGCTGCCGGGGCGGATCATGCACACGGTCGTCTTCGGCCAGTGACGCTTTCTGAAGGAAGATTGCCGTGAAAGCACGGATCAAATGGGTCGAGGAGCGCACCTTCGTCGGCGAGTCCGGCAGCGGCCACAAGGTTGTGCTGGGAACCGCCTCCGGGCCGGAAGGCAAGACGCCGTGTCCGAGCCCGATGGAACTGGTGCTGATCGACACCGGCGGCTGCTCGGCCTATGATGTCGTCCACATCCTCGAAAAAGGCCGCGAGGCGATCGAGGACTGTGTTGTCGAACTCGACGCCGACCGAGCCGAAACCGACCCGAAAGTCTTCACCCGCATCCACATGCATTTCATCGTCACGGGCCACGCGCTGTCGCTCGACAAGGTCCAGCGCGCCATCAACCTGTCGATCGAGAAATACTGCTCGGCCTCGGCCATGCTGGCCAAGACGGCTGTCATCACCCACGATTTCGAGGTCGTCGATACGGCGGTGGAGCAGGGAGCAGGGAGCAGGGAGCAGGGAGCAGGGGCTGCCGTTCACCCCGCCATAAGCGCCTTGATGCCATCCGCGACGAACTGAACCGCAAGCGCGGCCAGAATGACGCCGAGCAGGCGGGTGAGGATCGAGCGGCCGGTCTGGCCGAGGATGCGGTCGATGCGCTCCGACAGCACGAACACCAGATAGGTGATGGCAAGGCAGACGAAGATGATGCCGACCAGCGCCGCTTGTGCTGCAAAACCCTGAAAAGAGCCCGACAGTAGCACAGTCGCCGAAATCGCACCGGGGCCGGCGATCAGCGGGATCGCCAGCGGGAAGGCCGCGATGTTGTGGATCATGTCCTTGGTGATGGCGACGTCGCCGATCTTCTCCTTGCGATCTTGGCGGCGCTCGAACACCATTTCGAAAGCGATGAAGAACAGCAAAAACCCGCCGGCGACGCGGAAAGCCGGCAGCGTGATGCCGAACACCGACAGGATGGACGCCCCCGCCACCGCAAACAGCGCCATCACCAGGAAGCCGATGATCGAGGCGCGCACCGAAACCTGCTGACGTTCCTCGCGGTTCATGCCGCGTGTCACCGCGAGGAAGAGCGGCGCGAGACCTGGCGGGTCGATGGTCACCAGAATGGTGACGAAGGCGTTGAACAGGCTGTCGAAACTCGGCATCGCTGACCCCTCCCGCCGGGCCGGACCCCTGCGCCACCATAGTGGTAGAGCAAAGCCCGACCGGTGGGAACCGTCTGACATGGCGATACCGGAGACGGCGTCAGTGTTAGGCGGCAGCGTTGCAATAGGCCTCCAGGCGATAGCCGTCGGCATCGACGACGAAGGCAGCGTAATAGTTCTCGCCATATTCGGCGCGCAGGCCCGGCGCGCCATTGTCGCTGCCGCCTGCACGCAAGGCGGCGGCATGGAAGGCAACGACACTCTGCCTAGTCGGCGCGGTAAAGCAGAAATGCAGACCGGACTTCTCGTCCGATGACACTGGCCGCTCCGCGTCGTTCACCCACAGCGCCACGGTTTGCGCACCATAACCCAGTGACCCTGGCGACTGGCTGAGGCAGGAATAACCGAGCGGCTTTAGCGCGGCATCGTAGAAGGGCTTCGAAAAATTGGTGTCGCGGACGTCGATCGAGACATGGTCAAGCATGTTTTTTCACCTTTTTTGCAATATGTTGCGTCATCAGTTCCTGGGCGACGCGGCGCGCCAGGAACTCGACTTCGAGACGCCATGTCTTGCCATCGTCGTGCGAACGCTCGCCGAGCCAGCGGAAGCTGTCCTTGGTGATGCGCGAAAAGCTCCAGCGGACCGAGGAACCAGTGCCGTCGGCGCCGACCTGCACAATTGTGTCGCCTTCGGCGCGACCAAGCTGGCGGCTGTAGTATTGGTTTCGCGGGTCGCTCCAGAAGATGTGCCAGGCATCCGAGCCGGGATCATAGGCCCGCAGCGTTGTGCCATAGAAAGTCCATTTGCCGAGCGAGGGCGAGGGGCCGGCATCCCGCGCGGGCAGGATCCATACATCCTGGATCGCCCTGCCTTCCAGGACCCAGCCGAAATGCACCTCGCCGCGTCCGGTGAGAACCGTGCCGTCCTCGAGATGGCGCGTGGCATCGAATGTCCAGGCGCCGACGAAGCGGCCGTAGAGATCCAGCTTTTCAGCCAGGCCGGGATTGGGGCCGTCGCTGTGGAGCGCTTCGGCAAAGGAGGATGTACCGATCATACTTGCTGCCTTCGTTATGTCAGGAGGCTGCAAGCGATAGGCCCCGACCGGCTGTCGCGCTTGGGAAAAATTGCTATCTTTCAAGCCATGACGACGAGCGAACAAAACCTGGCATCGGGGCAGGGTTGGTATGTCTGTGACGTGCTGTGCACGGCCGGCGCCGGCGACCGCCCGTTCGAGGAGGCGCACGACACCTTCTGCGTTGCCGCTGTCACCAGCGGCACCTTCCGCTACCGCACCAGGCAAGGCGCCGCCATGCTGGCGCCGGGCGCGATCCTGCTCGGCAATGTCGGCGCCTGCTATGAATGCGGGCATGAGCATGGCGCCGGCGACCGTTGCCTGTCCTTCCACTTCGCTCCGGCCTATCTCGACCGCATCGCCAGCGACGTGCCCGGCGCGAGCAAGCTCGCCTTCGGCGTGCCGCATATGCCGCCTTTGCCGGCGCTGGCATCGCTGCTGGCAGAGGCGGAAGCGGCGCGCGAGATGGTCGACATCGACGCCTTTGAAGAGCTTGGCCTGCGAATTGCCGGCGCAGCACTAGCAGTTGCCGGCGCAGCACTGCCCGTCGCCAGCGATGCGGTGCCTGGCGTTCGACCGCCGAGCCGCCGCGACCAGAAACGGGTTGCCGAGGCGGTGCGGCAGATCGAGCTCAATGCCGACAGGCCGGTCTCGCTTTCCGAGCTTGCCTGCGCGACGGCGACCAGCCCGTGTCATTTCCTGCGCACTTTCCGGCAGGTCGCCGGCATGACGCCCTATCAGTTTCTGCTGAGAACCCGGCTGCACCGCGCGGCGGTGCGGCTACGCATGTCAGGCGATGCCATCTCGGCAATCGCCTTCGAGGCCGGTTTCAACGATTTGTCGACGTTCAACCGCCGTTTCCGGCGCGTCATGGGTGAGACGCCTGGCCACTATCGCGCCCGGCGGGTGGCTACCCGCTGACGCGTCTGTCTGCCTCCAGATAAGCTCTTGGCTTGGAAAACTGTCCTTCGCAGGCTTTTGCCCCTGCCGGCGGCGAATGCGTATGGCCAAATCGTCGCAATCAGAGGTATCCATTTGAATTTGCCACTGAAATCCTCATTGGAAAAGCACCACGAATATTGGAGTTTCGGCCGTGCTTCCTATATAAGCGGTCAGTGATTCCTGATTAGATTGTGATCCGATTTGACCGACCAAAAACCCCCGCGCGGCGCCGACGGCGGCCCCACCGGCATCGAGCCCATCTCCATCATCGAGGAGATGCAGAGCTCGTACCTCTCTTACGCCATGAGCGTCATCGTCAGCCGTGCGCTGCCCGATGTGCGCGACGGCCTGAAGCCGGTGCACCGCCGCATTCTCTATGCGGCGCATGAGAGCGGCTATCACTGGAACCGCAAATATGTGAAGTCGGCCCGCCCGGTCGCCGACGTGATGGGTAAATACCATCCGCATGGCGACGCCTCGATCTACGACGCCTTGGTGCGCATGGCGCAGGACTGGTCGCTGCGCGTTCCGCTGATCGACGGGCAGGGTAATTTCGGCTCCATCGACGGCGATCCGCCGGCGGCGATGCGCTACACCGAATCGCGGCTGACCAAGGTCGCGCATGAACTCTTGGAGGACATCGACAAGGAAACCGTCGATTTCCAGGAGACTTATGACGCATCCGACACCGAACCGAAGGTGCTGCCGGCCCGCTTCCCCAATCTTCTGGTCAACGGTTCCGGCGGCATCGCCGTCGGCATGGCCACCAACATCCCGCCGCACAATCTGGCCGAGATCTGCAACGGCGCCATCGCCATCATCGACAATCCGGCGATCGATTTGCCGGCGCTGATGGAGATCATTCCGGGTCCCGATTTCCCGACCGGCGGCATCGTGCTCGGCCGTTCCGGCATCTACAGCGCCTATGCGACTGGCCGTGGCAAATCCGAGCGGGTGATCACCTCGACCCAGNGTTCCGGCATCTACAGCGCCTATGCGACTGGCCGTGGCTCCATCGTCATGCGCGGCAAGGTCAATGTCGAACAGCGCGGAAACGACCGTGAATCGATCATCATCACGGAAGTCCCGTACCAGGTGAACAAGGCCTCGATGATCGAGAAAATGGCCGAGCTGGTGCGCGACAAGCGCATCGAAGGCATTTCCGACATTCGCGACGAAAGCGACCGCCAGGGCTACCGCGTCGTCATCGAGCTGAAGCGCGACGCTGTCGCCGACGTCATTCTCAACCAGCTTTACCGCTTCACGCCGCTGCAGACCTCCTTCGGCGCCAATATGGTGGCGCTGAACGGCGGCAAGCCGGAAGTGATGAACCTGACCGACATGCTGAAGGCGTTTGTCAGCTTCCGCGAAGAGGTGATTAGCCGGCGCACGAAATTCCTGCTGCGCAAGGCGCGCGACCGCGCCCACGTGCTGGTCGGCCTCGCCATCGCCGTCGCCAACATCGACGAAGTGATCAAGCTGATCCGCACCGCGCCCGATCCGCAGACGGCGCGCGAGCAGTTGATGGAGCGACGCTGGCCCTCCGGGGACGTGGAGTCATTGATTCTGCTTATCGACGATCCGCGCCATCGCATCAATGAGGATGGCACCTACAACCTCTCCGAGGAACAGGCGCGCGCAATCCTCGAACTGCGCCTGCAGCGCCTGACCGCGCTCGGCCGTGACGAAATCGCCGACGAGCTGAACACCATCGGCGACGAGATCAAGGATTACCTCGACATTCTGTCGTCCCGCGCCCGCATCCAACAGATCGTCAAGGACGAGCTTGCCGCCGTGCGCGACGAGTTCGGCACGCCGCGCCGCACCGAGCTCACCGACGGCGGCGCCGACATGGAAGACGAGGACCTGATCCAGCGCGAGGACATGGTCGTCACCGTCAGCCATTCCGGCTACATCAAGCGCGTGCCGCTGTCGCTCTACCGGGCGCAACGCCGCGGCGGCAAGGGCCGCTCCGGTATGTCGACCAAGGAAGAGGATTTCGTCACCCGACTGTTTGTGGCCAACACGCATACGCCGGTGCTGTTCTTCTCCTCGCGCGGCATCGTCTACAAGGAAAAGGTCTGGCGGCTGCCAATCGGCAATCCGCAGTCGCGCGGCAAGGCGCTGATCAACATGCTGCCGCTGGAGCAGGGCGAGCGCATCACCACCATCATGCCGCTGCCCGAGGACGAGACCAGCTGGGGCGAACTCGACGTCATGTTCGCCACCACGCGCGGCACCGTGCGCCGCAACAAGCTGTCCGAATTCGTCCAGGTCAACCGCAACGGCAAGATCGCCATGAAGCTGGAGGAGGAGGGCGACGAGATCCTCGGCGTCGAGACCTGCACAGACAATGACGATGTGCTTTTGACCGCCAGCTCCGGCCAGTGCATCCGCTTCCGCGTTGGCGATGTGCGCGTCTTCCAGAGCCGCAATTCGGTCGGCGTGCGCGGCATAAGTATGGCCGAGACCGACCGCATCATCTCCATGTCGGTGATCGAGCATGTCGATGCTTCACCGGCGGAACGCTCCGCCTACCTCAAGCGGGCAGCACTGGAGCGGCGGCTTGCCGCCGAGGTGACCGGCGAGGAAGAAGAGATTGCACTCACCAATGAGGAGATTGGCGAGGAGACCGAGCTTTCCGACAGCCGTTACGAAGAGCTCAAGGCGCATGAGCAGTATGTGCTGACGGTGACCGAATATGGCTACGGCAAGCGCTCGTCATCCTACGATTTCCGCCTGACCGGACGCGGCGGCAAAGGCATCCGCGCCACCGACGTGTCGAAGGTGGCCGAGATCGGCCAGCTGGTGGCGACTTTCCCGGTCGGCAATGACGACCAGATCATGCTGGTTTCGGATGGCGGCACGGTCATCCGGGTGCCGGTCAACGGTATCCGTTTCGCCAGCCGCGCCACCAAGGGCGTGACCATCTTCAACACCGCCGAAGGCGAGAAGGTGGTTTCGGTCGAACGGATTTCGGAGCCGCAGGCCGACGAGGATGTCGAAGAGGGTGTCATTGAGGCCGGCGCCGGAGATGCCGTACCGGACAGCACCGAATAGGTTTGAGCAACAACGCCGGCCCGATGGGCCGGCGCAAACAAGAAACTAGCAATAAATCAGGGGCGACGGTGGGGCCAGCGAGCGCCGAAACCTTCGAACCGCTTTGTGCGGACACGGACGCGCTCTGCCTCGCTATGCAATCCGAATGCGGTGGCGATCAGCATGGCGACGGTCATTGCGGTGGCGAGCATGTAGATCAGCATGTGCGTGTTCTCCTGCGCCTATCCAACGGTTAGATCGGGTTTTGGTTTCATCTTCCGAAGTGCAAACTAGCGAACGCGGCGTGAAGTCCGCGTGATCAAGGCATTCATCTGTCGTTCATGTCTGCGAAAAGGTTCACGCAGATGTTCCCAATCGCATTTGCCTTCCGCCCAATGCCCCGCTAGAAGCACCTCCCATGACCGATCGCATCGCCCTTTATGCCGGCTCCTTCGACCCGCTGACCAACGGCCATCTCGATGTGCTGAAGGCATCGCTGGCTGTCGCCGACACGGTATATGCGGCGATCGGCACCCATCCCGGCAAGACGCCGCTGTTTTCCTTCGACGAACGGGTGAAGCTGATCGAGGCCGCGACGAACGCCGAATTCGGCCGCGACGGAGCCCGGATCAAGGTCGTCGCCTTTGACGGGCTGGTCATCGACGCGGCCCGCAAGCATGGCGCCTCGATCATGATCCGCGGCCTGCGCGACGGCACCGATCTCGATTACGAGATGCAGATGGCCGGCATGAACGAGACCATGGCGCCGGAACTGCAGACGGTTTTTCTGCCCGCCAGTCCATCGGTACGCACCATTACCGCCACACTTGTGCGCCAGATAGCCTCGATGGGCGGAGACATCCGTCCCTTCGTACCGGCCGCCGTTGCCGGCGCGCTCACCGCCAAATTCGCGAAATAGTGCATGTCGCCCAAAAGTGGATGCCGGTTTTGGGGCAACGACATGCACCCTAACAAAGACCTTCGGAGATCCCTTATGCAGCTGAAAAAGCTCGCCTCGTTCCTCGTCGTGCTTGCCGGTCTCGTGACCGCATCCGTTTCGGCCTTCGCCGCCGAACCGGAAAACACCATGGTCATCACCTTGAAGAACGGCGACGTCACCGTCGCGCTACGCCCCGACCTGGCACCCAAGCATGTCGCCCAGATCAAGAAGCTGGTGCGCGAAGGCGCTTATAACGATGTCGCATTCCACCGCGTCATCAACGGCTTTATGGCGCAGACCGGCGACGTCAAGTTCGGCAACATGAAGAAGGGGTTCAGCCCCGAGGCCGTCGGCACCGGCGGTTCAGACCTGCCCGACCTGCCGGCGGAATTCTCGCAGAGCGAACATTTTAAGCGCGGCACGCTCGGTATGGCCCGTTCGCAGGACCCGAACTCCGCCAATTCGCAGTTCTTCATCATGTTCGCGCCGGCGCCGAACCTCGATGGCCAGTACACCATCGTCGGCAATGTCGTCAGCGGCATAGAGCTGGTGGACAAGATCAAGAAGGGCAACGAGGCGGACAATGGCACGGTCAGTGAGCCCGACCGCATGATCAAGGTACGCATCGCCGCCGACAAGTAAACCTATCAAATCATTCTGTTTTCTGAGATAAAGGATATCCGACATGGCTGAGATCAAGGACCGCGAAAACGCGCTCATCCTGGAAACGACCAAGGGCAAGGTCGTCATTGAACTGTTCCCCGACCTGGCCCCGGGCCACGTCGCCCGGATCAAGGAACTGGCCCGCGAAGGCGCCTATGACGGCGTGGTTTTCCACCGCGTCATCGAAGGCTTCATGGCGCAGACCGGTGACGTCAAGTTCGGCAATTCGACCAAGCCCACTTTTGCCCCCTCCCGCGCGGGCATGGGCGGCTCGGAAAAGCCGGACCTGAAGGCTGAGTTCTCCAACGCCAACCATGGTCGCGGCACCTGCTCGATGGCCCGTTCGCAGAACCCGAACTCGGCCAATTCGCAGTTCTTCATCTGCTTCGACGATGCCGCTTTCCTCAACCGCCAGTACACGGTCTGGGGCCAGGTCATCGAAGGCATGGACAATGTCGACAAGATCAAGCGCGGCGAGCCGGTGGTCGATCCCGACAAGATCGTGTCGCTGAAGGTCGCGGCCGACGTCAAGTAAGGACAAACGACGATGATGGGCGTGGTCTGGTCGCTGCTCGGCATCCTGTCCGGCGCCTTCATCGCCATTCAGGCACCGATCAACTCGCAGCTGGCGCGCGGCCTGGGGCTCCCGGTCGCGGCGGCGGCGTTTTCGTTCCTGTCGGGTGCGGTTGTGCTCGGCATCATCTCCGTCGCCGTTGTGCGGCTGCAGGACATCTCGCTCGACTGGAAGGCGCCGGCGCCCTGGCTGTTCATCGCCGGCGGCATGCTCGGCGGTTTCTATGTCACGCTCTCGACCATTCTTACGCCGCGCATTGGTGCAGCCGCGCTGATGGCGTTCCTGGTTGCCGGCCAGTTGCTGGCCGGCATGCTGATCGACCGCGTCGGCTTCCTCGGCGTGGCGGTGCGCGAGATTTCGCTCGGCCGCATCGCCGGCGCGGTGCTGCTCTTGGCCGGAGCGCTGCTCGTTCGGCTCTACTGATGCGCGTCGACCTCTTCGACTTCGACTTGCCGGAGGAGCGTATCGCGCTTCGCCCGGCCGAGCCGCGCGACAGTGCTAGAATGCTGGTGGTCAGGTCGGGCGAGGCGCTTTCGGACCGCACGGTTGGCGACCTGCCGTCCTTGCTCAATGCCGGCGACGTGCTGGTCTTCAACGACACCAAGGTCATTCCTGCCCAGTTGAGAGGCATCAGGCGGCGCGGCGAAGCGCAGGCGCAGGTCGACGCCACGCTGCATATGCGCATGGCGCCTGACCGCTGGCTGGCCTTCATGCGGCCGGGCAAGCGCGTCGCCGCCGGCGACCGCATCCATTTCGGCCATGACGGCAATTCCTGTTTTCTCGGCCAACTCGACGCCACGGTGATCGAGAAGGGCGACGCCGGCGAGGCGTTGCTCGGCTTCGACCTCTCCGGCCCATTTCTCGACGAAGCGCTGCGCGCCGTCGGCCACATCCCGCTGCCCCCCTATATCGCCTCCAAGCGCGACGACGACGCACGCGACCTGACGGATTACCAGACAATCTATGCCAAGGAGGAGGGCGCAGTCGCTGCCCCCACCGCAGGCCTGCATTTTACGCCGGAGCTGTTTGCCGCGCTGGATGCAAAAGGCATCGAACGCCGCTTCGTGACCTTGCATGTCGGCGCCGGCACCTTCCTGCCGGTCAAGGCGGACGACACCGCTGACCACAAGATGCATGCCGAGACCGGCTCGGTCAGCGAAGCAACAGCCGACGCTCTGAATGGCGCCAAGGCGCGGGGCGGGCGCATCATCGCTGTCGGCACGACCTCGCTGCGCCTGCTGGAGAGCGCGGCACGGCCTGATAGCTCGCTGACCGCCTGGTCCGGCCCGACCGACATCTTCATCACGCCGGGCTATCGGTTCAAGACCGCCGACCTGCTGATGACCAATTTCCATCTGCCGCGTTCGACGCTGTTCATGCTGGTTTCGGCCTTCAGCGGCCTAGATACGATGCGTGCGGCCTATGCTCATGCCATCGGGAACGATTACAGGTTCTATTCCTACGGAGATGCAAGCCTGCTTTATCGAGCGGAGATGAGCGATGGACGATGACCTGCAGGCCTTTGATCGCGAAAGCCTGATCGCCGAAGTGAAGAAATTAGATCGGAAGAGCACACGTCTGNGCCGGCATTCGCCAGCATCGAGATTCTACCGGCCATGATTTATGCTGGCATCATCCCAACCTGTGGGACCTGCTGCCGGAAAAGACCGATCCATCGATTGCCGTGCCGCCATGGCCGAAATTCATGCGCGGCTGCATCCAATACCGCCAGTCGCTCGACAGGCAGGCGCCAGGCGCGCCTGTCCATGACAAGGAATTCAATGGCTGAGACATTCACCTTCAAGATCCTCGCCACCGACGGCAAGGCGCGGCGCGGTTCCATCACCATGCCGCGCGGCGAAATCCGCACGCCGGCCTTCATGCCGGTCGGCACCGGCGGCACGGTCAAGGCCATGTATATGGACCAGGTGCGCGGCGTCGGCGCCGACATCATCCTGGGCAATACCTATCATCTGATGCTGCGCCCTGGCGCCGAGCGCGTGGCGCGGCTTGGTGGGTTGCATGAATTCGCCCGCTGGCCGCAGCCGATCCTGACCGACAGTGGCGGTTTTCAGGTCATGTCGCTGTCGAAGCTCAGAAAATTGACCGAGAAGGGCGTCACCTTTCGCTCGCACATTGACGGCGCTGCCTACGAGATGTCGCCGGAGCGCTCGATCGAGATCCAGGGCCTGCTCGATTCCGACATCCAGATGCAGCTCGACGAATGCACAGCGCTGCCGGCCGACCTCAAGCAGATCGAGCGCGCGATGGAGCTGTCGCTGCGCTGGGCCGAGCGCTGCAAGACAGCGTTCGGCGATCAGCCCGGCAAGGCGATGTTCGGCATCGTCCAGGGTGGCGACAACGCAGCTCTCAGGGTGCGTTCGGCGCAGGCGCTGAGCGCGATGGAGCTGAAGGGCTATGCGGTCGGCGGCCTGGCCGTCGGCGAACCGCAAGCGGTGATGCTGGATATGCTGGAGATCACCTGTCCGGAATTGCCTGACGACAAGCCTCGATATCTCATGGGCGTCGGCACGCCGGACGACATCGTGAAATCGGTGGCGCGCGGCATCGACATGTTCGACTGCGTCATGCCGACCCGCGCCGGCCGCCATGGCCTGGCCTATACCAGGCGCGGCAAGGTCAATCTCAGGAATGCCCGCCACGCGGACGATCCGCGGCCGCTGGATGAGGAGAGCGACTGCCCGGCCGCACGCGACTATTCACGCGCCTATCTGCACCATCTCGTGCGCTCGCAGGAGGCGCTGGGGGCGATGCTTCTGACCTGGAACAACCTGTCCTACTATCAGAAGCTGATGCAGGACATTCGCGCCGCGATCGAGGCCCGGGCCTTTGAGGCGCGCACGGCTGAGATTTCCGAGGCATGGGCGAGGGGTGATATTCCGGTGCTGTAGCCGGGCCTCAGGTACTGAGCGAATTCGCTGCGCGCAAGCTGCAGCCGGTGATCTGAAAGCTGCCGTCGGGCTGCTGTTCCAGCGTGTAGACCGCCTCATAGTCCTTGCCGTCGGGTCCGACGATCAGCACTTGCTGGATTATCGAAGTTGGCCCCATCTGCTCGACCTTGCCGAAGGAATAGCTCTGCGGCTGGCGCACCGGCGGATAGCCGTTGGTCACCATGTTCATGAAGGTGTCGACGGTCGGAAAGATGCGCTTCACATTTGGAGCGGCGAAACTGTACGCCTTGGCGCCATCATTGGCGATGAGCGCCTTCAACTGACCATCGATGACGGCCTGGCCGGCCTTGACTTCGGCGTCGCCGGCAAGGGCTGCCGACACGAACAACGCGAACAGCAATGAAACGACTGCGAATGCGATGCGGCGCATGGCCTGTCTCCATTGTCCTCAACAAAACCTGTCCCAGGACGCATCATACCATACGCTTGGCGGAGCCTCACGGTTTCAGCAACCGCAATATTTGCCACGCAAGTGCCACAAGATCATGCTTAAGCCTCCTTTAACGCGGGGCGCGCATCGTAGGGACGGGTGGGGACCCGTTCGCGCAACCAGGGACGACCATGTTCAAGCAGCCGATCGACCGGCGCCTTTTGCTGAAGGGCGCGGCAAGCCTCGCAGTTTTGGCTCCCTTGCCCGCCTGGGCAAGCACTGGGCCGACCGTCACGGAAGTCGCCTTCGACCCCGCCATTCCAGCGCTCGGCAACCCCGATGGCGATGTCACCATCGCCGAATTCGTCGACTATCAGTGCCCGATCTGCAAGCTCGTTTTCGTCGAGCTGAAGAAGTTGATGGAAGAGGACAGCGGCATTCGGCTTGTGATGAAGGACTGGCCGATCTTCGGCGACGTGTCGCGCGACGCGGCGCGGGTGACGCTGCTGAGCGGCGAACAATATGCCGCGGCGGTCGATGCGCTGATGACCAACCAGCGCGGCCTTTCGGAACGCCGCACCAACGACATCCTTTCTTCCGTCGGTGTCGATGTGGCGATGGTGCGTGCCGACCTCGCCATCCGTGAACCCGACATCGACGCTGCCCTTGTCCGCACCGAAGCCCAGGCGACGGCTTTCAAGCTGCGCGGCACGCCAGCCCTGGTCATCGGCGGCAACTTGTATCGGCGCGGCATGCCGGTGTCCGAACTGAGACAAGCCGTCGCCAAGGCGCGCTCGGCCTGATGCTTGAAAGCCGGGCGGCAGTCTGCCACAAGGGCCGCTTGTGTGCTGAAGCTTGATCGGGACCGGCAATGAAGACGTTTTTCATGCAGATAAAGTGCGATCTGGGCAAGTCCTATGAGGTCGCCAGCGCGCTCGCCGATGCCGAAATCGCCTCGGAAATCTACTCGACCGCCGGCAATTACGACCTGCTTGCCAAATTCTACGTCGACGACGAGGAAGATGTCGGCCACTTCGTCAACGAGAAGGTGCAGATTATTCCCGGAATCAAGGACACCTTCACGGTCGTCACTTTCCGCGCTTTCTAAAGCAATTCCAGGAAAAAAATGTGAAGCGGTTTTCCGTCCGGAATTGCGTCAAAGCAAAAAGCCATGGCAGGTCGCCGTTTCCATGAAACGGTGAACTGCTAGAGCGCATCAGGCACTTGCCCGGCGACAAGGCAGAGCCTGATTAAGGTCCTGTTCCGACTGCCCGAATTTTGGGCAGTCGGAACATACTGATCGCCGATATCCTCCAAATCACCGATTGCGCTTGATTTTCTCCCGCGACGCCAGTGAAATGGCGTCACAGGGGAGTATGCGATTGGCAGCGTTCGATGAAATGCTTCCGGAAGTTTCCGGGCTTAGACAACCGTATACGGCTTACGACCGCTGGCTGAAGGAGCAGGACCCGGCCAGGCTTACCGAAAAGATGCAGGACGCCGAGCGCGTCTTCCGCAAGACCGGCATTACCTTCGCCGTCTATGGCGAGCAGGAAGCCTCCGAGCGGCTGATCCCCTTCGACATCGTGCCGCGCATCATCTCCGGCAATGAATGGCGAAGGCTGACGCAAGGCATCGAGCAGCGCGTGCAGGCGCTGAACGCTTTCCTCGACGACATTTACCACCGCCAGGAAATCCTGCGCGCCGGCCGCGTGCCGAGGGAGCTGATCGCCAGGAACGAGGCGTTCCTGCCGGAAATGATCGGAGTGCGGCCACCGGCCGGCGTCTACACCCACATTATCGGCGTCGATATCGTCCGCATCTCGGAGAACGAGTTCTACGTGCTGGAGGACAATGCGCGCACGCCGTCGGGGGTCTCCTACATGCTGGAGAACCGCGAGACGATGATGCAGCTCTTTCCCGAACTGTTCCAGCAGATCAAGGTGCGGCCGGTGGAGAATTATCCGCAATTGCTGCGCCAGTCGCTGGCGGCAGTGCGGCCGCAAAGCACCAAGGGCGCACCGACCATTGCCGTGCTGACGCCGGGCAGCTTCAACTCCGCCTATTTCGAACATGCCTTCCTCGCCGACCAGATGGGCGTGCAACTGGTCGAAGGCCAGGATCTGCGCGTTGTAGACGGCCACGTCGCTATGCGCACGACCGAAGGCTACAAGCAGATCGACGTGCTTTACCGGCGCGTCGACGATTCCTTCCTCGATCCGCTGACCTTCCGGCCGGACTCGGCCCTTGGCGTGCCCGGCATCATGGACGTCTACCGCGCCGGCAACATCACCATCGCCAACGCGCCGGGAACCGGCATCGCCGACGACAAGGCGATTTATTCCTACATGCCCGACATCGTCGAGTTCTACACCGGCCGCAAAGCCATCCTCGGCAACATCCCGACCTGGCGCTGCTCGGAGCCCGACAGTCTGAAATACGTGCTCGAACACATCCATGAGCTGGTCATCAAGGAAGTGCACGGCTCCGGCGGCTACGGCATGCTGGTGGGGCCGGCTGCGACCAAGAAGGAATGCCAGGATTTCGCCAAGAAGCTGCAGGCGAAGCCTTCCAACTACATCGCCCAGCCGACGCTGGCGCTGTCGACCTGCCCGATCCTGACAGAAAAAGGCCTGTCGCCGCGCCATGTCGACTTGCGACCCTATGTTCTGGTCTCCGACCGAATCCAGATCGTGCCCGGCGGCTTGACGCGGGTGGCGCTGAAGGAGGGGTCGTTGGTCGTGAATTCCTCGCAAGGCGGCGGGACGAAGGATACGTGGGTGTTGGACGATTAGGTAGGCAGTAGGCAGTAGGCAGTAGGCAGTAGGCAGTAGGCAGTAGAGGGACAAGAAATGCCATATTCCACAGAGATTCAAATGCTTACTAATCCCTACTCACTATTCCCTACTCACTAGCCCGAAGGGTCTTGCCATGCTTCTCGGCCGCACCGCCAACGGGCTCTACTGGATGAACCGTTATATCGAGCGGGCGGAAAACATGGCGCGTCTGGTCGATGCCGGCCTTCGCATGGCGCTGACCCGCACCCAGAGCGCGTCGGAAGAGTGGAATTCGGTGCTGCTCAGCGCCGGCTCCGACGTCACCTTCACGCAGAAATACAAGGACTACACCGCCGCCAATGTCGCCGACTTCCTGCTGCGCGACACCTCGAACCCGTCGAGCACGATGTCGGCGATCGAGACCGCTCGCAACAATGCCCGCATGGTGCGCACCGCGCTGACGCGCGAGACCTGGGAGAGCATCAACGAAGCCTGGATGGCCCTGAAGCGCATGCTGGCAAAGCCGATCGACGAGCGCGACCTGCCGAGTGTGCTCGACGCCATCAAACGCGAGACGGCGCTGATCCGCGGCTCGTTCTACGGCACGATGCTGCGCAACGAGATCTTCGACTTCTCACAACTCGGCACCTATGTCGAGCGGGCCGACAACACGGCACGCATCCTCGACGTGAAATACTACGTGCTGCTGCCGTCGATCTCCTGGGTCGGCTCGAGCCTCGACAACTACCAATGGGAGTCGATCCTGCGCTCGGTGTCGGCGCACCGTTCCTATCGCTGGGTCTATGAGGCCGACTACAAACCCACCAACATTGCCGACTATCTGATCCTCAATGTGCGCATGCCGCGTTCGCTGACCTTCTGTTATCGTTTTCTTGCCGAGCATCTGAAGTTCCTCGGCGACGACTATGGCGACCGTCATGCCTGCCACGCCACCGTCGACAGGACACAGGCGATGCTGCAGGCAGGGTCGATCAAGGACATATTCGACGCCGGCCTGCACGAATTCCTGGCCAGGTTCATTCAAGACAACACCAAGCTTGGCGAAGAGATCGCACAAGATTACCGGTTCAATTGAGCATGATCGCGAACCGGAGGGCCGCGCTAGCGACAAGTGGGACCCGGTTTTCGGATAAGATCATGCTTACAAACGGAAAATAGGCATGCGGCTCAAGATCACCCACCGTACCGAATACCGCTACGACGCGCCGGTGCACTATCTGTTGCAGCGGCTACGCCTGTTACCGGTCAGTGGCCCGACGCAGACCGTGCTGTCCTGGGCGCTGAAGATCGAGGGCGCGCGCGAGGAAGTCCGCTTTAACGACCATTTCGGCAACGATAACAGGCTGTTGAGCGTCGAGGGCGAGCGCGACTTCATCACCGTCGAGGCCTCCGGCGAGGTTGTCACGCGCGACACAGCGGGCGTCTCGGGTCCGCATCACGGCTTTGCGCCGCTGTGGCTGTTCAGCCAGGAGACAGCTTTGACCATCCCCGGCGAGGGCATAAGCGAGCTTGCCGCGGCGGTCGGCAAAGGTACCGACATCGAAAGGCTGCATCGGCTGATGGCGCTGATCGTCGAGCGCGTCGCCTACACGCCGGGCACCACCAGCGTGACGACCCCGGCGGAAGAGGCATTGGCGCTGAAGACCGGCGTTTGCCAGGATCACAGCCACATCTTTGTCACCGCAGCCCGCGTCATGGGTTTTCCGGCCCGCTATGTCAGTGGCTATCTGATGATGGATGCGGCCATCGAGCAGGCGGCAAGCCATGCCTGGGCCGAAGCCCATGTTCAGGGTCTCGGCTGGGTCGCCTTCGACGCCGCCAACGGCATTTCCCCCGATGAACGCTATGTCAGGGTAGCCACCGGCCGTGATTATCGCGACGCCTCGCCGGTGTCGGGAATTCGACTGGGACAGGCGGAGGAACAGCTTGCAGTCACCGTCACGGTAGAGCAGTAGTCTCCGGCAAGATTGCTGCCTGAAGAGATTCCATGACTTATTGCGTCGGCCTCAAGTTCGATCGTGGGCTCGTGTTCATGTCGGACACGCGCACCAATGCAGGGATGGATTCGATCTCCACTTTCAAGAAGATGCATGTCTGGGAAGAGCCAGGCGAGCGCGTCATCGTACTGATGTCGGCCGGCAATCTGGCTACGACGCAGGCCGTGGTCAGCCTGCTCGACGAGCGCACCAAGGCGGTGGCGGAACGCCACGCGACGCTGCTCGAGACCCCATCCATGTACCAGACGGTGCGGCTGGTCGGCGACACCGTCAAGGAAGTCATCGCCAGCTCGTCGCCTGCCGGCGAAAAGGCGGATTCCTATTTCAACGCCTCCTTCATCCTCGGCGGCCAGATCAAGGGCAGCCCGCCACGGCTGTTCATGATCTATCCCGAGGGCAATTTCATCGAATCGACCGACGACACGCCGTTCTTCCAGATCGGCGAGACCAAATACGGCAAGCCGATCATCATCCGTGCCTATGAAAGGACGATGAGCCTGGCTGAAACGGTCAAGCTCTTGCTGGTATCGTTCGATTCGACGCTGAAATCGAACCTGTCCGTCGGCCTGCCTCTCGACCTGCTGTTCCTGGAGGAGGACACGTTCACGGTGGGTTTGAAAAAGCGCATCGGCCAGGACGATCGATATTATCGTGCTATTTCCGAAGGCTGGTCGAACGCGTTGAAGACGGCCTTTGCCAGCCTGCCGGATTTTCCGGGGTAGCGCGGGAACCTTCGTGGCGGTTGCCTGTCTCTATTTAACATGTTAATCAAATTCAAACGGCTGGCTGATCGGCGCGTCGGGAGGATCCATGGACAACGAGCAATTCCGCGACTGGTCGAGGCGCGCCGCCGACTGGGGCGCTGATTACCGCGCCGGCCTTCGCGATCGGCCCGTGCGACCTGCCATAGCGCCGGGCGAGATCTTCAGGAGCATCGAAGCTTCTCCGCCGGAGGCCGCGGAATCGATGGAGACGATCTTCGCCGATTTCGAAGCCAAGATCGTGCCCGGCATGACGCATTGGCAGCATCCGCGTTTCTTTGCTTATTTCCCGGCCAATGCAGCACCCGTCTCGGTGGTGGCCGAATATCTGGTCTCTGCGATGGCCGCGCAGTGCATGCTGTGGCAGACTTCGCCGGCGGCGACAGAGCTTGAGACGCGCATCGTCGACTGGATGCGCCAGGCGCTCGGCCTGCCCGAAGGCTTTTCCGGCGTGATCCAGGACTCCGCATCATCGGCGACGCTGGCCGCCGTGTTGACCATGCGCGAGCGCACGCTCGACTGGCAGGGCAACAAGAAGGGTCTTTCAGGGCAGGGCAGGCTGCGCGTCTATTCCTCCGACCAGGTGCACACCTCGATCGACCGCGCCATCTGGGTCGCCGGCATTGGCGAGGAAAACCTCGTCCGCATTCCCGTCGCCGGCACCTACCGCGCCATGGATACCGCGGCTTTGGAAGCGGCGATTGTTGCCGACCGCGCGGCCGGCCTATTGCCGGCCGGCATCATCGCGTGCGTCGGCGGCACCAGCACCGGCGGCACCGACGACATCGCTGAAGTGGCCGCGGTGGCCAAACGCCAGGGGCTCTATCTGCATATCGACGCCGCCTGGGCCGGATCGGCGATGATCTGTCCGGAATACCGGCATTTCTGGACCGGTGTCGAGGGCGCGGACTCGATCGTCTTCAACCCGCACAAATGGCTGGGCGCGCAATTCGACTGCTCGATCCAGTTCGTCCGCCAGCCGGAGGATCTCGTGCGCACGCTGGCGATCAAGCCGGACTATCTGAAAACTCGCGGCCATGACGGCATCATCAACTACTCCGAATGGTCGGTGCCTCTCGGCCGTCGCTTCCGGGCGCTGAAGCTGTGGTTCCTGCTGCGCGCCCATGGCCTCGAGGCGCTGCGCACCATGATCCGCAATCACGTCGCCTGGAGCGAAGGCATAGCAGCGCGCCTGGCCGAGGAGGAGGATTTCGAGCTCGCCAGCCAGCCGATGCTGTCGCTGTTCTCGTTCCGGCATCGCGCCGCATCCGGCGCTGACTGCGACGAGCACAATCTGCGTCTGGTCGACGCCATCAACAATGACGGCCGTATCTACCTGACGCAGACGCGTGTCGATGGGCGGGTCGCCATCCGCTTCCAGGCAGGCCAGTTCGAGACAACCGCGGCCGATGTCGATACCGCCTTCACTGTCATCTGCGAGTGTGCAAGATCCCCGAAGGACTGACAGGGATTGCCCGGGTGGTTGCCGCCGCCGGGGCAAGCCAGCAAGGACCTGCGAGCAAGCATATGACCGGAAGGGCTGAAGGGGTTAGCCAGAATCTGACGGGCGTCTGGAGCGGGCGCTATTTCTATCCGCGCGAACTGCCGCCGGTTTCCTTCGTTGCAACGCTGATCGAGACGGCAACCAGCTTGACGGGCATGACCCACGAACCGGCGGCGACCAGCACGGCAAGATACGCAAGCCTGCAGGGGCAGCGAGAGGGCAACGCCGTCTCCTTTACCAAGACATACGACAAGGCCCAATTGAAGGCGCACCCGATTCACTACAGCGGCATCATCAACGGTGATGCAACCTAGATCAAAGGCACTTGGCGAATCCCGGGATACTGGTCCGGCAATTTCCTGATGATCCGCTCGCCAGGTAAAGTCGCGGCTGTCACCCGCAAGGTGGCGGAGCGGGTCTGAGCCGTATCTGCCCGGTTCGCCTTTGCAATCATCGATATTTCATTAGCCGGCGTCTCCCTTTTCATTGCTTTCGTTTTCAGCTACAAACAAGAAAAACGAAAACGGGAGGTTCTCAGTGTATTTGTCGCCGCGCCATGCCGAAATCATCCAGATGGCGAAGGACCATGGCCGTGTGCTGGTCGATGACCTCG
This sequence comes from Mesorhizobium sp. LNJC405B00, assembly GCF_000502615.1. Lineage (NCBI taxonomy): Bacteria > Pseudomonadati > Pseudomonadota > Alphaproteobacteria > Hyphomicrobiales > Phyllobacteriaceae > Mesorhizobium > Mesorhizobium sp. LNJC405B00. Next base: position 262,289 of record NZ_AYWC01000007.1, on the reverse strand, counting down.
CCACGCATTTCAACGTGACGCCACAGACTATCCGCAAGGACCTCAACGATCTCTGCGACCAGCGGCTGCTGACGCGCATCCATGGCGGGGCCCTGTTCCCGTCCGGCATCGAGAACATGGAGTATGAGGCGCGCCGCAAGATTGCCGCCGACGAGAAGGAGGCGATCGGCCGCGCGGCGGCCAGGCTGATACCCGACAACGCCTCCCTGTTCATCAACATCGGCACCACGACCGAGTCGGTCAGCAAGGCGCTGCTCGACCATACCGGGCTGATGGTCATCACCAATAATATCAATGTTGCCAACAGGATGCGCATCTATCCTTCGATCGAGGTGGTAATCGCCGGCGGCGTCGTGCGTGGCTCCGACGGCGGCGTTGTCGGCGAGGCCGCGGTCGATTTCATCAGGCAGTTCAAGGTCGACTATGCGGTGATCGGCGCCTCGGCCATCGACCATGACGGCGCGTTGCTCGATTTCGACTTTCGCGAAGTGAAAGTGGCGCAAGCCATTATCGCCAATGCCAGGCATGTCATCCTGGTCTCCGACCAGACCAAGTTCGAACGCACCGCGCCGGTTCGCATCGGCCATCTCTCGCAAGTCAACACCTTCATCACCGACCGTTGCGACATCCCGTCGGTGCGTAAGATCTGCGAGGAAGCGGAGGTTCAATTGATCGAAACGTCGCTCGGCTAGGCTATCGATCACGGTCCCGTTACATTTCGTTTGACATTCGTTCTTATTTCGAAATAATCCCGATACGGTTTCGTAACAACTCAAAAATGCTGCAATGCGAAATCGCGGGAGGGATTTGTGGACGCAGTCCGTGACATCTTCGTCATCGGTGGCGGCATCAATGGCTGCGGCATCGCCCGCGACGCCGTTGGGCGGGGCTTTTCGGTATTTCTCGCCGAGATGAACGACCTCGCCAGCGGAACCTCCTCCGGTTCGACCAAGCTGATCCATGGTGGCCTGCGCTACCTCGAATTCTACGAGTTCCGGCTTGTGCGCGAGGCGCTGATGGAGCGCGAGGTTCTGTGGAAGAACGCGCCGCACATCATCTGGCCGATGCGCTTCGTGCTGCCCTATGCCAAGGGCCTGCGCCCGGCCTGGCTGATCCGGCTCGGCCTGTTCCTCTACGATCATATTGGTGGCCGCAAATTGCTGCCGGCTACCCGGACACTGGACATGTCCAAGGATCCGGCCGGCAAGCCTCTGAAGCCGCTATTTCACAAGGCCTTCGAGTACTCGGACGGCTGGGTCAACGATGCCCGGCTGGTGATGTTGAACGCGCGTGACGCCGCCGACCGCGGCGCCACCATCCGCACCCGCACGAAAGTCGTCGGGGCGCGGCGCGAAGGCGATCTGTGGGCGATCCGCGTGGAAGACGTGCAGACGGGAGAGGCCGAGGAGGTCAAGGCCCGGCTGCTGGTCAATGCCGCCGGTCCATGGGTCGACCACGTCCTGTCGACCACCGTGGGCCAGAACGACGTGCACAATGTGCGCCTGGTGCAGGGCAGTCATATCGTCATCAAAAAGAAGTTCGATGATCCGCGCGCCTACTTCTTCCAGAACAAGGACGGGCGCATCATNCGAGATCGACTATCTCTGCGCGGCGGCGAGCGAATATTTTGCTGAAGCCGTGACGCGTCCCGACATCGTCTGGACCTATTCGGCCGTGCGCCCGCTCTATGACGACGGCGCTTCGAAGGCGCAGGAAGCGACCCGCGACTATGTGCTGAAAGCCGATGGCGGCGGGGGCAAGGCGCCGATCGTCAACGCTTTCGGCGGCAAGATCACCACCTACCGCCGGTTGTCGGAATCGATGCTGGAAAAGGTCGAAGGTTTTCTCGGCAAGCGCGGCAAGCCGTGGACGGCGAACGCGCCCTTGCCGGGCGGCGATTTCCCGGCCACCGGTTTCGACGTCCAGGTGGCGAAGCTGAAGAGCGCCTATCCTTTCCTCGACCAGCTCCTGGCGCGTCGGTTGACCAGGCTTTACGGCACGCGCGCGCAAGTGCTGCTCGGCCTTGCCAAGTCGAACGCCGATCTCGGCCGCAATTTCGGCGCTGATCTCTATGAGGCCGAGGTACGCTACCTCAGCGAAAATGAATGGGCGCTGACCGCCGAAGATGTATTGTGGCGTCGCACCAAGCGGGGTCTGCATCTCAGCCGCGAACAGGCCTCGGCGCTTGACGAATTCATGCGCGGCATCAGCCGGCGCCATGTCGCGGCAGCGGAATAGGGAAGGCGATTGATGCACAAAGCCTGGGAGGAGGCATCATGCTGGAACTGAGAAACGTGACGAAGATGGTCGGCGCGGTGGAGCATATCCGCGACGTGTCGCTGACGCTTCAGCACGGCTCGCTCAACGTTTTGCTCGGGCCGACACTGTCGGGCAAGACCAGTCTGATGCGGCTGATGGCCGGACTCGACGTGCCGACCACCGGTTCAGTCTGGTTCGACGGCCAGAATGTCACCGGCATGCCGGTGCAGCAGCGCAAGATCGCCATGGTCTATCAGCAGTTCATCAACTACCCCGCGATGACCGTCTACGAGAACATCGCCTCGCCGTTGCGCGTCGCCGGCACCGACCAGGCCAAGATCGACAAGGAAGTCCGCAACGCGGCAGGGCTTTTGAAGCTCACACCCTATCTCGACCGCACGCCGCTCAGCCTGTCCGGCGGCCAGCAGCAGCGTACGGCGCTGGCCCGCGCCATCGTCAAGAATGCCAGTCTGGTGCTGCTCGACGAGCCGCTCGCCAATCTGGATTACAAGCTGCGCGAGGAGTTGCGCGCCGAGCTGCCCAGGATATTTGCCGCCGCCGGCACCATTTTCGTCTACGCCACGACCGAGCCGCATGAAGCCTTGCTGCTCGGCGGCAATACGGCGACGCTGTCCGAGGGGCGGATCACCCAATTCGGGCCGACCATCGACGTCTTCCGCAAGCCGATCGACCTGGTGACGGCGAAAACCTTTGCCGATCCGCCGCTCAACACCATCGTGCTGGCCAAGAAAGGTCCCGATTTCCTTCTCGAGGGCGGCGTCAAGCTGCCGGTACCGGCCGAACTCGCCGGCATTTCCGACGCCAACTACACGATCGGCTTCCAGCCGCATCATCTGTCGCTCGAGCGGCCCAACGCTGCCGCGGTGCCTGTGCGCGCCAAGGTGACGATCACCGAGATCACCGGCTCGGAAAGCTTCATCCATCTCGATTTTGCCGATGCGCGCTGGGTCATGCTGACCCACGGCATCCGCGATTTCGAGCCCGACGCCGAGATCGAGGTGTTTATCGATCCGCGTCACATCATGGTCTTCGACAGCAACGGCAGCGCCGTCGCCGCGCCGAAGCTTGCGGCCTGAGGGGGGAGAGATGGCGCGCATCGACGTCAACCATGTCAGGCACTCCTACCTGCCCAATCCGCAGAAGGATGCCGATTTTGCGCTGCGGGAAGTGCACCACACATTCGAGGATGGCGGCGCCTACGCGCTGCTTGGGCCTTCGGGTTGCGGCAAGACCACGCTGCTCAACATCATTTCGGGACTTTTGCACCCCTCGCACGGTGAGTTGCTGTTCAACGGCAAGGACGTCACCAATCTGTCGACGCAGGAGCGCAACATCGCGCAGGTGTTCCAGTTCCCGGTCATCTACGACACCATGACCGTTTACGACAATCTTGCCTTCCCGCTGCGCAACCGCGGCGTGCCGGAGGCCGATGTCGACCGCAAGGTGCGCGAGACGCTGGAGATGATCGACCTGGCGTCGTGGGCGAAGAAGAAGGCGAGGGGCCTGACCGCCGACCAGAAGCAGAAGATCTCGCTCGGCCGCGGCCTGGTGCGCTCGGATGTCAATGCTATCCTGTTCGACGAACCGCTGACGGTTATCGATCCGCACATGAAGTGGGTGCTGCGCTCGCAGTTGAAGCAACTGCACCGCCGCTTCGGCTACACCATGGTCTATGTCACCCATGACCAGACCGAGGCGCTGACCTTCGCCGACCAGGTCGTCGTCATGTATGATGGCGGCATCGTCCAGATCGGCACGCCGGCCGAATTGTTCGAGCGCCCGCGCCACACATTCGTCGGTTACTTCATCGGCTCGCCCGGCATGAACGTCATGCCGGTGGCGATCGACGGCAAGACCGCGACGATCGGCAGCCAGCGCATCGAGCTGCCCGGCGCGCCAAAGACCGCCGCTGGGAGCTCCGGCGCCATCGAACTCGGCATCCGCCCCGAATATGTCAGGCTCGGCCGTGACGGCATGGCGGTTAAAATCAGCAAGGTCGAGGATCTCGGCCGCCACAAGGTGGTGCGCGCCAGCCTCGAAGGCCGCGAGATCGCTGCCGTCATCGGCGAGGACGAGAGCGTGCCGGCCGACCCAAAGGTTCGCTTCGATCCGGCCGGCATCAACATCTATGCCGATTCCTGGCTGGTTGAGATGGGGCGTGTCGAGATGGGGGCATAGATGGAAAAGACCTGGAACAACAAGGCCTGGTTCCTGGTGCTGCCGGTGCTGGTGCTGGTGGCGTTCTCGGCCGTCATTCCGCTGATGACGGTCGTCAACTATTCGGTGCAGGACACCTTCGGCAACAACGTCTTCTTCTGGGCAGGCACCCAGTGGTTCGAGGAACTGCTGTCGTCCAGCCGCTTCTGGGAAGCCATGGTGCGCAACCTGATCTTCTCCTTCATCATCCTGGCCATCGAAGTGCCGCTCGGCATCTTCATCGCGCTCAACATGCCGAAGAAGGGTTGGGGCGTGCCGGTCTGCCTGGTGCTTATGTCGTTGCCGCTGCTCATTCCGTGGAACGTCGTCGGCACCATCTGGCAGGTCTTCGGCCGCAACGACATCGGCCTGCTCGGCTACTACGTCAACGCGCTCGGCATCGACTACAATTACGTGCAGGATCCGTTCGACGCCTGGGTCACCATCATCATCATGGACGTCTGGCACTGGACCAGCCTTGTCGTGCTGCTCTGCTATGCCGGCCTGGTTTCGATCCCGGATGCCTTCTACCAGGCGGCCAAGATCGACGGCGCCTCGCGCTGGGCGGTGTTCCGTTATATCCAGCTGCCGAAGATGCAGCGTGTGCTTTTGATCGCCGTGCTGTTGCGCTTCATGGATAGCTTCATGATCTACACCGAGCCCTTCGTCGTCACCGGCGGCGGCCCCGGCAACTCGACCACCTTCCTGTCGATCGACCTCGTCAAGACCGCGCTCGGCCAGTTCGACCTCGGTCCGGCGGCCGCCATGTCGCTGGTCTACTTCCTGATCATCCTGTTGTTGTCGTGGGTGTTCTACACCGTGATGACCAACTACGACGCGGAGCGCTGAGATGAGCGGCGCCAACGAAAGAGCCGACAGAGTGAGCGAAACCACCGCTTCGGGAAAATTGGCGAGCACGCCTTCGCAGGATCAGGTCGCCCGGCTGATGCGCAAGCGCGGCGAGGAATCGCGCTGGTGGTGGATCGTGCCGACGATCTACATCATCGTGCTTCTGCTGCCGATCTACTGGCTCATCAACATGAGCTTCAAGACCAATGCCGAGATCGTCTCCTCGCTGACGCTCTATCCGCATCAGCCTACGATCGCCAACTACGTCACCATCTTTACCGACGCCTCCTGGTATTCGGGCTACATCAATTCGATCACCTATGTGGTGATGAACATGGTGATCTCGGTGGCCGCAGCGCTGCCGGCGGCCTACGCCTTTTCGCGCTACCGCTTCCTCGGCGACAAGCATCTGTTCTTCTGGCTGCTGACCAACCGCATGGCGCCGCCGGCGGTGTTCGCGCTGCCGTTCTTCCAGCTCTATTCGGCCTTCGGCCTGATCGACACCCACATCGCGGTGGCTCTGGCGCACTGCCTGTTCAACGTGCCGCTGGCGGTGTGGATCCTCGAAGGCTTCATGTCGGGCGTGCCCAAAGAGATCGACGAAACAGCCTATATCGACGGCTACTCCTTCCCGCGCTTCTTCGTCAGGATATTCATGCCGCTGATCGCCAGTGGCATCGGTGTCGCCTGCTTCTTCTGCTTCATGTTCTCATGGGTCGAACTTTTGATCGCCCGCACGCTGACCACCACTGACGCCAAGCCCATCGCCGCCACCATGACCCGCACCGTTTCGGCCGCCGGCATGGATTGGGGCCTGCTCGCCGCCGCCGGCGTGCTGACGCTGATCCCCGGCGCGCTCGTCATCTGGTTTGTCCGCAACTACATCGCCAAGGGCTTCGCCCTGGGGAGGGTGTGATGAAACAAAAGCACGGGTTCATCCTCACCACCACCGCCAAGGGCTTTGCCCTGGGGAGGGTGTCACCATGAATCTCGACCTCACCTGGATGGCGTGGACGTGGCCGACGGCGGCGTTCTTCGGCACCATTCTTCTGCTGCTGTGCGGCATGGCGTTTTGGGAATTTGCCTCGCCGGGCGGCAATCCGCGCGTCGGCATCCTGCGCTTCGAGACGACGCGCGGCGACCGTCTTTTTCTGTCGCTGCTTGGCAGCGCCTTTATCCATCTCGCTTGGCTGGGTCTTGTCGGATCCAACCTGTGGTGGGCTCTCGCTCTCTCCGTGGTCTACGCCGTCGGCGTGTTCCGCTACGTATAGAGGGGGAAACTGTTGGATCGACCGCGTGCCGGCGGCCGTTCCAGATCGCACTTGAAACCTAAATGTGGAGGAAACCTATGCGACGGCAATTTTTAACATCAACAACTGCCCTTGTCCTGTTGCTCGGGGTAGGCAACGCCTACGCCGGAATGGATGAGGCCAAGGCGTTTCTGGACAAGGAAATCGGCCCGCTGTCGACGCTCGACCGCGCCGGCCAGGAAGCAGAAATGCAGTGGTTCATCGATGCCGCGAAGCCTTTCGCCGGCATGGACATCAAGGTCGTGTCCGAAACCATCGCCACCCACCAGTATGAATCGCAGGTGCTGGCGCCCGCCTTTACCGCCATCACCGGCATCAAGATCACGCATGACGTCATCCAGGAAGGCGACGTCGTCGAGAAGATCCAGACCCAGATGCAGACCGGCCAGAACCTCTATGACGGCTGGGTCAACGATTCCGACCTGATCGGCACCCACTGGCGCTACCAGCAGGTCCGCAACCTGACCGACTGGATGGCGGGCGAGGGCAAGGACGTTACCAATCCGAACCTCGACCTGAAGGATTTTATCGGCACCTCCTTCACCACCGCGCCGGACAAGAAGCTCTATCAGCTGCCCGACCAGCAGTTCGCCAACCTCTACTGGTTCCGTTACGACTGGTTCAACGACGAGAAGAACAAGGCCGACTTCAAGGCGAAATACGGCTACGACCTCGGCGTTCCCGTCAACTGGTCGGCCTATGAGGACATCGCCGAGTTCTTCACCGGCCGCGAGATCGACGGCAAGAAGGTCTATGGCCACATGGACTACGGCAAGAAGGACCCGTCGCTCGGCTGGCGGTTCACTGATGCCTGGCTGTCGATGGCCGGCAACGGCGACAAGGGCCTGCCGAACGGCCTGCCGGTCGACGAATGGGGCATCAAGGTCAACGAGAAATCACAGCCGGTCGGCTCCTGCACGGCGCGCGGCGGCGACACCAACGGCCCGGCTGCCGTCTACTCGATCCAGAAATACCTCGACTGGCTGAAGGCCTACGCTCCGGCCGAAGCCCAGGGCATGACCTTCTCCGAATCCGGCCCGGTGCCGGCACAGGGTGCGGTCGCGCAGCAGATATTCTGGTACACCGCCTTCACCGCTTCGATGGTCGACGCCGGCGCCAAGGCGGTGCTGAACGACGACGGTACGCCGAAGTGGCGCATGGCCCCGTCGCCGCATGGCGTCTACTGGAAGGACGGCATGAAGCTCGGCTATCAGGACGTGGGTTCCTGGACGCTGATGAAGTCGACGCCGACCGACCGCGCCAAGGCCGCCTGGCTCTACGCGCAGTTCGTGACCTCGAAGACGGTCGACGTGAAGAAGAGCCATGTCGGCTTGACCTTCATCCGCGAAAGCACGATCCACGACAAGAGCTTCACCGAACGTGCGCCGAAGCTCGGTGGTCTGATCGAGTTCTACCGCTCGCCGGCCCGCGTTCAGTGGTCGCCGACCGGCACCAACGTGCCCGATTATCCGAAGCTGGCACAGCTCTGGTGGCAGGCGATCGGCGATGCCTCGTCCGGCGCCAAGACGGCGCAGGAAGCCATGGACTCGCTCTGCGCCGAGCAGGAAAAAGTCATGACCCGCATCGAGAAGTCGGGCGTCCAGGGCGATATCGGCCCGAAGATGGCCGAAGAGCATGACCTCGCCTACTGGAACGCCGACGCGGTCAAGAATGGCAATCTCGCTCCTCAGCTGAAGATCGAGAACGAGAAGGAAAAGCCGATCACCATCAACTACGACGAACTGGTGAAGAGCTGGCAGAAGTAATCTTGGCGTACCCGCCAGGATCATAGTGAACGGGGAGGCGGCATCTTGCCGTCTCCCCTGTTTGTATAGGCAGCTACCGGGAGGACTAATGACCGGATACATCCTTGCAATCGACCAGGGTACGACATCGACCAGGGCGATCCTGTTCGACAGCGCGATGAAGGTCGCCGGCAGCAAGCAGCAGGAATTCACGCAGCATTATCCTGCCTCCGGCTGGGTCGAGCATGATCCGGAAGAGATCTGGGCAAGCGTCGTCGCCACCGTCAAAGGCGCGCTGAAGGCCGCCGGCCGCGAGGCTTCGGATGTGGCGGCGATCGGCATCACCAACCAGCGCGAAACCGTCGTCATCTGGGACAAGGCGACCGGCAAGCCGATCCACAATGCCATCGTCTGGCAGGACCGCCGCACCGCGCCGCTCTGCCAGAAGCTGAAGAAACACGGCCTGGAGAAAAAGTTCACCAAAAAGACCGGCCTGCTGCTCGATCCCTATTTCTCCGGCACCAAGATCGCCTGGATGCTGGACAAGGTGAACGGTGCGAGAAAGCGCGCCGAAAAGGGCGAACTGCTCGCCGGCACCATCGACAGTTTTTTGATCTGGCGGCTGACCGGCGGCAAGGTGCATGCGACAGATGCCACCAACGCCTCGCGCACGCTGGTCTACAACATCGAGAAAAATGTCTGGGACGACGAGCTGCTCTCCATCCTGCGCATCCCGGTGGCGATGCTGCCTGAGGTCAAGGATTGCGCCGACGACTACGGCGTGACGGAAAAAAGCCTGTTTGGCGCCGAAATCAAAATCCTTGGCGTGGCCGGCGATCAGCACGCAGCGACCATCGGCCAGGCCTGTTTCGAGCCAGGCATGATGAAATCGACCTATGGCACCGGCTGCTTTGCGCTGCTCAACACCGGCGCCGATCTGGTGCGCTCGAAGAACCGGCTGTTGACCACCATCGCCTATCGGCTGAACGGCAAGACTACCTATGCCTTGGAAGGCTCGATCTTCATCGCGGGTGCCGCCGTGCAATGGCTGCGCGACGGCATCAAGGTGATCGGCAAGGCCGAGCATAGCGGCGTATTGGCGGCAACCGCCGACCCCACGCAGAACGTCTATCTGGTGCCGGCTTTCGTCGGTCTCGGCGCGCCGCATTGGGACGCCGAAGCGCGTGGCGCGATCTTCGGGCTGACGCGCAACTCAGGCCCGGCGGAGTTCGCCCGTGCGGCGCTTGAATCCGTCGCCTACCAGACGCGCGATCTCCTCGACGCCATGCGCAAGGACTGGAAGGGGGCATCGGCCAAAACCGTGCTTCGCGTCGACGGCGGCATGGTGGCCTCCGACTGGACCATGCAGCGGCTGGCCGATATCCTCGATGCCCCGGTCGATCGCCCGACCATTCTGGAGACGACGGCGCTGGGCGCAGCGTGGCTTGCCGGCTCGAAGGCGGGTGTGTTGCCGAAGGCGAAGGATTTTGCCAGGAGTTGGGCGCTCGAGCGCCGCTTCAAGCCGGAGATGGATGCCGACACCCGCTCGGCAAAACTGGCGGGTTGGCGCGACGCGGTGCGCCGGACATTGAGCGCGTCCTGATTTCGCACTTAAGACCAAGTCCGCGAAAAGACGAAGCCCGCGCCCGTTGCCGGCGCAGGCTCCGTCCTACCCTAACTTCGCCCTAAACACATCAATAGGGCGAATTACACTGCCGCCGAGGGCCGTAGTTGGGCTGGAATGTGTTGTCCGAGGCGCGGTAGGAGCGATAGCGGTCGTAGCACCACTGCACATGCGCATCGCCGCCGTAGACGCGGTTGTTCTCGCTGTTGACGATCGCACCGGTGATCAAGGCGCCGGTGGCGAAGGCAGCCAGCGGGAACCAGTAGTCGCCGTGACGGCGATAGCCGCGGTGATATTCGCGATAGCCGCGATGGCCATTCCAATAGCTGCCGCCATCATTGTTGCGCGAGAACTGGCGGCCTACGCGGAAATCGCGATTGCCGGAATTGCGGTTGCCGTGGCGCATCCACCGCCAGTTGTCATGACGAGAATCGCCCACATTCACGATGTCGGACGAAGTTGCTGATGACTGGGGCACGAACATCTGGGCGGCATTGGCCGGCATAGCGGCGGCCGCGGCAAACGAAATTGACAGGGTGGTCGCCAGTAGACCCGTTGCGATCTTGTTCATGATCTTCTCCTTGAAGGGTGGTTGACGTCCCTTGTGAGACGAAAACGGCCCGCTCGTGCGATGGTTCCCACCAAAACAGTAAGTTGCTGATTTGTAATGTTTCTCGAATTCGGCGCGTGAGAAAAGGCGCGTCTCGCGCGCCAACAGATCGAAGCGGCGACCACGTTGCGGGAGCGGCTCACCGGGCTGGTGACGACGCAATTTGCGGCGCGTCTGGCGATGGCTGAAACCCCGGTCGAAGGGCCATCTTTTTCCGGTTGACCGGTCGCGGCACTCTCCCTATGTTCCGCGCAATTTCGAGGGCGGCCTTTAGAGCCCGCGGGAGCGCGTAGCTCAGCCGGTAGAGCAACTGACTTTTAATCAGTAGGTCTCGGGTTCGAACCCCGACGCGCTCACCAGAAATATTTCGTGCGGAAGTTGCCCTGTCAGCAGCCCCCATCGCCCCCTACAATCGCCGCCCGGTCTTGACGTCGAACAGATGAGCGCAGGCGCGGTCGATCTCGATGCGCATCTGCTCGCCCTGTTTCAGTGCCAGCCGCTCGCGGAAAAGGCAGGAGATTTCTTCTCCGGCGCAGTCGACCCTGGCAAAGATTTCCGAACCCGTTGCTTCCAGAAGCACGATCGTGCCGGGGATTCCTTTGGCGGTCGTCGCTCGGATGTGTTCGGGGCGGATGCCGTAGATGAGGTCGCCGCCGGGTATGTTTGCCAGGTCGATGCCTTCCGGCAGCGGCAAGATCAGTCCACCGGCGCTGCGGAAAACACCTTCCTCGACATGGCCGCGAATGAAATTCATCGCCGGCGAGCCGATGAAGCCGGCAACGAAGAGGTTGGCCGGGCGATCGTAGAGATCGAGCGGCGCGCCGATCTGCTCGACAAGGCCGTCATGCAGCACGACGATCTTGTCGGCCATGGTCATGGCCTCGATCTGGTCGTGCGTGACGTAGATGGTTGTGGTCCCGAGCCGCTGGTGCAGCGCCTTGATCTCGCCGCGCATCTGCACTCGCAATTTGGCGTCGAGATTGGACAGCGGCTCGTCGAACAGGAACACCTGCGGGTCGCGCACGATGGCGCGGCCCATGGCGACGCGCTGGCGCTGGCCGCCGGAAAGCTGACGCGGATAGCGGTCGAGCAGCTTGTCCAGGCCGAGAATGCTGGCGGCCCTGCCGACGCGGCCGGCGGTGTCGGCCGGATCGGCTTTCTTGATCTTCAGGGCAAAGCCCATATTGTCGGCCACCGTCATATGCGGATAGAGCGCGTAGTTCTGGAACACCATGGCGATGTTTCGGTCGCGCGCCCTGAGATTGTTGACGACGCGATCGCCAATGGCGATCCTGCCGCCCGAGATCGTTTCCAGTCCGGCAATCATGCGCAGCAGCGTCGACTTTCCGCAGCCCGACGGCCCGACCAGGATGACGAATTCGCCATCGGCGATGTCGACGCTGACATCGTGGATGATCTTGGCGGCTCCGAAAGCCTTCTGAACGTTGTTGATTGTTACCGATGCCATTGGATTTCTCCCGGAAATGAGTGATGTCGGGGCCGTGCCTCAGCCGCCCTTGACGGCGCCTGCGGTCAGCCCGGCGACGATCTGCCTTTGCGCGAACAGGGTCAGCACCAGCACCGGCAGCGTCACCACAAGTGCTGCGGCGGCGAGCGGACCCCAGCTCACCTGCTCGTAGGAAAGCATGTTGTAGACGGCGACCGGCAGCGTGCGGGTCTCGCGGCTGGCGAGCACAATGCCGAAGACGAAATTGTTCCATGAGAAGATGATCGACAGGATGAAGGCGACGACAATGCCCGGCTTGGCGATGGGCAAGGCGACCAGCCGGAACACCTGCCAGGAACTGGCGCCATCGATGTTGGCCGCTTCTTCCAGCTCCATCGGCGTGGTCTCGAAATAGCCGATCATCACCCAGACCACGATCGGCACCGTCACCACCAGATGGATGATGATCTGCGGCCACAGCGTGCCGAGAATGCCGACCCACTGGAACAGCAGGAACAGCGGAATGAGATAGGAAAGCCCCGGCGTCATGCGGGCGATGATGATGACCACCGCCGAGCGTTCGGCCTTGAGTCGCGCGATGCCATAGCCCGCCGGCACGCCGATCAGCAGCGCCAGCAACGTTGCCGTGCCCGTCACCAGAACCGAATTCCAGAAATAGAGCAGGAAATTGTTCTCCTCGAATACCTTCACATAGTTCGACCAGGCGAGATGTTCCGGGATCAGGATCGGCGGGTATGCACCGTTGTCGATCTCGAACTTCAGCGACAGCGAGATCATCCAGAGGAAGAACAGGATCGCCGGCGAGACGAAGACCAGAGCCGCGAAAAACAGCCCGATCCGGTTGAGCAGCCGTGAACTCATTATTTGCCCTCCACCCCGATCCATTGGGAGCGCTGGCGCAGCATCAGCAGGATGAAGGACAGCGCGACGATGACGATGAAGAACACCACGGCCATGGCCGAGCCATAGCCGATGTCGTAGTAGGAGAAGGCGGTGTTGTAGAGATAGATGTTGATGGTTTCCGAGGCCGTGCCCGGTCCGCCCTGGGTCATCGCGTAGATGATGTCAAAACTCTTCAGCGCATCGATGGTGCGGATGATCATGGCGATCATTAGGAACGGCGCGATCATCGGCAAGGTGAGATAGCGGAACTGCTGCCAGGCGTTGGCGCCGTCGATCTCGGCGCTCTCGAAGGGCTCGCGCGGCAAGGAGGCCAAGCCGCCCAGCACGATCAGCATCACCAGCGGCGTCCACTGCCAGGTCTCGACCGCAACCAGCGACGGGATGACCGTCCTGGCGTTAAAGATCCATTCCTGCGCCGGAATGCCGACCAGCGACAACAGATAGTTGAGCACGCCGAGCTGGGGATGGAACATCATCGTCCAGACCAGCGCCACGGCGACCGGGGTCGCCATCATCGGCATGACGAAGACGCCACGCAACAGCCCGCGCAGCGGAAATTTGGCGTCGAAGATCAGCGCGGCAAGAGTGCCGAGGAACATCGGCGCCGCGACCGAAAGCGCCGTGTAGGTCAGCGTATGGAAAAGCGATTCCCAGAAACGTTGGTCGACCGCCAGCCGCAGGTAATTTTCCATCCCGGCAAAGCTTCGCGCCTGGCCGAGGGTCCAGCGGTTGACGCTCATCCACAGCGTGAAGGCCCAGGGAAAGACGATCACGGCGCCGACGACGACGAGCGCCGGGACGACGAAAGGCCAGTAGTTGGGAGCCAGACGGATGGTCTGGCCCCCTTCGATGGCTTGCGTCGTCACCCCGGTGCGTTCTGGGGTGATGGCGGACATCAGCCTTGCTCGCTCCGGTCGAGCACCGGCTGGAACTGCTCGGTGGCCTTCTTCAGCTCCTCTGCCGGATCGGCGCCGGCGATCAGATTGGTCAGCGCCACGCCATAGATATCGCGGAACTCGGTGACCGGAATGATGACCGGCAGCGACAGCCGGCTGACATTGCCCGAGCCGACCACGGCATCGAGCCAGCTCGCCGGCATGGTGACGCCTTCGCGCACCTTGGGATCTTCCAGCACCGACTTGCGGAACGGCACGCCGGCACCCGCCTGCAGCAGGCGCGCGCCCATGGCGGGCGAAATCGCCCACTGGCAGAAGAGGTAGGCGGCCTCCTTCTTCTCGCTGGCGGCCGTCACGCCGAGGCCGTCGCCAAAGGTGCCGGCGGCATGCGCCTTGGGCCCCTTGGGCATGACGCCGTAGCCGACCTTGCCGACCACTCGTGACTTTTCCGGGTTTTCCATCGGCGGGGCAAAGCCGACGCCATCGAACCACATGCCGATCTTGCCTTGCAGGAAGGCGGACTGGGCTTCGGCCCAGTTGAATCCGGTGACGCCTGGAGGCGCCGACTTGGTCATCAGCCGCTGGTAGAGGCTGGCGGCCTCGACCGCCTCGGGCGAGGTCGTGCGCAGCTTGCCCTTATCATCGAGCGGCGTCATGTCGTAGCCGAGGATCAGCGACGTCCACACCGGCGTGTTGGCGTTTTTCAGGCCGCGGGCGACAAAGCCGTAGGTGTTGGTCGACGGATCGGTCAGCGTTTCGGCGGCGGCCACCAGCTGCTCGAACGTCTCGGGGTATTTGAGGCCCTTGGCCTCGAACAATTCCTTGTTCCAGTAGACGATCCAGTAATCCACCGAGAACGGCAGCGAGCGCAGCACGCCCTGGCCGTCCTTGGCAAACAGCATGCCGGCATCGGCGAAATCGGTTTCCACCAGCGCAGGATCGGTCAGGGTCGGGTCAGCGAGATAGCCTGATATGTCGGCCAGCCAGTCGCCCTTTTCGAACTGGCGCTTCTGCACGTGGTAGCTCAGATGCACGACGTCGAAGCTCGGTTTGCCGGAGCTCAGTTCGATCACCGTCTTCTGGCGCTGCTGCTGTTCCGGCGTCGCTTCGGCATTGACCTTGATCCCGGTCAGTTCCTCGAACTCGGCGATGTATTTTATCAGCGTGTCGCTGCGCGGGCTTTTCACCAGATTGACGTCAAGCGTCGTTCCCGCAAAGCGCTTCCAGTCGACGCCGGCGGCAAAGCTTGGGCGAACGCCCGCAAAGCCGGCGGCGGCAAGCGCCGCGGTTCCCTGAAGCAGTTGCCTCCTGGTTGGGTTGAACAGATTGCACGACATTTATTCCTCCCGGTTGTTGTCGTTATCGATTGCATCGCGGACCGCGGTGCGGCTCAGGTTTCCTCAGATCTGCAGCGCCAGCCGGCGCGCCTTGTCGATATGCAGACTGATCGCCTCGACCGCCTTCCCTGGATCGCGGCTCTCCATGGCTTCGATCACCGCCAGGTGCTCGCGCATCACCGGCACGACGCGCCCGTCGATACGGAACCGCTCCTGGTGGATCAGGCGGATCTTCACCGAATTGACCAGATAGGCCTTGGCGATGATCTCGTTGCCCAGCGCATCGATGAACGTGTCGTGCATGGCCCAGTCGATGGTCTGCGCCTTGGCCTCCATCTCCGGCGTCGGGGTCTGCGCCAGCGCCTGGGCATGCATGTCCTCATGCTCGCGCCGCAAGCGGGCAAGCTCGGCATCGGAGGCGCTGACCGTAAACAGCGCCACCGCTTCACGCTCCATGAACAGGCGGAACTGAAAGGCCTCGCGGATCAGGCTGATGTCTATATGGGCGATCTGCATGCCGCGCTGCGGAATGGTCGTCAGCAGTCCTTCCGCCTCGAGACGCGGCACGATCTCGCGAATGGCGCCGAGCGGCAGTCCGGTGAAGGCAACCAGCTCACGCTGCGACACGAACTGGCCTGGCTTGAAGTCGCGCGCCAGCAAATGCCGCGTGAAGCTGGCATAGGCCTTCTCCCTGAGGGTGGTCGGTTCGTTGCCGTCTTCCATATCGGCGCGCTTCTCTTTGCCGGTCAGGCCGGTTCCCTGGCAAACAAGCTGTTATAGGCTGCGGCAAGCTGCTGCTGCCCTTGCAACGCGATCGGCTCCAGCGGCGGACGGACCGCCAGCCAGCGCTCGTCGCCGGTCTTGCGCGCCACCATCACCTTTACCGCCGGGGTGACCGGATGTTTGAGCAATTCGAGCACAAAACTCTCGACGCGAGGATCGTCGCGCCCGTCCTCGGCCATAGCGCGGATTTCGCCCGGGACGAAATTGGCCATGCCCGAGATTGCGCCTTGAGCACCCATTCGCACCGCACGCGCCAGATGCCTTTCATCGCCGATCAGGATCACCAGATCGCCATGGGCGGCAAGCAGCGCCTCGCTGTAGCTCCAATTTCCACCGGAATCCTTCACCCCGGCGACCACGTCGGGAAAAGCAGTGCGCAACCGGCCGATCAGGCCAAGCGAAAGCTGCACCATGGTAACCGAAGGGATGTTGTAGAGCAGCACGTCACGGGCGAGGGGGCCGAGCGCGGCAAAGACGGCGGAAAACCAGCCGAAAAGGCCGTCGTCGCCGACATTCTTGAAGTAGCTTGGCGGGGCCAGCAGAATGTTTCGGGCGCCGCGCTGCAAGGCATGCTGTGCCTGTTCGGCGGCGTCTTCGGCGGCGTCGACCAGCACGCCGGCAACGAGTTGATGCGGCAGGATTCCAGCAGCCAGCATGGACTCGGTCACCGACCGCCGCTCCGTCGTGCCCACCGATGCGCCTTCCCCTGTGGTGCCGAAAAGCGTCACGCTGCCGCAACCCTGCGCCAGGCAACTTTCGGCCTGAGCGATCATGGGGGCGGTGGCGATCTGCCCGCGGGCATCGAAAGGCGTGGCGAGAGCGGCCGAAAGGCCAAAGCGTGATGTCACCGGAAGGTCTCCGAAGCAGGTATGTATGCTGTGCTAGCACACTAACATGTTAGTCGTAAATTGGGGTGGTGCGCTTTTTAACAGCGGAGGGCCTTATCGAGCGGTTCACGGGTTCGAAGCTCATGGCGGATCGAGACCATTGGCGAAACAGCAGGATGGCCCAGTGTTCGGGCGCGGAGCGGCAGCTCCAACCTTGTCCCCATCCCAGTCGATGGCTAAACTCAGCCTTTCCCAGGGGAGGGTTCTGACATGACACTTCAGCTTTCGGCGGATGCTGTCGCTCCTAAGGCGGCGGCGCCTCAAAAATACCTCTTCGGCCCGGTCGCCGATTTCCTCATGCTGGGCGGCAGCGCCTTTCTCATCCTGCCGGTGCTGTTTCTCGTTCCGCTCGAATATGAAGGTCCGGTGGCCGCAACGATGGTGATCGTTGCCTATCTCGTGAACTATCCCCACTTCGCCCACTCCTACCAGCTCTTCTACCGCAATTTCGGGCGCAAGGTGACGGGCGACGGCTACGACAGGAGCCTGCAGCTCCGCTACATCTTCGCGGGCATTGTCGTGCCCCTGGTCATGGCCGGGTTCTTTGCCTATGGCGCCGCGGCGGCGAACACGCGCCTGCTCGGCTATGCCACCAACGCCATGTTCTTTTTTGTCGGTTGGCACTACGTCAAGCAGGGCTACGGCATGCTGATGGTGGATGCGGTGCTGAAGCGCAAATTCTTCGACGACCGCGACAAGAAGGTGCTGCTGGTGAACTCCTATGCGGTGTGGATCCTGGCATGGCTGCAGACGAATACGGCGGTCACCCAGGGCAAATATTATGGCCTGGACTATTACACATTCGCGGCCCCTTCCTGGATTACCGACATCGGCATGCTGGCGGCCGTTGCGTCGACTGCGGCCACGCTTTTGATGCTGGTCAATCGTTGGCGGAAGAACGGCGCCGGTCTGCCCTATAACGGTTTGGTGGCCTATGTCGCGTCGCTCTATCTCTGGATCCTGATTGCGCGCGTAAACCCGCTTTGGCTGTTGATCGTGCCCGCGCTCCACTCGCTGCAGTATCTCGCCGTGGTCTGGCGCTACCAGACGAACGTCGAGCGAGACAGTTCCGATGCCGAAGGCTATCCGCAGCCGAAAATCCTGTCCTTTCTTGGCCCCCTCTACAGGTTTCGGCTCCTCGGCTTCATCGTCGGCGGCACGGCCCTTGGCTATCTCGGCTTCTGGCTGATCCCATCCGCCCTGACGGCTTTGATTCCCTATGACAGGCAAGTGCTGGGGTCATCGCTGTTCTTCTTCATCGTGCTCATCTTCATCAATGTGCATCATTATTTTCTGGACAATGTGATGTGGCGCCGAGGCAATCCGGAGGTATCGCGGTATCTGTTCCGCTGACTGATGCGCAGACTGTCGAGCCCGGTTTTCGTCAGCTGTCGAGTATGCCATTGCGAGCGTGATCGTCAGTGCAACGGAGAGCCCTGGAATGGCGGAGTGCTTTTCCGAGAGCCGCCTGGAAAATACCCTGCGGTGGCATCTGTACCGGCGTTGGCGCCGCCGGCGTGACCCTCGACGCGTGAGTTGCGGCCGACGTGCGGCGGGATCGGCTGGAACGTCACGAAACCAGTGAGACATTGCCGCCGGCATGGCGCTCGATGCGGCCGGCAAGGTCGAGTTCCAGCAGCACCATGGAGACTTGCGCTGCGTTGAGGCCGGTGTGGCGGATGATCTCGTCCACGCCCACCGGCGTTGGGCCTAGCACTTCGAGCACGCCGCTGCGTTCGTCCTCACCGGGCGGGGGAGTTGCCGAAAAATCGGGTGCCTTTTCTGGTGGAGCAATGCTTCGCGTTCGCGTGCCGGCCAAGGGTGCAATCGCGCCGGAAACGTCGGCCGCCTCGGTGACCAGGGTGGCGCCATCCTTGAGCAGCCCGTTGGAGCCGGCGCAGCGCGGATCGAGTGGCGAACCCGGTACGGCAAAGACCAGCCGGCCCATCTCGCCGGCCAGGCGCGCGCTGATCAGCGAGCCGGAGCGTTGCGCAGCTTCGATCACCACCAGTCCGAGGGCGGCGCCCGCGACAAGCCGGTTGCGGCGCGGAAAATCTTGCGCCCGCGGCTGCCAGCCGAACGGCATTTCCGAAATAACGGCGCCGCCACGCTCGGCAATGTCGTCGCACAAGCCGATATTTTCGGGCGGGTAGGGGACATCGAGCCCACCGGCCAGCACGCCGACTGTGCCAGTGGAAAGACTGCCTTGGTGTGCGGCCGTGTCGATGCCGCGCGCCAGGCCGGAAACGATGACGTAGCCGTCGCGGCCAAGATCCGCCGCCAGCATGCGCGCCATCTTGATGCCGGCGAGCGACGCATTGCGGGCGCCGACGATGGCCACCGCCGGCAGGCGAAAGACGGCTGCCTCGCCCTTCACGGCAATCAGTGGCGGCGGATTGTCCATGTTTTTCAGCATCGGCGGGTAGTCGGCCTCGCCGATGCCGACGAAGCGGGCGCCGTTTTCACTGGCTGCGTCCAGTTCCGCTTCGGCTTCCTCGACGGAAGGAATGCGCATGATCCTTTTGGCTCCGCCCGAAATCATCAGCTCGGGCAGCATCTCCAACGCAGCTTCGGCCGAACCAAAGCGGTTGATCAATTCGCGAAACGAGGCCGGGCCGACATTTTGGGTGCGGATCAGCCGCAGCCAGCTCAGCCGCTGCCGGTCGCTGAGGCGCGGCCCGGCGGCGGGCTTGCTCAACCCTTGGCTCCGATCTTGCCTTCGGTGCCGGCAAGAAGGCGCGAAATGTTGGCGCGATGTTTGAAGATGACGATCAGGCTCATCACCAGGAACAGCCCGGCGGTCTCAGGTGTGCTCCAGAAATAAAGCGCGATCGGCACGATGACCGCCGCCGTCAGCGCTGCCAGCGAGGAATAGCGAAACAGAAAAGCCATCGCCAGCCAGACGACGATAAAGATCAGCGCCACATGCCAGCCGAGCGCGATCAGCACGCCGAGATAGGTCGCCACGCCCTTGCCGCCCTTGAAACCGAGCCAGACCGGAAACAGATGGCCAAGGAAGGCGCCAAGGCCCGCCCAGAGTCCAAGGCCGGCCCACAGTCCGTAGTCGTGTCCAAAATGGCGCGCGATCATCACCGCCGCCGTACCCTTCAACGCGTCGAGCACCAGCGTCGCGGCGGCGAGGCCCTTGTTGCCGGTGCGCAGAACGTTGGTGGCGCCGATATTGCCGGAGCCGATTTTGCGCACATCGCCGAGGCCGGCCGCGCGGGTGATCAAGAGGCCGAAGGGAATCGAGCCGAGGAGATAGCCGAACAGCAATGCCAGGATAACGTTATAACTCATTGTTTGCCCCCGCATTTCCCCAGCAACATATCGGTCTGCGACGTGGCGCGATCGCTCTAGCTCGAAAACACTGTGCGGCCCGCCACCAGCGTTTGCAAGACCATGCCTTGCAGCCGCGCACCTTCGAAGCAGGTGTTTTTCGAGCGCGAACGGATGCCGCTTTCACTCACGATCCAGGGTTCTTCGAGGTCGATCAGCGCAAGATCGGCCGGCGCTCCCGGCCTCAGCGTGCCGCCCGGCAGGCCGAACAGTCTTGCTGGTGCGGTGGACAGTGTTTCGACCAGCCGAAGCAGCGGCACGTCGCCATTGTGGTAGAGCCGAAGCGCTGCTCCAAGCAGCGTCTCCAGCCCGATCGCGCCGGCAGCTGCATCGGCGAAGGGAAGGCGCTTGGTGTCGACATCCTGAGGGTCGTGCGAGGAGACGATGATGTCGATCGTGCCGTCCTTGACCGCCTCGATCATGGCCAGCCGGTCTTCCTCCGCGCGCAAAGGCGGCGTCAGCCGGAAGAAGGTGCGGTATTCCCCGACATCGTTCTCGTTCAGCGACAGATTGTGGATCGCTACGCCCGCCGTGACATTGGCCGTGTCGGCTTTCGCCCGCGTCATCGCTTGCGCTGCCATCGCCGTCGAGATCTTGGCCGCGTGGTAGGCGCCGCGCGTCAGCCGTGCCAGCGCCAGGTCGCGCTCCAGCGGGATGGACTCGGCCTCGCGCGGAATGCCGGCAAGGCCGAGCCAGCTGGCATACAGGCCTTCATTCATCACGCCTGCCGAAGCGAGGTCGCCATCCTGTGTCTCATGTGCGATGACGCCACCGAAATCGCGGGCATAGGTGAGAGCCCGGCGCATCACCACTGCGCTGGATATTGTGTGCCGCCCATCGGTGAAGGCGACCGCACCGGCCTCGCGCAACAGGCCGAATTCGGTCATCTCGCGACCGGCGAGGCCTTTGGTGATCGCCGCCGCCGGAAAGATGTTGACGCTTGCCGTGTCCCGGGCGGTGCGCAGCACGAATTCGACCAGCGCGACATTGTCGATCACCGGGTCCGTGTCGGGCATCATAACGACGGAGGTAACGCCGCCGGCCGCCGCCGCAACGCTGGCCGAAGCGATAGTCTCGCGATGTTCGCCGCCCGGTTCGCCGATGAAGACGCGCGCGTCGATCAGGCCGGGAATGATCGCCTTGCCGGCGCAGTCGACCACGGTGGCTCCCGCCGGCAGCCCCTGGTTCAGGGCAGCCTTGCCGGCGGCAACGATCTTTTTCCCGTCGACGATGACGGTTCCGATCTCGTCGATGCCGCGTGACGGGTCGACGATGCGGGCGCGCTCAAAGACCGTGGTGCTCATGCGCTCCGGCCCTCGTTGCGGCGCGGGTCGAGCAGCGCTTCCATCACCGCCATACGCACGGCGACACCCATCTCGACCTGTTCCTGGATGACGCTTTGCGGCCCGTCGGCGATTTCGGACGCAATCTCGACGCCGCGGTTCATCGGCCCGGGATGCATCACCAGCGCGCCGTCCTTGGCGGCCTTCAGCTTTTCGGCATCGAGGCCGAAATAGCGGAAATATTCGCGTACCGAAGGCACGAAGGCGCCTTCCATCCGCTCGCGCTGCAGGCGCAGCATCATCACCACGTCGGCGCCCTTGAGGCCCTCGGCCATCGAGCGCGAGACGATGACGCCCATTTTCTCGATGCCGGTGGGCAGCAGCGTCGACGGCGCCACGACCCGCACCTGCGCGCCAAGCGCGTTCAACAGCATGATGTTGGAACGCGCAACGCGCGAATGCAGGATGTCGCCGCAGATCGCCACGATGAGCTTCGACAGCGGCCCCTTGGCGCGCCGGATGGTCAGCGCATCGAGCAGCGCCTGCGTTGGGTGCTCATGCGCGCCGTCGCCGGCATTGACCACCGAGCAGCCGACCTTCTGCGCCAAAAGGGCGGCGGCGCCCGCCGATTGGTGGCGGATGATCAGGATGTCGGGCCGCATGGCGTTCAGCGTCATCGCCGTGTCGATCAGCGTCTCGCCCTTCTTCACCGAAGAGCTCGCCACCGACATGTTCATGACGTCGGCGCCGAGCCGTTTCCCGGCCAGTTCGAACGACGACTGCGTGCGCGTCGAGGCTTCGTAGAAGAGGTTGATCTGGGTGCGGCCGCGCAGCGTCGAGGTCTTCTTTTCGGACTGCCGCGAAATGGCGACGGCGCGATCGGCCCGGTCGAGCAGGAGCTCGATATCACCGGGGGAAAGATCGCGGATGCCCAGAAGATGGCGGTGAGGATAAAGCGGCAGGGACGAAGCGTCGGTCATCTCAAGGCGCTGCTATAGGGGGGAGAATTCCTTGCCGCAAGCGCCAGCTTGGGATTGCGGCCTTTCTCCCCGGTATTTTCGTCGCGCGCGCCGCCTGGCTTGGGCTATATCTAGCCGATTGCTTCGGATTCGAAGCCTTGTGATGATAAGGCCTTTCTACCGTTGGAAGGCCCTTCTACTTTCAGAAGGATTGGGCGTGACCGACGACGTGACCAACCAGCCGCCGCCGCTGACGGGCGGCAACGCCTGGCGGGGCGATCCGTTGCTGATCCAGCTTGCCGAGCGTTTTTCCGATCCGGTGCGCAAGGACCTCGACGGGCTTGGCCGGTTCGTCCTGACGCAGGAGGCGCAGGAGCTGGCGCGCCTCGCCAATGTCGAGACGCCGAAGCTCCGCACGCATGACCGTCAGGGCCGGCGCATCGACCTCGTCGAATTCCATCCGGCCTATCATGCGCTGATGCGCCGCTCGGTTGCCGGCGGCCTGCATTCCTCGATCTGGGAAAACGGCGATAGCGAGATCGGCCGTCGCCATCAGGTGCGCGCCGCGCGTTTCTACCTGACCGCCGAACTCGAGACCGGGCATCTCTGCCCCATCACCATGACCAGCGCTTCGCTGGCCGCCCTGATGGCCAGCCCAAAGCTGTTTCGCGAATGGGCGCCGCGCGTGACGACGCGCAAATACGACCAGAGTCAGAAGCCGCCGGTCGACAAGACCGGGCTGACGCTCGGCATGGGCATGACCGAAAAGCAGGGCGGCACCGACGTGCGCGCCAACACCACACGGGCCGAACGCGCCGGCAGCGGCTTTTATCGCCTCACCGGCCACAAATGGTTCATGTCGGCGCCGATGTCGGACGCTTTTCTCGTGCTTGGACAGGCGCCTGAAGGGCTTTCCTGCTTTCTCGTCCCGCGCATCCTCGGCGACGGTTCCGGCAACGGCTTCCGCTTTCAGCGGCTGAAGGACAAGCTTGGCAACCGCTCCAACGCCTCATCGGAGGTAGAGTTCGTCAACGCCATCGGCGAGATGGTCGGCGAGCCCGGCGCCGGCATAAAGACGATCATGGACATGGTCACGCTGACCCGGCTCGACTGCGCCGTCGCCTCGTCGGCAATCATGCGAGCGGGGCTGGCTGAGGCCGTGCATCACGCCCGTCATCGCCAGGTGGCCGGCTCGACGCTGATCGAACAGCCGCTGATGCAGCGCGTGCTGGCGGACATGGCGCTCGATGTCGCCGCCGCCACGGCACTCTCGTTCCGACTGGCGCGCTCCTTCGACGAGGCTGCCGGCGACCGCGGCGAGGCTGCCTTTGCCCGCGCCATGACCCCGGTGGTCAAATACTGGGTCTGCAAGATCGCGCCGCCACTGCTCTATGAGGCGATGGAGTGCCTCGGCGGCAATGGCTATGTCGAGGAAGCGCCGCTCGCCCGCTACTACCGCGAAGCCCCGGTCAATGCGATCTGGGAGGGCTCAGGCAATGTCATGGCGCTCGACGTGCTGCGCGTGCTCGGCCGCGCGCCCGGCCTGTTCGAGGAGGTGCTGGCCGGCATCGACCGCGATCTCGGCGCCGGCGGACGCGGAACCATTGGCGTGCTCAAGGCGGCCATGCAGGTCGCCGGCACCGATGAGGGGTCGGCCCGCCTGCTGACCGAACAGCTGGCGCTGTCGGCGGCAGCTGCGGAATTGCGCCGGCTGGGGGCAGGGCGGATTGCGGACGCCTTCGTCGAGACGCGGCTCGCCGGCCAGTGGCGCAACACCTATGGCATGCTCGATTCGCGCCACGATGCGCGCATGATCGTCGACACGCTCTATCCGCCGGTGAATTGAGGGCCTTCCGCCAGGCCTCGAACGAATTTGCCTGCCTGTGGAAAGCCGTTAACCTTAACGAATGGTTTCCGTTGCAGCCGCAGGCCGCAGACCCCACTGTCTTTGCCACCAAAGCAGGAATGCCATGCGGCACATTTTGACGTCCTTTCTGGCCTTGCACTGGGCGCTGGTTTTCGCCCTGCTGGCGTTCATCTGTGTCGATGGAAACCGCGGCGTTGCGGGCGCTCTGGGCGTGCTCGGCGTCGTCGTGGAAAACACTCGCCTGGCCGATCTCGACAATGCTGCCGTCGTGGCGCCGCTGGCCATCGCCTTGCTGGTCGTGGCGGTGCTGTTTTGCTGGGTCTTCGTCGAGAGTCTGGTTAACGCCGCAGCGAGCCCGGACGGAGCCGACAGTGTGGCGCGGACCGCCTTCATTTCGGCATCCGCGGTGTTGTCGCTGATCCTGATCGGCGGCGCAGCGCGAGGCATCAACGGCCTGTTTTTGGTTGTCGCCGTGCAATTGGCGGCACTTCTGGCCTCCTATGTCGCCATGCTGGCCGAGCGGAGGTCGGTCTTCGCCGTCATGGTTTCGCGGGAGGCAGAGAGTCGCGCCACCGCCCATGCCATGGCCAAGGGTGCCGCGCACGGCTCCTTGCTGTCGCGCATTTCCGGCCGTCCGGACATTGGTCCCAGCGGTCCCAGAGGCGGCTCCAGCCGCAGGGACGGTAACTGATGCGCACGCTGTTCGCATTGTGGGCCGCGCCACTCGCTCTGTTCTGGGGCTGGTTCTTCCTGTCGCTCAACGACATCAATTTCGGCTACGTCATGCTCAGCCGGCAGCTGCATGATTTCGTGTTCCAGCTCTACGGGCAGATGCTGGGCATCGATCCGGCGATCATTCCGGGCATGGTGGCAAGGGCCTGCGTCTTTGACGGCTTCCTGCTGATGGCATTGTGGGCGTTTCGCCGCCGCCGCAACATCACGGCCTGGGTCAGGCGGCAGGCGGGGAATCCGGTTCCGTCCGATCGCGTGGGTCAAGCGACTGGAGCCGGTCCAGAACTCCCTGCAGAATAAAGGCCGCAGCCGCCGAATCGATCTTACCGGCGCGCTTTCGGCGCGAGAAATCCATCTCGATCAGCGTCCGCTCCGCCGCCACCGTCGACAGCCGCTCGTCCCACAGCACGAAGGGCAAGTCGGTTATGCCTGCCATGTTGCGCACGAAGGCGCGCGACTTCTGGGCGCGGGGACCTTCCGAGCCGTCCATGTTGATAGGAAGGCCGAGTACAAACGCGCCGACATTATCCTTCTGCAGCTGGGCGAGCAGCGCTGCCGCATCCAGCGAAAACTTTTTACGTAGGATGACAGGGCGCGGATGGGCAAAGGACAGGCCGCGGTCGGAAACGGCGACACCGATCGTCTTGTCGCCGAGGTCGAGTCCGGCCAGCGTCCTGCCGCCCTCCAGCCGTGCCGGCAGATCCTCGATTGCTATGATGCCCAACGGCTTTCCCCAACCAGTTTTACAGTGACCCAGTCTAACCGTGACCCAGACTTGCCGTCACAAAGAGCGCGACACGTTCTTTTGAACCGCGAGCACACTATGTCACTTTAATTTTGCTGCCGGCGTTCTATCTTCCGGCGCAACCAAAATCGAGGAACACGATCGATGAAATTGACCTGGTACGGACATTCCGCCTTCCGCGTCGAGACATCAGGCGCGACCATCCTGATCGACCCCTATCTCGTCGGCAACCCATCATGGACGAGCGGCTGGGAGGGGCCGGCGGAAGGCGTCACCCATGTGCTTCTGACCCACGGCCACAGTGACCATGTCAGCGGCGCGGTGGAGGTGCTGAAGAAGAGCGGCGCCCAGCTGGTCGCCAATTACGAGATCTGCATGTACCTGGTCGGCAAGGGCGTCGACGGCAAGAAGATCAATCCCGGCAATCATGGCGGCACCGTCGATTGCGGTGCCTTCACCACCACATTCGTGCAGGCACTGCATTCCTCGTCGTTTGGGCTCGATGGCGGCCAGAACGTCTACCTCGGCAATCCCAACGGGCTGGTCCTGCATTTCCCGGAGGACAAGACGCTCTACCATATGGGCGACACCGACATCTTCTCCGATATGGCGCTGATCGAGGAATTGCATGAGCCGAAGATCGGCCTCGTGCCGGTCGGCGACCGCTTCACCATGGGCGGCGCGGTGGCGGCCCTGGCCTGCCGGCGCTTCTTCCACTTCGACACCGTCGTGCCATGCCACTTCGGCACCTTCCCGATCATCGACGCGACGGCGGAGAAGTTCGTGGCCGGCCTCGAAGGATCAGGTGTCGAGGTAGCCTTGCCAGCCATCGGCCAAACGATCACACTATAGAGCGATCGTTGAAACGATCCCTTGTCGCAAAGGGGGATTAAACCATGGGTTTGAGAGAGACTCTTTGCGTTTCGATGCTGGTCGCTGCGTCGCCCGCATCCGCCGCCGAGGACTTCATCAAGGGCGTTTACCTCCAGACCCAGGAGCTTTGCGCGCAAGCCAAAAAGGACACGCTGCAGACGCTGATTGACACCGGCAATGTCATCTTGTCGGCGGACGGCCTGCAAAGCGTCGAGTATAATTGCGAGTTCGTCCAGGTCACCAAGGCGACGCGCTCGCCGAGCTGGGCGGTCACAGCCATCTGCCAGGAGCCGGGCTTTCTCTTTCCAGATATACTGTCGATCACGCAGATGAACGCGACCCAAATCGACATCGTCTCGGTGCGCCCGACCGCCGACGAAGGCGAGCAGGCCGGCAATGGCGGCAGCTATTATCTGTGCGAGGGTGTATCGCTGCCCTAGGCTGAAATGCCGCCCTGGCATGAACGGGCTCTATCCCCAAGCACGATCGATGTTGCGCGGCACGCGCCACGCCGCTATAGCGCCATCTGGTTTTCCCAAAGGCTAAAGACATGTCCGTTGATCTGCAAACTGTGAAGCGCGTCGCGCGTCTCGCCCGCATTGCGGTGAGCGAGGAGGATGCCGAGCGCATGACCGGCGAGCTGAACGCCATTCTGGGCTTTGTCGAGCAGCTGAACGAGGTCGATGTCTCCGGCGTCGAACCGATGACATCGGTGACGCCGATGGAGATGAAGAAGCGCCAAGACATCGTCACCGACGGCAACAAGGCTGCCGATATCGTCGCCAACGCGCCGGCCACTGACGAGAATTTCTTCGTCGTGCCGAAGGTCGTGGAGTAGCTGGCCGATGGCAATCGAGATCGCCATCGAAACGCCGCTGCAGGACGATGTCCGCGCTTTGGTCGAGGAGCTCAACGCGACGCTGCTCGAACTGACGCCGCCGGAGCATTGCTACCATCTGACGGTCGAGCAGATGGCTGGCGACGACACCACCGTGTTCATCGCCCGCGACGACGGGCAAGCCATCGGTTGCGGCGCGCTGAAGCGCCATGACGCCCGCGTCGGTGAGGTCAAGCGCATGTACACGCGGCCCTCGCATCGCGGCAGGAAGATCGGCGCCAAGATCGTCGAGCATGTCGAAACGCTGGCGCGCAGCGAAGGGCTGAAGCGCCTGGTGCTTGAAACCGGCGACCGCCATCCCGCCGCCTGGACCGTCTACGAACGCGCCGGCTTCTCGCGCTGCGGGCCGGTGCTGGATTATCCCGATTCCGAGTGGTCGGTGTTTTACGAAAAGAGCCTTTGATGAGCGAACTGACCCATCTGACAATTTCGCAGGCGCGCGCCAAGCTGCGCGCCAAGGAGATTTCGGCCGTCGAAATCACCGAGGCCTATCTCGGTGCCATCGAGCGCGCCAATCCGGTGCTCAATGCCTACATCGTCGTCACCGGCGACAAGGCGCGCGATATGGCCAAAGCTTCCGACGCCAGGCTCGCCAAGGGCCAGGGCGGTGCGCTGGAAGGCATCCCGCTCGGCATCAAGGACCTGTTCGGCACCGAAGGTATCCACACCCAGGCCTGCAGCCATGTGCTGGACGGCTTCAAGCCGCGCTACGAATCGACCGTCACCGCCAATCTGTGGGCAGACGGCGCCGTCATGCTGGGCAAGCTTAACATGGACGAGTTCGCCATGGGCTCGTCCAACGAGACCTCCTATTACGGCCCTGTCGTCAATCCGTGGCGGCGTTCGCGCCTCGACACGGTGGTGATGCCGACCACGCATCAGGGCGATGGCGGTTTCGTTTCGGCCGGCGGCACCAAGACCGCGCGCACGCTGGACAATGCCCAACTGGTGCCGGGGGGCTCGTCGGGGGGCTCGGCTTCCGCCGTCTCGGCTTTCCTGTGCGCCGGCGCCACCGCCACCGACACCGGCGGCTCGATCCGCCAGCCAGCCGCCTTCACCGGCACCGTCGGCATCAAGCCGACCTATGGCCGCTGCTCGCGCTGGGGCATCGTCGCCTTCGCTTCGTCGCTCGATCAGGCGGGCCCGATCGCCCGGGACGTGCGCGATGCCGCGATCATGCTGAAGTCCATGGCCTCGGTCGACGCCAAGGACACCACTTCCGTCGACCGGCCGGTGCCGGATTACGAGGCGGCGATCGGCAAACCGATCAGGGGCATGAAGGTCGGCATTCCCCGGGAATACCGCGTCGACGGCATGCCGGAAGAGATCGAGGCGCTGTGGCAGAAGGGCATTGCCTGGCTCAGGGATGCCGGCGCCGAGATCGTCGACATTTCGCTGCCGCACACCAAATATGCTTTGCCGGCTTATTATATCGTAGCGCCTGCCGAAGCATCGTCCAATCTGGCGCGCTATGACGGCGTCCGCTATGGCTTGCGCGTGCCGGGCCAGGACATTGTCGACATGTACGAAAAGACCCGAGCCGCCGGGTTCGGTCGAGAGGTCAAGCGTCGCATCATGATCGGCACCTATGTGCTGTCGGCAGGCTATTACGATGCCTACTATCTGCAGGCGCAGAAGGTGCGCAATTTGATCAAGCGCGACTTCGAGACGGTTTTTGCCGACGGCGTCGACGTCATCCTGACGCCGGCGACGCCGTCGGCCGCCTTCGGCATCGCCGACGAGGACATGGCCGCCGATCCGGTGAAAATGTACCTCAACGACATTTTCACGGTGACCGTGAACATGGCCGGACTGCCGGGCATTGCCGTGCCTGCCGGCCTCGATGCCAAGGGCCTGCCGCTCGGTCTGCAGCTGATTGGCCGTCCCTTCGACGAGGAAACCCTGTTCCAGACAGCCGCCGTCATCGAGCAGGCGGCGGGAACCTTCCAGCCGGAGAAGTGGTGGTAGCATGCCGCCTCCGTCTCGCATTTCCATCGTCGAGACGGGAAACGAACTGCTGATCATGAACCCGCCACGCACCTCGGATTTCAGGACCGTCTTTGTCCTGATCGGGGCCGCGATCGTCGCTTACACCGGCTACATGGGATTGACGGATACGTCGTCCGCAACGCTCACCAGCGGCACGCTCGGCCTGCTGCCCTTCGTGGCGGTCATTGCCCTCTTCACCTATTTCCTGGGCAAGGATTTCATCTGGCGGGTGTTCGGCAGGGAAACCCTGCGGCTGACCGACACCGCAGCCGTGCGCTCGGTGAGGGGTTCCTTGCGAAATCGGTGGTCACTGCCTTTGAAAGGGCATCTTAGGGTCGAAATCCTCGACCATACCTATCCCACGGACGAAGTGGGACTGTCGGAAGTCATCAGCTTAACCAACGCGAACGGCGTCCTTGTTTTCGGCAGGGAGTTAAGCCGCCTCGAAGCGGAAGCGGTAGCGAGTGCGGTCGAGCACTTCACCGGCCGTCACAATTTGAGCTGGAGATAGGCAGGCAATGTTCTTCTATCTCTCCAAGGTATTCTGGTTCTTCGTCCAACCACTCAACCTGGCGATCTTCCTGCTGCTTGCCGGCTTGCTCGCGGCGCTGATCGGCCGCCGGCGATTGGCGGCGACGGGCAGTGTGTTCGCCTTCCTGATTCTGGCGCTGTCGGCCTGGACGTCGCTTGGCGCCATGATGCTCAATCCGCTCGAAGAGCGCTTCCCAAAGCCGCCGCTGCCGCGGAAGGTCGACGGCATTGTCGTGCTCGGCGGCGGCTTCGAGGGCGCCATCAACTTGGCGCGCGGCGGCTATGAGCTGAATTCCGGCGGCGACCGCATGGTGGAGGCGGCGATCCTTGCCCGGCGCTTTCCCGAGGCGAAAGTGGTTATCTCCGGCGGCACCGGTGAACTGTTCATCGATGGCGAGGGCGATGCGGCCACCGCGCCGCGCCTGCTCGGTGCGCTTGGCGTCGACGCCGATCGCTTGATGCTCGAGAACAAATCCCGCAACACCTATGAGAATGCGGTCTTCACCAAGGAACTGGTAACACCGAAACCGGGCGAGACCTGGCTGCTTGTCACCTCCGCCTTCCACATGCCGCGCGCCAAGGCGCTGTTCGACAAGGCCGGCTTTCAGACGGTCCCGTGGCCGGTCGACTATCGCACCTCGGGCAAGGAAGGCTTTGGCCTGTTTCGCGACAACGCACCCGATTCGCTGCAGACCACCACCATTGCGATCCGCGAATGGATCGGCCTCGCCGCCTATTGGCTGTCGGGCCGGATCGACCAGTTTTTCCCCGGCCCGGGCGGCTGACCGATCACGGCTTGCCTTGCGGCGGAAAAGAACTGACGCCGCACCAGCACTGCCAGTAGCAGCAGCGTCGACAGCACGAACACGATCGGGTCGACGAACCAGCCGAGATAGCCGATCGAGAAGAACACCGCGCGCAGGCCTGAATTGAAATGCTTGCCGGCCAGCATGTTCATGCGCGCCGCGCGCCACACCGCCGTTTCGCTGACCGGGTTGCGTGACGCCTCGCCATAGGGGATCGGCACCGCGCCGATCAGGATCGTGCAGTAGTTGAAGAGACGGTAGGCCCAGCCGAACTTGAAGAAGGCGAAGGCCAGGATCAGGACCAGGCCAAAGACCTTGATCTGAAAGGCGGAGCGCGATGAGGTCGCGTTCAACGGCAGATCGTTCAGCACGGCAAGGACCTGATCCGAGGCGCCAAGCAGCGCGAAACAGCCACCGAGCGCAATCAGCGAACTGGAGGCGAAAAAGGCGGTGCCTTGCTGCAGGCCGCTCATGATGGCGGTGTCGACGATGCGGATTTCGCGCTCGGCCATGGTGCGCATCCAGGCCTCGCGCTGCACGTTCATGGCCATTGTCAACGACACCCGGCTGACCAGTCTGCCGTCGGACGCCAGCGTATGCAGCAACCATGCGAGCAGGAAGAATGCCAGCGCCGCCAGATCAGCCGTCGACAGATGGAAGGAATCGCCCATGCCCCCTTTTACCACAGGCAAAGCGGTCAGTTCGATGCTCCAATGCATGCCGCCCAGAGGTGAGCTGCGGTTCTGGGACAACGACATGCATTGAAACAAGAACTTAAAGCGCGTCGCATGAATCCGTTTCAGCGCGACGCGCTTTCAGCCGGTGATGTCGCTGCCGGAGCAAACAAGGTCGGCAGGTGCAGCGCCGCAATCCGCAAAACAGCACAAACATCATGGAAAGTCCTATATGTAGGTCTTGATCCCATTCCCGGAGACGGCGCAGCGTGTTTCTTTCGGTTTTCGACCTGTTCAAGATCGGCATCGGACCGTCGAGTTCGCACACGATGGGACCGATGACAGCGGCGCGGCGGTTTCTCGACGAGATCGCCGGCGATGACTGGCCGCGCCCGGCCGGCGTCAAGGTCGATCGCATTGGCGCCAGCCTGCACGGCTCGCTCGCCTATACCGGTATCGGCCATGGCTCGGATCGCGCCGTTGTCCTCGGACTTGCTGGCCTGACACCGCAGACGGTCGATCCCGATCAGGCCGAGGGAATCGCCACGCGCATCGCCGCCGAGAAGCGGATATCGCCACGCGGCCATCCCTCCTATCGCTTCGACCCGGCGACGGATCTGGTGCTCGACCGCAAGACGCCGCTCACCGGCCACGCCAACGGCATGGCCTTCTACGCTTACGATGCCGGCGACCGGCTGCTGCTCAAGCGCATCTACTATTCCATCGGCGGCGGCTTCGTGGTGTCCGAGGAAGAGCTGCAGCGGATGAAGGTCAAGGGCTCGGTAACCACAGAAGGCAAGAAGGTGCCCTATCCCTTCAAGAATGCCGTCGAGATGCTGAAGATGGCAGGCAAAAGCGGCCTGTCTATCGCCGACATGAAGCGCATCAATGAAGAGACGCATATGTCGCGCGAGGAGCTCGACAGCGGCCTTGATGCGATCTGGGGCGCCATGAAGGGCTGCATCGACCGCGGCCTGTCGCAGGACGGCATCATGCCGGGCGGGCTGAAAGTGCGCCGTCGTGCCCGCATGCTGCACGACAAGCTGCAGGAGCAATGGCAGCAGAACAAGCCCAACCCTTTGCTGGCCAATGACTGGCTGTCGATCTACGCCATGGCGGTGAACGAAGAGAACGCCGCCGGTGGACGTGTCGTCACCGCACCCACCAATGGTGCGGCCGGCACATTGCCGGCGGTGCTGCGTTACTGGCTGCATTTCCACCCCGAGGCTGACCAGCCGAGCATCCGCGACTTCCTGCTCACGGCGGCCGCCGTCGGCGGCATCATCAAGACCAATGCCTCGATCTCCGGCGCCGAAGTCGGCTGCCAGGGCGAGGTCGGCTCGGCCTCGGCGATGGCTGCCGCGGGTCTCTGCGCCGTCATGGGCGGCACGCCCGAGCAGGTCGAGAACGCCGCCGAAATCGCGCTCGAACATCATCTCGGCATGACTTGCGATCCGGTCGGCGGTCTGGTCCAGGTGCCTTGCATCGAGCGCAACGCGCTCGGCGCCGTCAAGGCGGTCACCGCCGCCTCTCTGGCGATCAAAGGCGACGGCGTCCATTTCGTGCCGCTCGACGCCGCGATCGAAACAATGCGCCAGACGGGCCTCGACATGAACGAGAAGTACAAGGAAACCAGCCTTGGTGGGCTCGCCGTCAATGTCGTGGAATGCTGACCGCGCAACGCCACTGGCACTGTGAAGAAGTCGGGCAGGGCCGTTGACGCAATCGCGCGCCGGACTAAACCTTAAGCGATGGCACTCAATCTCCTAAAACTGTGCGTCGGTTGCGACAGCGTCGAGGACCTCGAAGAATGGATCGCCTTCCGCCTCGATGAGCGCCGCCGCGCCGGCGAGCCCGCCGAGCACTGGCACACCACCCGCATGGTGCCGACGCGCGGCGCCGAGGTCACCGATGGCGGTTCGCTTTATTGGGTGATCAAGGGCAGCGTGCAATGCCGCCAGCTGATCACTGATATCAGGCCCTTCACCGACGACGAAGGCATCGGCCGTTGCCGCCTGATGCTCGACCTCGACGTCGTGCGCACCGACTGGCAGCCGCGCCGCGCCTTCCAGGGCTGGCGTTATCTCAAACCGTCGGATGCGCCCGCAGATATCGGCAAGGGCAAGGCCGGAATGGTCGAGATGCCGCCGAAACTGAAGCGCGAGCTCGCCGACCTGGGCTTGCTGTAGAGCCAAGGGCGCGGCCGCTTCTCCCAGAGCGTCGAGCGCTGGCCCTTCATCTTGTCCAAGGCTGGACTTGCAAGGGGGCCGACAACGCCACATCTTGCTTCTTATGAGCGACAAGAAGCAGCGCGTGCCCGCAAGGGCCAGTCCTGCGCCGGTCAAGCCTCAATCCAATGCCGGCGAGATCGACGCCTTTATCCGTCAGGCCCGGACGCTTGCCGCGTCCGCGACCGGCTGCGGGCGGCTGATCCTTGCCCTCGACGCAACGATGAGCCGCCAGCCGACCTGGGATGTCGCCGCCAAGCTGCAGGGCGAGATGTTCGACGCCGTCGGCAAGGCCGGCACCCTCAGTGTCCAATTGGCCTATTTTCGCGGGTTGGGCGAGTGCCGCTCGTCGGCTTTTGTCGCCGACACCAATGCCCTGAAGCAGCTGATGACGCGGATCGACTGCCGTGCCGGCCACACCCAGATCGGCAAGGTGCTGGCGCATGCGCTGAGGGAAACGGCGGCGGCCAAGGTCAATGCTCTGGTCTATATCGGCGACGCCATGGAAGAGGATATCGACGACCTGGCGCAGAAGGCCGGCAGCCTCGGTCTGCACGGCGTTCCCGTCTTCGTCTTCCAGGAAGGCCATGATCCCGGCGCAGAAAAGGCGTTCAAGGAGATTGCGCGGCTGTCCAAAGGGGCTTGGTTCCGATTTGATCGGCGGGCTGCCGCGACCTTGGCCGGGCTGCTTTCGGCGGTCGCCGTCTATGCGACGGGTGGATTGAAGGCGCTCGAGGCAAGGGACAGGCCGGGAGACCGGCTGCTGATCGAGCATCTCAGGGGCGGCGGGAATTGATGGGCGCTATCATTGCACTTGTTGCACTGTTTCTGGTGCTGCTCGGCGCGGCGACGATCTTTGTCCGCGCCGATGCGCAAAAACTGGCAAGCGGCATGCGCACGCTCGGGCCGGTGCTTCTGGCGCTGGTCGGGCTCGCCGTGCTGGTGGTCGGGCGCGAAGGCATTGCCGGCCTCATTCTGGCCGCGGCCCTTGCCTGGTACGGTTCGATGCGAATGAAGCGGCCGTCGGTCGGGCCGGCGCCCGGCAAGCGCTCGACGGTGCGGACCGCCGCACTGGAAATGGAGCTTGATCACGATACGGGCGGGCTTGAAGGCCTGGTTCTGGCCGGCCGCCATGAAGGCAAGATGCTGGGCGCGATGGGCCTGGCCGAACTGCAGCAGCTTTACCGCGAACTCCCCGGCGACCCGGAGAGCCGCCAGCTCCTAGAGACGTATCTTGACGGCCGTTTTCCCGTCTGGCGCAACGACGCTGAGGCGAACGGTGGCGAAGGGCTGGGTGTTGCGCCAGGTGCGGGCGCCATGACTAAGGAGGAGGCCTACAAGATCCTTGGTCTTGAAGCGGGGGCCGCCGCGGCGGATGTCCGCAAGGCGCACCGCCGCCTGATGCAGCGCCTGCACCCCGACATCGGCGGCACGTCTTTCCTGGCGGCGCGGATCAACGAAGCCAAGGACGTCTTGCTCTCCAATCACAACTAGTCTCCTTCGACGCAGTAAATTTCCGGGAGATGGTTCCGACGCCGCCCTACTGTTGGACGGCGTAGCAGGCGATTTTCTTTTTCTTCAGGGCATTGCAGGCATTCCAGGCCGCGTCCTTCGAGCGGAAGCCGCCGAACCGGGCGCGGTAATAGGTCTCGCCATCCTTTTCGAAGGCGACGGTGAAACCGGAAGCAGCCCCAAGAACCTTGGGCGCCAGCTTGGCGGTCTTGTCGAGGAAAGCCTGGGCTTCGGACTGCTTGGGCGCCGACGCCACCTGCACCGCCCAACCAGCCGGCACCGAGGCCGTGTTGACCGGGTCGACCGCCTGTGGGGATACAGGCGTGGGTTCGGCATAGGCAGCCACAATCTGCGCAGTTTCGACCTTCGGCGCCGTCACGATGACGGTCTTGACCTTCCTGGTCTTGACGACGGGGGCGGGCTCTTCGACCGCGACCACCGTCTGTTCGTCGGCAGACTGGCCTTCAGCAGACTGCTCGTCAGCGGATGTCGGATCGTCATTGGACGCTACGGGATCGTCTTCAACGATCGGCTTGCCATCCGGCGTCGGCGCGTCATGCTTGGGCAGGAAGACCTTGGCCAGCGCCTTGACCGGATTGTCACCGCCGGCCTTGGCGACCAGGGCGCCGCCGCCGCGGGTCGATGCGCGCGGCATGTAGGCGTTGATCAGGCCGGCCATCTGGTTGTCGCGGCTGCGCCCCGAAGTGCCGCCCATGACGACGGCGACGAGGCGGCGGTTGCCATCCGAAACCGACGAGACGAGGTTGAAGCCGGAGGCGCGGGTATAGCCGGTCTTGATGCCGTCGACGCCCTTGATACGGCCGAGCAGACGGTTGTGGCCATTGATGCGCTGGCGGCCGTAAAGGAAGGAGCGCTGCGAGAAATAGCCGTAATACTGCGGATAATGTTCCCTGAGCGCTATGCCGAGCATCGCCATGTCGTGGGCGGTTGTGAACTGGCCGGGATCGGGCAGGCCGTTGGCATTGCGAAACACGGTGCCGTCCATGCCGAGCGCGCGCGCCTTGGCGGTCATCATGCGGGCGAAATTGCTTTCGCTGCCGCCGAGCAGTTCGCCGAGCGCGGTCGCCGAATCATTGGCCGACTTGGTCACCATCGACAGGATGGCGGTCTCGACCGAAACCGCTCCGCCCGCCTTGACGCCGAGCTTGGTCGGCGGTTCGGCCGCCGCTTTGGCCGAGAACGGCACGGGCGTGTTCCTGCTGATCCGGCCCTTCGCCATGGCCTCGAAGGTCAGATAGAGCGTCATCATCTTGGTCAGCGACGCCGGGTAGCGCCGGCCGTTGGCATCGGACGAATAAAGCACCTTGCCGGTCTTGGCGTCGACGACGATCGCCGAAGACCTGGCGGCCATCGAGGACGCGGCATCCGCAACGACAAATGACATCGCCAAAGCGAGGATCATGATCGTTTTGAGGGAAGATGCGGATTTTGAACCGAAGACCGACAACGCCTGACGCACTGATAGTTCCTTTGAAACTCATTGCCATGGAGGCGGCAAAGGGATCCGACCTCACTTGTCGTCAAACTATCGCGGCCAGCGTTACCAATCCGTTTATGGTAACCGGCGCGTTCACCATTTTCCTCGGGCTTGAGCCTTTCTTTATTCGAATTTGAGCTGTTGCCGGCGCAGCGCGGCCTGATGCCGCTGAAATCTTGACTTTTGTGCAGCGCACAATGTATTCTCGCGCATTGCACAACCGCGCTCAGGCAAGGGCGCTTCAAAACGCCAAGGGAAACGTCAAATGACCCAGACCTACGAGGACTTCTCGAAATACGGCAAGGAGTTTGCCGATACCGGATTGAAGAGCTTCACCTCGCTCTCCAAGGGCGCGCAGGCGATCGCCACTGAAGCTGGCGAATACACCAAGAAGAGCTTCGAAGCCGGCAGCGCCGCGGTCGAAAAGCTGTTCTCCGCCAAGTCGCTGGAAAAGGCGGTCGAGATCCAGTCCGACTTCGCCAAGCAGAGCTATGAGAGCTTCGTTGCCGAGGCGACCAAGTTCGGCGATCTCTATGCCGATCTCGCCAAGGAGGCTTACAAGCCCTTCGAATCGATTGTCGCCAAGGCGAAGTAATTTCGCTCGAGAATACCAGGCACGGCCTTTCGGGCTTGCAGAACAGACCCGGTCGCGGATGCGCGGCCGGGTTTTTTCATGCCGGTTTCAATTCCGGGGCTTTGGCGGTTCACGATTTTGAAAATCGCCTCGGTTTGCCCACCTAGCCATATTGTCAGCTAACAAGAAGGGCTTAAAATCGTCCATCGAACACCTACATATCGAACTCGCCATGGGGATTCGAAAGAGGCAGGATTACGTGACTTCAGGTTTGACTGCCACGACAAGCGTAGTGCGGATGCAAAGTGACGGCGACGGCAATGAGGCCGGTCGCGGCACAGCCGTCATTACGCGCACCAAGACCAAGACCAAGAAGCCCAGCCTTTACAGGGTCCTCATCCTCAACGACGACTATACGCCCATGGAGTTCGTGGTTCACGTCCTGGAGCGTTTTTTTCAAAAGGACCGCGAAGCCGCCACACGCATCATGCTTCATGTTCACAATCATGGGGTGGGCGAGTGCGGGGTCTATACATTCGAGGTGGCCGAGACCAAAGTGTCTCAGGTCATGGATTTCGCCCGACAGAATCAGCATCCGCTGCAATGCGTGATGGAGAAGAAGTGAGGTAACATGCCGGCTTTCTCCCAAGGCCTGGAAAAGGCGCTTCACCAGGCGCTGACGCTCGCCAATGAGCGGCACCATGAATATGCAACC
Organism: Mesorhizobium sp. LNJC405B00; assembly: GCF_000502615.1. Lineage (NCBI taxonomy): Bacteria > Pseudomonadati > Pseudomonadota > Alphaproteobacteria > Hyphomicrobiales > Phyllobacteriaceae > Mesorhizobium > Mesorhizobium sp. LNJC405B00. The sequence goes on along the minus strand of NZ_AYWC01000007.1, from coordinate 224,178 downwards.
CTAGAACATCTGCTGCTCGCCCTCATCGACGACACCGAGGCGGCCGCCGTTATGCGCGCCTGCAACGTCGATCTCGACGAGCTGAAGCACACCGTTCTGACCTATATCGACACCGAACTCGACAATCTGGTCACCGGTTACGATGAGGATTCCAAGCCGACCGCCGGCTTCCAGCGCGTCATCCAGCGCGCCGTGATCCATGTGCAGTCATCCGGCCGCGAGGAAGTGTCCGGCGCCAACGTGCTCGTCGCCATCTTTGCCGAGCGCGAGAGCCATGCCGCTTATTTCCTGCAGGAACAGCAGATGACCCGCTACGACGCGGTCAACTACATCTCGCACGGCATCGCCAAGCGCCCCGGCGCATCGGAGACGCGCTCGCCGCGCGGCGCCGATGACGAGCAGGGCGGCCAGAACGGCGCCGAGCCGCAGGAGGAAGGCGGCAAGAAGAAGCAGCAGCAGGATGCGCTGACGGCTTATTGCGTCAACCTCAACAACAAGGCCAAGGCCGGCAAGATCGATCCGCTGATCGGCCGCGAGAGCGAAATCAACCGCACCATCCAGGTGCTGTGCCGCCGCTCCAAGAACAACCCGCTCTATGTCGGCGATCCCGGCGTCGGCAAGACTGCGATTGCCGAAGGTCTGGCCAAGCGCATCGTCGAAGGCGACGTGCCCGAAGTGCTGCAGGACGCCACCATCTTCGCGCTCGACATGGGCACGCTTCTGGCCGGCACCCGCTACCGTGGCGATTTCGAAGAGCGGCTGAAGCAGGTTGTCAAGGAGCTAGAGGATTATCCCGGCGCCGTGCTGTTCATCGACGAGATCCACACTGTCATCGGCGCCGGTGCGACGTCCGGCGGCGCGATGGATGCGTCGAACCTGTTGAAGCCGGCGCTGTCTTCGGGTGCCATCCGCTGCATCGGCTCGACCACTTACAAGGAGTTCCGCCAGTTCTTCGAGAAGGACCGCGCTCTGGTGCGGCGCTTCCAGAAGATCGACGTCAACGAGCCGACCATCGAGGACGCCATCGAGATCATGAAGGGCCTCAAGCCCTATTATGAGGAATTCCACAAGGTGAAGTTCACCAACGAGGCGATCAAGGCTTCGGTGGAACTGTCGGCCCGCTACATCAACGACCGCAAGCTGCCGGACAAGGCGATCGACGTGATCGACGAGACCGGCGCCTCGCAGATGCTGGTGCCGGAAGCCAAGCGCAAGAAGACGATCGGCATCAAGGAGATCGAAGCCACGATCGCCACGATGGCCCGCATCCCGCCGAAGACGGTTTCGGCAGACGACGAGAAGGTGCTGCAAGGCCTCGACATCGAGCTGAAGCGCGTCGTCTATGGCCAAGACACCGCCATCACCGCGCTGACCTCGGCGATCAAGCTGGCGCGTGCCGGCCTGCGCGAACCGGAAAAGCCGATCGGCTCCTACCTGTTCTCAGGCCCGACCGGCGTCGGCAAGACCGAAGTCGCCAAGCAGTTGGCTGCCTCGCTCGGCGTCGAGCTGATCCGCTTCGACATGTCGGAATATATGGAACGCCACACCGTCTCGCGGTTGATCGGCGCGCCTCCCGGCTATGTCGGCTTCGACCAGGGCGGTCTGCTTACCGACGGGGTCGACCAGCATCCGCACTGCGTGCTCTTGCTGGATGAAGTCGAGAAGGCGCATCCGGACCTGTTCAACATCCTGTTGCAGGTCATGGACCACGGCAAGCTGACCGACCACAACGGCAAGCAGATCGACTTCCGCAATGTCATCCTTATCATGACCACCAATGCGGGCGCATCCGATGCGCAGCGCGCGGCGATCGGTTTCGGATCGACCAAGCGCGAAGGCGACGATGTCGAGGCCATCAACCGGTTGTTCACGCCGGAGTTCCGCAACCGTCTCGATGCGATCATCCCGTTCGGCTCGCTGCCGGTGCCGGTCATCCATCAGGTGGTGCAGAAGTTCGTCATGCAGCTCGAGGCCCAGCTCTCCGAGCGGGGCGTCACCTTCGACCTGTCGTCCGACGCGATCGCCTGGCTGGCCGACAAGGGCTATGATGAGCGCATGGGTGCGCGGCCGCTCGGCCGGGTCATCCAGGAGCACATCAAGAAGCCGTTGGCCGACGAGGTGCTGTTCGGCAAGCTCAAGAAGGGCGGCACGGTGCGCGTCACCGTCGAGAAGAAGGAAACCGGCGAAACCGGCCTGAAGCTCGAATCACTGGCCGACGAAGCCCCGGTGCAGCCGAAGCAGGAGCCGGAAGAGGCGCCGAAAGCCCGCAAGGCGGTGGCCAAGAAGCCCGTCGCCAAGAAGGCGGTGGCGCAGAAGCCTCAGCCCAAGGGCAAGGACGAGCCTGAGCCCAAGGGCAAGGATGGCGGCAAGCGCAGCCTGGTGCCGCAACTGCCGCGCAAGAGCTAAAAAGTTCACCTATGAAAAAAGGGCCCGGTGACGGGCCCTTTTTTCATTGGCTGGCCGGTTTGCCCACACAGCGCCCCTGCTTTTCAGGTCAGATGTTGTTAGGTCAGGCGGCGACGCCCTCGGGTGCAAACTTGCCCAGGAAGTACCCGCACGCCTTCCAGATGGCGATCGAAATCAGAACGCTCGCATAGCCATCCACGGCATAATGCCAGCCAAGGACGACCGAGCCGACCATGATGATTGCGGCGAATGCCCACATCAAAAGGCCGGCCAACCGTGAGCGGCGTGTTGCATAAAGCGCGAAAAGCACCGCCATCGCCACATGCATGGACGGGAAGGCGGATATGCCGAGACTGCCTGGCGTCGCCCCGATATAGCCGCTCCACACAATGTCCTGCGTGCTGAGCGCCCAGATCGGATAGATGCGATCGGCGGCGGCGAGTGCTTGCATCAGGGAATGATAGTCGCTGCCCAGCCCCAGTCGCTCGTAAAAGCACGGCCCTGCCGAAGACAGGCCCATCGCCAGGAAAAAACCCGCCAGTATCCACACGAGCATGAAGCTCATCAGGAACTGGTGACGCAGCTTCGTGTCCCTGCGCGTGATGCAAGCGATGAAGACCGAGGCGATAAGGACGACGAACCAGGAATTGTAAGCCAGGTTGAACGATCTTACGGCGAGCGGCGACTGGACGATAAACCATAGCCATTCATGGGGCGCTCGGCCGAAATGCAGCACCCGGTCGGCCTGCGCCAATGCGTGATCCCATGCGAATGGCGAAAGGATCGCGACCGCCCCTTTCAACACGCCGAAAGCGGATATGAGCGCAATGCTCGCCGGCAGACCATTCAGGCTGTTGGCGTTGCGCTCGGCGTCGCCGAAGACGCCGCCGATCGATCGCAGAAAAGTGCCGAGCGGTTCAGGATCCCGCTTGATGAGCGCAAGGTGAAAAAAGCTGCCGAGTGCGAAGGCGCAGCCACCGATCCAGAAAGCGAAAAGAAGGTATTGGGCATAGTCTTCCAGCACGCCGAAATCCGGCATGTTTCCGGTGCGCAGGCCGACCGCGGCTGCCAAAAGCACGGCAGCGATGGCCATCGCGTGCAGCAGGCGGTGTCGCCGGTACGCGTCCGCCAAGGTGCGCAGAAAGGCCCGCCCGGCAGCTGCTTTTACCAACGGCTCTGATGTCGCAACCGAATGTTCCACGATTTTTAAAACCCAAACGCATCCTGGTACGGCACTTTATCACGGGGTGGTTTGATATTTTCCTAACCGACGTGGTGGATTGTGGCTGAGCGCATCGCCCTGAGGCGCGCGCCACCTCAACCGTTCAGCGCTGCTCGGATCTTCGCCGCGTTCTCCGTCAGCACTTCGGGCTTCTCCATCTGCCCCGTATGCGGCTTGAGCGCGATGCCTTCGAACCGCGGGACGACATGGACATGTAGGTGGTAGACGGTCTGGCCGGACGCCGGTTCGTTGAACTGCAGGATGGTGACCCCGTCAGCGCCGAAAGCCTTTTTGACCGCCAGCGCGACCGTCTGGACCGTGGTGAACAGCCGGCCGAGCGTCGCCGGATCTGCATCGAGCAGATTGCGCGACGGTGCTTTGGGCACCACCAGCGTGTGACCGGGGCCTTGCGGCATCACATCCATGAAGGCGACCACGGCATCATCCTCGTAGACGCGGTGCGACGGGATTTCGCCGCGCAGGATCTTCGCGAAGATATTGCTGGGGTCGTAGGCCTCGGTCATGGCGGCGCTCCGGGAGTATGCTCCCGGTGTAGCGAAGCTGTCCCGGACCGGCAAGATGGTCCGGCGATATCGACAGGCGAGGGCAGGGGCGGATCGCTATTCCTCAAGATCCTTGCGGAACGGCGTATGCTCTTCCAGGATTTCGCCCATCCGCTCGACCTCGCGGCGTTCCCGCCGGAGATAGTCGGCCACAGCATTGCGCAGGCCGGGATGTGCGATGTAGTGCGCCGAATGCATGGTCACGGGACGATAGCCGCGCGCCAGCTTGTGCTCACCCTGCGCGCCGGCCTCGACCACCTTCAGCTTACGCTCGATGGCGAAGTCGATGGCCTGATGGTAGCAAACTTCGAAATGCAGGAACGGGTGGTCCTCGATGCAGCCCCAATTGCGGCCGTAGAGCGCATCGGAGCCGATGAAGTTGATGGCGCCGGCGACATAGCGGCCATTGCGCTTGGCCATTACCAACAGGATATCCTGGGACATGCGCTCGCCGATCAGCGAGAAGAACTTGCGGTTGAGATAAGGCCGGCCCCATTTGCGGCTGCCGGTGTCCATATAGAAGGCGAAGAAATCGTCCCAGGCCCTTTCGGTCACGTCCTTGCCGGTCAGCCGGTCGATCGAGATATCGTTGGCGAGCGCCTCGCGCCGCTCCTTCTTCATCGCCTTGCGCTTGCGCGATGCCAGCGTAGCGAGGAAATCGTCATAGGTCGAAAAGCCTTCGTTGAAGAAGTGGAACTGCTGGTCGGTGCGGTGCAGGAAGCCGGCTGCTTCCAGCGTTGCAACGTCGCTTTCACTGGCGAAGGTGACATGCGCGGAGGACACGCCGAGCTTTTCCGTCACCGCCTTCAGGCCCGCTGCGAGACCGGCCTTCACAATGGCGCTGTCCTCGCCCTTGCTGACCAGCAGGCGAGGGCCGGTGACCGGAGAGAACGGCACGGCGCATTGCAGTTTCGGATAGTAGTTGCCGCCGGCGCGTTCGAACGCATCGGACCAGCCGTGGTCGAAGACATATTCGCCCTGGCTGTGCGATTTGAGATAGCAGGGCACGGCGCCCAGCAATCTGCCTTGGGCATTTTCCAGTCTGAGATGATGACCTTGCCAGCCGGTACGCCGCACGGCGCAGCCGGAATCTTCAAGCGCGCTCAGAAAAGCATATGAAACGAGAGGGTTATAGCCATTTTCTGTGTCGCTGCGGGTTGTGCCGGTAAAGCCGTTCCACTCGTCGCAGGTGAAGGCATTGATGCCGGCGGCGACGCGGATGGAAAACTCCGCATTCGCCGTTTGCCCGTCGCCTTCATCACCCTGATCCATGGGGCTTATTTAAGCTCTGTCGGGGCCGCTACAAGTCACGTTTCAGGCACTTCCATCAGGCGACACTGACAGATCGGGTTCGAACCCTTCGAACGTCATCTGGTCGGCGTATTTGAAAGTGAGATCCACCGCCGGCTGGTCATGCACCGTCCAGGTGATGACAGGCATTTTAAGCCTTTCGCGCACGAAGCTGACGAACGGGTTCGGCAGATCGCCCGCGGCATAGGAGGTGAAGGCGAGGTCATGTGCCAGCATGGCAAAATGCGCCTCGATCAACTGATTGTCCCTGCCGTAGGCGGTCAGCCCACCCGGAATGCCAGGCGCATCCCTAGGGAAGTCGCGGACCAGCCAGTGGTCGAACGACATGATCGCCGCCTTGCCCTTGTAGCGCTCCAGCATCTTGCCGACGCTTGCCACCAAGCCCTCGTCGTAACCGGGCACACCCTTCAGTTCGACAATCATCGGCACACGGCCGTCGACCAGGTCGAGCGCTTCTTGCAGTGTCGGCACATGGTCCTTGGTGCCGCCGATCCTGAGCGCCGCCAGTTCCGCTGCCGTGCGCTGCCAGACAAAGCCGTCCTGGCCGGTCAGCCGCTTGAGGTCGCCGTCATGGATGATGACGGGAACGCGGTCGGATGAGAGGTGCACGTCGCATTCGATCGCATAGCCGCGCTCGGCGGCAGCAGCGAAGGCCGACAGCGTGTTTTCCCAGCGCGTCTTGTTCATGTCGTGAAAGCCGCGATGCGCCACCGGCCGGGCGGTCAGCCAGGAAAGGTCGGTCATTGTCTTGGTCCTGCTCATGCGACCTCGAAGACGGCTTCGATTTCCACTGCGGCATTAAGCGGCAGACAGGCGGTGCCGACGGCGGAGCGGGCATGCTTGCCGCGCTCGCCAAGGGCCGCGACCAGGAAATCGGAGGCGCCATTGGCGACCAGATGCTGCTCGACGAAATCCGGCACTGATGCAACAAAGACGGTGATCTTGACCAGCCGCTGGATTTTTTCGAGATCGCCAAGTGCTGCTTTTGCCTGCGCCAAGATGTTGATTGCACAGTACTTTGCGCCTTCCTTGCCGGTTGCCGTGTCGACGTCGCGGCCGAGCAGGCCGCTTGCCTGCAGCTTGCCGTCCTTGAGCGGCAACTGCCCGGCGGTGAACAAAAGATTGCCGGACCTGCAATAGGGCACATAGTTCGCGGCGGGCGCTGCGGCGGCAGGTATCGTCACGCCGAGATCGCTTAGCCGCTTTTCGATTGTTTCACTCATGGTATTTCCCTATTGCTTGGAGACGCCGCGCTGGCCGGGCCGAAATTGCTATTTTTGCCTCGCTTCCGCCACGACTTTTTTTAAGCTGGACCATCTTTACCTGCGGCCTGCCATCAGCTGCGACGATCGGAGCCCCTTATGCGCGCAACGCGCCTTGCCTTCCACGCCGTTCTCGTTCCGGTGCTGTTCTCGATGGCTCCGGCCTTTGCCGTGCCGGCGCTGCAGGCGCATCGCGCCGTCTACGATCTTACCCTCGACAAGGCGTCGGACCGCTCGGGCATCACCGGCATTTCCGGCCGCATGGTCTATGAGTTCAACGGCTCGCCCTGCGAGGGCTATACGGTAAAATTCCGTTTCGTCACCCAGATCGCCACCGGCGACAACACCAGGCTGACCGACCAGCAGACGACCACGTTCGAGGACGCCGAAGGCAAGACCTTCTCGTTCGTGACCAAATCCTTCGTCGACCAGAACCTCGACAAGGAGGTCAAGGGCACCGCCACGAAAGAGACCAAGGGCCTCAAGGTCGACATCGACAAGCCCGAGAAGAACAGCCTGGAACTCGCCGCCACTCAGTTCCCGACCCAGCATCTGGTCGAACTGATCGGCAAGGCCGAGAAGGGCGAGAATTTCTACGAAACCAGCCTGTTCGACGGTTCGGAGGATGCCAACAAGGTGATGACCACCACCGTCATCGTCGGCAAGAAGGCCGAGGGCGACAAGGCCGACCCCGAAGCGCCGGCGCTGGCCAGGCTTGCCGGCGACAAATACTGGCCGGTCGACATCGCCTATTTCGACGAGACCGACAAATCGGGCGAAGAGGTGCCGGAATACCGCATCAGCTTCAAGCTGCACGAGAACGGCATCACCCGCGACCTCACAATGGACTATGGCGAGTTCTCGATGACCGGAAAGCTGGTCAACCTGTCGCTGTTCGATCAGACCAAGCCTTGCCCGGTCTCGAAATAGCAACAATGCGGCGCTGGCCACGGCAGGCTTGATGGCAGTTCCCGATGGCGGTCTATGTCGATGCGGCGATCTGGAAATGGGCCGGCCATCGCTGGTGCCACCTGATGGCCGACGATACGGACGAACTGCATCGTTTCGCCGCCGAGCTTGGCGTCAAGCGTTCGTCCTACCAGGGGCCGCCCAGGACATCGGCGCCGCACTATGACATAACCGGCTTCGAGCGCGACCGGGCGGTGCGGCTCGGCGCCATCGAATGCAGCCGCGAGGAGATCGTTGCGATCTTCAGGCGCATACGGGTACCCAACGGAAAGGGCCGATCGTGACGCTAACGGCATTCCTGGCTTATTGCCTTGCCATCACACTTGCCGCCGCCACGCCGGGACCGGCGATGTTCACGGTGATCACCAACGGCGTGGCACGCGGCTTCCTGCGTGCGTTCGTCGCCGGAATGGGCATTGCCGCCGGTGATGCCGTGCTGGTCACCCTGGCACTGCTCGGGCTGGTGGCGCTGGCCCAGACCTTCGAATGGGTGTTTCTCCTGTTGAAATACGCCGGTGCGGCCTACCTGATTTTCCTCGGCATCAAGATGTGGCGGGCCGCGGCCGCGCAATCGGCCGCGCAAGGAATCCCCCAAACCGGATTGTCGCGGTCGTTCCTGCTTGGCGCCTCCGTGGCGCTCGGCAACCCGAAGGCGATCCTGTTCCACGCCTCGATCATGCCGCTGATCCTCAACCTCGACACCATGACGTTTGCCGACGGCCTGCTGGTGGTGGCAGTCGTCGTCGGCGCCAATATTCTCACCATGGGCATCTACGCCGCGCTGGCGGGCAGGGCATCCGGCTGGCTCAGGACGCCCGAACGCATGCGGCTGATTAACCGGTTCGCCGGCAGCGCCATGATCGGCACCGGAGCGCTGATTGCCGCACGCTGAGCGATGAAGCACCTCACCGCTTGCGTTTGCAGCGCTTCCCCTCTATATGCGCGCTCATTCCACACACGGACTTTGGTGTCTGCCCGGGAGAAATCCGGCTGAAACCTCCGGTGGCGTTCGAGGACAAAGTCCAAAAATGCCTGTGTCCGTGGAGGCTAACCGGAAAAGGAACTAAGAATGGCACTGCCTGATTTCAGCATGCGCCAGCTTTTGGAAGCTGGCATTCACTTCGGCCACCAGACCCACCGCTGGAACCCAAAGATGGCGCCTTACATCTACGGCGCCCGCAACAACATCCACATCATCGACCTGTCGCAGACGGTGCCTTTGCTGCACCAGGCTCTGAAGCAGGTTTCCGACACCGTTGCCAAGGGCGGCCGCGTGCTGTTCGTCGGCACCAAGCGCCAGGCATCCGACATCGTCGCCGACGCCGCACAGCGTTCGGCCCAATACTATGTCAACTCGCGTTGGCTCGGCGGCATGCTGACCAACTGGAAGACGATCTCGAATTCGATCCAGCGCCTGCGCAAGCTCGATGAGATGCTGGCCGGTGAGGCCCAGGGCCTGACCAAGAAGGAACGCCTGAACCTCGACCGCGAGCGCGAGAAGCTCGACAAGGCGCTCGGCGGTATCAAGGACATGGGCTCGACCCCCGACCTGATGTTCGTCATCGACACCAACAAGGAAGCGATCGCCATTCTCGAGGCCAAGCGCCTCGGCATTCCGGTCGTCGCCATCATCGATTCGAACTGCGATCCGGACAAGATCGACTTCCCGATCCCCGGTAATGACGACGCGGCGCGCGCCATCCAGCTCTATTGCGACCTGATCGCCAAGGCTGCCATCGACGGCATCGCCCGCCAGCAGGGCGCGCTCGGCGTCGACATCGGCGCCTCGGTCGAAGCTCCGGTCGAACCGGCGCTTGATCCGGCTCCGGCCCCGGCTGCGGACGCTCCGGAAGCTTGACAGTCGAAGGCCGGTTGCGGCCTTCATCATTCTCATATTTGGCACGCTAGACGGACGCATCACCGAGTACCGGTGGTGCGTCGGTGCATTTAAAACAAAGAGGCGACAATGAGCATTTCGGCTGCACAGGTCAAAGAACTCCGCGACTTGACCGGCGCGGGCATGATGGACTGCAAGGCGGCGTTGACCGAGACCAACGGCAACATCGAAGAGGCCGTCGACTGGCTGCGCAAGAAGGGCATTTCCAAGGCCGACAAGAAGGCTGGCCGTACTGCCGCCGAAGGCCTGATCGGCGTCGACTCCGGCGTCCGCGAGGCCGCCATCGTCGAGGTTAACTCCGAGACCGATTTCGTGGCCCGCAACGAGCAGTTCCAGGAGATCGTTCGCAATGTCGCCAAGGTCGCGCTTGCTTATGGCACGACGGAGGCTGTCTCTGCCGCAAAGTATCCGGGTTCGGACAAGTCGGTCACCGACACCATCAAGGACGCCGTTGGCACCATTGGCGAGAACATGAGCTTCCGCCGTTCGGCCAAGCTCACCGTCCCGCACGGTGCTGTCGCAACCTACGTCCACAATGCGGTTGCCGATGGTCTTGGCAAGCTCGGCGTTCTGGTCGCGATCGAGACGACGGGCAATGAGCATGCCGCCAACGCCTTTGGCCGCCAGGTCGCCATGCATGTCGCCGCCACCAACCCGCTGGCGTTGACCGCCGAGCAGATCGATCCGGCAGCGGTCGAGCGCGAGAAGGCGATCTTCGCCGACCAGGCGCGCCAGTCCGGCAAGCCGGAAGCGATCATCGAAAAGATGGTCGAAGGCCGCCTGCGCAAGTTCTACGAGGAAGTCGTGCTCCTCAAGCAGGCCTTCGTGCTCAATCCCGACATCACTGTCGAGCAGGCGCTGAAGGATGCCGAGAAGGACATCGGCGCTCCGGCCAAGATCTCCGCCTATCTGCGCTTTGCGCTGGGCGAAGGCATCGAAAAGGAAGAGACCGATTTCGCGGCGGAAGTCGCGGCGGCGGTGAAGAAGTAGTTTTAAAAATAGCCCCTAAAAGGGCTTCTCAGCTCAGGCAACTCGGCCGGGTGTCCGCAAGGATGCTCGGCCGATTTCTTGTGCGGTGTCGATGAAGGCCCTGAGCTTTGGCGCCGTCGACGCCCTGCGCGGGAAGTAAAGGAAGAGGCCGGGCTCCTCGATCGCCGTTTGCGGCAGGATCTGAACGAGGCGGCCGGCGGCCAATTCCGCGCGCACCAGCGGCTCGAACACATAGGTCAGCCCGACGCCGGCAAGCGCAAGGTCGATCGCGGCCAGCGAATCGGTGACGATGACCGTACCCTTCGTCTCGGCCACCACATCCTTGCCGTCCTCGGTCAGGTCCCAGCGATAGAGTGCGCCGGAGCGCACAAGCCGGTAGCCGATGCAATTGTGGTCCGAAAGATCCGCCACACCGCGCGGACGGCCATGCCGGCCGACATAGGCGGGGGAGGCGACGATCACGGCGTTGAATGGCGGCGTCAGCCGGACCGTGACCATGTCCTGTGCGATCATCTCGCCCAGCCGGATGCCGGCATCAAAACCCTCGCCGACAATGTCCACCAGCCCCTGGTCGGTGAGCAATTCGATGGTCACATCAGGATAGCGTTCAGCCATCGCGGCGGCCACGGGAGTGACGGCAAGTGGAACGGCGATGTTGGGAACGTTCAACCTGAGCAAGCCGGAGGGCCGGCCCTTGATGGCTCGGATGCGGTCCATCCGGTCGGCGATATCCTGGAGGGCAGGGGCTGCCGTGTCCACCAGCGCCTTGCCGGCTTCCGTCAGCGAGACGCTGCGCGTGGTGCGCGCAAACAGCGGCTGGCCGATCCGCTCCTCCACGAGGCGCACCGCATGGCTGACGGCAGATGGGGACATGCCCAGTTCGGCCGCGGCAAGCGCAAAGCCGCCGCGTCGGGCAACGGCGACGATGACAGGCAAATGACTGAGCAGATCCCGGTCCATTCATGCATGATATCGCATAGTCCTTGCGAACACTTCAATCTTCTCGATGCCGACAGGCTGACCCATATTGCGATCACCGATGCACAAAGGAGAAGAGAGATGGATGCCTTGAAACACGCTACCTTCGCCGCAGACCTTGCCCTAGCGCCGGTCGATGCCGGCGGCGCCGAGCCGTCCGGTTGGCGCGCGCTCGCCGACGAACGCGCCGTCATCCGCATCGCCGACGCCATCGACCGTGCCGTCGATGCGCAGGACTGGAAGCTTGCCCGCTCCTATTTCGCCGAGCGTGTCACCGTCGACTTCAGCAGCCTGTCAGGACAGCCTGCCGCCACCATCCCCTCCGACAATCTGATCGGTACCTGGGCCGGCAACCTCAGGGGCAGCAAGACCAGCCTGCATCTGCGCACCAATCACCAGGTGATCTTTGAGGCGGACGCGGCGACCGTCTCTTCGAACGGCTATGCCTGGAACCGGATGGAAGGCAATGGCGACCCGCTGTGGGAAGTCTGGGGCACCTACGAGCACCATCTGGTTCGCTCCGGGACCGGCTGGAAAGTCGACGGCTTCGTTTTCCGCGCCACGCATGAGCGCGGCAATCCCTGGGTCAAGATGACGCCTGGCCAGTGAGCCGGCGTCAAGAAATCAGGATAGGAAAGACACCATGACCATGAGCTATTACACACTGGGCAACAGCGGCCTGCGCGTCAGCCGGCTGGCACTGGGCACCATGACCTTTGGCACCGAATGGGGCTGGGGCGCGGACAGGGAAACCGCGCGCGCCATGGCCGACGCCTATGTCGAGGCCGGCGGCAATTTCTTCGACACCGCCGACCTCTACACCGGCGGCACAGCCGAAACCTGGCTCGGCGAATTCATCGCCGAGCGAGGCTTGCGCGACAGAGCGGTGATCGCCACGAAATTCACCTTCAACGCGGAGCCCGGCAATCCGAACGCCGGCGGCAATGGCCGCAAGAACATCTTGCGCGCCGTGGACGCTTCCCTGAAGCGGTTGGGCACTGATTATATCGACCTCTACCTCCTCCATGTCTGGGACGGGCTGACGCCGGCCGAGGAGGTCATGCGCACGATGGATGATCTCGTGCGTGCGGGCAAAATTCGCCATGTCGGCCTGTCCGATGTGCCGGCCTGGTATGCTGCCCGCGCGCAGACGATCGCCGAGTGGCGCGGCTACGAGCCGGTGTCGGCCCTGCAGCTTGAATATTCGCTGGCGGAGCGTTCGATCGAAAATGAGTTCGTGCCCTTCGGCACCCGCCATGGCGCAGGAATCATGGTGTGGAGCCCGCTGGCCAGCGGGCTGCTCAGCGGCAAGTACCGGCCGACGCAGGAAGGCCATGCCGGCCGGCTCGACGGCTTTCGCAACACCACTCATCCGGGGTTCCAGAAGTTCACCGAGCGCAACTGGGCGATCGTGGCGGAGCTCGAAAAAGTTGCCGCCGAACTCGGACGCAGCATGGCGCAGGTCGCGCTCAACTGGGTGGCAACGCAACCGGGCATCGCCACCGTGATTCTTGGCGCCACCAAGCTGGCGCAGTTGCAGGACAATCTGGCGGCGTTGGATTTCACTTTACCCGCCGAGCTTCGCGCGCGGCTGGATACGGTCAGCAAGACACCGCCGCCATTCCCGTACGCCTATTTCGGTTCCGACATACAAGCCCGGGTTACCGGCGGCGCCGTGACCGGCGACAAGCCGTTGGGTTATGCGCCGCCGCTGCTGGTCGACGGCGACGCCGTCAGCATCACCAGCAACTGACGGGCCGCGACCGCAAGGCGGAATTGGGCGAGGGGCGCCGCGTGACATCGCGGCGCCCTTCGTGTATCGGAACTCGGCATCGCGCCAGCGGCGGCGCCCGCGCGAGGGCGGCCTGCCCAGGCTGCCACACGCAACAATGACGAGGTCCAGATGACGGCAAAGCCCCTCTATCGACGTGTCCTGCTGAAAGCGTCGGGCGAAGCGTTGATGGGCGAGCAGCATTTCGGCATCGATGTCTCGGTGGTCGACCGAATCGCCGCCGACATCGCCGAAGCCCGCGCACTTGGCATCGAGGTCGGCGTCGTCATTGGCGGCGGCAATATCTTTCGCGGCGTGGCGGTGGCATCCAAGGGCGGCGACCGCGTCACCGGCGACCACATGGGCATGCTGGCCACCGTCATCAACTCGCTGGCGCTGCGCACCTCGCTGAACAAGATCGGCGTCGATGCCGTCGTGCTGTCGGCCATCGCCATGCCCGAACTTTGCGAGAGTTTTTCCCAGCGCCAGGCCACCGCCTATATGAACCAGGGCAAGGTCGTCATTTTCGCCGGCGGCACCGGCAATCCGTTCTTCACCACCGATTCGGCCGCGGCCTTGCGCGCCGCCGAGATCGGCGCCGACGCGTTGTTCAAGGGCACCCAGGTCGACGGCGTCTATTCGGCCGATCCCAAGAAGGATCCGAATGCGACCCGCTTCGAGCGCATCAGCCATGCCGAAGTCATCAACAAGGGCCTTTCGATCATGGATACCGCCGCAATTGCACTTGCGCGCGAAAACAACATCCCGATAATCGTCTATTCGATCCACGAAAAAGGTGGTTTCGGCGATATTCTGCGGGGCGGCGGCCGTTGCACGATCGTCGCCGACGAGTGACCCGGAGTATACTCTCCTAAAAAGGAGATCAGTTTTCGAAAGCGGGTCCGAATATGGGCCCTAAGCACTGAACCCGGATCAAACGGGTCGAGGAGACTAAGATGAGTGGTGAGTTCGACGACCTCAAGCGGCGCATGGATGGCGCGATCGCCGCCTTCAAGCACGATCTGGCTTCGCTGCGCACCGGCCGTGCCTCCAGCAATCTGCTCGACGCCATCCAGGTCCAGGCCTACGGCACCACCATGCCCATCAACCAGGTGGCGAACGTGTCGGTGCCGGAGCCGCGCATGATCTCGGTTTCGGTATGGGACAAGTCGATGGTCGGCGCGGTCGACCGTGCCATCAGAGAATCCAATCTCGGCTTCAATCCGATCGTCGACGGCACCAACCTCAGGATTCCGCTGCCCGAGCTCAACGAGCAGCGCCGCAAGGAACTGGTCAAGATTTCGCATGGCTACGCCGAGAACGCCCGCGTTGCGGTGCGCCATGTCCGTCGCGACGGCATGGACTTCTTGAAGAAGGCGGAAAAGGACGGCGACATCAGCGAGGACGATCAGCGCAAGCGCTCCGATCAGGTCCAGAAGCTGACCGACGAAACGATCAGCACCATCGATCACCTGCTTTCCGATAAGGAAGCTGAAATCATGCAGGTCTAGGGTCGGCCCACACCGGCCCGAAAGCGAGACAATGGCAACGCCCGCGCATGTCGCGATCATCATGGATGGAAACGGACGCTGGGCCAAGGCGCGCGGCATGCCGCGGCTTGCCGGCCATCGCGCCGGCGTCGAAGCGCTGCGCAAGACGGTGCGCGCCGCGCCCGGTCTCGGCATTTCCTTCCTGACCGTCTACGCCTTTTCGTCGGAAAACTGGTCGCGGCCCAAGGCCGAAGTCAGCGACCTGATGGGGCTTTTGAAGCTGTTCATCCGCCGCGATCTGGCCGAACTGCACCAGAACGGCGTGCGCGTCAGGATCATCGGTGACAGGGCGGGGCTGCAGCCGGACATCAGGGGCCTGCTCGAAGAGGCCGAATCGCTGACTGCGCGCAATGAATCGCTGACCTTGGTCATCGCCTTCAACTATGGCGGGCGCGACGAGATCGTGCGCACGGCACGCAAGCTCGCAGCCGCAGTGGCGCGCGGCGAGATCGACGCAGAGGCGATCACGGCAGACACTTTTGCCGGCGCCCTCGACACCGCAGGCATTCCCGATCCGGAGCTGGTCATCCGCACCAGTGGCGAGCTTCGGCTGTCGAACTTCCTTCTGTGGCAGGCAGCCTACAGCGAACTGGTTTTTCTGCCTTGCTACTGGCCTGACTTCAGCCGCGAACACCTGGCCGACGCATTGCGCGATTTTGCTGGCCGCGAGCGCCGTTTTGGCGGGCTTGCCGCTCAAGATGTCGCTGCCTCGTGATCGGCGGCGGGATGAACAATCTTCAGCTTCGCATCGTCTCGGCGCTGGTGCTGGCCGCAATAGCGCTTGGCCTGACCTGGTTGGGAGGGCTGTGGTTCCGCCTGCTTTGCGCCGGGATATCGGCGGTCATCTTCTATGAATGGGCGCGCATGTCGCGCCCCTTGGCCGGTGCGACCCTCGGCTTCATTCCCGAAGCGCTGCTTCTGGTTTTCGTCGTCGCCCTGGTTGCAGGCGTGCCGGCATCGTGGCTTCTGTCTCTTGTCCTGGCCATGGTTGTGGTCGCTGCTGTCGGCGCCCGTATGCGTGGAGCGGCGCAATGGGATGCAGCCGGTCTTGCCTACGCGGCTTTGTCCAGCTTATCCCTGGCGCTGCTGCGCGGCGGCGACCATCCCGGCTTGGTCGCAATCCTGTTTCTGTTCGCCGTGGTCTGGGCGACCGACATCTTCGCCTATTTCGTCGGCCGCTCCGTCGGTGGGCCCAAGCTCGCGCCATCTATATCCCCTGGCAAGACGCAGAGCGGCGCGCTTGGCGGCGCTGTCGGCGGCGTGGCCGCCGGCGTGCTTCTGGCTGCCGCCGCCGGGGCCGGCAATCTTGGCGTCCTCGCCTTGGTTGCTCTGGTGCTGTCGATTGTTGCCCAGGCTGGCGATCTCTTCGAATCCTGGGTCAAGCGCCGCCACGGCCGCAAGGATTCAAGCGCGTTGATACCCGGGCATGGCGGTGTCATGGACAGGGTGGACGGGCTTGTCGCGGCGGCTTTTGCCCTATACGTGATCGGCTGGATTTCGGCGGGCGCCGATCATCCGGCGCAGGGGCTGTTTCCGGCTTGAGTGATATTTCACGGCGAA
The DNA here is from genome assembly GCF_000502615.1 of Mesorhizobium sp. LNJC405B00. Lineage (NCBI taxonomy): Bacteria > Pseudomonadati > Pseudomonadota > Alphaproteobacteria > Hyphomicrobiales > Phyllobacteriaceae > Mesorhizobium > Mesorhizobium sp. LNJC405B00. The sequence continues at coordinate 207,699 of NZ_AYWC01000007.1, read as the reverse complement.
GAAATGGCGCACGCCACGGATTCGCCTGGATTGATGTCACAGTCGCGGCGACACCTTTTGCCGCGGGTGAATTTGAGGGCATGACTTGAACGAAATTCTTCACGCGTTTTTCAGCACGGAAGGCTTTGTCCTCGGCACGCTGGTGCCGTTTCTGTTCGTGCTGACCGTGGTCGTCTTCATTCACGAAATGGGCCATTACCTGGTCGGCCGCTGGTGCGGCATTGGCGTGAAGGCCTTTTCGATCGGCTTCGGCCCCGAACTTCTCGGCTTCAACGACAGCCACGGCACGCGCTGGAAGCTCTGCGCCATACCGCTCGGCGGTTATGTCAAATTCGTCGGCGACATGAGCGCCACGTCGAGCCAGCCGAGTTCGGAAGATCTGGAAACGCTGACTGACGCTGAACGCAAGGTCGCCTTCCACACGCAACCCATCTGGAAACGCGCCGCCACGGTCGTGGCCGGACCGCTGTTCAACTTCCTTTTGACCATTGCCGTCTTTGCCGTGCTGTTTTCCCTCTATGGCCGCCCTGTGTTTGAGCCGATGGTGGCGGCGGTCACCGCCGGCAGTCCAGCCGCAAGGGCCGGCATTTTGCCAGGCGACCGATTCGTCGCCGTCGACGGCAGCAAGGTTGAGACCTTCGCCGACGTCCAACGCCTGGTCTCAGGCCGCGGCGGCGACGCCATCACCTTCACCATGTTGCGCGACGGCAAGGAGGTCACGGTCGTCGCGACGCCGGAGCCGATGGAGCAGCTGGACGCACTGGGCAACAAGGTCAAGGTGGCCGTCATCGGCGTCGTCAACAACAAGGATGTCGGCCAGCCCAGGCTGATCACCTACAGCCCTGTCGGAGCAGTCGGCGCCGCGGTCGAGGAGACGGGGCACGTCATTCAGCGCACCGGCCAGTTCCTGCAGCGATTCGTTGTCGGCCGCGAAGACAAATGCCAGCTGGGCGGCCCGATCAAGATCGCCAAGATGTCGGGGCAGGCGGCAAAGCTGGGCTTCCTATGGCTGGTGCAACTCGTCGCCGGCCTGTCGGTCGGGATCGGAATTCTGAACCTTTTGCCGATTCCCCCCCTCGACGGCGGCCATCTCCTGTTCTACGCACTCGAAGCCGTTTTCCGGCGTCCGGTATCGGAGCGGATGATGGAAATGGGATACCGGGCCGGCCTCTTTCTGGTGCTGGGATTTATGGGCTTCGTCTTCTGGAACGATCTGTTTGGGTGCTGAAATCATGAAGAAATTTGGCTTCAGCACCGGCAATGTTGAGACGCCGTTTACCATGCACGGGGGTATGCGTGACGCGAAAGCCACGCATCAGGGTTAAGTAATTACAAATTAACCAGAAGCCTTGCGTGTAGGGAAAATCCGGTTAATACGGTAGGAGAAATTACCGCACGTCCGGTTTTCTCGCCGTGGGGACTTCGAGAAAAGGTACAAAAGCCCGATGAAGGCAGCATCCAAATTTTTGAGCGCCGCGTCCGCGGTGGCTATGTCCGCCGCTCTGGTTGTACCAGGTGCGCTCGCCGTGCAGTTCGTTGCCACATCTGCGGCGCAGGCAGCCGTTGTCTCGAGAGTCGAGGTCAGCGGCAACCAGCGTGTCGACGCCGACACCATCCGCAACTACATCACGATCAAGCCGGGCAAGGCGTTTTCCAGCGCCGATATCGACGATGCGGTCAAGGCGCTGTTCGGCACCGGGCTGTTCTCGGACGTGCAGATCAATCAGGTCGGTTCGACGCTGGTAGTCAAGGTTGCCGAATACCAGGTCGTCAACCAGGTTCTGTTCCAGGGCAACAAGAAGCTCAAGGACAACGCGCTGGCAGTCGCCGTGCAGTTGAAGCCGCGCGGGACGTTCTCGCAGGCAACGCTGGACTCCGATGTCGAGGCGGTAAAGGCTGCCTACAGGCGAATTGGCCGGGATGACGCCGCTGTCACGACGCAGATCATGGATCTCGGCGACAACCGCGTGAACGTGGTCTTCAACATCAACGAAGGCGGCCGCACCAAGATCGCCGCTGTCAATTTCGTCGGCAACAGCGCCTATTCGAGCCGCCGCCTGTCCGACGTCATCGCAACCAAGCGCTCGAGCTTCTTGTCCTTCGTGCTGCGTGACGACGTCTATGACGAGGACAAGCTCCGCGCCGACCAGGAATCGCTGCGCCGCTTCTATTACAATCACGGCTATGCCGACTTCCAGGTGGTCTCAGCTGTCGGCGAGCTCGACGACACGACCAACCAGTACACCGTTACCATCACCGTGCAGGAAGGCGACCGCTATACGTTCGGCGACGTCAGCGTCGAGAGCACCATTCCCGAAGTCGACTCGAAGGCGCTGGAATCGGTGGTTCAGACCCACAAGGGCGACGTCTACAACGCCAAGGATGTCGAGGATACCATCATTGCGCTGACCGAAAAGGTCGCGGGTTCGGGCTATGCCTTCGCCCAGGTGACGCCTCGCGGTGATCGCAACTTCGAGAACCACACCATTTCGGTCGTCTATACGATCGACCAGGGCACCAAGGCCTATATCGAGCGCATCGAAATCCGCGGCAACGACCGCACACGCGACTATGTCATTCGTCGTGAGTTCGATGTCAGCGAAGGCGACGCCTTCAACCAGGTTCTTATCCAGCGCGCGAAGAAGCGGCTGGAAAAGCTAGATTACTTTGAGAAAGTCGACGTTTCGACTGTCCCGGGTTCTGAGCCAGACCAGGTCGTGCTCGTGGTTGACGTAGTCGAGAAATCGACCGGCGAGTTCTCGGTTGGCGCAGGATATTCGACCGGTGGCGACACTGCGGGTCCGTCCGTCGAAGGTTCGGTCGCGGAGCGCAACTTCCTCGGTCGCGGCCAGTACATCAAGGTTTCGGCGGGTGGTGGCAAGAATTCGCGCGACTACAGCCTGTCCTTCACCGAGCCCTATTTCCTCGGGCGCCGTATCGCTGCCGGCTTCGACATCTTCCAGCAGACACGCAACTACGACCACTATGACAGCGAGACGCTGGGTGCGACGGTGCGCTTCGGCCTGCCGATCACCGACAACATCTCGACGCAGTTGGCGTACAATATCGCCCAGGAGAAGTACAAGCTCGACGACGGTTGCGATAACAATCCTGCCGTCCCGGGCAACGCCCCTGGCGACGGGATTCCCGACGCGGACTGCAACGTATCTGCGGCAATCGTCCAGGGAATTGATGAAAGCCCTTGGATCAAGTCGTCGGTCAGCCTTGGGTTGGTCTACAACACCATCGATGACATGAAGAGCCCGCATGAAGGCATCTACGCCACCACGACCATGGAAGTTGCCGGCCTTGGTGGCGATGCCAAATTCGTAAAGGTTACCGGTCGTGGGACTGTCTACCAGACGTTGTCCGAACAGCTGGACCTGGTCGGCCTGATCTCAGGCGGCGCCGGCCATATCCAAGGCTTCGGCGGTGACGGCCTGCGTATCTTCGATCAGTTCCAGAGCAGCGACCGCATGATCCGCGGCTTCGAGTATGGTGGCATCGGTCCTGCGGATATTGCAACGGGTGACCACCTCGGCGGCACCACCTATTTCAATGCGTCGGCGGAAGCTCAGTTCCCGATACCGGTCATTCCGGAAAGCTTTGGTGTGCGCGGCGCCGTGTTTGCTGATGCCGCCACACTGTATGGCAGCAAGATTAACGTCGCCGGGGTTACTCAAGCTTCAACTGATCTAGAGTTGCGCGCTTCGGTTGGTGTCGGCTTGTTGTGGTCATCGCCTTTCGGCCCGATCCGCATTGACTACGCGATGCCCGTCAAGAAGGAAAAGACCGACGACGTGCAGGAATTCAACTTCGGCATGTCGAGCCGCTTCTGATGCGCGGGTAACGATGCTTCCGGGCCGTTGGGGTCCGGAAGAGAATTGATCCGACCTAGCTGGATATTGCTTCTGGAATGACCGATCCGGTGTTCTTCGCGCCATCACGCCGGTATACGGCTGGCGAAGTCGCGAATCTGACCGGCGCATCGCTTGTCGATTCCGATTTTGCCCACATATCGATCGATGCGTTGGCGCCAGCCAATGAAGGCGGCGAGGGTGCGCTCGTCTTCGTCGACGGCAAGCGCAATTTCGCGCTGATGCAGTCGCTGAAGGCGGCGGCCGTGTTTTGTCCCGCCGAGTTCGCGGGCAAGGCGCCGGCCGGCATCGCGGTTCTGGTTCATCCGCGCCCGCAGCAGGCCTTCGCCATGATCGGCCGGCTGCTGTTCCCGACGGCGGCTACGCCGGGACCGATGACCAGCGAAACCGGGGTCTCGCCGCAAGCTCATGTCGATGCCTCGGCGCATATCGAGGCCGGGGCGATCATCGAGGCCGGAGCGGTCATCGGCCCCCGCGCTTCCATCGGCAGCGGAACGGTCATTGCCCCCCACGCCGTTATCGGCCCCTCCTGCCAGATCGGCCGTGACGGCTACATTGGGCCGGGTGTCAGTGTTCAGTATGCGCTGATCGGCAACCGCGTCATCATTCATGGCGGCGCCAGGATAGGCCAGGACGGCTTCGGCTTTGTCGGCGGCGCCAAAGGCCCTGAGCGTGTGCCGCAGGTCGGCCGCGTCATCATCCAGGACGATGTCGAAATCGGCTCGAACACGACCGTCGATCGCGGCGCCATGTCGGATACGGTCATCGGTCAGGGCACCAAGATCGACAATCTGGTGCAGATCGCCCATAACGTTCGCATCGGCCGCAATTGCATTATTGCCGGGCTCTCTGGTATTTCCGGCTCCGTCACCGTCGGTGATGGTGTCACCATGGGCGGCGGCGTTGGCCTTGCCGATCATTTGACCATCGGATCAGGGGCCAAGCTTGCTGCAAGAAGCGGGTTCATGAGCAACGTGCCGGCGGGCGAGATCTGGGGAGGCTATCCGGCGCAGCCGATGGCGGAAGCCATGCGCGAGATCGCCATGCTGAGGAAGCTCGCCAGGACGCGCAAGCAGGGCGAAGGGGGAAGTAGCTGAGATGGTGCCGGCGACGCTCGAAGCGGTCGATATATTGGGGTTGATGAAGCTTTTACCGCATCGCTATCCCTTCCTGATGATCGATCGCATCATCGAAATCGACGGCAATGATTCTGCCATCGGCATCAAGAACGTGACCATCAATGAGCCGCATTTCCAAGGCCATTTCCCGGATCAGCCGGTGATGCCGGGCGTGCTCATCGTCGAGGCCATGGCGCAGACCGCCGGCGCGATCTGCATCCGTAACCTCAACACGGAAAAGCCGTCGCTGGTCTATTTCCTGACCATCGATAATGCGAAATTCCGCAAACCGGTCGTGCCGGGCGACCAGTTGAAAATCCACGTCAAGAAAATCAAGATGCGCGGCAACCTGCTCAAATTCGCCTGCGAGGCCATGGTGGAGGGCACAAAGGCCGCCGAAGCCGAGATCTCGGCAATGATGGTTACCGGCTGACGGTTCGAAATGCTCATGAAAATACAGACTTCAATCCACCCCTCGGCCGTCATCGAGGCCGGCGCGCAGATCGGCGAAGGCGCCGCAATAGGACCTTTCTGCTATGTCGGCGCTGACGCCGTGATCGGTGACCGCGTCGAACTGGTCAGCCATGTCTCGGTGCTGGGCGCGACAACCATTGGCGCCGCGACCAAGGTCTATCCAATGGCGACACTGGGCGGACCGCCGCAGAACACCAAGCACAAGGGCGGCCGCACCACTTTGGTCATCGGCCAGAACTGCACGATCCGCGAAGGCGTGACCATGCATCTCGGCACCGATTCCAGCCGCGGCGAGACGACCGTCGGCGACAACGGCAATTTCCTTGCCTATGCCCACATTGCCCATGATTGCGTCGTCGGTAAAAACGCCACCTTCGCCAATGGCGCGACCCTGGGCGGCCATTGCGAGGTCGGTGACAGCGTCTATCTTGGCGGCCTCAGCGCCGTTCATCAGTTCGTGCGTGTTGGTGACAACGCCTTTCTCGGCGGCTGCTCGGCTTTTGTCGGCGATGTCATTCCCTACGCCATTGCGGTGGGCAATCGCGCCAGCCTGCGTGGACTCAACATCATCGGCCTGAAGCGCGCCGGGTTGCCGCGCGCCGAAATCTACCTGCTGCGCAAGGCTTACAAGACCATCTTCGACCGCTCCCGCACTGTCGGCGAGAACATCGAATTCGCCAAGGCCGAGTTTGCGTCGTCGCCGACGGCCATGAAAATCATCGATTTCATCACCAGTCGCGGCAAGCGGCATTTTGCCGTCCCGTCGCTTAAGGGTGGCGACGGCGACGATGCCGATGACGAAGGCTGAGGCCACTTCAACGGGCCTCGATCTTGCGCCGGACGCCAGGGTCGGCATCATTGCCGGCGGCGGTAGCTTGCCGGTCGAAGTTGCCGCCGGCCTGGCGGAGGCCGGACATCCGCCCGTCATCATCCTGGTCGAATGTCAGGCCGACCGTCAGTCCGACCTCACAATCTATGAGCATGAAAGCCTTGCGCTGGAAGACATCGGCTCGCTGGTTGCGTTGCTGAGGCGCCGGCGGATCACCCATCTTGTGCTTGCCGGCGAGATCAGGCGCAGGCCGCGGTTGGTCGACATGCGTCCGAACCTTGGGCTACTGGCACTTATACCCTCGCTCGCCATGGCGCTTGCCCGCGGCGATGACGGGCTGTTGAAGATATTGACCCGCGGCCTGGAGGCACGGGGCGTCAAGGTTGTCGGTGCGCATGAAGTCGTGCCCCGGCTCGTCGCGGCCGAAGGGCCGCTGACCAAAGCAGTGCCGCGAAAGTCCGACTGGCGCGATATCGAGGCGGCACATGCGGCGGCAAAGGCCATCGGCGCGCTCGACATTGGTCAGGCGGCAATTGCCATCGGTGGCCGCACTGTTGCCCTGGAAGGCGTCGAGGGCACCCACGGACTGCTCGAGCGGACGCAGCAGTTGCGCGGCCATGGCAGGCTGGCCGGCAAGACGCGCGGTGTCCTGGTCAAATGCGCCAAGCCTGGCCAGGAATTGCGTGCCGATCTGCCATCTATCGGCCCCCGGACCGTCGAGGCGGCGCATGCCGCGGGGCTCGCCGGCATTGCCGTCGAAGCCGGCCGTTCGCTCATCCTCGAAGGCCCCGCCGTTGTCGCGCGCGCCAATGCGCTCGGCCTGTTCGTGTTCGGCCTGCCGGCTGCGGAGTCTGTCCATGGCAGCTGAGAAGCCGCTGAAGATTGCCATCGTCGCCGGCGAAGAATCCGGCGACCTGCTGGGCGCCGACATCGTGCAGGCGCTGAAGCGCATAACCGGGCGCGAGGTGCAACTCGTCGGCACTGGCGGGCGGCATCTGCAGGCGCTCGGACTGGCGCCGCTGTTCGACGGCGCCGAGATCGCGCTGATGGGGCTCAGCGCCATCCTGCGTGACTTGCCGCGCCTGATGCGGCGGATCAGCCAGACGGCAAGTGCTGTCGCCGCCGAAAAACCCGACTGTCTGATCACCATCGACAGCCCCGATTTCTCGCTGCGCGTCGCCAAAAAGGTCCGCGCCACCGATCCGTCGATCCCGATCGTCCATTATGTCTGCCCGAGCGTCTGGGCGTGGCGGCCGGGTAGGGCGGCCGCGATGAAGCCCTATGTCGACCACATACTGTGCATCCTGCCTTTCGAGGTAAAGGAGCTCAGCCGTCTCGGCGGCCCGCCCGGCACTTACGTCGGACATCGCCTCACGCATGATCCAGGCGTGCAGGGCGCGGCCAGGGCGCAAGCCCAGCCACGCGATCTCTCTGCCGATCACGTCAAGACGCTGCTCGTCCTGCCAGGGTCGCGGCGCGGCGAGGTGAGCCGGCTTATCGGTCCGTTCGGCGAGACGGTGTCGGCGCTGCGCGCGCGTGGCCACCGGCTGCGGCTGTTGCTGCCGACGGTGCCGCATGTCGCCGAACTGGTCAAAACATCGGTGGCGCGCTGGGATCAGGAGCCGGAAATTATCCTCGATCCCGAGCGCAAATGGCAGGCCTTCGGCAAGGCCGATGCGGCGCTGATCGCGTCTGGAACGGTGTCACTGGAACTGGCGATGTCGGGTGTACCGATGGTCTCTTGCTACAAGTTCGATCCGATCATGCTGATGGCGCAGAGCCTGATCACGGTGTGGAGCGCTGCTTTGCCCAACCTTATTGCCGACCGGCCGGTCGTGCCGGAAAGCTACAACCAGTATGTGCGGCCGCACTATCTGGCGCGGCAGCTCGAGGCACTGTTCTCAGACACCGCCTACCGCGCTTGGCAAAAGGACGGCTTTGGCGAGGTTGCCAGACGCATGGCCACCGACAGGCCCTCCGGCGACATCGCCGCCGATGTCGTTCTTCGCCACATCGGGAGAGCGAATAGGGTTTAGCGAGTGAATAGTGAATGAATAGTGAATAGTGCATAGGATTAACGCACTCTCGACTATAATCAAGCTGCTACTTACTACCTGCTACTTACTACCTGCTATTCACTACTTGCCATTCACCATTCACTCTCTTTCACCTTTTCGCAATCGGCACGTAGTCGCGTTCCGGGGCGCCGGTATAGAGCTGGCGCGGGCGGCCGATCTTCTGGTGCGGGTCCTCGATCATTTCCTTCCACTGCGCGATCCAGCCGACGGTGCGGGCGACCGCGAACAGCACGGTGAACATGGTGGTGGGGAAGCCCAGCGCCTTCAGCGTGATGCCGGAATAGAAATCGACGTTCGGATAGAGCTTCTTTTCGATGAAGTAGGAATCGGTCAGCGCGATCTTTTCCAGCTCCATGGCGATGTCGAGTAGCGGATCGTCCTTGATGCCGAGTTCGCCGAGTACCTCATGCGCCGTCTTCTGCATGATTTTCGCACGAGGATCGTAGTTCTTGTAGACGCGATGGCCGAAGCCCATCAGCCGGAACGGATCGTTCTTGTCCTTGGCGCGGGCGATGAATTCCGGGATGTGGTCGACATGGCCGATTTCTCCCAACATGTTGAGCGCCGCCTCATTGGCGCCGCCATGCGCCGGGCCCCACAGGCAGGCGATGCCGGCGGCGATGCAGGCGAACGGATTGGCGCCCGACGAGCCTGCAAGCCGCACGGTCGAGGTCGAGGCGTTCTGCTCGTGGTCGGCATGCAGGATGAAGATCCGCTCCATGGCGCGCGCCAGCACCGGATTGATCTTGTATTCCTCGCACGGAACCGCAAAGCACATATGCAGGAAGTTGGCGGCGAAGTTCAGCTCGTTCTTCGGGTAAATGAAGGGCTGGCCGATATGGTATTTGTAGGCCATGGCCGCAATCGTCGGCATCTTGGCAATCAGCCGCATCGAGGCGACCATGCGCTGATACGGGTCCGAAATGTCGGTGGAGTCGTGATAGAAGGCCGACAGCGCGCCGACCACGCCGCACATCACAGCCATCGGATGCGCGTCGCGGCGGAAGCCGGTGAAGAAGCGCGACATCTGCTCGTGCACCATGGTGTGGCGCGTCACCCGGTAGTCGAAATCGTCCTTCTGTGCCTTGGTCGGCAGTTCGCCGTAGAGCAGGAGGTAGCAGACTTCGAGGAAGTCGCCATGCTCGGCCAGCTGGTCGATGGGATAGCCGCGGTGAAGCAGGATGCCGGCATCGCCGTCGATGAAGGTTATCGCCGACTCGCAGCTCGCCGTCGAAGTGAAGCCGGGATCGTAGGTGAAGGCGCCGGTGGTGTTGTAGAGCGCACCGATGTCGATGACGTCGGGCCCGACCGACCCGCTTCGCACCTTGAATTCATGCGTCTTGCCGGCCAGTTCGAGCGTGGCAGTCGACGGGTGCGTCGTCTTGCTGCCGGTTTCCAGTCTTGTCGCAGCTTCGCTCATTCTCAAACTCCTTCATGTTCCTCATGCCGGCAAGGCAATTCCTGCAAACGACACGTCGAAATCACCGGAATGCGCGAACTCGCCACCGCATTTTGGGAGGTGCGTGCCTGATTGGGCCAAGGCCTAATGTTGCACTGCGAAACCCGCCTTTCAATGCCAATCTTTTTGGGCCAGCTCGCTCCTAATCGATTTGATCCGCAATCCGCGCCAGGCTTTCCTCGCGGCCAAGCACGGCAAGCACGTCGAACACGCCGGGCGAGGTGCTACGGCCGGTAAGGGCCGCCCGGAGCGGTTGGGCCACGGCGCCGAGCTTGTGGCCGCCGGCCGCTGCGAACTCGCGCACCGCGGCTTCAGCCGCGGCAGCCGACCAATCGCCCGAAACAGTCTGCAAAGCGGCATGTGCGCCGCGCAGGATCGCGCGCGCGTCGGCACTGAGCAATGCTGCCGCCTTCTCGTCGATCGGCAGCGGCCGCTCGACGAACAGGAAGGCCGCGCCATCGGCCAGTTCCACCAGCGTCTTGGCGCGCTCTTTCAGGCCCGGCAAGGCGGCCAGCAGCTGCGCCTTCCTGGCGTCGTCGAGACGGGCGGCCATAGCAGATCCGCCTTCGAGGTATGGCAGAGTGGCGACGAAAATGTCGAACAGCTCGGTATCGGCCATCTTGCGCATATGCGCGCCGTTGATCGACTCGAGCTTGGCGAAGTCGAAGCGCGCCGCACCCTTGTTGACATCGCCGATGTCGAACCACGAAATCATGTCCTTGATCGACATGATCTCGTCGTCGCCATGGCTCCAGCCGAGCCGCGCCAGATAGTTGAGCAGTGCCTCGGGCAGATAGCCCATGGCGCGATAAGCCTCGACACCGAGTGCGCCGTGCCGCTTCGACAGCTTGGCGCCGTCGGCGCCGTGGATCAGCGGGATATGCGACATCGACGGGACGTCCCAGCCCATCGCGTTGTAGATCACCGTCTGGCGCGCGGCGTTGGTCAGATGGTCGTCGCCACGGATGATGTGGGTGACGCCCATGTCATGGTCGTCGACGACGACGGCATGCATGTAGGTCGGATTGCCGTCCGAGCGCAGAATGATGAAATCGTCGAGGTCCTTGTTGGGGAAGCGCACCTCGCCCTGCACACGGTCGTGCACCACGGTTTCGCCCTCGGTCGGCGCCTTGATGCGGATGGCGCCCTTGACGCCGGGAGGCGCCTCCGAGGGGGCACGATCGCGCCACTGGCCGTTGTAGCGCGGCGGCAGATCCTTGGCGCGTGCGGCCTCGCGCATCGCCTCGAGCTCGGCAGGCGTCTCGTAGCTGTAATAGGCCTTGCCCAGGCGCACCAGCTCCTCGGCCACCTCACGGTGGCGCGGCGCGCGCTCGAACTGCGATATGGCCTCACCGTCCCAGGAAAGGCCGAGCCAGGTCAGCCCATCCAGAATGGCCTGTGTCGCCGCCTCGTTGAAGCGTTCGCGGTCGGTGTCCTCGATGCGCAGCACCATCGTGCCGCCGGTGTGCTTGGCGTACAGCCAGTTGAACAGCGCCGTGCGCGCGCCGCCGATATGCAGATAGCCGGTGGGCGAGGGGGCAAAACGGGTGACGACCGTGTCGGACATGGAACTCTCGGAACCTTGGAAAGCGGAGCGTGATCGCGCGGACTTTCGCGCTTTGCGCGTTCATGTAGCATAGGGGGTCTGGGGCGCAAGGGGCAGACCCGATGGCTGGACGTGGCCGGGGCACGTCGGCAATTATCGGTTGCGTCAACTGGCGCTGGAGCCTTGTAGCACAAAATCTGTTCGCACCCTCCGCGCAACCTCGTTTGACAGCAGCGTCAATGTCTGGGTTTCATTCGGCTGCAGCGTCCGTCACAGTGCCTGGAACATCGCTGCGACGGTGGTAGCCCCCTCTGACGAGCGGACATTTCTTCACGGATGCGGCACTGCCCGACTACAACGCCGCCGTGACAGCGTTGGCTTGGTCACGCATATTGACCTTTCTGCAATCATTATCGTGAACACCGCAACTGTGTGCAGGCCGGTCTCGCCACGAAGGAGGCATGATTGAAAGAAGGACTACCGATGACCGAAAACGCCGACCATACGGAGGGTGATCCGTTCTACCATGGTACCCGGGCGGATTTGAAACCCGGGGATCTGCTGAGCGTCGGCCACCCTTCCAATTTCAGAGGTAAACCACTGTCATGGATCTATTTCACCCAGACACTGGAAGCCGCCATCTGGTGAGCAGAGCTTGCAACGGGTGACGGTCGTCAAAGGATTTACATCGTAAAGCCGACGGGGTTTTTTATGGATGACCCTAACCTGACCGACAAAAAATTTCCCGGTAATCCGACGAAATCCTACCGCTCCCGTGATCCGTTGCTCATCCTGGGTGAACTCGGTGAATGGCAGGGTCATACACCGGAACAATTGAAGGCAATGCACGATGGGCTTGCTCGCCTGAGGGCGGAGGGCCAGGATATGATTGAGGATTGAGCGTCCTTGCCAGGTGATGGTCGATTCCGGCGCGGTGGACGTGATCACGCGGACTTTCGCGCTTTGCGCGTTCATGTAGCATAGGGGTCTGGGGCGCAAGGGGCAGACCCGATGGCTGGACGTGGCCGGGGCACGAAGGAAGGCGAAGGCGCCGAGGCAAGCGTCAGCGAACGCTCGCTGTTTGCCGATAGTCCCTATGCCGAGCCGCTGCCCCTCGCGCTGCCTGAGCCGCATCCCGGCGTCGCGCCTGCGCTGCCCGGTGGCGCGTTGCCGGCGCAAGTCACAGCGCCCGGATCTATCGCCCGTCTGCGCAGACGGCTTCGCCGTCCGTCATGGCCCGCGCTCCGCCGCAGCCTTGCCGTGGCCGCCAACACGGAGCTCGACCGGGGCGTCGCCTTCCTGCTGGTGCCGGTTTTCCTGGCGGCCGGCGTCATCATTTATTTCTCGCTGGCCGGCGAGCCCGGCTTTGCGCAGCCAATCGCCATTGTGGTGCTGGCGACATGTTGCGCCCTCGCCACGCGATCGCGGCCGAGGACGCATCTGTTCTGCATGGCCGCGATGCTGTGCGCGCTCGGCGTCGTCGCCGCCAAAGTCGAGACTTGGCGCGCCGGAACGCAGATGCTCGGCTCCGAGATTCAGACACGGCTGACCGGCCGCGTCGTCAGTCTCGAACAGATGGAAAGCGGCCGCATCAGGCTGACGCTCGATGTGGTTTCGACCGCTTACCCCGAGCTGCGCTACGCCCCGGAGCGGGTCAGGCTCTCGGCGCGGACCGTTCCCGCCGATATGACCGCCGGCTCCCTGATCACCGGCTATGCCAGGCTGTTGCCGCCGACCGGTCCGGTGCGGCCGGAGAGCTACGATTTCTCCTTCGACAGCTATTTCACCGGTATCGGCGGCAGCGGCTTCTTTCTCGGCAATCCGAAAACCATTGCTACGCAGGGACCGCCGCCGCTGACCGCGCGGCTCTCCTCGGCAATCGAGAACGCGCGCGAAAACATTGCCGACCATATCAGGGGCAAAATCGGCGGCGCCGAAGGCGAGATTGCCGCGGCGTTGATTGTCGGGGTGCGCGCCGGCATCCCGGACGAGGTCAACGAAGCGATGCGGCGCACCGGCATCTACCACATCATCTCCATCTCCGGCCTGCACATGGCGCTGGTTGCCGGCACCATCATGGCGTTGCTGCGTGGCGCCTTTGCGCTGTTTCCCGATTTCTCTTCGCGCCGCCCAGTCAAGAAATATGCAGCAGTGGCAGCACTCGTCTCCATCGCCGCCTATCTCGTCATTTCAGGCGTCGTGGTTGCCGCCGAGCGCAGCTTCATCATGCTGGCGGTCATGCTTGTCGCCGTGCTGTTTGATCGCGCCGCACTCACCATGCGCAATCTGGCGATCTCCGCCATTGCCGTCATCCTGGTGTCGCCGCACGAGGTGGTCGGTCCCAGCTTTCCAGATGTCGTTTGCTGCCACCGCCGCCCTTGTCGGCGCCTATGCCGGCTGGGCCGATTACCGCGCCGACAAGGTGAGAACGCCGCCGGCAAAGCGCTCCTTCGTCGGCTTCCTGTCGCGAAAATTCGCGCTGGCCATGGGCGGCCTCGCCATGACCTCGATCATCGCCGGCAGTGCAACCTTGCTGTTCGCCATCTGGCATTTTCAGCGTGTGTCGCCGCTCAGCCTGATCGCCAATCTGGCCGTGATGCCGATTGTTTCGTTGATCGTCATGCCTTTTGCCGTGCTCAGCGCACTGGCGATGCCGTTCGGCGCCGACGGGCCGTTCCTCTATGTGATGGGCAAGGGTCTGATGGCGATGATCGCTATATCGGCCTGGATTTCCGAGCGCTCGCCGGTCGACGCCGTCGGGCTGATCTCCATCCGCTCGGTGCTGTTGGTGGCGGTCGCCCTCGTCATCGCCACCATGGCCACCACCTGGCTCAGGTTGGCGGCCGTGCCTTTCGCGCTGGCCGGCCTGTTGACGGTGCCGCAGGTGCTTACGCCCGACGTGCTCATATCCGAGGATGCGCATCTGGTGGCCATGCCGATCGGTGGCGGCGAACTCGCCCTCAACCGCGAACGCTCCAACGAATTCACCACGGACAATTGGAAACGGGCGCTGCGGGCCAAAACCATTATCCCACCTGAGATTTTCGAGGCAACAGATACGCGGTTCGATCTCGATCCGCTCGATCTGCCGCCCGGCTCGCCCTTCTATTGCACCGGCGATCTCTGTATCGCCCGGCACCCTTCCGGAGCCATTGTAGCGCTTGCGAAAGACCGCAAGACGGCGCGGCCGGCCTGTGCCTTCGCGAGCCTGATCGTCATCGATGACGCCACCGCCTACAATCCGTGCCGCGACCCGCTGGTGCTGGTCGTGACGAAGAAACAGCTGGCCCGCGACGGCAGCGCCGCCGTCTTCTTCGATCCGCAATCGGCAGCTGCAGCGCCAACCATCCGCTTCGCCGTCGACAAGCCGTATCGCCCCTGGCACGAGCAACGCCGCTTCTCCCGCGAAGCGCGCGGCCTGCCGCCTTACAACCAGCGTGAAAAGTACAAACCCAAGCCGGCTCAGTAGCGCCGGATCAATCCGACAAGCTTGCCCTGCACCTTCACCCTGTCCGGTCCAAAAATGCGGGTCTCGTAGGCCGGGTTGGCGGCTTCCAGGGCGATCGAGGCGCCCTTGCGGCGGAAGCGTTTCAGGGTCGCTTCCTCATCGTCGACCAACGCCACCACGATCTCGCCGGGGCTGGCTGTGTCGGCATTGCGGATGATGACCGTGTCGCCATCGAAAATGCCGGCCTCGATCATCGAATCGCCCTTGACCTCGAGCGCGTAGTGTTCGCCGCCCATGATCATATCGGGCGGCACCGAGATCGAATGGGTCTGATGCTGGATGGCGTCGATCGGCACGCCGGCGGCGATGCGTCCCATAACCGGGATTGAAATCGCGGAAACGGCATCGTCATTGCCGGCCGACATCGAACGCGACGGCGAGCCCGGCTTGATCTGGCGGCCGAGACCGCCTTGGCCCAACGCGCCTTGTCCTTGGCCGCCTTGCCCTTGGCCGGTTTGACCAAGACTGCCCTGAATGACGCTCGGCGAAAACTTCCTCGCCGCATTGAGGCCTGGTGCGATCGAGTCGGGCAGCCGCAGCACTTCCAGCGCGCGCGCCCGGTTCGGCAGCCGGCGAATGAAACCGCGCTCCTCAAGCGCCGTGATCAGGCGGTGGATGCCGGACTTGGAGGCGAGGTCGAGCGCTTCCTTCATCTCGTCGAAGGACGGCGGGATTCCGCTCTCCTTCAGGCGTTCATGGATGAACATCAGAAGCTCATGTTGTTTGCGCGTCAGCATCGCGGCCCCCAAGGGTTCTGAAACCAGAATCAGAAAAAACAAACCCAGAACAAACACTATCTGTTCCAGTTGTGTTCCGCAACCTTTTAAAGTTTAATGAATGTGTTGACGTTTTGTTCAGCGTAACGTTCGGCGCTGCGAGCGCCGCTCGTAGTCGTTGGCCGGCAACGGGGTGAAACGAAGACAAAGTGCCCTGCGTCGTCGGCTACGATCGCCGCTTCCTTTTCGGACGGGGCTGCGCAGCATCCGCGCCGGGTTCACTCTGGGCATAGACCTGCAGCGTGTAGCCGATGTGAGCGGTCATCAGAGTTTTCGCACGTTCGACGTCGCGATCGAGGGCCGCTTCCATCAGGGCGGTATGGTGTTCGATCGCCACGGCGTCGCGCAGGGCCGCCACGGCCTTCCGGTGGCCATCCGTGCGGCCGGCGGCGGCGCGCAGCGTCGGGGCCAGACCCAGAAAGCGGTGATGGCGATGCAATTGGTCGGAAATCGTCGCATTGAAGCGCAGCAGCCAGCTGGATGTCGCGGCACTGAGCAGCGCCGCATGGAAGGCATCGTGTTTTTCGTACCACGCGTCGACCGCATCATCCGATGGATCGTCGAGAACAGACCCGCACCGTGAGAGACGATAGTGGGCGGCAACGACCGCGTCTTCCCACTCACGGTCGCCCTCCTCGATCGATTCCACCAGCAGGGGCAGTTCGACCACCAGCCGCGCACGCGCCAAATCCTCGAGCTCCGCCCGAGAGACGGGAGCGACCGCAAACCCGCGGTTGCTGATGGCGGTCACAAGCCGTTCCGCCTCCAGCCGCGACAGCGCCTCGCGCAACGGCGTCCAGCCGATGCCGTAGGTGTTGCGCAGCGTGCTCAGCTTCAACGGCGCGGCAGGCGCCAGCCGGGTCGCAAGAATATCGCGCCTGAGCAGGCGATAGGCCGCTTCCGTCTTCGAGGTCTGCTCGTCATCCAGCATCGTGATCCATCAGACATAAACGCTCGGCGGATCATTATATATCAAAGCCTTTCAATGGGTGAATTATATATAATGTTTGACAGTTCAAGGGCGACCACTCAAGATCGCCGGCATGTTTGGGCGGCAGGCTCCGCCGCGCGCGTTTGTCCATGGAGGGGCGCCGGATCATGAGCACGACACCCGATCTCGCTACAATCGAAGCAATGGATGCCGCCGATCCGCTGCGCTCCATGCGCGAACGCTTTGTCTTGCCGCAAGGCGTGATTTATCTCGACGGCAATTCCCTGGGCGCCGCGTCAGCGGTCGTCTTCAGCGAACTGCAGCAGGCCGCCACGCAGGAATGGGCGCACGATCTCATTCGCGCCTGGAACACCGCCGGCTGGTTCAACATGCCGGTGGAACTCGGAGATCAGCTCGGGCGACTGATCGGCGCGGCTGATGGGCAGACGGTGGTCTGCGACACAACCTCGATCAACATCTACAAGCTGCTGCACGCAGCGCTCGGCATGCGGCCGGATCGGTCGGTCATCGTTGCCGAGGGCGACAGTTTCCCGACCGACCTCTACATGGCCGAAGGCGTCGCCTCGACCCGGCCGGGAACGCGGCTGCGGCTGGAGGGCGTCGACGCGGCCGCAATCGAGGAGCTGATCGACGACAGCGTTGCCGTCATCCTGGTCAACCACGTCAACTACAAATCCGGCCAGTTGCGCGACATGGCGGCGCTGACGCGCAAGGCACATGACGCCGGCGCGCTGATCATCTGGGATCTCTGCCACACGGCCGGCGCCTTGCCGGTCGAACTTGACCGTGCCAATGCCGATTTCGCCGTCGGCTGCACCTACAAATACCTCAATGGCGGCCCGGGCTCGCCAGCCTTCATCTACGCGGCCGAGCGCCACCATGACGATGCCCACCAGCCGCTCAGCGGCTGGTGGGGCCATGCGCGGCCCTTTGCCTTCGAGCAGGGCTTTGCCGTCGGCAGCGGCATTCGCCGCTTCCTGTGCGGAACGCAGCCGGTGCTGTCGATGCGGGCGCTCAAGGGCGCGCTCGATATCTGGAACGACGTCGATATGGCGGCGGTGCGCAGAAAAAGCATCGCGCTGACCGACCTGTTTATCCAGCTCGTCGAAGCCAGATGCGGCGCCTACGGGCTTGAACTGGAAAGTCCTCGCGACGGCAGCCAGCGCGGCAGCCAGGTGTCGTTCCTCCATCCGCATGGCTATCAGGTGATGCGCGCGCTGATCGAGCGCGGCGTGATCGGCGATTTCCGGGCGCCGTCGACCATCCGTTTCGGCTTCACGCCGCTCTATGTCGGATATGGCGATGTCTGGCAGGCGGTCGAAGTCCTGGAGGATATTCTGCGCACCGGCGCCTGGCAGGACGCCCGCTTCGCGGTGAAGACCGCGGTCACCTGAGGAACTAGAGCAATTTCAGGAAAAGTGTGAAGCGGTTTTCCGTCCGCAATTGCGTCAAATCAAAGAGCTAGAGCATTTCGCCGTTTACGTTAAACGGTGAAATGCTCTAGAGCCGGGTGCGGACCGTCCAGAGCTCCGGAAACAGCACGACCTCCAGCATCTTCTTCAGATAGGAGGCGCCTGAGGTGCCGCCCGTGCCGCGCTTCAAGCCGATGATGCGCTCGACCGTGGTGACGTGGTTGAAGCGCCAGCGGCGGAAGTAATCCTCGAAGTCGACCAGCTTCTCGGCCAGTTCGTAGAGCATCCAGTAGCGCTGCGGGTCGCGGTAGACGGTTTGCCAGGCAGCCAGCACGTCTTCGTTCTCGACGCGCGTCTCGCGCCAGTCCGTGCGCCCGGCATCGGCGCCGATGTCGAAGCCATTGCGCGCCAAAAGCAGAAGCGCCTCGTCGTACAGCGACGGCGTGGCCAGGATCGCTTCCAGCCTGTCCGTAAGATCGGGCCGGTGCTTGTGCGGCCCGAGCATGGCTAGGTTGCGGTTGCCGGCCATGAACTCGATAGCGCGGTACTGCCACGACTGGAAGCCCGAGGATTGGCCGAGCGCGTCGCGAAACTCGGTGTATTCGCTTGGCGTCATCGTGCGCAGCACGTCCCAGGCATTGTTGAGCTGCTCGAAGATGCGCGCGACGCGAGACAGCATCTTGAAGCTCGGTTCGAGGCGGTCGGCGCGGATAGAGCGGATCGCGGCGCCGATCTCGTGCAAAGCGAGCTTCATCCACAATTCCGATGTCTGATGCTGGATGATGAACAGCATCTCGTCATGGGCCGAAGACAGCGGCGCCTGCGCATCGAGCACCTTGTCCAGCTGCAGATAGTCGCTGTAGGACATCCGCTCCTTGAACGACATCTGCGCGCCATCGGACGCCGGATCGTGCGGCTTAATCAATTGCTCTTCTCCGCGCGCAACCGGAAGCGCTGGATCTTGCCGGTCTGGGTTTTGGGCAAGGCGTCGATGAACTTCACCGAACGCGGATATTTGTAGGGCGCGATCGTTGCCTTGACGTGGTCCTGCAGGCGTTTGACGGTCAATGCGTCCGGCGAAACACCTTGCACAAGCACGATATGCGCCTCGACGATCTGGCCGCGTTCACCGTCCTCGGCGCCGGTCACCGCGCATTCGGCGACGTCGGGATGCGAGAGCAGCGCCGCTTCGACCTCGGGGCCGGCGATGTTGTAGCCGGCGCTGACGATCATGTCGTCGGAACGCGCGGCGAAGTGGAAGAAGCCATCCTCGTCCTGCGTGAACGTATCGCCGGTGAGATTCCAGCCATCGCGGACATAGTCCTTTTGCCTGGCATCGGCCATGTAGCGGCAGCCGGTCGGGCCGCGCACCGCCAGCCGGCCAGTAGAGCCGCGCGGCAGCTCCCGCATCTCGTCATCGACGATGCGTGCCTGATAGCCGCCGACGGGTTTGCCGGTGGAGGCCGGCTTCATGTCGTCGAAGCGGTTGGAGATGAAGATATGCAGCATCTCGGTGGCGCCGATCCCATCGAGGATCGGCTTGCCGGTCTTCTCAGTCCATTCCTCGAAGACAGGCGCCGGCAGCGTCTCGCCCGCCGAAACCGCGACGCGCAGCGAGGACAGGTCAGCGCCTTGATCCATGGCCTTGAGCATGGCCCGATAGGCGGTTGGAGCGGTGAAGGAAATGGTCGCTTTGTAGGTCTCGATGATGTGGATCATGTTGGGTGGCGTCGCCTGTTCCAGCAGCGTCGCCGCGGCGCCGAAACGCAGCGGGAAGATGGCGAGCCCGCCAAGACCGAAGGTAAAGGCAAGGGGCGGGGAGCCGACGAAGATGTCGTCGGGCGTCACCTCCAGGATTTCGCGGGCATAGGCGTCGGCGACGATCAGCAGGTCGCGGTGGAAATGCATCGTCGCCTTCGGCACGCCGGTGGTGCCGGAGGTGAAGCCGAGCAGGGCGACATCGTCGCGGCCGGTGTTGACGGCAGTGAAGGTGACCGGCTTGTCGAGGGCGGCGCGGTCGAGTTCCGCGTCATGGTTGGCCGTGCCGTCGAAGCCAATGACCTGCTTGAGATACGCACTGCCCTTGGCGCAGGCGGTCATCTCGTCCATCAGCCTTGTATCGCAAAGCGCAACCGTGATTTCCGCCTTGTCGACGATCTTGGCGAGTTCGCCGGCGCGCAGCATCGGCATGGTGTTGACGACCACCGCGCCAACCTTGGTGGCGGCCAGCCAACAGGCGACCATGGCCGGGTTGTTGGCCGAGCGGATCAGCACCCGGTTGCCCGGCTTGACGCCATAATTCTCGACCAGGGCATGGGCGAGCCTGTTGGTCCAGTCGGACAGTTCCTTGTAGGTGCGGCGGCGGCCATTGCCGATCAGCGCGGTGTGGTCGCCGAACCCTTTTTCGACCAGCCTGTCGGTCAATTCGACGCCGGCATTTATGTGGTCGGGATAGTCGAAGCCGTCGAGCAAAAACTCCGGCCATTGCTCCGGCGGCGGCAGGTTGTCGCGCGTGAATGTGTCGATATGCGCTGATGGCCCAAGCATTTTCGGCTGCCCCTGTCTGCCTCGCGCCCATGGCTGAACAAGGCGCAGGATCGCACCAGTCGAAATTTGTTTCAAGCCTAAAATGTTTTTAGGTCGCAGCATTGACGCCGCCCTGTTCGGCGGCCATTCCTGTCGACTGAACTGAAGCCATCCGGGAGGGATGCAGATGCTCCAACATCGTGTTGCCGATTGGGACAATGCCTACGCCAACGGCGACAACATTGCCGGCAGCAATCGCTGGCCGGCCGCGTGGGACACACCGGCACAGGCTTTTCGCGACACAATGTCGGCGTCCGGTCGGGCCAAGCTCGACATCGCCTATGGCGACAGCCCGCGCAACAGGCTCGATCTGTTCCTTCCCGATGTCATGCCCAAAGGGCTCGTCGTCTTCATCCATGGCGGTTACTGGAAGGCGTTCGACAACAAGCCATGGTCGCATCTGGCCAACGGCGCGGTTGCCAATGGCTTTGCCGTGGCAATGCCGACTTACACGCTTTGTCCCGACATACGCATTTCCGGCATCGTTAGGGAAATCGCGGCGGCGATCGGCAAGGCGGCGACGATGGTCGGCGGGCCGGTGATCCTGACCGGGCATTCCGCCGGCGGCCATCTCGCCTCCAGGATGGTGACGACAACGACACCCCTGGCCGCCGATGTGGCGGGCCGCGTGCGCAATGTCGTCTCGATCTCCGGCGTCCATGACCTGCGGCCGATCATGCGGACGGGGATGAACGCGACACTGGCCATCGATGAAGCGGAAGCACTGGCCGAAAGCCCGGTTCTGCTGCGCCCCATGCAGGGCGCGCGCATCACCTGCTGGGCCGGCGGCGGCGAGCGGGCGGAGTTCCTGCGCCAGAATGCGCTGCTTGCCAACATCTGGATCGGCCTCGGCGCCACGACCAGCACAGTGGTCGAGCCGGACCGGCATCATTTCAGCATCGTCGACGGGCTTGCCGATCCGACACATCCGCTGACGCGGACATTGCTGGCGGAGTAACAACCAGTCTTATCTCTTGGAATTAACGGCTTGGATCCGCGACCTTCAGCGCAACATCAGAACGCTGCAAGCAGCGCCTGCTTCTGCCGCCGGAGCGAAGGGCTCGCGCACGATCAGGCCGTTGGCGTCGGCCAGCATTCTCAGCATCGAGGAATCCTGGATGCCGAATGGTGTCGCCACCAATGCGCCGGCTTCTTCCCGGACCACGGCGCGCACATAGTCTTGCCTTAGATCATTGGCCGGCATCGCGGCGCCAAGCTGAGCCTGGCGGATGTCCTGCCGGTGGGGACGGCCGCCGAGCTGCGCCAATAGCGGCTTCAGGAACAATTGCGAGCAGACCAGGCTCGCCACCGGATTGCCGGGCAGGCCGATGCACCTGATATCGCCGAGCCGCCCGAACATCAGCGGCTTGCCCGGGCGCATGGCGAGCTTCCAGAAGTCGAGCTTCATGCCTTCGCCGGTCAGCACGTCATGGACGAGATCATGGTCGCCGACCGAAGCGCCGCCCAGCGTGACGATGACGTCGGCTTTCGCAGCGACCGCCTTTTTCACCAGTGCCGCAATCGCCTCCTTGCGGTCGGCAGCGATGCCGAGATCGAGCGCGCGAGCGCCGACCGACTGCGCCACAGCAGCGACGCCATAGGCGTTGGACGAGATGATCTGGGCGGGGCCAGGTTCGCTGCCCGGTGGCAGCAATTCGTCGCCGGTGGCGATGATGGCGACCAGCGGCCGTTGCACCACGTTCAACCGGGGATGATTGGCCGACGCCGCCAGCGACAATGCAGCCGGATCGAGCACGCGGCCTTTCTCCAGCAGCACGTCGCCTTGGGCAAAATCCAGTCCAAGCCGGCGGATGTTGCGGTTCTTCGCCGTCGGTTCGGTGACCTCGATCCGGCCACCGCCGAGATCGCGAACATTTTCCTGGATGACGATCGTGTCTGCGCCTTCAGGCAGCGGCGCGCCGGTGAAGACGCGCACGGCCTCGGATTTACCCACTGTGCCGTCAAAGCCTCGCCCTGCGGGCGCCATGCCGATCACCGAAAGCCGCGCCGGGGCCGACGCCACATCCTGCGCCCGTGCGGCATAGCCGTCCATGGCAGATGCATTGAAAGGCGGCTGGGTACGCAGCGCCACGACCGGCTCCGCCAGCACCCGGCCGGCCGCATCCGCCAGCGCGACCCTTTCACCGGGCAACGCCACAGCGCCGTCGAGTAGGCGTTGAAGCGCCTCGGCGACCGGAACCAGCGCCATTTACGAACCCGCCTTGTAGTCGCCGGACTTGCCGCCGGTCTTTTCCACCAGCTGTATACCGGAAATCACCATGGCGCGGTCGACCGCCTTGGCCATGTCGTAAATGGTCAGGCACGCGACAGATGCCGCGGTCAGCGCCTCCATCTCGACCCCGGTCTTGCCGGTGACGCGGGCGAGCGCGGTGACCCTAAGGCCGGGCAGCGTGGTGTCCGGTTCGATGTCGACCGACACCTTGGTCAAAAGCAGCGGATGGCAGAGCGGAATCAGCTCATGCGTCTTCTTGGCCGCCATGATGCCGGCAATGCGCGCGGTACCCAGCACATCGCCCTTCTTGGCGTCGCCGTCGAGGATCATCTTCAGGGTTTCGGCCCGCATCGAGACAAAGCCCTCGGCGACCGCCGTGCGCGTCGTCTCCGCCTTCTCGCCGACATCGACCATGTTGGCCTCGCCCTTGGCGCCGAGATGGGTGAGGGCGGCTGCCATCCTCAGATGGCCTCTGCTTTCGCCTTGCCTGTCAAAAGCAGCCGCGTTGCCGCAGCGACATCCTCTTGCCGCATCAGGCTCTCGCCGACGAGGAAGGTGCTGATGCCGGTCTTTTGCATCCTGAAGCAATCGTCGTGGGTGAAAATTCCGCTCTCGCTGACCAGCAATCGGCCGCCCGGCACCATCGATGCCAGCCGTTCCGAGGTCTCGAGGCTGGTCTCGAATGTTCTGAGATTGCGGTTGTTGATGCCGATCAGCTGCGACGAGAGTTTTACCGCGCGCTGCGTCTCGGCCTCGTCATGCACCTCGATCAGCGCGTCCATGCCGAGTTCGAACGCGGTCGCTTCCAATTCGCTCGCCAAGGCATCATCGACGCTGGCCATGATGATCAGGATGGCATCGGCGCCCCATGCGCGAGCCTCGTAGACTTGATAAGGGTCGAACAGGAAATCCTTGCGCAGCGCGGGCAGGGACACTGCCTCCCGTGCACTGATGAGAAATTCCGGCGCGCCCTGGAAGGATGGCGCATCGGTCAGCACCGAAAGACAGGCGGCACCGCCTTTCTCATAGGCCTGCGCCAGTGCGGGCGGGTCGAAATCGGCGCGGATCAAGCCTTTGGATGGGCTTGCCTTTTTGATCTCGGCGATCAGGCCGAAGCTGCCCGATCTGCGCTTCGCCTCAAGCGCCCTCCGAAAGCCACGCGGTGCGTCGGCATCCTTGGCTCGCGCCTTGATCTCGGCCAACGGTATCCGCGCCTTCGCCGCCGCGATCTCGTCGCGCTTGTAGGCCTCGATCTTGCGCAGAATGTCAGCCACGGCTCATCCGTTCGAAATCTCGACCAGCCTGTCGAGCACGCCCAGCGCCCGGCCGCTGTCGATGGCCTGTGTGGCCGCGGCCATGCCGTCGGCAAGCGTCGTCGCCTTGCCGGCCACCACCATGCCGGCGCCGGCGTTCATCAGCACCGTATCGCGATAGGCCCCGGCAGCACCTCTCAGCATGTCGCGCAACGCCGTGGCATTGTAGGCGGCGTCGCCGCCGCGCAACTCGTCCTTGGTGTGGCGCTGCAGGCCGACGGCTTCCGGGGTGAGCGTGAAATGGCGGATCTCGCCGCCGGCCAGTTCCGCCACCTGCGTTTCGCCGGTGGTGGTGATTTCGTCATAGCCATCCCCATGGACCACCCAGGCATGCTCGGTGCCCAACGCCTTCAATGTCTCGGCCACCGGCACGATCCATTCCGGCAGGAACACGCCGACCATCTGCCTGCTGACGCCAGCCGGATTGGACAGCGGTCCGAGCAGGTTGAAGATGGTACGCGTGCCGAGCTCGACGCGGGTCGGGCCGACATGCTTCATCGCAGGGTGGTGCGCCGGCGCGAACATGAAGCCGACGCCGGCCTCCTGGATGCAGCGGCCGATCACCTCTGGCAGGATATCGATCTTGACGCCGAGCGCGACCAGCACATCGGCAGCGCCCGTCAGCGACGACAGGCCGCGATTGCCGTGCTTGGCGACCGGCACGCCGCAGCCGGCAATGACGAAGGCCGAAGCGGTCGAGATGTTGACTGAATGCGAATTGTCGCCGCCCGTGCCGACAATGTCGATGGCGCCCTCAGGAGCTTCGACGCGCAGCATCTTGGCACGCATGGTGGCGACGGCGCCGGAAATCTCGCTCACGGTCTCCCCGCGCACGCGCAACGCCATCAGGAAGCCGCCGATCTGGCCCGGCGTCGCGTCGCCAGACATGATGATGTCGAAAGCTTCGCGCGCTTCCTCGAAGGTAAGCCCGGTTCCCGTGGCGACCTTGGCGATATGGGTCTTCAGGGCGCTCATTGGGCCAAGACGTTCATTGGGCTAAGGCCATTCATTGGGCGAGGGCTTGGGAAACGGCGGCCTGGTCGACGCTGACGGCGTACTGCGTCTGCAACTGCGCCACCAGCTGGTCGAGCAGATCGTCGGACATGCCTTGCGTGAAGGATTTTTGCGCATCGTCGGGTACCGAGCTGGCGTCGGCTCCGGCCGGCTCGAACACTTCGGCGACCTTGAACAGGATCTGGCCGTCGCCGGTGGGCGAGGGGATCAGCCCGGTGCCGCCTTCGCCGACCCCGAACATCGCAGCAGCACCCTCCTTGCCGAAATCGACATCGTCGGCCTCGCGCTTCACGCCGCGCTTGGTCTGCTTTTCAAGCTTCAGTTCGCCGGCGATGACGTCGAGTGTGGTGCCAGCCTTGAGGCGCTTGTCGAGTTCGTCTGCTTTCGCGGTCAGCCGCTTGGTCGTTTCCTCTGTCGTCCAGTCCGCCACCACGCGCTGGCGGACTTCGTCCAGCGTGCGGTCGCGAGCCGGCGTGATCGATGTCAGTTCATAGAACACGAAGCCGTTGTTAGGCGTGGTCAGGGCTTGATTCTCGGTGTTGGGCTCGGCCTCGAACACCGCCTTGATGAGGTCCGGCGATGCCGGCAGGTCCTTGATGATGGTGCCGTCCGGCTTGAGGCCGGTGCGGTCTATGGCCTCGACGGTAACGTCCTTGAGCTTGAGTTTGGCGGCGGCTTCGGCCAGCGTGCTGCCGGCGGCGCGGGTGTCTTCGTAGTTGTCGTGCACGTCGAGCAGGATGCGGCTTGCTTCGCCGAGCGCCAGATCCTTTCGGATCTGGTCTGACACTTCCGCCAGCGGCTTCACCGTTTCCGGTTTGATCTCGGTGACGCGCAAAAGCACCGGACCGAACGCGCCCTGGACGACCGGGCTGACTTCGTTGACGGCAAGCGCGAATGCGGCATCGGCGACCGTCTTGTCGGTGATCTTATCCTTGGAGAGCGTGCCGAGCAGCGTGTCGGCCGGGGTCTTGCCCTGCGCGGTGACGATCTTGTCGAAAGTGGCGCCCGTCTTCAGCGAATCGGATGCCGCCTTGGCGGCGTCCGCGGAAGGGAACACCAGCTGTTCGATGGTGCGCATTTCCGGCGTGGTGTAGCGGCCCTTGTTCTTGTTGTAGTCGTCGCTGACCTGCTGGTCCGTTACGGCGCTGACATCCATGATGTCTTCGGGCTCGAGCCGGACATAGGAGAATTTGCGGTATTCTGGCGCCGCGTAGGTTTTCTTGTTGGCCTCGAAATAAGCCTGAAGCACGCTGTCGGATGGCGCCTCGATGGGCTCCACCAACGCCTTTGGCAAGATCAGATAGTCGATGGTGCGGTCTTCGCCCCGATAGAGCGCAACTGCCTTGAAGAAGGTGTCCGGAGCCTTGAGGCCGTCCGAAACCGCTTCGACGATCTGCTGGCGCACCGCCACCTGAGCCCGGTTCTTCAGATAATCCTCCGGCCGCATTCCCAGTTCGCGCAGCCGGGATTCGAACAGCCGGCGGTCGAACTGGCCATTCGGGCCTTGGAAGGCGGGTTCCTGCCGCGTCAGTTCGGCCAGCCTGTCCTTGGAGAAGCCAAGCCCGAGCTTGCGCGCCTGTTCGTCAAGGACGGCGCCGGACACCAACTGAGCCAGCACCTGGTTGTCGATGCCATAGGCCTTGGCCTGGTCGCGGCTGATGCGCTGGCCGATCTGCTGCTGCAGCATGGCGATCTGGCGATCGTAGGCGAGGCGGTACTCGGTGATCGACACGGTGGTGCTGCCGGCGGTGATCACCGCATGATGGCCAGCCAGGAAGCCGCCCGTCATCCGCGTGGTGACGCCCCAGGCAAGGAAACTCAACACCAGCAGCGACAGCAGGGCTTTCGCGACCCAGGTCCCTGCCGCGCTTCTCAATATACCAAGCATTGTTACTTCCGATTTTTGCGCAGTTTTGCGTGCGCCCGAGTCTGAAACAAGCGCAATAGCGCCCTTCCGGCTCACTGTCGATTGCTTTGTGGCCTGATTTTGATAGGGAGGGCGAGACCCCAATGTCGCCCGGAGAACCAGATCCCCATGACGCCAGGAATTCGACCGCTCGTTGCCGGCAACTGGAAAATGAACGGCACCAGCGCTTCGCTGAACGAGCTCAGGATGATCGGCAACGGCTTCATGAGCGGGCTCGACGCAGAGACCGAAGCATTGGTCTGCGTGCCGGCGACCTTACTGTCGCGCGCCGTCGAAATCCTGTCGCGCACGCCGGTGCGGGCCGGTGGCGAGGACTGCCACATCAAGGAAAGCGGCGCCTTCACCGGCTGCGTCTCAGCCGAGATGCTGAAGGATGCGGGCGCCAGCCACGTCATTGTCGGCCATTCCGAGTGCCGCGAACAGCGCAGCGAGGACGATGCCATCGTCCTCGCCAAGGCCTCGGCGGCGTGGCGGGCAGGGCTCGTCGCCATCATCTGCATCGGCGAGACCAAGGCCGAGCGCGAAGCGGGCACAGCACTCGACGTGTTATCGCGCCAGGTCGCCGGCTCGGTGCCACCGAGCGCAACGCCCGCCAACACCGTTATCGCCTACGAGCCGGTATGGGCTATCGGCACCGGCCTGACGCCGACCGCCGAAGACGTGGCGGAGGCGCACGCGCATATCCGCCAAAAACTGGCGGAAGCGCTCGGCGCGGCCGTGGCCGGCAAGATGCGCATCCTCTATGGCGGCTCGGTCAAGGCGTCCAACGCTGTCGAACTGCTAGGCGTCAAAAACGTCGATGGCGCGCTGGTTGGCGGCGCCAGCCTGAAGGCGTCCGACTTTCTCGCCATCGCCGAGGCATACCAGAATATCTCGTAGGCCCCGGAATTTCGTTGCCGACCAGTTCGGTCATAGACTTATGAACGCAGCAGTTCGGCGGAAATCGTTGCAAAGGGCGCATTGCTTCCCATATTCCGGCCACGGGCTTGGAAATGCCGTTAAAGCATTGTATGGAGCCGCCTCCAAATCACCGGCCCTGATCGCCAGGGAGCGGCAGGGCTTGCCAGGATAAAATATGGAAACCGTACTGATCGTCATCCACCTCATGGTCGTGCTCGCCCTTGTCGGCGTGGTGCTGCTGCAACGCTCCGAAGGCGGTGGTCTCGGCATTGGCGGCGGTTCCGGTTTCATGACCGCGCGTGGCGCCGCCAATGCGCTGACGCGGGCGACGGCGATCCTGGCCGCGGCCTTCTTCGTGACGTCGCTGACACTCTCGATCGTTGCCCGCTATGGCGAAAAACCGATCGACATTCTCGACCGCGTGCCGGCCGACAGCGGCAACGGCGTGCTCAATCAGTTGCCCGGCACGACGGCGCCGACGCCGCCTTCGGGCAACACCGCACCGGCCGCGCCCGCGGCCAACGGCGCCGCCACCACGCCGCCCGCCACCACGGCCCCGGCGACGGCTCCATCTCCGGCGACGCCACCTGCAACCGATTCGGCTACGCCGCCGGCTACCAATGGCGTTACCTTGCCGGTGACACCGCAGGTTCCGAACCAGTAGTCGGTAGCGTCAGATGACGCGATCTGTTGTTGTTTCAACACAGTCGCGGCAAATGGCACACGATCACGAAGATTCGACCGCACCCCGTGCTTGAGGCCCGTACGCCACTTCGATTATAGATTGCCGGCGGCACTTTCTGCGCCCTTGGGGGGCGCCGGGCGACGCCGTGGGCAACAAGCATTGAACGATCGGATCTTCGCCATGCAGCTTCGCAGCTTCATTTTCATGGGGTTTTGTGCCGTATTCGGCATGAGCTCCGCGGTCTTCGCCGGCACTCCGGCAATGACCTCACCGCAGGCGGTTGGCAAAACCGCTGTCATCAACGTCGCCGCCAAGAGCGATGCGACGCAGCTGAAGCTTCTCAAGAAGAAGAAAAACCCGAGCCCGGATGATCTGGCTCAGATCAGCAAGCTCGAAGACAAGATCGCCGCCGACAGGGATCTCGCCCGCGTCAAGGCGCTCGAGGCCCGCAAGCTGGCGATGCGCGATGCGGCGAAAGCCAGGGCCGATGCCCAGCGCCAGGCGTTCCTGGCAAGCAAGGGCAAGCCGGTCGTGGTTGCCGACGCCAAGCCAGGCAAGAAGACCACCAAGATCATCGCTCCGGTTGACCCGATCGCGCCGATCGAGCCGATCGAATCGGCTGAACCGCTTCCGGCCGAAGCGATGAATATCGCGCTGACCGGCAACAATGGCGAATTGCGCAGCGAGGCCCCGGGCCAGAAGCCGACGAGCGGCGGACTGTTCGCCGGCCTGTTCGGCGGCACGTCCTCTGCCTCGTCGATTGCCTATCTCCCCGAAACGCGCGCGCTCGACCATGCTCTCGCCAAGCGGCAAGCCAAGAAGCAGTTCAAGGTGAAGCCGGAATTCGTGCCGCAGGACGTCGAATTCAGCGGCTATGAGCCGGGTACGATCGTCATCGATACCAGCGCGCGCCGCCTCTACCTCGTCGAATCGGCTTTCACCGCCCGCCGCTATGCGATTGCGGTCGGCCGCGAAGGCCTGCAGTTCAAGGGCAAGGTTGCCGTTGGCGACAAGCAGGAATGGCCGCGCTGGATCCCGACGCTCGACATGCAGAAGCGCGAACCCAAGCATTATGGCCAGTACAAGGACGGCATGCCCGGCGGCGGCCAGAACCCGCTCGGCGCCCGCGCCATCTATCTCTACGACGGCAAGAAGGACACGCATCTGCGCATCCACGGCACCATCGCGCCGCAGTCGATCGGAACCAGCGCTTCCAATGGCTGCTTCCGCATGATCAACGAGCACGTCATGGACCTCTACAGCCGCGTCAGGGTCGGCACCAAGGTCGTCATCATCTGACGCTTTCACAAACCTGCCGAAAGGGCCGGCTTTTGCCGGCCCTTTTGTTTTGACCAAAACACCAGTCTCGAACCTCGGGACTATCGCGCCTTCTCTGGAAAAAGCCTCAGCGGCGGTTTTTTCTCTGGCGGAATCAATTCGGCCGCGTTAAGCGATGACTCCCATGGCGCGATATGTATTCATCACAGGCGGCGTGGTTTCCTCACTTGGAAAAGGCATCGCTGCAGCGGCCCTTGGGGCTCTCTTGCAGGCGCGAGGCTATCGCGCACGCATCAAAAAGCTCGATCCCTATCTCAATGTCGATCCCGGAACGATGTCGCCTTACCAGCATGGCGAGGTTTTCGTCACCGATGACGGCGCCGAGACCGATCTCGATCTTGGCCATTACGAGCGCTTCACCGGCCGCTCGGCCAACCAGCAAGACAACATCACCACCGGCCGCATCTACAAGAACATCATCGAGCGCGAACGGCGCGGCGACTATCTCGGCGCCACCGTGCAGGTCATTCCGCATGTCACCGATGAGATCAAGAATTTCGTGCTCGACGGCAATGACGACTATGATTTCGTGCTGTGCGAGATCGGCGGTACGGTTGGCGATATCGAGGCGATGCCGTTTCTCGAGGCTATCCGCCAGCTCGGCAACGATCTGCCGCGCAACAACGCCGTCTATGTCCACCTGACCTTGATGCCTTACATCCCCACGGCCGGCGAGTTGAAGACCAAGCCGACCCAGCATTCGGTCAAGGAACTGCGCGGCATCGGCATCGCGCCCGATATCCTGCTGGTCCGCGCCGACCGCGCCATCCCCAAGGAAGAGCGCAGAAAACTGTCGCTGTTCTGCAATGTGCGCGAGAGCGCCGTCATCCAGGCGCTCGACGTGCCCCACATCTATGACGTGCCGATGGCTTACCACAAGGAAGGGCTCGATTCGGAAGTGCTGGCCGCCTTCGGTATCGATCCGGCGCCGAAGCCGCGCATGGAGCCCTGGCAGGCCGTGTCCAACCGCATCCACAATCCGGAAGGCGAGGTAACGATCGCCATTGTCGGCAAATACACCGGCCTCAAGGATGCCTACAAATCGCTGATCGAGGCTTTGTCGCATGGCGGCATGGCCAACCGCGTCAAGGTCAAGCTCGACTGGATCGAGAGCGAGATTTTCGAGAAGGAAGACCCGACGCCGTGGCTGGAAAAGGTGCATGGCATCCTGGTGCCCGGCGGCTTCGGCGAGCGCGGCTCGGAAGGCAAGATCCTGGCGGCGAAATTCGCCCGCGAGCGCAAGGTGCCGTATTTCGGCATCTGCTTCGGCATGCAGATGGCCTGCATCGAGGCAGCGCGCTCGCTGGCCGGCGTCGAACACGCCTCGTCGACCGAATTCGGTCCGACCGACGAGCCGGTCGTCGGCCTGATGACCGAATGGCTGAAAGGCAACATGCTGGAGAAGCGCCGCGAAACGGGCGATCTCGGCGGCACCATGCGGCTTGGCGCCTATCAGGCTGAACTCGCCAAGGGTTCGAAGATCGCCGACATCTATGGCGACACCCAGATTTCCGAGCGCCATCGCCACCGCTACGAGGTCAATATCGACTACAAGGAGCGGCTGGAAGATTGCGGCCTGGTGTTTGCCGGCATGTCGCCCGACGGTGTGCTGCCGGAAACCGTCGAATATCCCGACCATCCCTGGTTTATCGGCGTCCAGTATCACCCGGAGCTGAAGAGCCGGCCGCTGGAGCCGCATCCCCTGTTCGCCAGCTTCATCTCGGCCGCGGTGGACCAGTCGCGACTGGTCTAGGGCCACGGTGAGGTTTCGCAGCTGATGCAGACCTATGTTGCGCTGCTCTACAGCATTATCCTCGGCGAAGGCCGCCGGGTCGTCATGGCCGACCTCAAGGCGATGGCTGAACAGCTTGGGCTGAAGAACCCGCGCACCCTGGTGGCGACCGGCAATCTGGTCTTCGAGACACGGGCGACCGGCATCGCCAAGCTGGAACAGCGGCTGGAAACGGCCTTCGAAAAAACCTTCGGCCGCAACGTCGTCATCATCGTGCGCACTGCCGAGGATTGGCTGAAACTTGCCGCCGGCAACCCATTCCCGGCCGACTCTGCCGAGGCAGGCGATCAGGTGGCTGTGCGGGTGATGCGCAAGCCAGCGCCAGCGGATGGTGTGGCCGCGCTCCAGACCTATGCCGCCGAGGACGAGAAGGTGGCTTCGGTCGATGGCGACATCTGGGTCGTCTTTTCGCGCGAGCGGCCAAGCTCGCGGCTGCTCGCTGCCATGAACCACAAGCGCATGGGCATCGGCACCGCACGCAACTGGAACACGGTGCGGAGATTGGCTGAGATGGTGGAGTAGGGAGTAGGGAGTAGGGAGTAGGGATTATACTATTCCCACTGACTACTGACTACTGACTACTCCCTATCTCTCATTTCACGCCTTTGCCGTCCTGGCCCCTGCGCCAAGGGCGGCGGTGCGAAGGACGTAGTAGATGACCCCTGCAATGCCGACACCGAAGAACCAGCCATAAACGCCCCACCATGCCGGCAGCAAGTTGGTGAAGTTCGGCAGGACCGAGGAGAAGATGGCGCCGATGCCGGCGGCTATGAAGGCGTTGACGTGCCAGCCGCCCTGGAAGCGGAACTCGCCATGTTCGCGGTACAGTGCCTCGACGTCGACCTCGCCCTTCCGGATCAGATAGTAGTCGACCATCATCACCCCGAAGATCGGCCCCATCGTCGCGCCGATGACGTTGACGAAAGACGCGGCACTGCCTTCCCACGGCGCGAAGGGATAAAGCACCAGCGCGATCACGGCCGCGATATAGCCGCCCTTCTTGAAGTCGATCTGCCGGGGAAAGACATTGGAGAAGTCGAAGGCCGGCGAGACGAAGTTTGCCACCACATTGATGCCGAGCGTCGCCACGGCAAAAGTCAGGGCTGCAAGCGCTGCCAGGAACCAGCTGTCGAATTTCGCCGAGATCTGGTCGGGATGCAGAAGCACTTCGCCATACACGTCGAAGGCAGCGATGGTGGTCACGCCGGCGACCAGCGAGAACAGGATGAGATTGATCGGCAGGCCCCAGATGTTGCCCTTGCGCAGCGATGCCTTGTCTGGGGCATAGCGGGCGAAATCGCAGAAATTGAGATAGAGCGCCGAGAAATAGGTGACCCAGATCGCCGCCACCGCAAACAGCGACGTCCAGGAGCCAGGGGTTCCGGGTACGCCGGCATCCTTTGTCTTGTCGAGCAGCACATCCATCGGGATGTCGCTGGTGAAGGCAAATCTCCCGGATTTTACACAGAGATAGATCGCCAGGATCAACATCATCACCCACACCGCCGGTCCGGCCCAATCCTGGAAGCGGCGCACCGTTTCCATGCCGTTCTGGATGATCAGCAATTGCAGTGCCCAGATGACCACAAAACAGATCACTTCCAGACCCGTGTGGCCGAGGAAATGCGTGTTGGCGTTGAAATCGGCGAACCATTGCGAGCGGATCAGCAACGCCACGATCGCGCCCGATGCCGCCGCCGTCTGCGCGCCGTACCAGAAGCAGGCGACGATGGCGCGCACCAGGGCCGGAATGTTGGCGCCCCAGATGCCGAAGGAGGCGCGCGCCAGCACGGGGTAGGGCACGCCGGTCTTCACGCCGGCATAGCCGACCATGTTCATCAGCGCGTAGATGATCAGCGAACCGATGCCGATGGCGATGATGAAATTGACGAAGCCGCCGCAAAACAGGAACAGGCTTGCGGCGAGATAATAGCCCCAGAGGCTGTGGACGTCCGACGTCCAGACGTTGAAGATCGAGAACGGCCCCCAGTTTCGGACTTTGGCCGGAGCCAAATCCTCATTGTATAGATCGGGTGATGCGCCTTGTATGGTCATTGCGATGTCCTCCCCTTGATGCCTCACGCGTCGACTGCGCAGGTTATGCCTGACGCAGGGGAACCGGCAAGCAATCCATTTGCCGGCTTTGGCCTTAAAGATATTCAATGAGAACAGCGCTTATCGATCGGCTTTTGGCGAAGGTCGGCGCAATCGCGGCGATCTTGATTCGACCCGCAGACGGCAGCGATCAGGACGCTTTGCGGTTGAGGGCCGGTGATGCGTCGAAATTGGCGGCAAGCCAAGCTATCGCGCAGGTGACATCATCGAGCCTGTATTGGGCCACGGTCGGCCCACGCGGCTTGACCCGGATCGAGATGCCGCCGGCCTCGTTGATCGCCTCGAAACCGTTTTCGTCGGCGGTGTCGTCGCCGAGAAAGACCGGCCGCCGTCCGGCAAAGGGCGGGATTGCCATGAAACGCCGCACGGCAGCGCCCTTGGCTGCTTCGAGCGGCATGAGTTCGACGCCGGCGTTGCCCGGGATAACCCGATAGCCCTTGGGAAGCTCGGTCAATGCCTGTTCGACAAGGTGCGTTGCCCTGGCCAGCAGATGCGGCGCCGCACGCGTATGGATGGCGAGGATCGGACCCTTGCGCTCGATATGAACAAGGCCGTCATCCAGTTCGGCCTCGATGGCGTCGGCAAGGGCAGCGATATCGGCGGGAGCATCGGCGGTAACGACCGGGCCGTCCGGCGTCAGCCGGTGTTCCAGCCCATAGAGACCGGCAACACGCAGCTTCAACGGATGAAACAGGCGGTCGGCGCCTTCGACCGAGCGGCCGGTGATAAAGGCGACAGCGCCGTCCAGCCGTTCATCGACGACGCCGAGGAGGTTGCGCAGTTCGTCGCTTACGGACACGGCGTCGGGATGCGCGGCGTGCTCCAGCAACGTGCCGTCGATGTCGAGGAAAAGCGCCCATTGTCCTTCCGGCAGGTCGGGTGCGGTTGGCAGGCCCGGTGCTTTCGGCAGACTATTCATGACGCCACCTTCCGCATGCGGTCCAACAGTGAGACGATGTTGCTGCCGGTGTTTGCGGGCCGCTCGGCGACACTTGTCGCTCTTTCGAGGTCGCCGCGTTTGCGCAGGCGCGCGGCATCGAGAAGCATGCTGCCGGCCCAGCGAAAGACATTGTTGTCGCGCACTATTTCGCGCATCGGGCGCATGCGCTCGCGTTGTTCGTCCGGTGACATGGTCAGCGCCTGCAGCAACACCTGGCTCATCATCGCCGCGTCGTAAGGATTGACGATCAGTGCTTCCAGCAGTTCGCGCGACGCGCCGGCAAACGTGCTGAGCAACAGCACGCCCTGTTCGTCGTCACGCGCGGCGACGAATTCCTTGGCTACGAGGTTCATGCCGTCATGCAGGCTGGTGACCATGCAGATGTCGGCGGCGCGATAGATCTCATAGACCTGTTGCTGCGAACGGTGCTCAGCCACCATGACCACGGGCTTGTAGCCGTCATGACCGTAGCGCTGGTTGATCTCGTTGGCATAACGCAGGCATTCATCGTGCAATTGCTGGTAGGCCGGCAGCGTGCCGCGGCTTGGGGCAGCAATCTGCAGGAACACTACCTTGCCGATCCACTCGGGGTGGCGCGTAAACAATTCGTCCAGCGCATGGAAGCGGTCGAGGATGCCCTTGGTGTAGTCCAGGCGCTCGACACCGACGCACAGCCTAACGTCCGCCGACAGGCCGAACCGCTCACGCAGGCGGGCGCGGCTTTCCTCGACCGGTGGCAGTTTGGCCAGGAGTTCGGCCGGCCATTCGATGGAGATGGGATAGGCGTGCACCAGTGTCGTCCGCCCGCCATACGAGATCGCGGCGTCGGCGCGCTCGATCCGGCTTTCCAGGAACCTGTCTACGCTTTCAGTGAAATTATTGGCATGAAACTGGGTGTGAAAGCCGATGATCGAGCTCCCGAGCAGTCCATCAAGAACGCGTTCGCGCCATGGACAGATGCTGAACACTTCGGAGTTCGGCCACGGGATGTGCCAGAAGGTGATGATGATCGCCTCCGGCAGGCGCTCGCGGATCATGCGCGGCAGGAGCGCGAAATGGTAATCCTGAACCAGCACGATCGGCCGCTCATTGCGCGCCTCGGCAACCACCATATCGGCGAATTTGCGGTTGACGACCTCATAGGCCTCCCAGTCCGAGGCACGGAAGACCGGCCGGGTGAAGGCGATATGGCAGAGCGGCCAAAGCCCTTCATTGGCAAAGCCGAGATAGTAGCCCTGATATTCGTCGTCGCTCAGCCACACGCGGCGCAGCGTATAGGACGGATTGTCCGGCGGCACCTGAACCCGATCGTTGCTATCGACCGTCAGACGATCCGCCGTTCCGCCGCCATAGGCGATCCAGGTGCCGCTGCAGGCGCGGGTGATAGGCTCAAGCGCCGACACCAGGCCGCTGGCCGGCACCAGAAGCTCGACGCCGTCGTCCTTGATGTTGTGGATATAGGGTTCTCGGTTCGAGACGACGATGACCTGCGCGTCCGGCAGGTCGTCGGCAAGTATCTTGCGCAAGGTGTCGGGCGACCAGTTCACCAGCGCCGCGTCGGGAGATTGTCCATTCTTCTCGAACTCCCGCAAAACCTTGCGCGTCGCTTCCGATGCGACGTCCTCGCCGGCAGTCGGTGCAACCGTCAAGCTATGGCTACGACGTTGCCTGGAGATCGATAACAGAACGGCTAGAATCGAAAGGCCAAGGCTTGCAAGGATCAAGACCCAGAGCAGGGCCATGCCATAATCGGTCATTCCAATTCCAACTCAATTTTGGCCGTCAGGGCCTTTTTCTTCATGGTTCCATTTGAGTGTTCGCAGCCGACGATCGCCCGTGAGAACCTGTGTTTTTTGCAACGCACAAACCTTGGGATCGGTTCCCGTTGAAAGCCGTTCCGATCATGTCCGCACGATCAGCGGAACCAGCCCCTCATGGCGGTCGGCGAGAAAGGCGACGACGCGGTCGCCGACGCGCTGAAAGGTAAGATCGACCCTCTTTTCGCCGACACCCAGATGCCTGAGCGTCAGCGTATCGATGCCGATCGGCAAACGGGGTCGGGTCACATGGATTTCGCCGTTCCAGCCGTCGATTTCCAGACCGAGGCACGCCTGCATCAGCATGAAGGCCGAGCCTGCCGACCACGCTTGCGGCAGGCAGGCGACGGGGTAGGCGATCGGCGCTTCGCCCGGCGAGCGGGTGAAACCGCAGAACAGTTCCGGCAGTCGCATGTTGAAATGCACTGCCGATTCGAACGTACCGCTCATCAGCCGCACCACGCTGTCACGCTCGCCGAACCGCGCCAGGCCGGCGCCGCACATCGCCGTGTCATGCGGCCAGATGGAACCATTGTGGTACGACATCGGGTTGAACAGCACAGCATCGTCGGAAAGCGTTCGCACCCCCCAGCCGGAGTGGAAGGAAGCCGAAAGCAACTGGTCGGCGACCATCTTAGCCCGCGCCGGTTCGGGCAGGCCGACATAGAGCAGGTGTCCGGCATTCGACGTGCGCACCTTGCACGGCTCTCCGGCGCCGTCGATCGCCAGCGCATAGAAGCCGAGATCGTCCAGCCAGAAATCACGCTCGACGGCGATCCGCATCTCTTCGGCGCGATTTTCCCAGTGCTCGGCCTGCGCGAACTCGCCCCGGCGGCGGGCAAGAGCGGCAAGGCCCCTGAAGGCTGCGAAGACATAACCCTGCACTTCGACCAGCGCGATCGGCCCCTTGGGAATGCGCCCGTCGGCGTGGAAGACGGAGTCGAAGCTGTCCTTCCAGCCTTGGTTCGCAAGGCCGGATTCGGCGGCGCGCTGATAGGTGACGAAGCCGGTTGCGCGGCTCGCCTCTTCCGTCCACTTGGCGGCGGCGCAGAGAGATGGCCACAGGCTGGCGATGAAGTCCATGTCGCCGGTGCGCTCGGCATAGGCGCAAGCGAGGTGGATGTAGAGCGGCGTGGTATCGACGCCGCCATAGTAACGGCCGAAAGGCAGCTCCTGCAGCGCCACCATCTCGCCCTTGCGCGTCTCGTGCATGATCTTGCCGGGCTGCGAGTCGCTGAAAGGCGATGTTTCGGTCGCCTGGTGCTGGGCGAGGAAGGCAAGCACGCCGCGCGCCAGGCCGGGGTTGAGCCATAGCATCTGCAGCGCCGAGATGACGCCGTCACGGCCGAAGGCCGTCGAAAACCAGGGGATGCCGGCATAGGGGTAAGGGCCGGTCGACAGCTCGGTGGTCAGCAAGGCGACATCGGCGCGAGCGCGTTCGACCCAATCGTTGAAGACGCGGCCCGAACTGTGCACCGTCGCTCCATGGCGGCGCTTGGCCCGCATGCCGAAACGGGCGCGCGCCGCGGCCGCCCGGAAGCGGTCGCGGTCGGGCGTTTCGGTCAGTTCCGCGCCGACCTCGACGTAAAGCATCTTGCTGCTGCGCTTGGTCACTGCGATGAGGAAATCCGCGCGCTCGGCGCTCAGCTGGTCCGGCGGCTGCGAGAACGTGATCGCAGACACCCGCGCCAGCCCGTCCAGTCCGTCATAGCGCAGCAGCACCGAGGCAGGCTCGATCTCCGCTGCATGCGCCATTCCGCGCTTCGGCCGGGTCGAACCGCGCACCTCGAACATGTCGCGGAAATCGGCGGCAAAATGCAGCGAGACGCGGATTGCCGAATGCTCCTGGCTGTAGTTGGAAAGGGTGATGCGCTCGAACAGCCGGTCCTGCCACAACAGCCTGACGCGCTCGATATGGATGGCGCCCTGGGGGATGTCGCGGCCACCGACGCTTTGCATCGGCAAATTGGTCATATTGCTGGTGAACAGCACATTGTCCTGGCTGAGCGAGGCGCCGAGCAGAGATGTCTGCCGGCCGCCGACGGTGAGCCTGAACTCCGACAGCACCCGGGTGTCGTCACGGAAGAAACCGTCGCCCGCACCCCTGATATCGCCGTAGGCATCGGCCACGGCAAAACAGTCGCCTTGCTTCAGGGCAAACAGCCGGTGCGGCTCGCGCGGCGCGGTTTCGTCCAGGGAGGCAAGGGCCACGGCAGGGTCGAGCTTGCGCTCGTCAAGTTCGGTCATCAGTCACAAATCTCTGTTTCGGGCTCGGAACGTCCGCCGTCGTTCACGACGCTTTCGATTCAGCCGGGGCGCCGATGAGACGCGCATAGGCAGTGAGATAGTCGCGCGCCATCCTGTTGGCGGAGAACCGACTTTCGAAGACGGCGCGCACCTTTCGCCGGTCGAGTTGCAGCAAGGCCGGCACCGCGGCGACCGCGGCGTCGAGAGAATCGACGACAAATCCGGTAACGCCATGGTCGATGACTTCCGGCAACGCACCGCAGTTCCAGCCGATGGTTGGCGTACCGCACGCCATCGCCTCGATCGCGGCAAGGCCGAACGGCTCGGGCCAGTCTATCGGAAACAGCAGACCAGCGGCATTGCCGAGGAATTCAGTCTTCTCACTCTCGGCGATCTCGCCGACATAGTCGATGCGGTCGCCATCGATCAACGGCTCGATCGTCTCATGGAAATAGGCGCGATCATCGTCGCCGATCTTGGCCGCCAGCTTGAGCTTCATGCCCGAGCGCAAGGCGATGTCGATGGCCCGGTCCGGCCGCT
The DNA here is from genome assembly GCF_000502615.1 of Mesorhizobium sp. LNJC405B00. Classification (NCBI taxonomy): domain Bacteria; kingdom Pseudomonadati; phylum Pseudomonadota; class Alphaproteobacteria; order Hyphomicrobiales; family Phyllobacteriaceae; genus Mesorhizobium; species Mesorhizobium sp. LNJC405B00. The sequence continues at coordinate 168,222 of NZ_AYWC01000007.1, read as the reverse complement.
TGTCGCGCGAAAGCCGGCCGAGAAAGGCAAGGTATGGTTCGCCCGCCGCCGTCTCGAAGGTCGGCTGATAGAGACCCGTCGGCAGCCCGTGATGGATGGTGGCCAGCCAATTGGCATTCGCAAGCCCGGTCTTCTGGCTATGCGAGATCGAGATCAGCGGAAAGCGCGGAAAACGCTCATAGGCTGGCGCCAGATCGACATAATCGAGCCGGCCATGAGGCGTCGTCACCGTCTTGTCCGGCATGGTCTCGAAGAACGAGAAATGCAGGAAATGGCTGAGATGAAAATGAATGATATCAAAGTCGTGGGCTCGGTTCCTCACATCGGCAAGCATCGCAAGATGCGCCGCCGTGTCCGATTTCAGCGGGCGCGGATCGAGGCGTAGCGCGCGTTCGCGACCTGGTATCAGTCTGGCCGACGTCCGGCTGTCGCCGCTGGCGAACAGCGTCACCTCATGGCCGAGTTCGACCAGCCCTTCGGTCAGATAGGAAACGATGCGCTCGGTGCCGCCATAGAGAAGGGGTGGCACCGATTCGTGCAAAGGGGCGACATGGGCTATGCGCATGGTTTGAACGTGTCCCTCAAGGCAATCACGAGAGCGAAATGCATCAGCCGGCCTAACGTTCCGGACAAAAGCGGGCGTCGGCAACCCAAGCCCACCAGCGCAGATTTTTTTGCAATAAGCGGAACAAACGCGCCATCCGCGAATTTAGTAGGGTTGGTTCGCGCTGCGGCCGACCAGGGAGAGAACAAAATGGACCGCTTGCATTTCTTTACGCCCGTGCGCATTGCGCGCGGGCAGGGACACCCCGTCGAGGAAGTCGATAGCGTTGCCGAAGCGATGGTCTTTTTGCAGAAATGGCCATTGGGACGGCGTGGGCCTGTGTATCAGTGCGCCGTGAATTGCTGCTCCGCGGCCCTGTCGGGCAGAATGTCGGCCGAAGCAGCCAGGAAGGCGTTTACGGGCTTTGCCCGCATCACCCGGCTGCTCGATGATGACATGGCCCTGCCGATGGGCGGCGAAAGCATGGCGGAAGTCCACGCGCTGAGGCGCTAGGCGCCGGTCCAGCCATTTGGCTATTGAACACCCGGGCTTTGGCGGCGCGGGCATCATCTTTTTCGCACCGGAGTATTCCGGCGCGGCCCTTCACCTCATGGGCCACACTGTGCTTTCATGCGGCGTTTCGCATGACCGGTGGGTGACGACCATCGACGGGCGGTCCGAACGTGGAGGGGTAGACAATGCCGAAACTGATCCTGGGAACACTCGGCGCTATCGTCATCGCCCTCATCTGGGCGGTCTTTGCCAGTTTGATGGGCGCGCCATCGATCGTGATCACGGTCGGCGCGGTCGCCATTGGGGCCGGCGTCTACACCTACGTCGACCGACGCTCGACTTGACGCGTCCCCGGTCTGCCGCGCGCTCGACCAATTGCACGCCGGTGTTTGACGCGCGCGGCAGTCGCGGCGGGCATTCTTCAAAGATGAGCTTGCTGGCCGCATAGAGAGCCAAGACGCAGACAGGGCGCCACACGTCGGACCGGGCTCCGCGAGAACTTGGGAGAGATCGTCAAAGATCTTTCAATCCGGCCAATGTAGATCGAAACGGCGAATCCGTGGATTTCCGGTGGAACATCGTCGCCTCGAAACACTTCGGGCGTTGCACTGCCCCATCAGTGCACGTTCCCTTGTTCTGTTGGAACTGGCCGGCTGCCGAAAGGTGGCCGGCTTTTTTGTATATTAGCGGAACCTGAAATTACGGGGCTTGTTCTGCATGCGGCAGCGAGCCCCTCGCTGCTGGTCGAGGGCCGTAACCCTTGGCCGGGCCCGCATCGCTCCGCCAGTGGTGCGGGCCCACGGCCTCCGGTTTTTCCGGGCGTCTCGACTCGCTGATCCTCACCCTGGTCCGGCTATGCATGTCACTCAAAAAAAGGCTCGGTTGTGAGACAATGACATGCACACGCGGCGCGCTTTAGCACAATCATTCACAAAGCCGTGGGTTCAACTGTTGCTACCCTTCTTGGCTGGATTGTGCGAATGATGACTGTCCTTTTCACCGCCACCCCCTGAAACTCGGCTTTTGGATCGACGGTCTTCATCCGCCGGGGGTTTGTTGACCCGCAGGGGTTTTCTGGCGTTCTCGTGCGATGCGCCTGGCCCGCCCTGCCGGATCGTGTTCGGGTGTTTCTTCGATGTGGACATGATCACCGATCCTGCTGACGGCCCTGATGAGTGGTGTTGACCTTGGTGTTGGCTTGCTGCCCTTGGCGCTCCGGATCCGGCGCTCCGTGAGTGCCGTGCTGGGCATCATCGTGGCTAACCTGTCGCCCTTCTCCTCGACCCTTCTGGCTCTGGTTCTCAGGCGGCACGGGCGGCATTTTGCTCGACATCTGCATCTCCTTGGGTTGGTCTCGTGACTCGAAACCGTGATCGTGGGGGGAAGTTCCGTCTGCTTCGTCAGCACCTGTGATTTCGGTGCCGACGGAATCTGATTCCCAACGCGGATTTCAACGAACGGCAGCGGCCTGCCCGCGTCGCCCCGCCAGTGGTGCGGGCCTGCAATATAAATCCTAAGCCTGGGCTGCTATCGCAGTTTATTGCGAGCTTCCGGCGACTTGCGTAGCGGGCTGCAGTGGCTTTCAGGAGAGCAGCGTGTTGTACCCGGTCAATTGGAGCGACCGAAATACAGTGCTTGACCACGTTGCTGACATGATCGGTGACGAGCGCGGTGTCGCGCCTGGATCGCGGCAGCAGCCTCTGGTCCGATCTGCCTGCAGCTGATGGCAGCTAAAACGACGTCAAAAGACCTAAGCCTCTTTGATCGCCCTCGCTGCTCGCACGAGCGATGACCAGTCAGCTCCCATGGCTGAGACAAGGTCTCGAGCATCTTCGTCTGATATTCCGGTACGGTCTACGAGCTTCCGTGCCAGCAATTCGAATGCCAATTCTATGATCGTCATAGCTCAGCCCCTACGAGAGTGCCCGTGACGATAGCTTGCAAATGGGTCTTCCGCATTTGCACATGTTAAGCGACCATCACGAATGTCTCATGTACCGCAGAATGTCTGCAGGACGCGCTCATCCGGGCGTGGCGGCTCAGCATAGCGTTCCATTCCCGGCTGCTCATCGAAGGGACGGCTGACGACCGCCAGGATCTCCTCGAACGGTGTGAAGTCGCCGCCCAACGCCGCCTGGATCATCGCCTCGATGCGATGATTGCGGGGGATGAATTTGGGATTGACGGATTGCATGGCTGCCCGGCGCGTGGCCGTGTCGGCTGCTTCGCTTGCAATGCGCTGGCGCCACCGCGCCGACCAGGCATCGAATGAGCCTGGATCCTTAAACAACTGCCGCGCCGTGCCTTGGCCGTCCGCAGCGTCGAGGTCATCGCCCAGGCGCCGAAAGCCGAGCGTAAAGTCCGCTTCGCCGTGAGCCAGCACGTCCAGAAAGTCGGCAGCGAGCTGCAAGTCGCCTTCCGCTTCGGTCAGCAGTCCGAGTTTTCTGCGGAAGCCGCGCTGCAACACAGCCTCATAGGAGGCCTGGAACGACCTCAGCACCTCTTCCGCTTCAGACACTGCTTCATTCTCGTCCGTGCTCATGAGCGGCAGCAGGGTCTCGGCATAGCGCGCAAGGTTCCATGTGGCGACACGAGGCTGGTTGGCATAGGCATAGCGACCGGCGCGGTCTATCGAACTGAACACCGCGCCGGGGTCGTAAGCGTCCATGAAGGCGCATGGGCCATAGTCGATCGTCTCGCCCGAGATCGACATGTTGTCGGTGTTCATGACGCCATGGATGAAGCCGACCAGCATCCAGCGCGCCACCAGGTCCGCCTGTGCGGCGACAACGGCCTCCAGCAAAGCCCGGTACGGCCGTGCTTCCCCCGCCAGCTGTGGGAAGTGACGCTGAATGGCATAGTTGGCCAATATCTTGAGCGCCTCGGTGTCGTGGCGCGCGGCGAAATATTGGAACGTGCCGATCCTGATATGACTTGCCGCCACCCGTGTCAGGACGGCGCCGGGCAGCCGGACCTCGCGATAGACCGGGTCGCCGGTGAGCACCGCCGCAAGGCTTCGCGTCGTCGGAATGCCGAGCGCCGCCATCGCTTCGCTGACGACATATTCGCGCAGGACAGGGCCGAGTGCGGCGCGGCCGTCACCGTTGCGCGAGAACCGCGTTGGTCCCGATCCCTTCAGCTGGATGTCACGGCGAATGCCGTTGACGTCCACCACTTCGCCAAGAAGCAGAGCGCGCCCGTCGCCAAGCTGAGGCACGAAGTTTCCGAACTGGTGGCCCGCATAAGCCAGGGCGATTGCCTGCAAGCCTTCCGGAAATCTGTTGCCGGCAAGCATCGCCACTCCATCCGGGCTGGTAAGCTGGTCGGCATCGAGCCCGAGTTCCTCCGCGAGGGGCCGGTTGAACCGGATCAGCCGCGGTTCGGATACCGGCTTCGGATCTGTTTGCGAGAAGAAGCGCTCCGGCAATTGCCCATAGCTGTTGCTCAGGGCGGGAAGCCCCGTCTGAATGACCGGGGGTTGTTCAGCAGTCGCAGGTGACGTCATGACAAGCTGTCTCTGAAGAGGAGGGTTCAACAGCTCCCGTTTCGAGGAGCCTGTGTTCATTTGAGCATATAGGGACGCAACGCCGCTGGTGCCATCCGGATCCCATCAGGCCGGCACCGGATACAAGCTGGGAACCACCCGCCTCGATTTTCGAGGTTCAGGCTGCCGTGGGACGACGGGCCGTGGCGGAATCCAGAGATGACCCCCGCATCGCCACTGTCTCCGAACTGAGCACCCGGCAATCTAGTCAGTGCGGGCGTGCAATGCCGGGGCGGCGTCTGCCTTGGTTGGCAGCGGCTCTCTCGGGGCCGCTCCCGGCGATGATTTCGAACCCGGTTCGACTCGCTCCTCGGCGATGAGCCGGGCGCCACGCTCATAGGTCAGGTAGCGCCAGAGCCACTGGATCGAGACCTGAACGCGGTGCTGAAAACCGACGAGCAGGTAGACATGGATGAGCGCCCAGGCAGACCAGGCGAACCAGCCTTTCAGTTTCAGCCTACCCGATTCGAACACGGCAGCGTGGCGGCCGACAATGGCCGTGTTGCCTCGATTGCTGAAGACAAAAGCGGGCAGCGTATCGCCAGCATCTATCCGGCGTGCCAGTGCCTTGCCGAGGTGCTCGCCCTGCTGCTTGGCGACCTGGGCAAGACCCGGCAATGGCTGGCCGTTCCCATCGAGGACCAGTGCGACGTCGCCAAGCGCGAAGACATCGGGATGGCCGACGACCTGCAGGTCGGATTCGACCTTCACCCGACCGCCGCGGTCGAGCCCGACACCAAGCTGGGCGACCAGCGGAGAAGCCGCCACCCCGGCGGCCCAGAGCGTCAAGGCCACCGGGATCACCTGGCCGCCGACGGTGATCTGATGCGCTTCGATCGCCTCGACCCGGTTGCCGAGCGCGACCTCGACGCCCAGGCTTTCAAGGCGCAGACGTGCATATCTGGAAAGCTCCGGGGCGAATCCGGCGAGCAGACGCTCGCCGGCTTCTACCAGTATGATCCTTGTCTTCTCGGGCCGGATGTTGCGGAAGTCGCGCGCCAGTGTGTGCCGGCTGAGTTCGGCGATCGAGCCCGCCAGTTCGACACCGGTCGGGCCGCCGCCGATAATGGCGATCGTCATCAGCCGGGATTGCTCGACTGGATCGGTGGTCCGTTCCGCGTGCTCGAACGATAGCAGCAGCCGTGACCGGATCGTGCGCGCGTCCTCGATGGTCTTCAAACCGGGACAGACCCGAGCCCAGCTCTCCTGGCCGAAATAGAATGGCTGCGAACCAGTGGCCAAGACCAGGATGTCGTAGGGGACCGTGGTCCCATCGGCCAGCACCAGTATCCTGGCCTCGGTGCCGATCTCGGTGACATCGCCGAAGAGGACCTGAACCGAGGGATAGCGGCCCAGGATCTTGCGGATGGGCTCGGCGATGTCAGGCGCCGACAAGGCGGCGGTTGCAACCTGATAGAGCAAGGGCTGGAACAGGTGGTGATTGTGGCGGTCGATGATCGTCACCCCGATTTCCGCCTTGCCGAGCGCCTTGGCAACCTCCAGACCGGCAAAGCCTCCGCCGACCACGACGATGCGCGGTGTCAGGCTCCGGCCGTGGCTGCTCTCGGTGGCGAATTGCATGCTTGATACTCCCCTATCCCTGTCCGGAAGTCATAGCCTGGCAGGAGTGCCTCGCTGCTGGCTGGAGCTACTGCTCACTCCGGCGGCATCGGTCCAGGCAAGGCATCCGGCAATGACAGGCGTCGTGCTGACCACAAGGGCGCCGCGCGCGTGAAGAGCTACCAACCCGCGCCATGAGACGCGGTCGACCGCCCAGATGGTGCCGCTGGCGTCGACCCATTTGAGATGGGCGTCGGCGACTTCAACGGCCCGCATCATCGCCGCCGGTTCCATCCCGGCCCGAAAGACGATGATGGAATTGGCGGCGCCGTTGAAGAACGGGCCGGCGCCGGCTGCCAGTCCCGCAAGCAGGACGATGCTGGTCAGCGCTGCCGAAGCACCGCGTGCCGGTCCGCCGCGGTTGGGCAGCACCAGCACCAACACAAGCGGCACGATGCCGAAGATGACCAGCCACGCAATATCCCAGGCGAGCGGCAAGTCGCTGTTCATCTTGATCCGGTGCAGACCCAGCAGCCAGTGAAACACGACGGCATCGACGACATGCCAGACGCCGAACCCGGCGAAGGCGAGCCGCAGGATCTCCGTGGTGGTCCCGGGCCGCGCGCCGGCCGCCCTCGCGGCCACCAGCAGCACCGTGCCGGCGACGGCGAGCACATACATGCAAAGATGGAAGAGGCCGTCGGCCATGATCTGGAAGCGCAGGTCGGAACCCACCGGATCGGCGACGCCCGAGAGAAGATGATGCCATTGCAGGATCTGATNAGCGCAGGTCGGAACCCACCGGATCGGCGACGCCCGAGAGAAGATGATGCCATTGCAGGATCTGATGCAGGACGATGCCGTCGAAGAAACCGCCGAGCGCGAAGCCGAGCAGCAGCCAGCCGGCTCGCGTTCTCGGGTCGAGTGTCGCGGTGATCGCGTCCATGTCAGGACCACCGGCTCCAGGCCGGGGCGTTCAGTTGCCTGCGCACCGACATGTCCGGCGGCATGGGGTCATGGAGACCATGACGCGCCTCGAGCCAGAAGGCGGATATCAGCCCACCAACCACCGTCGTCAGAACCAGTGTCGCAGCAATTATCGCCAGCATGGACGTCGATCCTCAGCCGCGCAGGGTCGGCCGCGCGGAACCTAACAGCGGCTTCCGTGGAATGTTCCTGGCTGTCGGTTCGGTGGAGGGAACAATCAAGTTCCAGCACGGTTCGATGCTGGCGACGGACGGCTCAAGCGGAGAAGGTCATGAACGAATATACGGCGGCAGATCCGGGCGGTCTCGACGGCCATCAGCCGAGCGGCATCACCCGATGGCTGTTTTCGACCAACCACAAGGACATCGGCACACTCTATCTGGTCTTCGCTTTCATCGCGGGGGTGATCGGCATGCTCTTGTCGGTGAGCATGCGAATCGAGCTGCAGCAACCCGGGATCCAGTTTTTCCCCGGACTGGCGTCGATGATCTACGGTTACCAGGGCGACGCGGCGATCGACGCCGGCAAGCAGCTTTACAACGTCTTCACCACGGCCCACGCGCTGATCATGATCTTCTACACTGTGATGCCCGCCCTGATCGGCGGCTTCGCCAACTGGATGGTTCCGATCATGATCGGCGCCCCCGACATGGCCTTCCCGCGCATGAACAACATCTCGTTCTGGCTGCTGCCGCCGGCATTGATGTTGCTTTTATTGTCGATCTTCATGCCCAGCGTCCCCGGCGGCTATGGCCCTGGGACCGGCTGGTTCCTGTACCCGCCGCTGTCGACCTCCGGCCATCCCGGTCCCGCCGTGGATCTGGTCATCCTGTCTCTGCACATTGCGGGCGCCTCCTCGATCCTGGGAGCCATCAACTTCATCACCACCATCTTCAACATGCGCGCGCCGGGGATGACCCTGCACAAGATGCCCCTGTTTGTGTGGTCGATCCTCATCACCGCCTTCCTGCTGCTGCTGGCTCTGCCGGTGCTGGCCGGCGCCATCACCATGCTCCTGACTGATCGCAATTTCGGAACCACGTTCTTCGCGCCGGACGGCGGAGGCGACCCGCTGCTGTACCAGCATCTCTTCTGGTTCTTCGGCCACCCGGAAGTCTACATCATGATCCTGCCGGCGTTCGGCATCGTCAGCCAGGTGATCTCGACCTTCTCGCGAAAGCCGATCTTCGGGTATCTCGGGATGGTCTACGCAATCGTGGCGATCGGGGTGATCGGCTTCGTCGTCTGGGCCCACCATATGTACACCAGCGGGATAGGCCTCGACACGCAGCGCTACTTCACCTTCGCCACGATGGTGATCGCAGTGCCGACCGGGATAAAAGTGTTCTCCTGGATTGCAACCATGTGGGGCGGCTCGGTCGGCCTGCGGACGCCGATGCTCTGGGCCCTCGGCTTCATATTCCTGTTCACCGTAGGCGGGGTGACGGGCGTTCAACTCGCAAATGCCGGCCTCGACCGTGAACTGCACGACACATACTTCGTCGTCGCGCATTTCCACTACATACTTTCACTGGGAGCGATCTTCGGCATCTTCGCGGGCTGGTATTACTGGTTTCCGAAAATGACGGGATATCTCTACAATCCGCTTCTGGCTGGGGTCCATTTCTGGACGACCTTCGTCGGCGTGAACCTCGTCTTCTTCCCCCATCACTTCCTTGGATTGGCGGGCATGCCGCGTCGCTATGTCGACTATCCCGACGCATTCGCCGGCTGGAACATGGTGTCCTCGTATGGATCGTACCTGTCGGCCGCGAGTGTCGTGATTTTCCTCTTCGGCATCTTGGAAGCTTTCTACCGGCAAAGAGCCGCCGGCATGAACCCATGGGGGCCAGGAGCTACCACATTGGAGTGGGAGCTGACCTCTCCACCCCCTTTCCATCAATGGGACAGGCTGCCGCAAATCAGATGAGGCCGGGTTGTCGAACTCCTGTGCGCAAGCCAGCCCGGTTCGCCGCTGAGGCGAACTTCAGCCTGCCGGTGGCAGACGTTGGCTGCAGCTGAGAACCGGATCGCTATCTGAAGCTGATTAACAGCACAGCGAACAAGCTTGCGAGCGCGACTGCCCAGCAGAATAACCAATTGGCGATCAGAAGAAGCGATTTGAGCACGGTGGCATGGCAGTAATCTTCGATGATCGATTGCATTCCAAGCCGCATGTGAACGCAGCTTACGAGAATGAAGCCAATAAGGGCTGGCGCGACATAGATCGATCCTACGACGCTGAGGACGGCGTCTCGAGGCTCACCGACCAGCATTATAACGACCGCGACGATGTAAATGACAAGGATCAACAGGGCAGCAGATGTCAGCCGCTCCAGCATGAACGTTTCGGTTCCGTGTTTCGCCGATCCAAGGCCCCGCACTCGAGCTAGCGGAGTTCTGATTGAGGGTCTGTCAGCCATGGCGTTTCCCCAAAATTACTTGGTTGACTTGCGGGCAACTCAAGCTGTTGCTGTTTCGATGCCCGGGCCGTCGGTGCCGACGGATAGTGGGCAAGCACGGTCTCCAGTCGAGCAAGGCGGGCTTTGTGGGCGTTCAGTTCGTATCCTGAACGCCATCCAATTTGCCTGGGTCTGCCATCTCTGCATAGCTCGCTTTCAAGCAGCGAGATACGAAGGCGGACCGCGTCGATCTCCTTGACGAGCGCGGCCTTCACCGATTTTCGACTCTGCATGGCTGTAGTTCCGGTGCAAGGATGGTTCCAAACCTGACGCGTCTGGAAATGTTCCCGGGTGCCGAAGGCGTGCTGAAGATTAATGCCTCAGTGCTGGACCCGCACAATGGGTCGCCATGAGCTAAAGCCGGGCACTAGCTCAACGGCCGCGATGTGCCCGGCGAATGCTTGTGAAAACGAGCGAACGCCTGGCCCGCCTCGTCCCGAGAGATAAGTAGCCCCTCAGAACAGCGACCGCACGTGGCCGAGATGACCAGAGGGTGTTCTTGGGCCAACATATGTTATCGGCCACTTTTGTTTCTCTCTCCTGCAAAAATATTTGGGCTGAAAGGCCGGGAACTAACCGATCCTCCGGATGTTGCGGAGTTAGTCAGGAGAAACGGACTATGTCGGACAAAGAAATTCATCGGGGCGCCTCGCGTTTTCGCCCTATCCGCGTCGTGGACGCCCGCGTGTTTCGCGGGCCGCACCTCTATAGCATGACGCCAATGGTCCAGATTCGGATCGACCTCGGAGCCCTTGAGGCGTTCCCGACAGACAAACTGCCCGGGTTTTCCGAACAAATCGTCCGACTGTTGCCCGGCCTTGCGGGCCATGGCTGCAGCTATGGCGCCGCCGGCGGCTTCGTCCGCCGCATGCAGGAAGGAACCTGGCTCGGCCACGTCGTCGAGCATGTCGCCCTGGAACTGCAGAGCATGCTCGGTCACCGGGTGACACGAGGAAAGACACGGTCGGTCAAAGGCAGTCCGGGCACTTATAATGTCATGTTCGCCTACAAGGACGAGCTTGTCGGGCTGCTCGCCGGGCGCGTCGCGCTCGAACTGGTGGACAGCCTGCTGCCGGCCAATCTGCATGGTGTCGAGGGGCTCGGCGACATTGCGGAAACGCAGGGGCCATTCGAGTTCGCAGCCAGGCTGCAGCAGCTCAAGCTTCTGGCCGCCGAGCGTGCCTTGGGGCCTACGACTGCTTCCTTGGTGCGCGAGGCCGAGAGGCGAGGCATTCCGGCGGCGCGGATCGACGACAGCAGCCTCGTGCTGTTTGGTCACGGAAAGCATCAGAAGCGCATCCGCGCCAGTTGCAGTGACCTCACTTCCGAGATTGCGACCGAGATCGCCTCGGATAAGGACCTGACCAAATTCCTGCTGCAACAGGCCGGCCTGCCGGTGCCACGCGGGGAGCTGGTGCGATCGGCGCAGGACGCGGTCGCGGCAGCCGCACGGCTGGGCTACCCCGTGGTCACCAAACCACTCGATGGCAATCATGGAAGCGGCGTCAACATCGGTCTGGCAACAGAAGACGACGTCCGCTGGGGTTTCGAACAGGCGCGAGAACACAGCCGCAGCGTTATCGTCGAGCAGCATTTCGTCGGCTCGGATCACAGGATCCTGGTAATCGGCGGAAAGGTGGTGGCGCTTGCCGAGAGGGTTCCGGCCCATGTGGTCGGCGATGGCCGGAGTTCTGTCGCCGAGCTCGTCGAGGAGACGAACCGCGACCCGCGGAGGGGAGAGGGCCATTCCTCGGTATTGACCCGCATCGAAATCGACGAATGCGTCGAGCATTTCCTGTCAAAATCGCAGCTCGCCCTGGCGAGCGTTCCAGCGCCGGGCCAAATGGTGCTCTTGCGGCCCACCGCCAATCTCTCCACCGGTGGGACCGCGATCGACCGGACGGAAGAAATCCATCCCGAAAACGCGCTGATCGCCAGGCGGGCGGCACAGATCGTCGGTCTCGACATTGCCGGGATCGACTTCGTCTGTCCCGACATCTCACGGCCGGTGAGCGAAACCGGCGGCGGCATCATAGAGGTGAATGCCGGTCCTGGCTTTCGCATGCATCTCGAACCCTCGTCGGGGCGCGCCCGCAACGTCGCACGGCCCGTGCTCGATCTTCTCTTCAAAGGCGGCAAGGACGGCCGGATTCCGATCTTCGCGATCACGGGAACCAACGGCAAGTCGACCACTGCCCGGATGCTGGCGCACATCCTGCAGGCGAATGGGGCAACCGTCGGGCTCACCTCCACCACCGGCGTCTACTTGAACGGCGAGCGGATCATGACAGGGGACTGCTCCGGTCCGCAGAGCGCCAGGATCGTGCTGCGCGAGCCGGGTGTCGATGTCGCGGTGCTGGAATGTGCGCGCGGCGGCATCCTGCGCGAAGGGCTTGCCTTCGATGCATGCGATGTTGGCGCCGTTCTGAACGTCCACGGCGATCATCTCGGGCTGAGGGGCATCGACACGATCAAGGACCTGGCGGAGGTGAAATCGGTCGTGGTCGAGTCCGTCCGCCGCGGGGGATGGAGCATTCTCAATGCCGACGACGTCCATACGTCCGCAATGTCGCGAGATGCCGGCGGCAGGATCTGCTACTTCTCGCTGGCGAGCAGGAGCGAGTGGCCCGATTTCTTGCGCAGCCACCTGGCGGAAGGCGGCCGCGCCGTGACGCGGGAGCCCAGCAGGGACGGCTGGGACATTTTCATCCACGAGGATGGGGAATCGATGTTCCTGATGAGCGTCGACGAAATTCCCGCGACCTTCGAGGGTTCTGCCGAATTCAACGTTGCCAACAGCCTGGCAGCCGTCGCCATGGCGCATTGCCACGACGTTCCGGCGGCAACGATCCGGGCGGCGCTGGCCGAGTTTGGCACCTCGTTCGAGCAATCTCCCGGTCGCCTCAACGTCTTCGACGGGCATGGTTTCCGCACGATCGTCGACTATGCGCACAATCCGGAAGGGCTGAAGGCGCTCGGAAAGCTCGTTTCCCACATGAGGCGCGGCTATCAGCGCACGATCGGCCTGGTCGCCATACCCGGTGACCGCCGCGATTGTGATATACGCGAGATGGGCGCGATCGCTTCGCGGATATTCGACGTCATCGTCTTCAAGGAGGATGAGCAGGAGCTGCGCGGCCGAGCCCCCGGAGCGATCGCCGGCTTGCTGCGGGAAGGTGCCTTGAACGCCGGCTGCGCCCCAGGCCGCATTCACGCCGTCTGTCCCGAGAAGGAGGCCGTCGACGTGTGTCTCAGGCTTGCACGGGAAAACGACCTTGTCGTGCTGACCGTCGACGACGTTGAAGCCGTGTGGCGGCAGGTAACCGGCTTCGGAGGCGCGACGCCTTCGAGGGGAGGGCCCGATCAGACCCATATTCGCCATCTGAGGGCTGGCTGATGTGGTCGCTGATCCTGCACGGCGGCGCCAAGAAGATCGATCCGCAAGAGGAGGAGGCGCATCGCAACGGATGCATCGAGGCGCTCGAGGCAGGTCGGGCCGTCCTGGCCGGCGGCGGAACGGCGGTCGATGCGGTGGAAGCGGCCGGTCGCATCCTCGAGGCGGACCCGACGTTCAATGCGGGATATGGAAGTGCCCTCAATTCGGACGGCGAGGTCGAGATGTGCGCTGGCCTGATGGAGGGCAGGGACTTCAATGTGGGTGCCGTCGCAGTGATCAAGGGCGTGCGCCATCCAATCAGTGTCGCGAAGGCCATGCTGCATGAGGAGCCGATCCTGCTGGCGTCGGAGGGGGCCCGGCGTTTCGCCGCCGAGAAGCAGCTGGAGCTTTGCGATCCGGCGGATTTGATCACGCCGCAGCAGCGCGACGCCTCCAGCAAGTCGGAGGCGAAGGATACGATCGGTGTGGTTGCCCTGGATCAGTACGGGGACATCGCCGTCGGCACTTCGACCGGCGGACTGGACGGCAGTGCTCCGGGTCGTGTGGGGGATTCTCCGCAACCCGGTTGCGGCTACTATGCCGACAACCGGTTGGGAGCCGTCGCCTTCTCGGGAGATGGTGAGCATATTGCGCGAAAGGCTCTCGCGGCCCGTGTCATGCAGGCACTCTCGGCGCGGCAGGCATTGTCCTCGGGGCAGGCTGAAGGCGGCCTGGAGCAGGTGCTGAATCCCGCGCTCAAGGAAGTCGAGGCGATCGGCGGCGAAGCCGGAGCCATAGTGCTTACCGCGACCGGCGTGTCTGGATGGGCGCATAACAGCAGGGAGTTCGCAGTCGCTTTCATGACCAGCGAGGACAACCACCCGCACGTTTTCCTGCGCAAGAAAGACGTGGGCAAATGACCGACAAGAAGAAAAAACGATCCTCGAACGGTAAAGCCGGAACGCTCGTCATCATCGGCGGCCACGAGGACCATGATGGCGATCGTGTCATCTTGAAGGAGGTGGCGAGCCTGGTTCCGAACGGCCGCCTGGTGCTTGCCACCATCGCGTCTCATGAGCCGGATGGCTATCTCGAGAAGTATCAGAGGTCCTTCGGTGAGCTGGGCATCAAGGATGTCATCGAGCTCTACGTCAACGACCGCCTCGAGGCAGCTCATGAAAAGAAAATAAGTGCGCTTGCAGACGTGAGCGCGGTGTTCTTCTCCGGCGGCGACCAGCTCCGCATCACCAGCCAGATAGGCGACACGCCCATCGACGAGCGGGTGCACGAAATCTATGAAGCCGGAGGCGTCATTGCCGGCACCTCCGCGGGCGCGTCGGTCATGAGCGACACAATGATGGTGAAGGGGCCGAACGCAGCGTCCTTTCGGATCGGCCACATTCGGATGGCGCCGGGACTGGGCCTGCTGCCGAATGTCATCATCGACCAGCACTTTGCGGAACGGGGCCGCATTGGGCGGCTCATCGGGGCGGTGTCGCAGAACCCGCGCGTCCTCGGCATCGGCATCGATGAAGACACCGCGATCGTGGTGAAGGGCGAGATGTTCAAGGTCATCGGCAGCGGCGCTGTCTATCTGGTCGATGCAGCCGGCGTGACCCATTCCAACATCGCGGAAGGTGAGCCTGATGCCGCCCTTTCCATCCATGATCTTAGGGTTCACGTGCTGAGCTCAGGCGACGGGTTCGATCTCGCGCTGCGACGGCCGGTGGGGATTCCTTAAGACTTCGCCGCACTCAAGCTGGTGGTGTGGGGCGGTCCGCGTACCGCGAAAACCGCATATATGAAGCAGTTCTCCTATTTGAAGTCGCCCAACCAGGATTGTCGCGTTGTTGCAGGCCCGGCAGGATTACAGACGGCCTCTCGTCGGCTCGAATCCCGCAAAGCTGAGACCTTCGCTCGCCCGGCGTTCTGCCGGGCTAACCCCGCCGGCGACTGGCCTGAATGGCAGCAAAGGTTACCGGACGATACCCCCATGCGTCGACGCCGACATCATGCTGGCGCGTCATCGGCTTCAGACGACCGTGCGAATGACCGTGCAGGTTTACCGATCTCTTGCCGATCTGGTTCCAGGTGCGAAAAGGATAGTGACACAGAACCAGCAAGCTGCCCTCGACAAGAAGCTCCATATAGTGGTGCACGCTCGCCCAGGCCGGGTCGCCAATGGTGGCAGCGCCATCATTGTTGCCAATTATCAGGTGCTTGGACCCGTTAAGAGACGACAGCAGTGAAGACACGGTCTCGGCTGGACCCTTGGCGAAATCGCCGAGGTGCCAGACCTCGTCGTTCGGGCCAACCGTTTCGTTCCAAAACGCAACCAGCGCCTGGTCATGCTCGACCAACGAGGCGAAGGGACGCCGGTCGAGGCGCAGAATGCGCGGATCGTTGAAATGCGTATCGGAAGTGAAGAAGATCATGCGCCGCGGCCGGCTGCGACGCGCGACCGGCGATCGCGTCTAAATGCCGGAGCGCTCTTCGGCTTCATCATCGATCCCGATCGGGGCTTCCCTGAGCATCTTGAGTGCCTCTTCCTTCGTAAGGCCGCACTTGCGCGCGAAGTAGAGCGCCTCGATCGCCTTTTCGCGATCCGCCGTGGATTTTGCGTGCTGTTTGGGCTTTTTGCCCATCGTTCTCTGCCACCTTCCGAGGCCACCAAACCATCACAGTGCCGCGTTGTTCCCGTGCATCGGCTGACCTGCCGGACTGCGCGAATGCCGATGTCGCCGGCATCCCGCGAGCCCCGGACAGCGCGTATATCAGCCGGCTCGCGACAACGGCGGAGCGACTCCAACCCCGACAGCGTGAATTCAAACGAAAGCCCGCGCCGTGGGAGGGGCCGGCGCGGGCGATCGGGCTACCGATCTTGCAGCGCGGGGGTCGACCGCTGCATGGCTCGAACTGTGCAAGCGAGCATTTGTTCCGGGCCGCATGCAAAGCATCGGCGTTTCATTGCAATTCTGGGGGACACAACCAGCATTTCGCTTCAGTCCGCCGCCGATGTGGGAGGATGAATACCGCCTTGCGCTAATTCGTCCGCCCTGGACACGAAACCAACCGCGCATTGAGCGCGTAGCTTCGGCGATTTAAAAACACCTGCACTGGAATATTTCCGGGCGCATGGAACATCTCCGGCCGCTGATGTTTAGGCCGGAATGACGATGATCTCTGTTCTTACAATGATTTACTCTCTCGCCATCTTTATCGGCGCGAAGCGGCGCAACCTCTTGGTGAATGCGAAACTCGACAGAGTTTTGCGCAATATGGCTGGCGCAGAACTGAATCAACGTGGCCAGTAAACCGCAACACCGCCGGTTCCAGTTCACAGCCAGTGTCCTCGCGGCCGCTACCTCGGTTCGGGTGGCAAGCGGCTCGGCAGGACTGCAAGGGCCGCCCCCTCTGGGCTGGCTGGTGCGTGGTCGACCCGATTTCGTCGATGAGGGCGGAGCACGCTGGCTCGAATTGGGGAGCCGCGTCCACGATCCCCGCACCGGGGCACGCACCTTAGGTCCGGCCCACGCGAGTGGCTTCGGAGGACCTATCCATGAACGATGATGATCCTATAGATTCGCTCGCCAATGCAATTCGTCATCGCAGCGCAATTTTGTTTGTGGGGGCGGGGGTATCGATCAGCGTCGGACTTCCGTCTTGGGAGAAGCTCATCGAGCGAATGGCAAAGGAGCTCGGCGTCGACGATGAATTTTCCACGCGACGCGATCGTTTTCAGACCTTGGCCGAATACTATCGGATCAAGCATGGCAGCATCGGACCACTTCGCAGTTGGATGGACAGAAACTGGTCTGTCGCCAAGGAACGGATCGAGAAATCGGAATTGCACCGTCTCATCGTGACGCTCGATTTTCCCGTCATCTATACGACGAACTATGACCGGAACCTGGAACTCGCTTTTGAAATCCACGGTCGAGAGTACGTGAAAGTGGCCAACGCACGGCACGTTGCGCAGGCCCGTCGAGGCATAACGCACATCGTGAAATTTCACGGCGACTTTGACGAGGACTCTTCCCTTGTCCTCACCGAAACCGACTATCTTGACCGCCTGTCCTTCAATTCTCCCCTTGATGTCCGCTTTCGCTCCGACGCTCTCGGCAGCACGATCCTGTTCATTGGCTATAGCCTCTCCGATCCAAACATCCGGCTGCTGTTGCACCGGCTTTGGCAAACCTGGCACCGGTCTGGATATGAGAAAGATCGTCCCCCTTCGTTCATCTTCATGCCCAGCCGCAACCCTGTGGAGGAGGCCGTGCTTGGGCGCTGGGGTATTTCGGTGCTCGTTGGCGCAGGTGATGATCCTGAAGCCGGTCTGACGGATTTCCTCAGGCGTTTGGTGGAAGCGGTCGCGGTGACCTGAGGCGCGCTCCCCAGTGGACCGTGGTTGGGTTTTCGCAGGTGCGCGGTGACCGACGAACCGGGCGGTGGCCGACAGGCGCCAGATCGGCGACTGTTGGAGCCACGACTTCCACAATCAATCCCGCAGCGATCATCTTGGCGTGAAGTCGATCTCCGGCGTCAATTGCCGGCAATATGCACAAACCAGGTCAATCGTCGTTTGCACATCATCCAGGCAAACAACTTCCGACGGGGTATGCATGTAACGCAAAGGCACGGAGAGCACCCCACTTGCGACGCCGCCTCGGTTCTGCTGCATGACACGCGCGTCGGTAGGGCTTGAGCTGCCCACCGCCTGAAGCTGATAAGGTAGGCCCTCTTTCTCGGCCACCGACTTCAGCAGATTGAACACCACCGGGTTGGTGTTCGCGCCTTGAGTGATTGCCGGCCCTTTCCCAAGGTCCAGTTTGCCCTGATCCTCGGCGCGAGCGCGCGGATAGTCCATTGCCACGCCCATATCAATTGCGAGGCCGGTTCGAGGTGCGATGTTGAACGCTGAGGTCATCGCGCCTCTGGAACCAATTTCCTCTTGAACCGTACCCAGGATATAGAGGCCCACGCCGGGGTGAACGCCTCCCTCATCGGAGAGGCAGCGCAGGACCTCGGCGCCGATGAGGAGGCCAACCTTGTTGTCGAACGCTCGTCCGACAGCAAGGTTGCCCTGTAGCGCCGCAAACTCGCCGTGGATAGTGACCGCGCTGCCGACCTCTACGACCTTCAACGCTTCCTCTCGCGAACTCGCGCCGATATCGATCCATAGTTCCATCAGCGAGGGAGTTTGAGACGTGTCAGAGGCTTTGAACGTCTGGATTGCTTTGCGACCTACGACGCCCAGGATCGGCTCCTTGCCGTGCACCCAGACACGCTGGCCGATTTCAGTGGCAACGTCCGTTCCACCTATGGTGCTGAAGAAAAGAAAGCCGTCATCGTCGATGTAATGGACGATAAAGCCGACCTCATCCATGTGCCCGGCATACATGAAGCGCATAGACGCCTCAGGATTGATGATCGCTGTGACATTGCCCATGACGTCCGTCGTCAACCTGTGGGCATACGGACGAACATACTCGCGGAAAAGCTCCGCTACGGGTTGCTCAAAGCCGCTCGGCGACGGGGTCGCCACAATTTCCTTCAAGAACTTGAGTGATTCATCGCGCATCAAGCTGACTTTCACGGTTCAAGGGGTGGAGGGCCATTCGAGCATGGTCATACTCGTCGGGCTTCGCGCCAATTTTGGCCTTCTTCGGTGCGATCGCCCGCGAATTGGTCAGCCCAAGGCAGGTTGTGGAGCCAGGCTTCGCGCCGGGGGGTCCAAAGCTCGTATGTCGGGAGAAGGTCGTTTGGCGCATCGTCGAGAGTGCCGATCATGATCTCGGCTTCGTCGTCGCGGAGATTCACCACGCGCGACCCGCATGCCGGACAAAAACCTCTGCCGTTGAACGCCGCAAGCTCGCCCTTGCACTGGTAAGCCGACCGCGGCCACACGGCAAAGGCACTGTAGGTGCTGCCGCTGGTTCGCTTGCAATCCTGGCAATGACACAAGCCAACGCGCAACGGCGCGCCGGTGACAACATACCTCACAGACCCGCAAAGACAGCCGCCGGCCCGCTCTATCTTGTCAACCTCGTCGTTCATGGTCGCCGCCGACATGAGTGAGGGGAAACGTGTTGGACTCCGCTCTGCTGTTTGCATCGAGGCATCGAGTTAATGGGCAATGTCTTCAACAAGGCCTAGCTCCAAAGCTCTTGCTGCCATCAGGTAGCAGCTGTTCAGGGCATGGTCGC
Source organism: Mesorhizobium sp. LNJC405B00 (assembly GCF_000502615.1). NCBI lineage: Bacteria > Pseudomonadati > Pseudomonadota > Alphaproteobacteria > Hyphomicrobiales > Phyllobacteriaceae > Mesorhizobium > Mesorhizobium sp. LNJC405B00. The sequence goes on along the minus strand of NZ_AYWC01000007.1, from coordinate 149,030 downwards.
GCAGCTCTTCCAGCGATGTTCGAGAACCTTGGACGAGATCGGCGAACCCTTCATTCTCGAGTCGCTCTGCCGTTTCCAACAGCGCAAGTTGTTCGCGAACGATCTGAAGACAGCTTCGAATTGGTCCATTCAGAACCAAGTCTTTCTCAAGCCTTCTTTCATGAATCAGCAGGACTGCTTGCGGGCAAAGGAACCTGCAGGCTTTCGGGAAAGCGGCAAGGACCGTTACCCCGGCAGAGTAAACCGTATTCTTGCCAATGATGTAGCCGTTGCGGCCCGAGTGTTTCAGAAAAAGTTTGAACTCTAGAGCTAGACGTCGCGCGCCGTCGGCGTCGCCTCCGGGCGTGTCGATTTCAACGTAGAGATCGTCTTCCCCGGAACGCACGGCTTTCAAATCGTCCAAGGCCTTGGTGACGACAGTGTCATCAATCAAGCCGTGTATACGCAAGTTTGGATCGAACAAAAGCCGGTGAAGGTCTGGAGCGGGCGGCGGGGAGACGGTGTGTTCGGCTGACTGGGGGAACAGGTCCATATAGGCATCCTCATTATGGGGGCCGAACTTAGTTGGTACCCTTTTGTTCCCTTGAGGGAGTTCGAGCGGTGCTGATCACAGCCGCGTCTCTCTGCGGCTGTGGAGCTCCCTCTTTCATTGCAGATCCTTTTCGCACCTGGCCCGGTAGAGGCACCTCAGCCGCTAGGTTGGCTCCATGGGCATATCGGGCATTTGCCGGAGCTGACGCAGTCGCTTTGCTGATTTCTGCCACGTCTGGGACCAGTCCTGTGGACGGTTGAACTCGACGGCCTCAATGGTTCCCGGCTGCTGCCTTCCGGACCCCCGCGGTCGGGCTATTTTTCCTGGCCGTGCCATTTTTCCGGGGGGCTGAAACAAACAGCTTTGTTGGCAGTTCTAGCGTCCGGAGCACCGGCTCCGCGCGGCGCGGCCGAGCGGCCGGGGCTGTCCGGCAGGAGGTCCAGCAATGTCTCACGATATGCAAAGACGATTTGCAACGCGCTTGATCGCGGTTGCGCTGATGCTCTCGGCCAGTGGCGTGGCGCCTGTCCTGGCCCAGGATACCCCGACCGACTTCACAGCGATCATCCAGCAGAAATTGCCGGCCGTGGTCGCGATCACGACCCGGGAGGTTGTCCAGGACCAGACGACGGCGGGCGACTTTACAAGTCCGTTCGACGGCCAGGGCCTCGGACCCGTTCAGCCGCAGGTGAGGGAGGCGCTTGGCTCCGGATTTGTGATCAGTGCCGACGGCTACATCGTCACCAACAACCATGTCGTTGCCGATGCGACAGAGATCCATGTCGTATTTTCCGACAAGGAAACGGCGCCGGCGCAATTGGTCGGCCGTGACCCCGCCACCGATATAGCGGTGCTGAAGGTCGACCCGCGGCCCAACATGACCACGACCAAATGGGGTGACTCGGATGCAATGCAGCCGGGCGCATGGACAATCGCGATCGGCAGTCCCTTCGGGCTCGGAGGGACTGTCACTGTCGGCGTTCTTTCGGCCCGCTCGCGAGACATTCAAGCCGGGCCGTACGACGATTTTCTCCAGACGGACGCGTCGATCAATCGAGGCAACTCGGGCGGTCCGCTGTTCAACGCACGTGGCGAGGTGATCGGCGTCAACACCGCCATTGTCTCGCCGTCGGGCGGCAGCATCGGAATCGGGTTTGCGGTGCCATCGCGTACCGCCCAGAGCATCGCCGACCAGTTGATCCGAACCGGTCGGATCGAGCGCGGCTTCATCGGGGTCCGCCTGCAGGACATCACGCCGTCGCTGGCTGAGGCCCTCGGGATGAAGGATGACAAGGGCGCGCTGGTTGCTTCGGTTGAGCCCGGCAGCCCGGCGGAGAAAGCCGGCTTGAAGCCGGGTGACGTGATCACCCGGTTCAACGGCAAGGGCATTGAGGGTGTCCATGACCTCACGCTTGCGACGGCTAGCCAGAAGCCTGGCAGCAAGGCCACTCTGACACGGAGTAACGGCGGCAAGGACCAGGAGATCGCGCTTGTCATCGGTGAGCGCAAGGATGCGGAGGTGAAGACCGGCGCTGTTCCCGACAAGAAGTCGGCGGCCGAAGGCCTCGGCCTATCCCTCAGCCCGATTCCGGATCAGGCGCGTCAGCAGCTAGGCATCAAATCAGGAACGACCGGCGTCTTCGTCGTGGAAGTGGTTCCCGATGGCCTTGCCGCCCGGAGCGGATTGCAGCCGGGCGATGTCATCATATCGGCCAACGATCGCCGCCTGACGGAGCCTTCGGATATCGTCGAGGAGTGGGCGAACTCTCGCCGGCAGAGCAAGCCCATCCTGTTTCGGCTGGAAAGGCAGGGGCAGTCCGTGTTCGTGGCGGTCGCCGGGAAATGACCGTCTCCAGGACGGCCATGTGACTGCACCACGATCCGCTTGCGGATCCGCTCCAAAGGCGCCGGAGCCCAGGTGCAACGGGGAAGCATCGCCGCAGAAAGTTTGCGGGATGCGCTCATTGGCCAGGCGCGCAACGCGCACTTATTCTGCAGCGTCAGAGCTCTTTTGAGCTCGTCGTGCTCGAGTGTGCTCGCCATCCTCAGGCAGTTTCGCGCCTTGCCGTAAGCCGTGCCTGGAGAAGGACGACGACGAGCAAAAACAGCCCGCGGATCACCGACTGCCAGTAGGCTGACAGCGAAATCCAACCCATGCCGTTTTCGAAGTTCAGGACGTTGAAAAGGATCCCGAGCAAGAGCACGCCGGCCAGCGTGGTCAACACCGAGCCCGAGCCGCCGGTCAGCAGCGTCCCGCCCACGACCACGGCTGCGATGGCAAACAGCTCCCAGCCGACGCCCTCGATCGGCTGGCCTGCGCCGAACTGAGAAGCGAGGACGACGCCGGCGAGCCCGGCCAGGCACCCGCTTGCGACATAGACGAGAAATTTGACGCGGTCAGTGCGCAGCCCCATCAGCCGCGAGGCATCCTCGCCACCGCCGATGGCCAGCACCGTCCGTCCCGTGCTGGTGTAGTTCAGGACCACTGAGCCGACCGCATAGGCAACCAGGGCGATGACTGCCGGAATCGGGAAAATCCAGAAATTCCCTTGGCCGATGGCGGTGAAACCCGAATCGTAAGACACCGAAACGGTCTGGTTGCCGGCCAGAAGCAGCGCCGAGCCGCTTGCGGCCAGCATGGTCGCAAGCGTGGCGATGAATGGCATCAGGTTGCCGCGCGTAACCAGGAGCGCGTTGATCAGCCCGGCTGCCAGGCCGGCGCCAACGCCCGCTGCAAGGCCTGCCACGATGCCGTGCGGGCTCGCCAGGGCCGACGCGACGCTGCCCAAGGCGGCGACGGAGCCGACGGACAGATCTATGCCGCCGGTCATGATCACGAAGCACATGCCGAGCGCGACGAGCGCGAACATCGAGTTGTAGCGCAGAACACTCATCACGTTGAAGAGACCCAGGAAACGGTCGTAGCGCAGGAATCCGAACAGGACGAGGGCTGCAAGCGCGATGACGACACCGTAAGTGCCGATGATGCGAACCAGTCTGGCGCTGTTCATGGATTACACCCGGTGTTGCTGCTGCAGCCAGACGGCGAATGCGATGATGCCGGCCTTGACGACGAGCGCAGCGGCGTCGGGCACGCCATTGGCGAGCAGCGTGTAGCGCACCAACTGGATGGTCAGTGCGCCCAGCAGGGTGCCGATGATTGTGGCCTTTCCGCCACTCAACAGCGTGCCGCCCACCGCGACCGCCGCGATGGCGTCGAGTTCCATGCCCAGCCCCACGAGATTGGCGTCGCTGGAGGAGTTGATCGCAATGACGACGAGACCGGCTAGCCCCGCGCACAGGCCGCTGATCGCATAGACAGCGAGCTTGATCCTCGATACGGCGATGCCGGCGAGTTCAGAGGCCTTTTCATTGCCGCCGACCGCCAGGATGCTTCGCCCGAACACCGTGCGGTGAAGGGCCCAAGCGGCCGCCGCAACCAGCACGGCCATGATGATGACCTGCGCGGGAATGCCGAGCGGGCGGGCAAGTCCGATCCACTGGAATTGCGGCACGCGGAAGGTCTGCAGATTGCCGTTGGTCATGACCTGCGCGATCCCGCGCCCGGCGATGAACAGCACGAGCGTTGCGACGATCGGTTGGATGCGGAAGCGCGAGACCAACCAGCCGTTGAACAACCCGAACAGGCCGGCGACGAAGATCGAGGCAACCATCGCGACGGCTACCGCCAGATAGATGTTTCCGACCGGGAAGATCGTGCCCATGAAGATCATCGGCGCCAATGCGCCGGAGATCGCCATCAGCGAACCAACCGACAGGTCGATGCCGCCGGTGGCGATTACCAGGGTCATCCCCACCGCGACGATCACAATCGTGCAGACCTGGGTCAGGTTGACGTTGAGTGTCTGCAGAGTCGCGAAATTGCGCGTATAGGCAAGGTTGAAGACCACCAGCAGCACAAGCGCGATCACCGTGCCGTAGCGCGCCAGGAAACCGAACACATCAAAGCGGCGGTTTCCAGCGTCGTTGGCTGCGGATGGTGTGGCCAGATCGCTCACGCTGCCTCCTTCGCCGCGCCGCCATGCGCCATCGCCGCGAGCACGTCCTCCTCGTTGGCTGCCTGGCCTTCCAGTTCGGCCACCCTCACTCCTTCGCGCAGCACGAATATGCGGTCGGCTCCTTCCATCACTTCCTCGAGTTCCGAGGAGATCATCAGCACGCCGAGCCCGTCATCGGCAAGCTTGCGGATGAGGCGCTGGATCTCGGCCTTGGCCCCGACATCGATGCCGCGCGTCGGCTCATCGAGAATGAGCAGCTTCGGGTTCATTGCCAGCCAGCGGGCAAGCAGCACCTTTTGCTGGTTGCCGCCCGACAACTCGCGGACCTTCTGGTTGGGCCCCGAGCATTTGATGTCGAGTTCACGAATGAAGCGCTCGACGATCTCCTTCTGCCGGGCCTCGTTCAGGATGCCATTGCGGCTGATTTTCGGCAGCAGTGCCAGTGTTATGTTCTCCGCGACGGTCATTTCCGGCACGATGCCCTCGGCCTTGCGGTCCTCGGTGCAGAAGCCCATCCCTGCGGCGATGGCATCGGCGGCACGTGCGGGATGGTAGGACGCGCCCTCCATCGTCATCTCGCCTGCGCTCCGGCGGTCGGCGCCGAATACGAGGCGGGCTGTTTCGGTGCGGCCGGCGCCGAGCAAGCCGGCAAAGCCGGCGATCTCGCCGCGGCGCAGGTCGAAGCTCACGTCACGGACCAACTGGCCGGCTGCCAGCCTTTGCGCGGTAAACAGCACATCACCGATCCTCGACCGATCGCGTTCGCCGAACGCGGTCGCGTGGCCTTCGACGGCTGCGACGTCGCGGCCGAGCATGGCCGCGACCAGCTCCAGCTTGCCGATGTCGCTCATCGCCGCGCTTCGCACCGTGCGGCCGTCACGCATGATCGTGACCCGGTCGCAGACCTCGTACAACTCGTCGAGCTTGTGGCTGACGAACAGAACGGAGACGCCGTCGGCCTTGAGCTGACGGATAACGCTGAACAAGACCGAGACTTCACGCTCGTCCAGCGAGGAGGTCGGCTCATCCATGATCACGAGGCGGGCGGAAAAGCCGATGGCGCGGGCGATCGCCACCATCTGCTGCGTGGCGGTGTTGAAATCGCTGAGCGGGCNGAGCGGGCGGCGCACGTCGATGCCGATCGAGAAGCGGCTGAGCAGGCGCTCGGCTTCCGCATGCATCGCGCTCCAGTCGAGCAGGCCGCGGCGGCGCTTCTCGCGTCCAAGGCAGATGTTCTCGGTGACCGAGCGCAGCGGTACCAGATTGATCTCCTGGTAGATGGTGCTGATGCCGCTGACCTGGGCCTGATGCGGAGACCCAACCTCGAACGGCTTCCGTTCGAACAGCACCTGGCCCGCATCCCGGCGGTAATAGCCGGTGAGCACCTTGATAAGTGTCGATTTGCCCGCACCGTTCTGGCCGATGAGTGCGTGGATCTCGCCCGGAAGAACCTGGAGCGAGGCATCGGCCAGGGCAGGGATGCCGGCAAAACGCTTCTGGATGTCACGCATGTCCAGGAGCAGCGCGGCTTGGTCCGGCTGAGCGGTCATCGTCAAACTCCCAAACCCTACCCGCCGGAGCGGGTAGGGCAGCTGGAAAGAGAGTGGATATCAGAACGCAATATCGAAGTCTTTCTTCGCGTTCGTGGCGTCGAAGAAGGCATCCTCGTTCTTGATGAACGGCGGGATCTTCTTGCCGGCCGCATAGTCGGCCATCGTAGCGAAGGCCTTCGGCCCGAACAGCGGACTACAAGCGCAGATAGCGCCGATCTTGCCGTCGATGATCGCCTGAACGCCTTCCTTCTCGCCGTCGATCGACAAGATCAGCACATCCTTGCCCGGGGTCTTGCCGGCGGCTTCCAGAGCGGCGATGGCGCCCAGCGCCATCTCATCATTGTGCGCGTAGATGATATCCGCATCAGGGTGCGCCTGAAGCAGCGTCTCGGCGACCTGCCGGCCCTTGTCACGGGCGAAGTCGCCGGACTGCGACGCCAGGATGGTGAACTGCGAGTGCTTGGCGATGAAATCGTCGAAGCCTTTCTTGCGGTCGGTAGCGGCCGAGGCTCCGGTCGTGCCTTCCAGCTCGATGATCTTCGACTTGCCATTGGCGTTCTTGATCAGCCATTCCCCGACGCGGGTCGCCTCCTCGATGAAATCCGAACCGATGAAGCAGACATAATCCTCGCCCGGCTTGGCCATGGTGTGATCAACGTCGCGGTCGACCAGAAACACCGGTATGCCGGCATCGCGCGCGGCAAGAATGACCGGCACCAGGGGCTTGTCTTCGCGGGGCGGCAGGAAGATTGCGTCGACGCCCTGCGCGATCATCGAGTTCACGTCGGAGGCCTGCTTGGCCGACGAGCCGGCGGCATCCGTGTAGACCAGCTGATGGCCGAGCTTGGCGGCTTCGTCCTGCATGCTCTTGGTCTCGGCAAGACGCCACGGATTGTTGCTTTCCGTCTGCGCGAAACCGACCTTGTACTTGTCCTTCTTGGCGAGCGGCGGGAGCGCCGCGAAGGCGCGTGAGCCGAGTGTCAGCGCGACCGCGCCGGCGGCGGAGCCAACCAATAGTTTTCGACGGGTAATGATCATGCTCTTTCCTCCTTTATTGTCGCTTTCAGCGACTGTGTAATTTCCTCACGATATCGGCCTTGACGGCTTTGGCGATGACGCCGTTGGCAAGCTGGATCAGGCTCTATGCCGCCTCCAAAATGAAGTCGGCGCAGCGGTCGCCCAGCATCATGGCGGGCGCCGCCGTATTGCCGGCATTGATGTTGGGGCAGGCCGACATGTCGGCAACCCGCAGATTGTCTATTCCGCGCACGCGCAGCGCCGCGTCCAGCACCGCCATCCGGTCGCTGTCCGAGCCCATCCGGCATGTCCCGGCCGGGTGGTAGTTGGTCTTCACAAAGCGCTTGCAATGCTTTGTCATGGCTTCGTCGCTGAGATCATCCTGGCTTGGCACGGCAATGGCCTTGACCCGATCGGCGAGCGGCTTGGTCAGAAAAGCCTGCAGGAAATAACGCTGGCCGGAGATCATTTCCCGCATGTCGTCGGGATGTTTAAGGAGGTTCGGCGAAACGATCGGCATGTCCTTCGGATCCGCCGAACGCAGCCTTACGAAACCGCGCGACTTTGGCTTCACCACCACTGTCGTCACGGTAAGCCCATAGGTGTTCTCGACCAAGGTCAGGATATCGCGGTCCAGATAGACGTGCGGCACGCAGAAGGCCTGGATCGTCGGTTCGCCCTCGGGATCGGCCGGATTGACGAAGGCTCCGGCCTCCACCCCCGCTGACAGGATCGTGCCGGTGCCGAAGAGCTTGAAATGCAGGCCGTTCCTGATCATCCTCCAGCCTTGGCCCTGCCTGAAATAGCCGTATGGGCCGTTTGCGGTGGCGATGATCGGCACCTCCGGATGGTCGATCAGGTTTTCGCCGACCCCGGGCAGGTCGGCGACGCAGGAAATGCCGTGCCCGGCAAGCGCCTCGGCGGGGCCGATGCCGGACAGCATGAGCAGTTTCGGCGAGACGAGGGCACCGGACGAGACGATCACGTCGGCATCTGCATGGACGGTATGCTTGGCGCCCGACGCATCCGAATAGACGACGCCGGTGACCCGACCGTTTTCGATCAGCAGCCGGCTGACTGTGCAATTGAGTTTCAGCGTCAGCTTGGGATCATTCGTCAGCGGCTCGATGAAGGCATAGGCGGCGCTGCTGCGCTTTCCCCGCCGGTTCATGAACTGGTAGAAGCCGACCCCGCGCTGCGACGGTCCGTTGAAGTCATGGTTGTACGGCAATCCAAGGCCTTGGACGGCCTGGACGAACCAACGGGAAACATCATCGATGTGGCCTGGATCCGAGACCAGCAGCGGACCTTCGCTGCCATGCAGTTCGCCGCCGAGGCGGTTGTTTCCCTCCATGCCGGTGAAATGCGGCAGCACCGCCTGCCAGTTCCAGCGCACGCCGGCATTGTTGCCGCGCAGCAGTTCGTCCCACTCCTCATAGTCGGCCGAGCGGCCTCGCATGTAGACCTGGGCGTTGACCGAGGTGCCGCCGCCCAGCACGTTGCCTTGCGAGATTTCATGGACGCGGCCGTCGAGATGGGCCTGCGGCTCGGTGCGGTGATAGCGCATGAATTTCGAGCCGTTGATCATCTTGAAGATGCCGGGCGGCATGTCGAGCAAGGGGTGATGATGGGAATGGCCGGCCTCCAGCAGCAGGGTTCGCCGTCCCGCTTTGACAAGCCTTGCCGCCGCGACGCAGCCGGCTGCTCCGCCGCCCACCACGATATGGTCGTAGGACTGCGTCATGCTTCCGGCGCCTCACGGCTTTCGAATGTACCGCGGACATACTCCCAGGCCGCCGAGAGGTGGTTGAGCAGCGCCCGCTCGGCGCCGTCAGGATCTCGCTCAATGATGGCCGTGCAGATTTCACGATGGCTGAGGAAATTCACGCGGTTGCGCTCAGGCGACCGCGGCATGCGCATCCAATGCGGCGACAGCCAGGCGGTAAATGCCTTGTGCACGACAGGCAGCACCGGGTTGCGCGCGATGTCATAGAGCGCTGCGTGGAACGCCACGTCCGTCGCATAGAATTTCTCGGAATCCGGGATGGCTGCCTCGTTCATCGCCAGCGCCGCCCTCAGGGCTGTGACGTCATCCTTGCGGGCATGGATGGCGGCGTTGCGCGCCAGCGACGCCTCGAGGAAGACGCGCATGTCGTAGAGGTTCTTCACGCCCGCCTGGTCGCTCAGCAGATGTCCTACGATGCCGTCGAGGGCGCCGAGCGCGGCATCCAGGCCAGGCCGGCGCGCCACGGGCCGGAACCGCGGACGCGCTTCCACCAGGCCGCGGCTGGCCAGGCGCGCAATCGCCTCACGCACAACGCCCCGGCCCACACCATACTCGATCATCAGTTCGCGCTCGGCCGGCAGGTAGCTGCCGTCGCCAAGCCTTCCGGACGTGATGTCGGCCTCTATGCCGGCCACCATCGCGTCGGCCGCGCGGGCGGCGAGAATAGCCGCGGGCATCTCAGGACGCTCTTCCGTATCCAGCAAGCCTTTTTCCTCCCAGATGGTCCTGTTATTAGAAGGTAAATCGGACCAAAGCACAAGCGGATTGATGCTTTTGTAGGACCAAAAATGACAGATTGACTTCAGAAGCGCTGAAAGATCAGCCACATTGTTGCCAGTCAGCGCTGCCGGTGCAATTATGGTCCGATGAAAAAACGTGAATGGAGCGCAGCATGAGCCGCACCGAAATCAAGGAAGTCGAGACCCGGCTGTTCCGGGTCCCACTGCGTGAGGTGATGACCGATGCCAAGCACGGCGCGCACACGCATTTCGAGCTGGTCACCGTCACGCTGAGGCTTGCCGACGGCACCGAGGGCACAGGCTACACCTACACCGGCGGCAGGGGCGGCTATGCGATCAAGGCAATGATCGATCACGACCTCGCGCCGTTCCTCAAGGCACGCGACGCAACGCAAATCGACACGATCTACGACGGCATGCTCTGGCACATCCACTATGTCGGGCGCGGCGGCATAGCTTCTTTCGCGATCTCGGCGATCGACATCGCATTATGGGACCTCAAGGGCCGGCGTAGCGGCCTGCCGCTCTGGCAGATGGCGGGCGGGGCCGGGAAGAGTGCCAAGGCCTATCGCGGCGGCATCGACCTAAACTTTACCCTCGATCAGCTTTTGGCCAGCATCGATTCCTATCTCAATGCCGGCTTCACCGGGGTGAAGATCAAGGTCGGCAAGGACGACCTGGCCGAGGATGTGGCCCGGGTGAAAGCAGTTCGCGAGCGCATAGGACATCACATCACCTTTATGGTTGACGCCAACTACGCGCTCGACGTCCCGCGAGCGATCGAGGCAGCGAGAGCATTCGCCGCCTACGATCTGCTGTGGTTCGAGGAGCCCATCATACCCGACGACTATGAGGGTTACGCCAGCATTGCCAAGGCGACCGGAATGCCCCTGGCAATGGGAGAAAACCTGCATGTTATCGAGGAGTTCGAGCATGCCTTCGCTTGGTCGAATCTCGCCTACATCCAACCCGACGCCTCCAACTGCGGCGGGGTCACCGGCTGGCTGCGCGTGGCAGCGCTCTCACGCAAGGCTGGCATTCCGGTCTGCAGTCACGGGATGCAGGAACTTCATGTCAGCCTCGTTGCAGGTCAGACAAATGCCGGCTGGGTGGAGGCGCATAGTTTTGATATTGACCATTATACCACTGAGCCGCTGAGGCTTCAGGATGGTTTGGCGATAGCACCCGACGAGCCTGGAGTGGGCGTTGTCTTCGACTGGCGGAAATTGGCGGATTTTCGCCAATAGCGCCCCCTGAACGGCGGCACGGCCGCATGCATTTTGTCCAGATCCTGCTTCCTCGTTCCGGCAACGCGGAGAGCGCTTCGCCGAGGAAGACTTCGACCGTCTGAAGAACGAACTCGCCGCCGCCGCAGCCAGCGGGCATACCACTTATCGGATGCCACACTTACATTTGTAATTGCAGCGACGCTTCACCGGCTTTAACTCACGCGATCATAGCAGCGACACGATAAATGCAGGCGGCCGCCCGAACACCGGCAGAAGCTGCAAGCATTGGGTGCGCCTGCAGGGAGGCGGCGATGGTTGCAACGCGTACGGACACTGCGCATGCGGTTATGGAGGACTTCATTCTATCACGGCACCGCTCACCGGTCCGCGAAGTTGGATTTTACGAGGCTATGAGTCAAACCCGACAAGCGATCGCCGCATCGCGCGAGGTGCTGAGGCGCTTTCGCGAACGTCAGGGCGACGACACTCCTCGAGCAAAGAATACAGACCGTGGTCCTGTCGCCGTGTCAGCCTTCGATGCCGACATAATACGCGCTGCATGCCGAGATCTGATCGCGGAGATGAACGTGCCCGAGTGTCAATGGCGCGAGCTGGCGCGAAGTCTGGTGCGCGAATTCGTAGCCTGCGAGCAGACCGAAGCCGGTTTGGTGGATTGGATCGTCCGCCGGCCAGCGATGACGAAGACGGACGAGGTCGGCTGACCGGAGCCAAGTGGCGAGGCGGCGAATGAGCCAGGAGTCAGTCGACCGCAATCAACGCGAGCAAACAGGTCTCCCGGCGACTTGTTGCGCGGAACTGCGGTGGTCCGAGGATCGGAAACTTTGGCGAGCGGCTTGGACACATCTGATCCTCCTCGTCTGTAGCGTCGGGCTCGTGTTCGCATTTGAAGCATATAGCGAGGACTGGCCGATGGCGTGACCTTTGGTTGAGTGGAGACGAATGCGTCCAGCCCACTGTCCAAGGCACGGCGACGGCCATGTCGCGTTGCTCCCGGCCTTCGCACACAAGGAGCCCAAGCCGGATGCTAACCAGGCTCCATTAGGCCAATGGGAACAATTTGCGCGGGCCGAGCTTGGGCTAGCGTCGTACAGAGGTGCAACTATGCAAGATAGTTTTGACCGAGCTTCATCCGTCGCCGAGGTTGCGGAATCATTCGTGAGATCCCGGAGGCCGTTCTCTGTCGTATCGACCCGGGATGCGGTCACGATTGTCAGGAAACAGGCAGCTTTTTGCGAGCATACGGATGGCGAGCTTGCGGAGTTGGTGGCGGCAATTGCGGTCAGGCATGGTCGGTTGGTCGCCTTCGATCTTGATCTCGACGACACAGGGTTGGAGATCGGTCGCGCAGCATAGCCAACGCCTCACGCAATGAGATAGCCACCGTCAACCGGCAGAATTGCCCCAGTGATGAACCCCGCGAGCGGCGAACACAAGAACAAGGCGGGGCCGGTCAGGTCGCCCGGCGTACCCCAGCGACCCATCGGAGTGCGTTTCATCAATTCCGCGTTGCGAGCTGGATCGGCCCGTGGCGCGGCGGTCATGGCGGTCTCGATCCAGCCAGGCGCCAATGCGTTTACGCGGATGCCATCCCCGGCATAGGCGATGGCGAGCGACTTGGTAAGTTGCACGATGGCGCCCTTGGATGCGGCGTAAGCCGGCGCATGAGCCGCGCCGAAAAACGCGAACATCGAGGCGATGTTGACGATGGCGCCCCCGTTCGAGAGTGCCCCTCGGAACGCGCTCGCACTCCGCATGGAGCCGGTGAGATTGATATCGACCACTGTTTCGAAACCCTGGACAGTGAATTCGGCGGCGCGCAGGTTTACCCCTGCGCAATTTACGAGCGCTGCAACGGATGTGAACTGACTGGAATATCCTTCGACCGCAGTCATGTCCCGGACGTCGAGTACTGAATACGAGACGGCGGTGCCGTATGCACGAGCGGCCGCTACCTCGGCGGCCGTGGCCCCCGTCGCGTGGACAATTGCCCCGGCCTCGGCGAACGCCATGGCGATGCCGTTTCCGATACCTGTCGTGCCTCCGGTAATGACGACGGTCTTGCCCGCGAAGAAGGGCATGGCCCATATGGAGTCGGTCACCAATATCTCCTCGTTTCGCCTCTGTGGCGGACCGCGAACTCACCGCAGCGGAAGGCAAACGGGCGGATGTCTACCGTACGAATTGATCGACGAAATCGTCACCGAGACCCACGCTCGCATAGTGATTTCTGCACATGTCGATCTTGGTGAAAACGTCCTCGAAACCAATCTGCTTGTTATCCTTGTCCAGGTAAACCATGCAGCCGGAAATGTTGAAGAAGGTGATCATCTCGGGCACGTCGCTTGGAACCGTGAGCGTGTGGATTTCACCGGGCGGCTCGAAAACGTAAGATCCCGTCTCTGCCACCCAGTCGTGTTCAAGATAGTGCCAACGCCCCTTGATCACATAGCCATGCACGGGGGCCGGATGCAGATGACGGCTTAATATCCCGGCCCGGCGTACGCGGAGCAGATTGCACCACTGCCCTTGCATTGTGTTGAGCATAAGTGGTCGGAACCACACGCCCTCCGCCTGTGGGACCCAGACACGCTCGTCTTCGGGGACGGCAGCGATCGCGATCTCTTTCGGTGCCAGGGGATGGGCGGAGCCGTTGAAGGATTGATACATAGGAACCTCTGTCGCCAATTCATTGGAGTCCATATCAGCGCGATCCTAACAACTGGGCCGAGTTCTGCCGAGGCGCAATCGGGCGCCCACGCATTGGGAAAGTTGTCGGCGCGCGCCCGCCCGCTGCCGCGACCGCAAGCGGGAAGGGTTTCGGGATGGTCCGTTGGGCCTCGAAGACGATCAGTGGGTTCCTTCTTGCCTTATCATGCGGCTATCCGGGAGTGCACCGGGCTGGTCCTGGTCTGGAAGCCCCGGTTTCGGACTTCCAAGGCCAGCAAGGCGAGTTCGACCTCGTCCAATCGCGACGGGCGTGCATTTTCCGGCATGCCTTCGGCGGTGGCCAGGTCGATCAGGTACTCGTTCCAGGCCCAGTTCTTGAGCACAGCGCGTTTTTCGTCGGGTGAAAGGACGGGATCATCCACCACCTGCATCGGAGAGGCGTAGAATGTCTCGGGCTCGGAAAGCGCCGTCTGTATGTGCCCTGCCTGTACACCCGTGCCGTAACCATGGCTTGCCTGGAGCCAAGCCAATCGCACACGCTGCAAAACTACGTCGGAAAAGGCCTGTTTCTCCTGCGATACATGCTGACTCCTGATCTTGGCCTGGGAAGCAGGAGGTGCCGCCTGCACCACGTAATTGAGGCCTTGACGCTCGGCATAACGGATCGCCGCTTCCAGCGTCGGAAAGTTCAGTTCAACCTGGGTCAGGGTGTCCCGGCCACCGGTATAGCCCATCAGCGGCTCGACGAACGGGGCTGTGCGGCGTTCGAAGACCAATCGCCAGGCCTTGCGGGGCTTTGCCGAGGTCATGGCCGGGCGGCATGGCTGGTAGATCCGCGCCGTTGCGCCGTCCGGAAACACTGACCGTCCCATTGACAAAGCCGGCCCGTCTAGACGAGGCCGATTGTCATTGTCCGGCCGGACGGACGTCTTGGTTAGGTTTCTGTTGTCGCTGCTTTGAACTGTCTCCATTGCCTGTCCTTCCCGTTATGAAGGGTCGCACGGGCAGCGGCCGTAAGGGCCGCCACCCATACTGCATCCGTCAGTTCTTCCCGTTGATTGCGATCCGCTTGGCCTTCGCCTGCGCCCGCTCGGTCTTGGGCAACGTCACGGTCAGCACCCCGTTCTTGAAGGCGGCGTTGACCTTGTCTTCTTCAACCTCGTAGCCGAGCGGAATGAGGCGCTCGAAGCGACCGTAGAAGCGCTCGGAGAACTGCCGGTCCTTGTCCTCGGTCTCGGAACGCTTCTCGCCTTTAAGCTTGAGCGCCCCATTTTCCAGCAGGACTTCTATGTCGCTCTCGTCCAGGCCAGGTATTTCAGCCGTGACGCGGACTTCCTTGTCCGTGTCGGAGATTTCGACACTCGGCCAACTGGCGGCGAAAGAGGGGCCGAAGGCCGGCAGTCTGGCGCCAAAGCTGCGGAAGGCGTCATCGAACAGCCGGTTTACCTCCCGGTGGAGGGAGACGAAGGGGTCTCGATCTCCATCAGGGAAGAGACTGGGCGCCGAGTTTCCGTTGCCCCGGCCCCATGGGATCAAGTCACGTACGCTCATTGTCTTTCTCCTTTCGTAGGTCTCTGAGCCGGGCGGGACGCCCGGCTCAAGCGAAAGCCTTCATGGTGGATTGCTCAGGCGGCCAGCTTGTCGGTCTCGACCTTGGGAGCCTCGATCTTCGGCATGGGAGCCCCGCTGGAGATTTCGATCTTGCGCGGTTTCATCTCCTCGGGAACCTCGCGCTTGAGATCGATGCTCAGCAGCCCGTTCTCAAGGCTGGCGCCCTCGACTTTGACATGATCGGCCAGTTCGAACCGACGCTCGAAAGCGCGGCCGTTGATGCCGCGGTACAGATACCGGCCGTTCTCATCGCCGGATTGCGACCCGCTCACAACCAGCATGTTGGGCTGGTGGGTGACGGTCAGCTGGTCCTGCGGGAAACCGGCGACCGCCATCGTGATGCGATACTGATCATCATCAACCTTGGCGATATCGTAGGGCGGCCAGTTGTCGAACGAGGCCACACGGCTCGCACTTTCAAGCATGTCGACCATGCGGTCGAAGCCGATGCTGGACCGGTATAGAGGGGTAAAATCGAGGTTTGTCTTCATAGCCACATCCTCCTTTGAGCAACATGGACAACAGAAGGCGCCAAGAGCCTTGCCGCCTCCTGGTGTTGCCGGCCCCATTGGGCGGCCGGCGACCATCATTTAGAATCGCGACGTGCACCTTCAAGAGGAAGAATAGGAAAATTTTCATCGGCAATCTGGGCGAACGCACCGATGCCACACCCCTCCCGCCGGCGGGGTCACTCGCCGACGGGTCCATGGTGCAAGAACAACTACGTCGCCCTTAAATCCGATCGACGAATGGTACGAACGCGGCCACTGCCGCGCTGTCACTGCAGTCAGGACCGGCACGCTCATCCGATTGATCCAACTGTTGCAACGCATCCATGATCGCGTCGAAGCTGACCGGTTCACCCGCTCCCGGCAGCATGCGAAGCGCTGGCACGGATTCTACGGCGCAGGCATCCGACGCCCATGACGAAAGAATGGCGCGCTACTCCTGAACAGCCAGGGCAACGTCGGCCAAAACGTCGTGGGGATGTTTGAAATGCCGCGCCGGATGCAGCAAGCGGTCCAGAAAACGTCGGGGGCCACGGGTTCAATCGATGCAAAATAGGTCGAAATGGGTCCTTCCATGGATGGTCCTCCGCTTCAGACAATCTCATGCGAGTTTGGCGGCTCTCGCCAGCGGCTGTCGCGATCACGACCAGGCAGATCATCCAGGAACGACGCTCAACGACTTTCCCTAGGTGATGTCGATACCGAGACTCATCGTCCGGCACCCTGGGCGGCTCGATCACGACCGAAGCGAACGAGCCGTTCGCGATCGAGGGTGGCGATGCTGCACTTCCCCAGATGTTCGGAGCATAGCGAGGGCTGCGGCCTTGGAGCGGCGAGGGGACTTGCCTACATCGCACATGTCGTCGATATGGAGGTCGATGAGTTCGCCGAAGGCTTCAGGCGCGCTAACAGGGCTTTGTCGGCGTCTCACTGCGATCGACTTGGTGTCGGTGCTCCGGCGCCGCGCAACGTCGCGTTGCAGGGAGGTCTCGCTGACGCAGCGTGTGCGGCAGGTTCTAAGGTTCTGATGTTAAACAGATGCTGAAAAATCAAGAGCATAGAGTGGCCGTGGCCCCGATGATGGATAGGGCGCATATCTGAACAATATCAAGTAGTTAGTGGAGCTCGTGTGCAAAAATAGCACACGAAAGTTCTGCTTCTCTTCTTTTTTCGTTCCCACGACAGAGTCGCCGATAGCCCTTTTCGGACGCTCTTTTGCCGACGATATTGACCGCTCCAACGCGGATGTCCGCCGTGACGGTCCGCGGTCCTCAAGGCATCTAATTCGCCACTTTTTGGGTCGCGCCTCAGCCCGAATTTGCGTGTTCCTGTAGCCCAAACTGCGACATTGGAGATTCAGCATGAGCGATCGGATACTTCGGGTCGCTCATCAAGCTTGGCGGCGGCGACAGCAAGCATCGCCCGAGGCTCCCCGCGTGTTTCGGGTGCGCCGCGACGGTAAACGCGCTTTGCCCGCATGGGAGAGAGCTTTCCAATCCTTTTCCGCAACCAGGCCGATTTTACAAGAAAGGGGGAGTCTCAACCAGCGGCGTTTCACGAAGGGCCTGGAGATCCGCAATCCTGCGGGAGGAACCTCAATGCCCCACCGCAACGGCCGGTGCGGACACTTACCCCAAACCGCAAACCGCACCGGCCATTTCCCAGGTCGTGACCCGTCAGGTGACGTACCTTGGCGGCGCAACTCTCAGCAATGCGCTCTTGCCCAGGACTTGGATCGCAGTCTCTCCTATAAACACAGATGCTCAATCGCGGATATATCGGGTTTCGAAGCCCGCGAATTTTGTGATGCTCAGCAGATCGAGCACGCGGACACGGCCTTGTCGGAATTCGAGAAACTTACGCTCGCGAAGTTCGCGGAGCATCCGGTTGACATGAATGGGAGTAAGGCCCAGGGCGTCCGCGAGATCGTACTGGGTCAGGGGGCACTCATAGCTGTTGTGGGTGACAGCGCCTATCAGTTCCAGACGGGTTCTCAGTTCGAGGAACAGATGCGCTGTGCGCGCTAACGCGCTGCGTCGTCCTACATTGGTGAGATGTTGAGCGATGACGGCTCCGTTATGCCCAAGAGCTTCCACAACTAGGGAAAAAAGATGGGGTGATTTCATAGCCGCGAGAGTAAATGTCTTGGTTGACGCCACCAAGACGCACAGTTCAGTTTGAGCAACAAACGTTTCAAGAGCGCCACCCGTGTACGACCGGGACAGGACTATGTCGCCTCTCAGGGCAAAATCCAGAATCTGTCGCTGCCCGCCTGCGAGTTGGTGAGAAATGCAACCCCAGCCCGACTCGACTATGAATACGCGATCGTTGTCCTCGCCCTGACTGAAGATGACCGTCTCCGGAGAATAGCGCTTCGGCACGAACCCCAGCGTCTTTATGAGCGCCGCATCGTCATCGTTAAACCCGATGTATGAGGGCCGTTTCTCGTTTCCGCGCAAAGAATGTGTAGCGTTCGACATTCACAACCCGCCCAATGTCTTCCTTTCTGCCCCTTGGGGTCAAATGTACATCAAATTTGATGTGATGAGTACCTATTCTGCGTCGCCGGCAGGATCTGTAAACGTCTGCACGCGAAAGCAAAGAATGGAATCGCGCGAAAAACCCCGGCTACGTTTTATTTTTTGTAAAGTTTTCTCGTATGGACTCGACTATTTCGCTGGCGATGAAGCAGCTTCGGTTGTCCACTTGACCGGCGGCATTCCGCAAGGTCCTCGATGCATCCTTGAGCAATCCCCTGATCTGTGCTGAGGACAATAAATCCGATGCCTCAAGTTCAAGTAGCACCGATTCACTCACGTGAAGAGCAGCAAGGGCAACCGCTCGTGGCCTGGTGGCTAGTAGTTTCAAGAGATCACTGTTGGGCCTTGTGCGCGATTTCTTTTTTGCCATAGTACTTCTCAACTGTCCGGACAAGAAGGTTGTGTAGGTCAAAATCACCTCGCTTCGAGAACTTGATCGCGCCCGAGACGGGAGATGTTGGAGGGCTCAATCGATGTGTGTCTTTAGACAAGTCTAATAACTAAGCTATCCCGCTTTGCAGCGACGACACAGAGGCAAAACATACCGAATTAGCCGTAGCTGGTACGTCAACCTTGGGACACCACAATGTCGCTATCGCGACGGACGTCGCATTCGCAAAAGGTCGAAAAGTTTCTATCTTGCAGAAATTCAGTCGCCTCTCTTGCCCAACTGGCGGGTGTCGCCGCTTGCCTTCCTGGATGGGTCGATCCATCTTCAGATACGTAGGCTAGGGCATCGGTTCTGCCTCGGTCGAAGTTTCCCCAATCCTGGCCTGATGATGACGAAAAGTCGCACAGGTGTGGCACTAAGCTCGCGCCAGGACGCTCTTGCCCTCGTCCAAAGCTGACAGCCGGAAAGGTTCGATTTGGCCTTCGGTCTTGTCCAGATACTGCATCAGCGCCGTTACCAAGTGATAGAATATGCTAGCGGGAACCTCCGTTGCCTGTGACCTTCCGCGCTCGTCAATCCTGTCGATCCACAAGCCAAGAGGCGCGGGATCAATATGCCATCGAAAGAGGCGGGCGACACGAGCTTCGATCTCTGGTTTTAGATCAGGGCCGCCCATCTTGTCCAAGGCAATGGCAGCTTTGACGGCCTCACATTGTGGCCAACTGCGGGACAGCCGGTCGATGGGTATTCCTTGCCGCGACACAGCCGCATAAGCCAGACCGGTCGCACGATTCAATCCGCTGGCGATCGCTGACGAATAGAGCTTTCGTGCGTAATTGGCCAAATCTTTTTGCCCACTTGCTTGTGCGAAATCGATGAGGAGTGAGGCCCATTCGAAATGGTGGCCAGGTTCGGTCCGTTGTCCGCTTTCTCCAGGCAAAGGCAGCCAGTCGACGTCGAAATTTTCTCCTACAGTCCAGCTCTCCTGATCGAAGAAATGGCAGCGGAAGAGATCAACGACGCGTGCGGCCCGACGCAGATATGTCCGGTCGCCAGTAACGCCATGCCAGGCAAGGAAGGCTTCCAGCATGTGCATGTGAGGGTTCGAAAATCGCATACCATTCGAGCCGGAGGTCTCCAGAAAGCCGTTCAGACAATGGTCTTCGAGATGGGTGTCAATGAAGTGAAATGTCTCATTTGCCAGTTGCAAGGCGTCGGGATGGCCGCATCGGTGAGCGTGGGAAAGCGCTAGGAGTAAGCAGGAATGATCGTACGCGTCCTCCGCAGGGTCAGCCACGGTGCCATTGGCATTTAACGTGCGCACCCAGCCGCCGCGGTTGGTACGCCCATGTTTCGCAATGAACTCGATGCCATGGTTGATCAGTTTGTCGGCCGGTCCGGCCCATCCGCGTTCCTTGGCCACAGCAAAAGCGTAGATCTGGCGAGCCATCGTGCGCATGCGTTTGGGCCTGCCCAAAGGCCTCGTGTCTAAACCGAGAGCCTCGTGAAAGCCCCCGTACACATCATCGACCCCCGCGGTGGACCACAGCGGCAGGGTCTCATTGAAGAGCCAATGTTCGACCCGTTTGCGCCACGAACCGCTGATGATGACCCGGTCTTCTGATGCCGTGTACTTCGTCTCGAGCCGTCCGCTCTTTTCAAGCTGCTCTACGACCATCTTCACGTCCTGGCTGTGGCTGACGGGGGCGACGAATACCGCATCCGGTGTCGCCACTACCGCCACCCCCTTCATTCCGACGACCGTTAGCAGCCTTCCTTGGCTTCTAAGGTAGGAAGTGTCGCAATTCATGGCGACGACGTCGCCCATGACGACATTGCCGTCCCCGTCCGTCGGGCTGGCTTCGAGCAGCGATTGCCACGATCCAAGGTCGTTCCAGCGAAAGGAAGCCGTAACCATCGCGATATCGCGTGCATGCTCCATGACCGCATAGTCGATTGAAGTGGAGGGAACGGCCGAGTAAAAGCCCTGGGGCAGATAGATACCGGAGAGGTCGACCCGCGCGGTCTTGTGTGCCCGTTCCGCAGTGTTCCAGATGTCCGGTTGGAAATCCAGAAATGCCCGCCGCATCGCGTCAGCGCGAAACAGGAAAATGCCTGCGTTCCAGTAGAATCGTCCTGACGACACGTATCCGCGCGCTGTCTCGGCATTTGGCTTCTCGACGAAGCGCGAAACCGCAGCCACCCGATCGTCGTTTGCTGCAACCTCGATGTAGCCGTATCCGGTTTCGGGATGCGTTGGCTTGATGCCGAAGACAACGATGCTTCCTGAATCGGCGGCAGAAACGCCCGACTCGACGGTGTCCCAGAATTGCGCTTCGGTCGATATCTCATGGTCGGAGGGGACCACGAGCACAAGAGCGTCGCCGCCATGTTCCGAGATCGTCTGCAGGGTGGCTATGGCGACCGCCGCGGCGGTATTGCGACCGATAGGCTCGAAAATCGGTCTGCCGCCGTTCAGGCCGAGCGAAGCGACGTCTGAGATGACTCGATCGGCATGTCGTTCGGAAGCTATCAAGTAGATCGGTGTCTGATTCTCGGGCCGCGCCTTGAGACGCCGGACAGTCTTTGCGAGCATTGACCCGTCGCCCGAAAGGTCGTGGAATTGCTTGGGATTGTCTTCCCGTGAGAGCGGCCACAGGCGCGCGCCCACGCCCCCACTCATGACAAAACTCACCAGCTTGTATGCCACGATCCAGTTCCTTCTCAGAAATGCCTGGCTATAGGCTCCCGACCTCTTGATTTTTGCGCGGAAGCAGATTGAGAGCATCGAACATCTCGCACGGTCGTTTCAACGAGACGGAGCTTCGCAACAGGAATCGGCAAGAAGCCGTGACCATGGTCACCGGTTGAGAATTGACAGCGAATTCGGCGACGCAGGCATTGACAGAAAACGCCACTCCGACCTCTGAACACACAGCGCCGATCAGGCGCCATGTTGACGACCATGAGTTGGCTGCCAAAGTGATGGCCCGTGACGACGCTCGACCCCCAGCCCAGTTGGCAATCACGAAGCCAAACCCCATGCCAAGCGCCTGCGCGGCCATGAGATCGAGTCTTGAATCAGCACACGTGTTCCCGCGAACCGGTGAGATCGATGAGAGCATTGGTTGCGGAGACGAACGCTATTCGGTCTGACTTGGCTAAGTTTTTTGAAGGGCACGTTCCGCTCCGAAAATTGCGCCGCGAGAATGATCGAAACCCTTAGCACGCTGTCGGTCGCCGGCTTCGTCAGGAATTCGGGTAGGCCCTGAGGCCCAGATACGCATGCCGTCATCCAATAGGCTATGCCAATCGACGGCCAAAAGGATGTATCGCGCCCAAGCGCGGAGGCTTTGTATTCTGGAGCGTGCGTCCGACT
Source organism: Mesorhizobium sp. LNJC405B00 (assembly GCF_000502615.1). Classification (NCBI taxonomy): domain Bacteria; kingdom Pseudomonadati; phylum Pseudomonadota; class Alphaproteobacteria; order Hyphomicrobiales; family Phyllobacteriaceae; genus Mesorhizobium; species Mesorhizobium sp. LNJC405B00. The sequence goes on along the minus strand of NZ_AYWC01000007.1, from coordinate 127,036 downwards.
CGGGCGCTGAATCAAGGCTGGGCTGCAAGATGCCGTTTACCGCATTCAGGTTGCCGTTCCGCGAATATGTCGGATATGTCGACGAAAGGCGTTTCGGACGCCTAGTTTGCCTTCTTGAAGACATTCAGGTCGAAGTCGTCCGGGAAGCGACGCACCTTCATCCATTAGGGAAAACGATGACGGACTGCGCCGCGTTCTCTCTGCAGGCGATGGAAAACGGCGAAAACCTCGAAAGGATGTCCGCGAGGATTAATACCCTCACACGCAGCGTGATGTTGAACCGCAGACGGCAGGTCTCGTTGGAACAGCAGATGTCATTTCTCTCAAAGACGCGAGCGGAACTGCAGTGCATACTCGTTCCCTTATGACGTAGCCCCTACGCCAATTGGCGGCATTTACCTTCCCTCCCGCCGGCGTAGTCTTTTGCCGCAATCTGGTTTCGCGGGGCCTCAGCTTTTAATGCAGAAATCGGCCGGACATCGTGCTTCGCCTATGTCAGGACGGCGGGCGCGCTCGAATTTCCCGCACGGCTGCAGGAGCAGTTGAATGGACCGCATGTTGCCGCACCAATGGCCCACTACAACGAACCAGCAGGTTTCGGTAGCCCAGGAGTTTATCGGCCTCGCTGATATAACCAGGTTTTTGACGCGTTACGTCGCAACGATCATTGCCTGCCTCGGCATCGCGCTCTTGGTAGCCTGGTTCTACAACTCGACCTCTGATCCGGTTTTTACCGCCAGCGCGCAGATCCTGATCGAGCCGAAATTGCCCCAACATCTACAGGAGGGCGGAGAAGTAAATCTATCATTGGACACCGCGCAGGTGGAAAGCCAGATCGCGGTAATGCAGTCGGAAAAAATAGCCGCGATGGTCATCGACCAGCTGAAACTCGTGGAAGACCCCAACTTCAATCGTCCACACGCTCCGATCTTACCGGAGAGATTCAGAAAGCTAAAAACCGTCCTGGTTGAGGCTTTCGGAGTCCAGAAAAGCGCCAGGGTCACGTCGCTCTTGGATTATTTCGGCTTCGGCATGCCAGAACCCACCGCGTCACTGACCGACTACCAAAAATTCCGGCGCACAATGGCGACCTTCCGCGACAGCCTCGATATCCGCAGGGTCGGTGTTTCCTACGCGATAGACATTTCATTCACGTCTGTTGATCCCGAGGGTGCATCCAATATTGCGAACGCCACCGCCGATGCCTTTGTGCGTGAACAGATCGAAACCAAGGCTGACGGCGCAAGAGAAGGTGGTGCGTGGCTCGAGAAGCGTCTTCAGCAACTTCGTGCTCAGATGAACGCGGCGATGGCGAAGGCTCAGGAATTCCGTTCTCGGCACGACTACAGCGTCGTCAACGAAGCCAAAAGCGAAGAAGGCAATTCGATTGAGGGGGTCAACGCTGAGCCGACTCTTGAAGAGCTCGAGGTGACCGCCGAAACCTATCAGAAGATGTACGAAAGCTTCCTCCAGGCCTACACCAATTCGGTCAGCCAGCAATCGTATCCGGTCGCCGACGCGAGGGTGATCACGGCCGCGACAGCGCCGCTTTTTCCGAGCGCTCCAAGGCCGAAACTGGTGCTCGCCTTTGCCGCGATCGCCGGAACCATTTTCGGCATCGGGGTTTCGCTTGTGAGGCAGATGCTCGATTGGACCATCCGATCGCCACGACACATCCGGGATAACCTGGGTATCGAATGCATCGGAGAGTTGCCGTTGACGAGCAGGCGGATGGGTTCCAGTCACGTTGACGAGGTGCAAAGACGTCCCCACTCACGATACAGCCAGTGCCTCAGGAAAGCACGGACCGAAATCAGCCTTGCGGAGACCAACCATCAAGTCAAATTCCTCGGGTTAACTGCCGTGTCCAACGCCAGCCCCAAGAGCTCCGTCGCCAGCAATCTCGCCACGCTTTACTCGATGTCGGGCCTGAAGACATTGGTGATTGACGCCGATGTTCGCCGGTCGGCCACGACCATGCGGCTGCTAGGCCGTTCGATTGCGTACGACAAACAGAGCCAGGACCCAATTCGACTCAATATCGTGCGCGCTCCTGGGCGGCCGTTCGACATGCTTCCCAGTTCGGTGGTGGACGGCGGAAATCTGTTGATCCCACGCAATATGGAGGAATTCCTCTCGGAGCTTACAGCTTTTGATCTCGCCAATTGCGAACTTGCCGCCTATGACGTCGTCATCGTTGATCTGCCGACACTAGCCTCGGGAGCCGACGAACTGATTGTCGGATCCGTTCTGGACGGTGTCGTCATCGTTGCCGAATGGGGCAAGACACACGTCGAGACGCTGCGCGAACTGGTCCGGACGTTGCAGGCCAGCAGGACGCATGTGCTTGGTGCGCTTCTGGCGAACGCTCGGGCGATGACATCCATTCACCACAAGGCTTGACAGGGGGACCGCCTTCGACTGCTGGGAAAGCGAGAGGATCACTCCTCGGCATTAGTGGTAGTGTGGGGAGAGTGTGGCGCTACCTCCTTTGCCTTTCTTGCCGACAGCCTCCGAGATTGGGAAAGTGTGAGAGTCGAGCAAATCAAAACAATGATCGTCATGACAAACGCCTTAGAGAAGCAGTCACATCTCGCGCCCCCGATTTGGAGCCAGCCATCGATGCCGATGGCAGTCGACAACCGGCCGGTCATGCATGTTGTTTCCGCTCCAGACCATGAAAATGGCGGGGCGTTGTGGATGGATCTGCCGCCCACCCTTAGGGCAGGCTCGACTAGTCCTCCTGTCGGAGGTCTCTTGAAGCGAATGCTCGATTTGATTATAGCGGTCACGGCGCTTGTCGGGGCCGCGCCGGTGATGATCGTCGTTGCTATGTTAATCAGGATGACGACAGGAGGCCCGGCGGTGTTCTCGCACAGCCGGGTCGGCTTCGGCGGGAAGCCGTTCAATTGCTACAAATTCCGTTCGATGGTCGCCGATTCGGAAGACGTTCTGAAAGCCTATCTCGAAGCCAATCCTCATATGAGAATGGAGTGGGAGAAGACCCACAAGATAAAGGACGACCCCCGCGTGACATTCCTCGGGCGAATGCTGCGAAAGTCGAGCCTCGATGAACTCCCACAGCTCTATAACATCATTCGCGGCGATATGAGCTGCGTGGGGCCAAGGCCCATCGTGAAGGAGGAACTCGAGCGTTACGGCGACCACGTAGGTGAATATCTTCGCATGAGGCCGGGACTGACCGGTTTGTGGCAGGTGAGCGGAAGAAGCAGCGTGGATTATGCCACGCGCGTAGCGCTGGATAGCCAGTATGTTCGGAACTGGTCGGTCTGGTTCGACATCGTGATCCTGTTCAGGACTGTCTTCGCGGTGATGCGCTTCGACAGGGCTTGCTGAAGTCCGGACATATCACCCCCCGGTTTGCGTCCAACGGACGGAGAGAAACAGCCCTACTGTGTATGCGCCTGCCAATACAAATGCCAGGATCAGGAATTTCAAGACGGTCACATGGCCCGGAAATCCAAATCCGTTCCAGGCGAAGCTTCCAATGAGGAGCAGTGCGGTCGCCGCGATAAGGGCGGGAGCCTTGAACCACAGCCCCATCAGAACGCCTCCAGCCGCTAGGGCTATTATAGTCATGAGCACCGAAATCTCCAGGGCACCCGCAGGACGGATCAGCTCACTGCGGCAGAGGGTTCCGTCCGGGGCCTCAGGGCCCAGGGTGCTCACTGATATGCGGCCTCAAAGATCATGGCAAGTGGCCGGATGGCATTGCGTAGATGGTCAGCTTATGGGTTGAGCCTTGCCTCTGCCTCTTGTTCGGGAACGGTTTCGGCGAGCCAAGGTTACAGTGCCCAATACCGCATGCCATCATGCGTCCGCGATCGGGAGCGTCGAGCATTGGTTTCGGGTTGATTTGATCAGCGAGCCGGATCAGTAGACCTGGCGCAATCGGAGACTTGATCAATTGATGCCCTGGATCGGGACCGTTTCGGCCTGAAGGCCACCGCCTGCCGGGAGGATAGCCAAACCTGACTCCGGCGACGGGATCTCGACTTTCACTGTGTCGCCGGGTTCGATTGGTGTCGTTTCCTCGGCCGGGAGTTCCGCAGTGCTGCTATCCGTCGTCCTAACGATCTTGAAGACAGGCTTGGCACTTTCGGAGCGTTGCCTGAGGGCGAGCAAGGCGGGGACTGCTATCTCGGTTTCGTGGAGCAACTGCACCGCGGTATCGGCTTTGCTGGTTACTTCATTGAGCTGCATCTGCGTCTCCCGCAAACTTTCAGCGACTTCACTGGCATGACGGTTGCCGAGGTCGAGAATCTCTATGTCCGTCTTGCTAATCTCCTGCCTCACGCGCAAGAGCGAGGTCTCGGCAGCCAGTCTGTCCCCCTGCATTTGCGCAACCGTCCCCTCCAGGGAAAGCTCGCGCGGTGCAACTGCCAGCCCCTTCGCGACAAGCGTCGAAACGCTCGCGAGTTCCTTCTGAACCAACTCGATCTGTTTGTCGTGGAACGTCAGTTGCTGCCCAAGGGAGTCCAGTTCCTTTTCCAGAAACTCTCTGAGATCGTTCAGCGAGCGGAGCTGTGTGGTCAGCGCATCCTTGCGGATGGCAAAAATCCTCCGCTCCTGGTCCATTGTCGACGCGACTGTTTGGTTGGAAGCCCTAACCTTTAATTCCGCAGGAAAAGAGATTTCGTCGCTGCTGGCCAGTTCGGCCTCAAGGCGCGCCTTGCGGCCAAGAAGGCTGACGTTGTTCAGCGCCAGTAGGCCCACCTCGCCCTGGCCCGAGATGACTTCCCGCCCGAGCCTCGATATGTCGTCCTCGCGTATTGGCAAACCGCCCGCGATCCCCACCGCCTGCAGCACGGTCAGCCCGGGCCGATAAGGAAATTCCCCAGGGGCCTTGACATTGCCGACGATGTAAAACGGTCTGTACTGCACGATCTCGACGGCGACATCCGGCTGGCGGCCGAGACCCATCTTCTGCATCAACCGATCGCCGATGGCGCGTGCGAGATCACCGGGAGCGGTGCCCTGCGCGCGTATCTGCCCGACAAACGGAAGGAACAGGGTCCCGTCGGCGCCCACCACGAAAGCGTCGTTGAGAGACGTCCATTCGAAAATCACATCACGTGATGCTCGCCATTCATAAACCTTGAGCCTGACCTTGTCTTGAGGTCCGAGGAGATACTCGGCGGCCGCCGAAGGCTGGAGGCCGGCGGTCGCCGCAGCGAGTGAAGCAGACGCCATCGTCAAAAACCATCTGCGCATTGTCTTTCCCGTCGTCAAAGTTTCAAGATGTACTCGGGTTCGATTCGTCCAATGGCCGCGTGCAAGATGGCGAGCAGGTTACCCCTGAGCCTGCCCCGTCGGTCGACATACGGCTCGGGCCAAGGGCTATTTGCCACGTTGGCCGCAATATTCCTGAGCATAAGGGGAAGCGCGAAAGAGGCCGGCACGGACCCCTTCCTGATCAGATAGATCGCATTCGCAACCTGGGAGTAGCCTAATCGGGTTCCGCTGACGCGACCTGTCTTGATACCTAGATGGACTCCCGTGATCGAGGTCACGCAGACGACACGCCCTTTGGATCTCATTTGGCTGGTGAAGTCGATGTCTTCCTGCCAGCCATATAGCACGAGGCGCTCGTCGAAACGCAAATCACCCACAAGCGAGGAACGGAGGGACATGTTGCATCCGTATGCACCCACATGGTCAACCACAGAGGGTCCAACATCTCTGATGCCCTCGGCTGCCCGCAAAGCGGCTTCGGCATCTTCCCAGGTGAGGCCAGCATTGGTGGCCCCATCTCTGACGACCCTGCCCATCACCACCGCCCATCCGTCATTTGCCATAAAAGCTTCTTCGATCTGCTTCAGGTATTCGGCCGATGGGACGAAATCGTCGTCGAAGAACGTGATGATGTCGAAACGCGCCAGCGACGGTGCAAGAGCCGTGTTCCGCTGGGCGGCCAACCCCTTCGGCCCGAAAACACACGATACAGGAAAGGAGCAGTCTCCCGGCAATTCGACATGCGTCGCGTCGGGCGCCGACAATATGACTTCGTCGGGAAGTCTCTGCTGGCCACGCAAATAGCCAAGCAGGCGCGCGACCTGCCCGGGGCGGCCAAGGGTTGGGATAATCACTGCGAGTCTCATGCCTGGTCCATGTTCGGCGTTCCCGACGCTACAACGGCGAACAGACCTGGACAGCCTGCATAAAAGACTAGGGACAACCGTGGTCTACCTCAGAACATAGGCTTTTGGCGTATTCCGGGTGCAAGTCCCACAACCATAAGCATTAGGCCGTCCCGCGCCCCGGGCAATCTGTAACCGATCGGACAACTTGCAGGAGCCGTGACATGGAAAGGAGACTGTCGGGATGAGGATTGCTGGCTTGAGGCAAGAGGGGAACCATGCTCCAGGAACGTTCTTCCGACCTGGCAATCGCCGCCAAGGTCAATTTGCCAATCGAGAAGTTGTCGCCCGCGCTCGGGAGCGTCGACAAATACGCAAGAATAGCGGTCGTCCACGACTGGTGCCCAAATTTCCGGGGAGGAGAGCGGGTTCTAGCGCAAATCTGCAAGCAGTTTCCGAACGCCGAAGTCTTCACGCTTTTCGATTTCTTGCCCGCGGAGGTTAAGGAGCAATATTTCAGGGACGTGGAATTCCATACGTCGGCGGCCAACCGTATCCCCATGGTGCGGAAATTCTACCGGTCTCTCTTCTTCTTTTGTCCCTTCCTGATCGAGCAGTTCGATGTGACAGGTTACGACGCGGTCATCTCATCTTCGGCCGCATTTTCGCGCGGCGTGATCACGAGGCCGGATCAGCCGCATCTATGTTACGTGCACAGCCCAGTCCGCTATGCCTGGGACGAGCAGTTCTCGTATCTTCAGCAGGGAAATCTGGGCTTCGGTCCCAAGGGAATGCTCTATCGTTACATGCTGCACCGGCTGAGGACGTGGGATACCAGGACCGCGCATGGTCCTGACCTGATGCTGGCGAATTCGAATTATGTCCGCTCCCGGATCCAGCACATCTACGGGCGGGACGCACGAGTCGTTTTCCCGCCCGTCTCTCTGGCGGAACTGCCATGTGTGGAGGACAAGGATGACTACTACGTCTCGGCATCTTTCCTGGCCCCGTACAAGCGCACCGACCTGGTCATCAGGGCCTTCAACGAAATGCCGTCGCGGCGGCTGGTTGTCGTTGGCGAAGGACAGCAATCCGCCAGCTTGCGATCGCTGGCTGGGTCCAACATCACGTTTTCCGGCTTCCTACCCCGCAAAGAATACGTTGATACGCTGGCGCGGGCAAAGGCCATGGTCTTCGCTGGCTGCGAGGACTTCGGCATTGCGTTGGCCGAAGCGCAAGCCTGTGGAACGCCGCTGATCGCATTCGGCCGTGGCGGGGCGGTTGATATAGTGCAACGCCTGGGATCATCCCACGAGCCGACAGGCGTACTGTTCAAGGCCCAGACCGTCGATCACCTCAAGCAGGCTGTCGAACGATTCGAACAAAACAGCCATGCCATAGCGCCCAGCGCCTGCGCCAAGAATGCCGGACGCTTTTCTGAGGAGAACTTCGACAGCGCTATCCTGGAATCGGTGCGCGCCGTCCAGGTCCTTCACGAGATCATGTGAATTCGCGAGCCCTGACGACTTTCATTTCCATGTCGACGCCGTCTGCGGCCGCCATCGCCTCGAGATAACGCAGGCCCGTCGCCCTCCAGCTGTATGCCGCGGCTCTCGCCCTACCCTTGCTTATCATCTGCCCCCGCAGGGATCGAGAACTGCGAAGCTGCACGAAACTGTTGAACCATGCGTCCTGGTCGTCAGGGGATGCAAACAGCGCTGCATTGCCGCAGACTTCAGGCAGGCTGGCGCGGTCGGAAACCACCACAGGACAGCCGATGGCCATTGCCTCTAGCGCGGGAAGGCCGAAGCCCTCCGTGAGGGAGGGGAAAGCCAGGCATAACGAGTCCGCGAGAAGGGCGGCCAACTCGCCATCGGCAATGCGCCCGAGCCAATGGATGTTCTGGGCGTTGGCGCTGGTTGCACCTGACCTGTAAACCCGCGTATCAGAGATCCCAACGATCGCGATCCTGAGCCCCGCTTCAGCAAGGCGGTCAGCCATGTTCAGGACAAGTCTCATATTCTTATGAGGTGCGGCACTGCCGATCATGACGATGGTTTCCGGCGATGCCGCCAGTCGTGTCCTGATCGAGTGTTCAGGCGCCCATCGCAAGGCATGCTCATGGCCGTTGGGGGCTACGAAGGCCCGTTGCGCGGGGATGACACCGCGGCGGACCAGCTCGCCCAGCGAGTAATCGGAAACGGTCGAAATGCCCCATGCCGTCTTGCCGAGGTATGGCAGCAACGTTCTGTAGAAGTTCCTGAAGGCACGGGAATAGCTCTGTGGCGCATTCCAGACGTTTGCGTCATGAATGCAAACGATGTGCTTACGGGAAAGCAGCGGTCCGGTATTGCAGAGGCTGAGCAGACCGCCGCCCTCGAGAGCGAAGGGAAGTCGCGCCTGTTCCCAAACATGCCCGACCGCGCCGCCGATTTCGCGGCGTTCGACGGAAAAGAGGGGGAAGTTCGCGGATCCAGGTGGACAGAGCAGCTGGACGTGAAGGTCGCGAGCGAGTGGCACCCGCTCTTGAATCAAATTGTCCAGCGAACGGACGACCTCACGCGCATAACGTTGGACGCCCGTTGTCGCCTGGGAAAGAAAGCGCCCGTTGATCGTCCAGCGTCGTGCCATGCCATTACCTTTGAGACGTTCAGTTTGAGCGGCGAAACGTGCGCGGTCACTACGGCCATTAGGTCATCTCGGTGGAGAGGGGGTCATCCGGCTAGGCGAGGGCGGCGCAATACCTACCTCAAACGTTTGGGGGCCTTGCACCGCCGACAATGTTAATCTGAGCACGGGTGTGGGTGGACCGGAGAGGGATATGGGGAATTTCGAATTCGAGGCGACGGAATCGCCGTCACCAACGCAGTTGAATGGTCACGCCGGAAAGCTGTTGGCAGGATCGCTTGGCGAAGACTCCAAATACCTGGTCGGAAAATCTGAGCAAAGGTCGGCGGATCAAGAGGGGGCGAGGCGGCGCTGGACGATAAACGGAGACTTCACGACGCTTCGCCATAACGGAGTAGCCCGTTATGCTCGCGAGGTGACTATGGCTCTCGACGCCCTTATTTCGGAAGGGCATCCTCTTGGTCGCGATCTGGAAATCGATCTTGTGATCCCACTTCCGCTTGCCGAACCCTTTCCCCTCAATTCCATCAGCGTACGGATCGTTCCGGAATTCAACAGGCCACGACTTCCGCAATTTTGGGTGCAGGCGCAGTTGCCCTGGCACGTGCCCGGGGGATTGCTGAGTTTCTGCAACCTCGCTCCCGTCATGCTGAGGCGACAGATCGCATGCATCCATGACATGCACACCAGGCTGATGCCGTCGAGCTATGCGCGCGGCTTCCGCTGGGCACACCGCCTCCTTCTTCCAGCGCTCGGCAGGCGGGCTGCTCGCATCACAACGGTCTCGCAACTGGCGCGGAGTCACCTCATCAAATTCGGGATAGCACGAGAGGAAAATATCGTTGTCACCTACAACGGCAGCGACCATGCTAAGAGGTGGGATGCCAGGAAATCGTCACTGGCCGTCGACAGGGGTAGGCCATATGTCCTTTGCCTTGGCAGGAATGATCTAGAATACAAGAACATGGAACTTCTTGCCAGACTCGCCCCGGTTCTCGACGGGATGGGCCTCGACCTCTGGATGCCCGGCGACGTCGACGAGACCACGATCCTGCGCCACGTCCAACAACTGCCAGCAAACATCGTTCTTCTTGGGCGGATCGCTGACGACGATTTCAAGAAGGCGCTCGAAGGTGCCCTGTGCTTCCTGTTCCCCTCTCGGATCGAGGGCTTTGGCCTGCCCGCCGTAGAAGCGATGGCATCGGGCTGCCCCGTCGTGGCCTCAACCTCGCCGTGTCTGCCCGAAATATGCGAGGATTCGGCGCTCTACGCCGACCCCGACGATGTCAATGCATGGGCCGAAGCCATCCGCCGCCTGATGACGGATCCTAGCCTGCGGGAGGGGTTTGTGACCAAGGGACACCGCAGGGCTCATAGCTATTCCTGGCGGTGGATCGCCTGGAAATACCTCGAGCTGATGGTTCAGGTCGATGCTGATTTCGGAGAATTCGACAGTTGAACGGTTGCGATCTTGGAACAAGCCCCTCTGAAGAAGTCAACCTTTCTGGATCCTTCCAAGTCGGAGGAAATTGGCGTTGCTCTCAGAGGAGGTCTCTCCCAGAAGCAACGCCTCAGCCAAAAAGGGGTGTCTCGCAACCCATAAGTTGAAGCGCTGAAACGAGCGTATGATTCTAGGGTGTTGGCGATCGAAACCGATCGCAAAGACCGAATTAACGCCTGAACTTCTGTTATCGAAAATTGAGAGCGAACGCTTCGTTATGCAGTCTCAGAATGCGCAAGTTGGAACCGTGCTTGAACCCTACGAGCATCATCGCGCCAAGGACAGCACGGGGCATCCAACTGCAACGAGTGGCAGGCGATTGCGGATCGCTCTAATAGGGCAGTTCGGTGTTGGAAATTTTGGCAATGACGGTTCGCTCGAGGCGATGATTGGCACGCTTCGGCGAATCTGCCCCGAAGCTGAGCTTGCTGCAATCTGCACATCGCCCGAATCCGTCAAGAAAGTCTTCGGGATAGAAACCATCAAGCTGACGCGGCCAGATATCAAGGCGCGTTGGCTCAATCGGGCGAACCGCACCCTGGGTCGGGCTCCGTACAAGATGTTGGGACCGGTCCGAGCCTTTCTCAAGCTCCGTGGCTTTCATGCCGTCCTGCTACCCGGAACCGGTGCGTTCGATGATTTCGGCGACACACCATTTGGCATGCCCTACCTTTTTGCCAAATGGTTGCTGATGGCGAGGTTGCGTGGCTGCGTGGTCGCATTTGCGAGCATTGGAGCCGGGCCTGCTTACCATCCCCTCAGTCGTGTGTTCTTTGCCTGGGCCGCGCGCTGCGCATCATACCGTTCGTTTCGGGACGGAATTTCGCGCGATTTCGTCCGATCCCTCGGCGTCAATGTCGCAAGCGATCGGACTTTCCCCGATCTTGCTTTTGGCCTCGCAGTTCCACCGGTCGAGCGCGAGATATCGGCAGCCACCGTCGTTGGCGTGGGCGTCATGAACTACCGAGGCCGCACGGGCGGAAGCGCATTGATCTACAACGCATATATTTCCAAGCTCGGGGAGTTTGTCGCACGCATCGTGATGCGGGGCTTTGCCGTTCGACTTATCCTCGGCCAGGACAATGACGAGGTGGCGGTGGTCGATGTCATCGAACAACTTCGGGGCCTCCTATCTGATGCTGATTTGGCAGGAGTCGTCTACACCCGGTCTGCATCGCTTCATGACGTTATGGCGCAAATGCAGATGACCGACGTTGTCGTCGCGACTCGATTTCACAATGTCGTCTGTGCCCTGCGGGTGGGTCTTCCAGTCATATCTCTGGGATACCTCGAAAAGCATGATGCTCTTGCGGCCGATACCGGTCTGTCGGACTTTTGCACCAGCGTAGAAACCTTCAGCGTAGAATGGCTCGAGTCGCGGCTGGATGCACTCCTGGCGGAAAAGGAATTGCGAGCGCGGCAGGTGCGTGAAACCGTACTGCGATACAGGCAACAGCTTGAGGATCAGGAAGTTCTCCTGCGAACACAGGTGTTTGCCCGTGCAGTGTCTCGCCCAGTGATGTTGACCTGAGTCCGCATGGGCGAGGCACGGATCCGCGGATGCAAACCGAATTAGGTTACCGTCTCGAGAAGTTTCTAGGCCCAACAACTTTGCGAAGGCTGATCCATGCCACTGATCGACATTGTGATTCCAAATTTCTGCTACGGGCGCTACTTGCCCCAGGCTGTCGCAAGTATCGTGCGGCAGCAGGTGGAAGACATCAGGATTCTGATCGTCGACAATGCTTCCACAGATGACAGTGTCGACGTTGCAAAGAGTCTGGCCAAGCGGGACAAGCGCATAAAAGTCATCGCACGTGAGAGAAATCTCGGCCTGCATGCATCGTGCAACGAAGGTGTAGACTGGGCTGGATCGAAGTATTTTGCCATAGTTTGTGCCGACGATCTTCTTGTTGAGGGTGGTTTTCAGCGCGCCCTCTCGGTCCTCGAAAAAGAACACGACGTTTCCTTTGCGTGCGGAGCCGAGTTGGTTTGGCATGAGGCGTCACCCTTCCCGGTCGTGGAGAATTCGGGCGTCGGCGACTGGCGATTTCTGTTGACGGAATCGTTCGCTTTGGAGCGGTCCCTTCCAAGCAAGGTTCTTTTCGGGGGTGGCGCTGCGCTCATCAGAACCTCCGATCTCAAACGGGTCGGCCATTTCAGGTCGGAGATAGCCTACAGCGAGGACTTGGAGATGTTCTTGCGGCTTTCGCTCAATCGCAGGGCGGCGGTAACAAACGCGATCCATGGAATAAGGAGGGTGCACGGCGCGAATCTATCGGCGGTGTTCTGGCAAGACTTCAAGCGCGACATTGTCGAGAAGAAGCTCACATTCGATAGCTTCTTTTCGCACGAAGCAGCCTGCATGCCTGGGGCGGAACACCTACGGCGAAGCGTCTATCGAAACCTCGGCAAGCGGGCATACTGGTCTGGTCTATCGCACATCGCCCGCGGCCAGCGGGCATCTGGTTTTGATCTCCTGCGGTTTGCGACGGAACTCTCGCCCAGCCTGGCCTACGTCCCGCCGATCGACTACTTGGTCCGTCTGCCTAATCCAGTAGCCCACATCCGATCGCGCCTTGCGGAGGCGTGGAGCCGACATTGGTAGCGACGCAGCAGGCAGGTAGCCCCGTCCCAGAGCACACTTCGGGTCGTAAAGCCCCGTTTCATCCGCGCGGAGGATAACCCATGACCGGAAAGCGCATCGGTGTCATTTACCTGACCGACGGCAGGCGCGACGACCTGACCTATGCCAGCGCCGTGGCATTGGGGTTGAGCCATGCGCGAGAGATAGACATCCATATCGTTCAATCCGGATTCCGCTCGACTCCACCACCGGCGGTGCTCGGGGTGCTCCAGGCGAGGGGCCATCGTCTGGCGACCCACACCCTTTCAACCGCCGGCCGGGGTTTGCCCGGTCATGGCCATATAACATCGACGGCATATGAGAAAATCGAAGCCATCGCCACGGTTTCGGGCGAACATGATGTCGTCTGCTACCTTGACAATGATACGCTCGTCATGCGGCCCCTTGATCTGGCAGATGCCGCCCCGAAAACACAACCTCTGGCGGCCGTGCCTGACTTGTCCATATCCACGGGTTTCGACAATCCCGCATTTTTCGAAAATTGCGAAAAGCACGGGCTGGAGCGGCGCTACTTCAACTCCGGGCTGATTATCCTGAACGTCTCCCGATGGATTTGCTCGGGAATTCCTGAACGCTACGATTCCCTCATCCAGACACATGCGGAGTTTTGTCCCTATTGGAACGGGTCATGCATCCACATCGACCAATGCGCCTTGAACATTGCCGCCAATCGGAGGTGGGAGACGCTGCCTGTGGAATTCAATGTGCAGAAGTCGGCATTCCAGACGAGTTATTGGGATCGGGCATTGATCCGGCACTACACGGGACCGGAAAAATTCCTCCCGGCGAGCGCGCACCGTATCGACAGCAAGGAGCGGTCCGTGCTCGGCCGCATTGCGCGTGAGTGCGGGGAACTCGGTCTGGAGATTCCGCCGCCCTATTTGGCCTTGCCGTACTGGGCCAATCGAGTGCGTAGGAGTGCCGAGCGAAACAAGATTTCGCGGCTGATTGACCAATTTCTGGCAGTATGATGTGTTCCGTCCCCATCGGCAGTACCCGGGTGGCGAGACTGCGTCTCGCGTGCCGGGAGCTGCCGATCAACCCACTGAAACCCGCGCACGTCGGAGTGCAGGGGAAATCTTGATGATCTCGTTAAGGAGAGGATGCCGCGTGATGATCAATCCGGCTGCCCATCCCCCCAACGCCAAGCATCCCGCTATGATGGCTTCCATGGTGGAAAGATAGAATCCGGAACCGGATACCCCGATGGCTGCCAGGGGTGGGAGCGCGCTCGCAAAAGCGACGACGGCGCTTTTCCACAACGCCGCGGCGATGTCCCTGCGGCTCAGTCCCAGCCTGCGTCGCACGAAGCTGAGGGCAAGATATGCCTGGAACGGAACGGTCATCAACAGGCACCAGGCCGCTGCCTGCAATCCGCCGAAGACAATGGCCAGGGAGAGGAGAATGCCTGAAAACGGGAAGACGATCAGCGCCCGGATGAACAAGTCGCGGATCGCTCCCATGGCTACCATTACCGGGTAATTGAGTTCGAAACTGAAGGAAAAAAGCAGCGCGATCGCGACGATTTGGACCAGCGGCGCGACCTCGGTCCACTGGTGACCGAGCACGATGTCGACGGTCGGGTACGCCAGAACCGACAGCACCAGGAGCGCCGGCCAGTGAAGCGCGGTGATAAGGGAAAGGGCGGAAAGATAGGGACGTTTCAAATCCCTGCCTTGCCTGGCCTCGGCCGAGAAGGCGGGCAGTACGACCGCTATCGCACCTCCGATGACTAGCTTGTCGGGTATCTGCCCGATCCAGAGCGTCCTGCTGAACAGGGCTGCTGCATTCGGCGACACGAAGCGGCCCAGGAGGAGCAGCGGAAGGGCGTCAAACATGCGGAAAAGTATTGCGATAGCACCGTTGTATCCCCCGAATGAGATCATCCCGCGCCAGTTGGCCAGGGATGGCCTGAACATCCAGAAATGGGGGCAGAGCGCGAAGGCGAGGCCCGCTGCAATACCACTGCCGATCAGCCAAGCCCAAGCGAAGCTCATGTAGCTGAAGCCTGCCAATGCCAGTCCAATCGTCGCTGCACAGTTTGTCACGGCTCCCGCTATGTCGATCGCTGCGATCTTGCCGAACCGCATTTCCCTCCGCAAGAGAGCGGTTATCAAGGTGAACGAGGCGTCGACGAAGAGGCAGACAGAGATGACCCTGAAATAGGGAACGAGGTTCGGCTCGTTGTAAAACGAGGCGAGAAATGGTGAAGCGGCGACGAGGGCGGCGGCAATGGAGCCGGTGAGGATGAACGTCACTGTAAAAGCGCCGCGAATATCCTCGCGGCTCAGTTCCTTGCGCTGGATGAGGAAGCTCGAACTGGAGAACTCCCTTATGGACAGGGCTATCGCCAAAATGGCCATGCCGATCACCGATACGCCGATCTCCTGGGGCGTCAAAATACGGGAGATGAAGGCTGCACTGATAAAGTTCATCACGAGCAAGACGTAGCGTTCCCCCACGCTCATCAACAGTGCGCGTTTGACCGAAAGCATAGATGTCCTTTCCCGGCGGCGCGGCCGCGTGCGCCACCATGGATAGTCCTTTAAACAGGGTGGAAGGTCAGGACGTCCAATAGGCTAGGGATGGACCACCGACTAAAGTGGTAGCAGAAAGACAGACCATCGAGTGCTCTGGCCGCGCCGCCCATCAGTTCAGTTTGATCGGACTGGTTAAAACCGGGCGCAAAAAAGTCCTAACCTTATCCACCGGAGGTATGCGTTGGAATTACCACAGGAGGCACCTAGGGTGTTCCATATTGTTCTGAATCCGGCGGAACGTGATGGACCAACAAAATCGCGACATATATGGACTTCAACTACTTCGCGCCATCGCCGCTTTTGGCGTCATCTTTCGCCACACGCTCGACATGTCGGATGGATCGGGCGTTGGGCGGTTCAGCCCCGCGTGGACGCGCTCATTTGGAGGAGCGGGAGTAGATCTGTTCTTTGTAATCAGCGGATTTATCATGGTGTACGTGAGTTTTCCGCCCAGCCGGTCTTCGGAATCTCCGTCACGTTTCTTCGTCAAGCGTTTAACGCGCATATTCCCGTTATATTGGATTTGCAGCGCTGCCATCGTGGCGATGTGCACAATAGGGTTCCTGAAGAACAAACATGTTGATTCGTACACGCTGATAAATTCCATATTTATTCTCCCGGGCGACAAGTTAGTATATGTTGCATGGACTCTTTCGTACGAGCTATATTTCTACATAATTTTTGCGGTTTGCCTAAATTTTAGGAAAAAGCTCCGAACCTCGATCTCGACGGTTTGCATTATGCTGGGCGGGATCCTGGTGGGCCACTTAATTCGGGATTCGACCTTCTCGGTTTTCATTTGCAGTCCGTTAGTGCTGGAATTTTGTTTTGGTATTGCTCTGGCTTTGTTGTTTTCTTCCGCCAAGAATTGGAACGTCCCGATCGCGCTGAGCGTTCTCGCGCTTCTAGTCATTGTTGTTGGTCCCATATTTGCGGACCAGACTGGTTCCATGTCCGAAGCTTTTCGGCTCGTCGTGTGGGGTTTTCCGGCAGCTGTGATAGTGGCTGCATTTCTGAAGCTCAAGCTACCGCACTCGAAAGCTGGACGTGCAGCAGTCCTGCTCGGTGATGCATCTTATGCGCTCTATTTGACCCATGTATTTGTCATGATCGCATATGGTTGGCTGATCAAGTCGACATTTGTCGGAGGAATGTCACAAGTCGGCTTCGTTCCCGCAGTTGTATTCTTATGCCTTATTGTCGGTGTAGTGGCACACATTTTTGTGGAAAGGCCAACTCTTCACTTCGTCCGCAAGCTCACGAGCCGCCAGCCAGGGCGCGGGCTTCTAGAGGCAAAAAATGTATCATTGTGAGTCGGGTCACTGGCGTTATGATCGTGTATAGCGGCGGATCGGGCCGCAAGGAATGTCAGGTTATCCGCAGGCCAACGGAACGACAGGGCAGACGCGACCTAGAACCGTTTCGCAAGGGTAGGCATCGACCTCCGAAAGGGGTAGGGCGGAGCCTCCGTTCACCCCTATTGGCAGATTGCGCCAAGCGGTGGCCCTCCCGACTATCGAGCCTGGATTTTTCACCGGGAGGCGAGTCTTGCCATGACCTTTCGTTTCAAAGCCGCCGCGGTTTTCCTGGTGGCGACAGCCGCGCCCGCTTGCGCCGACGTCCTATGGGGCGTGAATGGCCATCCAATAACTGCCTATCCGGGCATCGCCATTGAAAAGCAACTGGATTTCATCAAGGACCTTGGTCTGAAGTCTTACAGGGTCAACGTGACGGGCGAGGACGACGCAAATGTGCTTGCCGAACTCGTGGGCGCCGGAAAGGCAAGGGGGATCGAGATCCTGCCGGTCCTCACGCCGGCCATCGATCTGGACAAGGACAGTCCAGACGAGATCCATGCCAAGACTAGGAAATTGGCGATTGCCCTCGGCACAAGGTTCAAGGCCGATATCCGCGTTTGGGAACTTGGCAACGAGCTAGAGAACTTTGCCATCATAAAGCCGTGCGAGAACCGCGACGACGGTTCTAAGTATCCATGTGGATGGGGGCCTGGGGCGGGAACGGGAGCGCTAGACTACTATGGCCCGCGCTGGGTCAAGGTGAGTGCCGCGCTAAAGGGCCTGTCGGAAGGGATGACACGGGCCGATCCCGGCATCCGCAAGGCGATCGGCACCGCCGGATGGGGCCACACAGGCGCGTTCGCGCGGATGAAAGAGGACGGGATCGTTTGGGACATCTCGGTCTGGCACATGTATGGCGATGATCCGGAATGGGCTTTCCGCGAAATATCAGGCTACGGCAAGCCGATATGGGTGACAGAATTCAACAATCCCTATGGCAGTCAGCGCAGCGAGCGGCAGCAGGCCGACGGCATCAAGCAGACGATGGCGCGCCTTCGCCAACTCGGCGAGAAGTACAAGGTCGAGTCTGCGCAAATCTACGAACTGTTCGATGAAACCTACTGGGCACCCAGCTTCGAAGCCAATATGGGCCTAGTGCGGCTCATCGCGGCTTCCGACGGCAAATGGAGGATCGGCGAGCCAAAGCCTGCCTACAAGACGGTTCGTGACTTCACACGGGGCCCGCAGCCGCTGCCCAAGCCTAACCGCGAGTGCGATCCCGAGAGCACAGCCGCAAACAAGTCCGAATATGTCAGGCAGGCAGCCTTCGCTTACTGCCTCGTACTTCGACACGAGAGTGACGGTGCCAGCTTGGATCGGTGGTCGGCAGCGCTCGAGAGCGGGGAGAGCACACTCGCAGGCATAATCATAGAGATGATGCGCACGGACGATTTCGAGACCAGATATGCCACGATCGGCCTGACCGACCGCGCCTATATCAGTTTTCTTTACCTGCTGCTGCTGGACCGTCCCGCCGATGACTATGGGATGGAAACCTATGCCCGGCAATTGCGTGCCGGGACCATGAGACGTGAAGACGTGGCCTTGGGCATCATCAACTCAAGCGAGTTCAATGCCAAACACGCTGCCATTCGGGAAGTGTCCGTTGTGCCGAACCCGGGGTGAACGATGTCAGCACGGTGTGCACAGCGTCTTTTCTTGGCTGGCGCCCTTCTGGTCGCTGTGGCGACGGGAAGCCTGGCCTGCGGAAGCGAGATCGGAGCAAAATTCCCGCTTCGCGTCGAACCTGGAAAGCGCTACCCGGTCGATAGGGACGGCCATCCGTTCTTCATGCAAGGCGACTCGCCATGGTCGCTGATCGGCGACCTGACTGAAGAGGACGCGAATCTTTACCTGGAAGACCGCAAGGCGCGCGGGTTCAACACCGTGCTGGTCAACCTTCTCGAACACCGGTTCTCCCGAAACGCGCCTGCGAACGCATATGGCGCGAAGCCGTTCACCGACAACGGCGATTTCGTTGCTCCCAACGACGCGTATTTTGCTCATGCCGACCGCATTCTGCAGAAGGCATGCGACCTTGGATTCCTGGTGCTGCTCGCTCCGGCATATCTTGGATATGGTGGTGGCACAGATGGTTGGTATCAGGAAATGTCCGCGGCGGGAGGAGGTAGGCTTAACACCTTCGGCCACTTTATCGGGCGGCGCTACCGGCACTTCGACAACATTATGTGGGTTAATGGCGGCGACTACGACCCTGCTGACAAGGATCTCGTCAGGGCTCTGCCAAGGGCATCATGGAAGAGGATCCCGATGCCCTCAGCACTGTGCACGGCGGTTCCGATACGGTGCCGCTCGATTTCTGGGGCCGCGAACCATGGCTGAAGGTAAACAACGTCTTCACATACGGCCCGGTCTATACGTCCGCGATCAGGGAGTACAATCTCAGCAGGGGCATGCCCTTCTTCCTTATGGAGACCGCCTACGAATTCGAATACGGCGCCGATGAGTATCGAATCCGAATTCAGGCCTACCAGGCGATCCTCTCGGGCGCTTTTGGCCACCTCTACGGCAACAACCCAATTTGGCATTTCGAGGGGCCTGGCCTGTTTCGGCCAACCATGGGGTGGAAGGAGGCTCTCGACAGTCCCGGCGCAAAAAGCATGGAGGTTCTTTTCGCTTTCTTTTCGTCGAGAAAGTGGTGGCTTCTTGAACCTGACAACAAGAACAGATTGCTGGTCGATGGCATGGGCAATGACATGGGCAGAGCAGTCGCCGCCACAGCAGGGGACGGCTCCTATGCCGTCGTCTACATGCCCACCAATGACGCCATCACCGTAAACCTTGCTCGGATTTCGGCGACTTCTGTCCGCGCCCTCTGGCGCGATCCCACGAGCGGGGAAGTGACGGAAGTCGAAGGCTCGCCCCTCAAGGCGCAGCGAACAGGTTTCAAGCCGCAGGAACTCAACAGCCGTGGATATAGGGACTGGATTTTGGAACTCATACCACAAAGCCCCGTGGCGCAAAGCCAATGAACGCGGACGGCGTGCGGCAACCCAAAGGTAGGCTGCGCCAACTCCTCCGGAAGGTGTAGACCAGCCCCACTGTAAAAGCGGTAGGCGGCGGCGACGCTTCCTCGAACAGGGCATGCTGGTCGTCCATTGGCGTTCTCCCCCATTCCTTCAAGGCCAAGTAGCTTCCTGGCGATCACTATCGGCTTGAGAAGAGGTGCGCGATGAAAGTCATGGTAACCGGCCATCAAGGCTATATCGGCTCGGTGATGGTGCCGATGCTGCTGCGTGCCGGGCATTCGGTGACGGGCTATGACAGCGATCTCTACCGGCGCTGCACCTTTGCAGCGGGGGGCGAGCGGGCTTCAATCGCGTGGATCCAAAAGGATGTCAGGGACGTGCACCCGCGCGACCTAGAAGGGTTCGATGCCGTCATACACCTTGCCGCTCTTTCCAATGATCCGCTCTCCGACCTTGATCCGGACATCACCTACGAAATCAACCATAAGGGCAGCGTCGGCTTCGCGAAGGCGGCCAAGGACGCCGGCGTGTCGCGCTTCCTGTTTGCCTCATCGTGCAGCAATTACGGACAGGCGGGCGACGGAATGGTCGACGAAACGGGCGAGCTGAATCCGGT
Source organism: Mesorhizobium sp. LNJC405B00 (assembly GCF_000502615.1). Classification (NCBI taxonomy): domain Bacteria; kingdom Pseudomonadati; phylum Pseudomonadota; class Alphaproteobacteria; order Hyphomicrobiales; family Phyllobacteriaceae; genus Mesorhizobium; species Mesorhizobium sp. LNJC405B00. Next base: position 106,655 of record NZ_AYWC01000007.1, on the reverse strand, counting down.
CACGCCTTACGGCTGGTCCAAGGTGCTTTCCGAACGGGATATTTCCGAACTGGCTGACAGCAGCTTCTCTCCCACCTATTTCCGCCCCGCCACGGCCTACGGCCTCTCTCCCCGTCTCCGCTTCGATATCGTGCTGAACAATCTCGTCGCCTGGGCAGTCACCAAGGGCGTCATCCTGCTGAAGTCCGATGGAACGCCGTGGCGGCCGATCGTTCACATCGAGGACATTTCCAGGGCGTTTATTGCCGGGCTGGAAGCGCCCCGCGAGACCATTCACAACGAGGCCTTCAATGTGGGACGCACGGACCACAACTACAGGATCCGGGACATCGCCGAGATTGTCGCCGAGGTCGTACCGGATTGCCGGCTTGAGTTCGCGTCCGATGCCGGACCCGACAAGCGCTCCTATCGCGTCAACTTCGACAAGATCGCGCTTGTACTTCCTGCTTCCAAACCGCAATGGGATGCGCGCCAAGGGGCCGTGCAGCTCTACCATGCCTACCGAAAGTCGAATGTCACCCTCGAGGAATTCGAAGGGCCTCGCTTCCAGCGTATAGGTCACATCAGACATCTCCTGGCCAGTGGACTCCTGGACCAGCGGATGCGGGTCGCTGGAGCCTCTAAGACATTGGAGGCGGCGGCCGGATAAGCCGGATGAAACAGGTGAACCCCGAGGGGCTCAGCTCGCCGCCGCCAACCGGCGTCGGTGACGAAATCTATGCCCTGGTCCAACGTCTGTTTCCGATCTGCAGGAGCATTAGCGGAGACGGCGTGCGACAAACGCTGGACGTAATGTCAGGGCACATCGACTTGGAACGGCACGAAGTGCCGACAGGGACGCAGGTTTTCGATTGGACCATCCCCAAGGAATGGAACATCCGCTCGGCAAGCATCACAGGCCCGGACGGACAAACGGTGGTCGATTTTGCGGACTCCAACCTGCACATTGTCAACTACAGCTTGCCCTTCAAGGGGATCCTGCGGCTCGACGAATTGAGGCCACATATCCATACGCTGCCCGAACAGCCGCAGGTGATTCCCTACCGCACCTCCTACTACACCCCGACCTGGGGCTTCTGCGCAGCCCATGACCGTGTGGCCAACATGCCGGACGGTCTGTATCGGGTGGAGATCGATGCCGAACTCAAAGACGGAAGCCTCACCTACGGGGAATACCTGCACCGCGGGCAAACAGAACGGGAATTCCTGTTTTCAGCGCACATTTGCCATCCCTCACTCGCCAACGACAACTGTTCGAGCCTGGCCGTGCTGGCGGCGCTCGCGAGAAGTCTTAAGGGAAGGAGCACACGATACAGCTATCGTTTCCTATTCGCCCCGGGCACGATCGGTGCGCTTGCCTGGCTGTCGCGCAACGAGAACCGGACATGTCTCATCGACCACGGTCTGGTGCTGTCATGCGTTGGTGACGCAGGAAGCCCGGTATACAAGCGCAGCCGCCGCGGTGATGCCTTTATCGATCGCGCCATGGCACACGTGCTTGGGCGACAAGCGGGGGCAAAGTTGATGGATTTCTCGCCTTATGGCTATGACGAGAGGCAATACTGTTCGCCTGGCTTCAATCTTCCGGTCGGCATGTTCCAGCGGAGCGTCCACGGCACATTTCCCGAATACCATACGTCGGCCGACAATCTTGACTTCATCAGGCCGGAGCATCTCGAGGATTCCTTCCGCGTTCTCACGGACGTAATCGATATCGTCGAAGAGGACTGGACGCCGTTGAGCCTTTTGCCGAAGGGGGAACCGCAACTCGGCAAGCGCGGCCTTTATGCAGCAGTGGGAGGGCAGAAGTCGTCGGGCGCAACCTCGATCTCGCTGCTATGGGTGCTAAACCTCGCCGACGGGCAGCATTCGCTTCTCTCCATGGCGGAGCGTTCGAACTTGCCGTTCAAGGAACTGGCGGCCTCCGCGAGACTACTATCGGAACATGGCCTTTTGTCAGCAGCCTCATGAGACCGATGCGTCGGTTCGTCGTCTGACAAGGGGCCAGGTCTTGTCCCTTTCCGACATTGCTGTCGGCATCAATGGCCAGCGGATCGAAAAGGTCGGGTCATTGTAGTGGACGCCCGTCGACGCGTTGGGCGTATAGAACTGCGATATGAGATACGAGACTTCGGTGCCATCTGTAAGGGTCTGCAGGCCGTGGGCGAATCCGGCAGGGATATAGACCTGCTTCATGTTTTCGGACGTCAGCTCGAAGCCAAGCCACTTGTGGCGTGTGGGCGAATTCGGACGCAGGTCCACGACGACGTCAAAAATCGCGCCGCGGACACAGGAGACCAGCTTGACCTCGGCGTAGGGCTCCTCTTGGTAGTGTAACCCCCTGAGAGTTCCCTTTTTGACCGAACAGGACCGGCTGTGCTGGACAAAGCGGGTCGCCAGACCGCAATCAGCCATCTCCTTTTCGCAGAAAAGACGGGTGAAAAAACCACGGTCATCAACCATCGGTGTAGGTTCAATCAGCCAGACACCTTGAAGCCCCGTTTCGGTAAACTGCATGCCTTGGATCCCCGGTGCCGAGCGAGACCGGCGCGCCAATTGTCAGCGTCGCCAGCCCACGCTGGAAGGGCTACCTAAGCCTTAGGTGGCCTCTCCGATAGCGGTACATCAAGATGACAGCTTTACCCTTTCGGCGGGCTTAGCGACGGCGTTGCCGCCACCCGCTCGCTTTTAGGATTAAGGCACCCGACGGATAGGCAAATCGAACCAGGCGGGGCTGGGATTCTAACCTGTCGCCATCTGCCTTCGGAGGCGCGGCAGGCATAGGTTCTGCGTAGGGCACGGCGTCTCCGTTTTTCAAACCAGGAGCAGGGGAATGAACATCCAGGCAGTCGAAATCGTTCGCGATCATAGTGCGGCAAGCCGGAAAGTCGGTTGCAGGCTCTGCGGGTCGCGCCTGCGCCATACTCTGGTCGATCTGGGCATGTCGCCGCCTTGCGAGAGCTTCCTCCAGGCCGACCAGCTTGACCAGATGGAACCTTACTATCCCCTCAACGTGCTTGTCTGCGACACGTGCTATCTGGTGCAGCTCAAGGAGTATATGAGCCCCGAGACGATCTTTAGCGAATATGCCTACTTCTCTTCGTTCTCGACGAGCTGGGTGGCTCATTCGAAAGTGTATTGCCAGGCGATCACAAGGCGTCTTGGGCTTGGCTCCGACAGCCTTGCGGTGGAGCTCGCCAGTAACGATGGTTACCTGCTGCAGCACTTTCTGCCACTCGGCGTTCCTGTGCTGGGCGTCGAGCCGGCAGCCAATGTCGCGCGCGCCGCGATCGAGAAGGGCGTGTCCACCCGGGTCGACTTCTTCGGGGTCAGGCTGGCAAACCAAATGGTGTGCGAAGGACTTCGCGCGGACCTCATCATCGGCAACAACGTCCTGGCGCAGGTGCCAGATCTCAATGACTTCGTCGCTGGGATGGCGATCCTGCTCAAACCGGAGGGCGTAGTCACTCTAGAGTTTCCACACATCGAGCGGCTGATGAAGGAGAACCAGTTCGACACCATCTACCACGAGCATTTTTCATATTTCTCGCTGCTGACGATCGAGATGATGGCGGCTCGCCACGGACTGCGGCTGATCGACGTCGAGGAGTTGTCCACCCATGGCGGCTCCCTGCGCGTCTATCTCGCCCATGAGGGCAGTAGTTGGCGCGTGGATGACAGTGTGCCCAAACTTCTCGACCGCGAAAAGCAGCACGGTCTGACGGAGATGGTTACCTATGCCTCCTTCGGCGAGAAGGCTCGGCGCGCGAAGCGTGACCTCTTGGCGTTTCTTATCTCGGCCAAAAGCGAGGGTAAGAAGATTTGCGGCTACGGCGCACCGGGCAAGGGCAACACGCTACTCAATTACTGCGCCATCGGCACCGACTTCCTTGACTTTACCGTCGACCGCAATCCCTACAAGCATGGCCGCTTCACCCCGGGAATGCACATTCCGATTAAATCCGTCGAGGCAATCGACGAGGTCCGGCCAGACTACATCCTGATACTACCGTGGAACCTGAAGGACGAGATCATTGAACAGATGCACCATGTCGCTGCCTGGGGTGCAAGGTTTGTGGTCCCAATTCCTTTTGTGGCGGTGATCGACCCGTCGGAGGTACGGAAATGAAAGTTGTCCTTTTCTGCGGCGGTCGCGGGACCCGGATCCGGGACTATTCCGACAGCATCCCGAAGCCGATGATCCCGCTTGGCCACCAGCCGATCCTGCGCCACGTAATGCAGTGGTATAGCGATTATGGACACGACGAATTCGTCTTATGCCTAGGCTACAAAGCCAATGTCATCAAGGAGTTCTTCCTCAACACACGGCCGCAGACCTTTTCCGATTGCGTGGTCACGCAGGGAGGTCAGGACGTAAGACTGCTCGGCGACCAAGTCAAGGACTGGAGCATTACCCTGCTTGATACCGGGGTCTGGCGGAATATTGGCGAACGCCTCTGGGCCGCAAGGGACCAAGTCAGGAACGAAAAAATGTTCCTGGCCAACTACTCCGATGGCCTGACCAATGTCGATCTCCATGACGTGATCGCGAAATTCGAAGCCAGCGGCAAGGTCGGCTGCTTTCTCGCGGTGCGCGCACCACTGACATACCATTTGGCCGATATCGCAGAAGACGGTCGTGTGCGTGAGTTCCGCACGACGGATACTTCGGAAATCTGGATCAACGGCGGTTACTTTTTGTTCCGCCCCGAAATTTTCGACTATATGCGCGAGGGCGAGGAGCTCGTTCTTGAACCCTTCAGACGCTTAATCGATGACAACATGCTTATGGCGTACAAGCACGGTGGCTTCTGGCGGTCGATGGATACGCTGCGCGATTGGCAATCGCTCGAAGAAATGGTCGAGCGGGGCGACATGCCGTGGAATAGAAAGGTCACCGCCGAAAAAGCCAGGCGCAGCATGGTGATGGCCGCGTCATGAGAGGGCTTGGCCTCGCGCGTCGCGGGGAGGAACTCTCGATCCTCTGCCTTGGTGCCCATTCCGACGACATCGAGATCGGCGCCGGGGGCACTATCCTTGAGCTGATCGCGTCTGAGGTCAAACTTAAGGTACACTGGTGTGTACTAAGCGCCGGCGGCCAGCGGGCGGCCGAGGCCAGCGCTTCGGCCGAAGCGTTCCTGAAAGGATCGGAGTCGTCCACAGTTGACATCGCAGACTTCGAAGACAGCTACTTTCCGGCCCACAGCAGGGCAATAAAGCAGTGGCTGATAAAATTAAGATCTCGCGTCCAGCCGGACCTGGTGCTGACCCACGCGAGGTTCGATGCCCATCAAGACCACCGCGAGGTCAACCAACTGACCTGGAATGTCTTCCGCGATCATCTCGTGATCGAATATGAGATTCCCAAATGGGACGGCGATCTTTGCCAGCCAAATGCCTACGTGCCGCTTACAGCCGCCGTGCTGGAACGCAAGATCGAGCTTCTGCACGAGCACTTCGGGACGCAGCGCTCGAAGGACTGGTTCGACCGTGAGACATTCGCCGCGCTCGCAAGATTACGCGGGATGGAGTGCCGGGCGCCCGAACATTTCGCCGAGGCGTTTACGCTCAGAAAGGCCAGACTTCTTTAGCAGGCTTTTTGAATTTGAGCGCTTATCGAAGGTCGGGCTCCTTACCCAATCCAAGGGAACATGATTCTGAGAAGGGCTGCGGGCTGCGAATCGGTCGGGGCACGAGGTTCGATGCGGGTCGGGTGTGCAAGTTGCGCAGAGCCTGCCACCGCTGAAGGTCGACATGCGGATAAGCGAGCCCGCTCGGATCGCCCTTCATTTTCCGCGCGTTTTGCATGTTGGAAGCTGGCGCTTTGCGTTCGGGAACATCCTCGTGGTGCCGACACGCATCAAGACAGGAAAAAAGCACGGTCTCGCTACGTCATGAGGTCGCCACGAGGCGGTGGGTTTCTGATTGCCGATTGGTCACACTGGCTGTTCGGTGAGTGTTCTGCGAAGCTGCTGGAATGTGTGCCAGTTCATCGCTATCGTTGAAGCGGCGAAAGACAATCTGCGAGGGGCGGCCGACCAGAAAGTGGCTTGCTCCCGATTCCAGGGCCCGCGCGTACACGGCTAGCGCGCCATCAACGGCATCTATGGTTTTCATCAAGGTCGCGTCGTCGTGAGTGTAGCTGACGACGAGCGATGGCATGAGCACACCGCGCTTGATGGTCTCCTGCAGGAACAGGGAACGGAAGGTCTGCGAGGGCTTGCCGTCTTGGTCGAGCGTGGCGTATGTTAGGCAACTGGGACGGCCGACAACCTTGAAGTGCTTATCGACTCCATGGCTTCTGGCAATGTCCGTGATCCCATCTTTCAATTTCGTTCCCTGACGGTGCAGGTGTTCGATGACGGGTTGTTCCCGATAAGTCCGCATGGTCGCGATTGCCGCGGCCAGCGCATGGGTTTCCGCCCCATGAGTGGTCGACAACAAAAACACCCGCGGGCGGTCCGTATGCTCGAGCCCACCGAGCCGCATATATTCGCGTTTGCCTGCCAGGGCCGAGACCGAAAATCCGTTGCCCAGGGCCTTGCCGAATGTAGACAAGTCCGGTTCGATGCCATAGAGCCTCTGTGCTCCCGCTGCATGCCACCTGAACCCGGTGATCATCTCGTCGAGAATGAACAGCGCGCCGTTTTCCTTGCAAAGACGCTGGACGTTGTGCAGGAAGCCGTCCGCCGGATCGTCGCCACGAGAAGGTTCGAGGATTAGGGCGGCGACCTTGCCCGGGTGCCTCTCGAACAAATCCTTTACGCTGGCGATGTCGTTGTAGCGGAAAGTGAGGGTCAGGTTTCGGACCGCTTGCGGAATTCCCGCATTCATCGGTGTACTCCCGATGAACCAATCGTCCGTCGAAAAGAAGGGGTGGTCGGCGCAGCATGCGACGAGATCACGACCCGTGTAGGCGCGGGCAAGGCGGACGGCCCCTGAAGTCGCGTCCGATCCGTCCTTGCAGAACTTTACCATCTGCGCGCCGATCAGTTCCAGGAACGTTTCGGCGCACTCAACTTCGATGCTTGCGGGCCGCGTGAAGTTGGAGCCGCTCCCGAGTGCCGTCTCCACCGCTCTGAGCACAGTTGGGTAGGCATGCCCCAGCCCGACGGAACGGTTGCCCATGCCGTATTCGATGTATTTGTTACCATCGACATCCCAGACGTGGCACCCCAGACCACGTTCGATGAAGCCCGGCGCGAGAACGGGATACTGATCCTCGCCCTTCGCATAGGTGTGGCTGCCGCCCGGGATCAGTTCACGGCCGCGTTCTTGAAGGCGTGCGGATTTGCGAAAACAGAGGCTTTGCTCAGACATGCGGACCACTCCAGTTTGGTAGAAGTCTAGATGTCCGACCCCGGACTTTCGCGCTCTCCATAAGGTCACCGGTTTAGCACTTTTGGTGGATGGACGGTGCGATTGTGCCTTGGCGCCCCATGACGATTTTCAGGACTGCAGATCGGCTGAATCCAGACGGTTTGGAGCATCCCGTCATGCGGCGCGGGTTTTGCGCTCCGGGCGGTAACGTGCGGAGCGTGGCCATTGTCTCCGTCTAAAGTCTTCGACTTTCGCGAGCAACCGCGGTTTGAGGCAGGACAGTGTGAACGCGGCCCTCCGAAAAAGGAGGGCCGCGTTAACTGCAATCAGCTTTCAGCCGAAGTCCCCTCCGCGAAGAGATCATTGACTTTGTAGGCGACTTCCGTGCGGTTGGTCGCCTTGAGCTTCTTCATGATGTTGCGGATGTGCACCTTCACGGTGCTCTCTCGCAAGTTCAATTCATAGGCGATGATCTTGTTCGCCTTGCCGCGTCGGAGCGCTTGGGCGACCTCAGCCTGCCTGAGCGTGAACATGCCCGTCAAAGGTGTTTCACGAGTGCCTGAATCTATCAGGTGCCGCATGGACAGGACACTACTTGCCGGAACGAAGATGCCTCCTGCCGCCGCAAGATTGATGGCCTCGACACAGACGTCGATCCCGACGGAGGTCGGAATGTAGCCACGCGCGCCACATTCGAGAGCGGTCAGTATCTGTGCAAGGTCTTCTGTGTCGGCCAAGATCACCACAGGTACCGACTTGAATTCTGACGAAATGCGCCTGATCTGATCCGCGATGCCATGGTCGGTGACTTTCCGGCCGCCCAGGTTGAAAAGAATGGCTGCAACGCTCATCCCCTCACTCACGCGCCACTCATCTATCGAACCCATGGCTTCTATGGCCATGCCGAGCCCGTGGTCTTCAAGGGCCGATGCAAGACATTCGCGGTCCAGAGCCCTTCCGTCCAAGATGAGGAGGCATTCCCTGCTTAGTTGTTCGTGGACTTCTCCTGTCCCGCCTGCCTGGATTTCTGCCTGATTTGCTAAAGTGTATCTTTCCAGTTCTACTGTAGAACCCATACTCTTACCCACCCTTTTCCCACAAAACCGCCCTGCGGCGGCCAATTGGCCCCTCATTGTTCGGTACTTCAGAAAGTCCAGTTAATGCCCGCCCGTTGTGAGAGCTTTGGCCGGGATTGCCCAACCTGCGGCCCACTGCTGTCCTTAATCCCAACTAGAACAACCTCAGTAGCTTATGGGCTATTCACAAGCGGGAGCTAACATAAGTTAATTTTTGGTAAATTTTTGATTCGGCGAAAACGCTGAAGGGCAGCCCCGCCGCGGTGCTGCCATTTTATAAAGACGGAAGACGTGACTTTGGCCAGCCGATAAATCTTGTGGGCATAGAATATCGCGCGACCTACAATGCTCTCGTTCTGAACCTATCCGGCGAGGCTCCACCTCGCCAGGTCCTCACCCGGAATACGGAACTGAGGCTGCTTGCATCCTATCTCCAACAGCCGCGCTGGTGACACAGCTGCCGGCAACGACATCTAAACGCCAGCGTCTGCGTCACGCCACAGTCCTGCGCGTCATGAAGGTCGGGCTCAGGCTGTTCCCTGAGCATCAGCCTCCGTCAGCCAAGACACATCCAGAACGGATCCGGCATTGTGGATTTCGGCTTCGAAGGCGTCGATCAGCCTTTTGGCGGCTTTGCTGGCAATATGGCCCTCGGGGTACTTGGCTTTCACGGCCCGGGCACACTCGTAAACTTCCTTGAGTTGCCTGACCTGCTTGGGCCCAAACATGCGATACACAACCTGGGTGGTCATATCTCCTCTCCTCCTTAAGATGGAACTCTAAACAACCCGCCCGTTGCCAGCCTCCCATCCCCTCATCATCAACACAGGTTCAGCTGAAAGCAAAAACTGCTTGCGATTGTAGTAAGACGACCGACTTCCCTGGTCGACCCGTTCTTTGGGAGGCGTGCCGGGACCAAGAGATAGCCATTTGCAGGAGGGTACAGGAAAAATTAGGGCGCCGTCGCCACATCACAACCACTCTACCTCCGCGCCTCCTGCCTTAAGGACCAATCCCACTACCTGTGCCTTTCTAGGCGACGCTGACAGCAGCCCGGACATTTCGGCCATTCAGCTTGCAACTCATGCTGATCGGTCCGCCGGCTTCATTATGAAATGAAGGGCAGGTGAGGGAGCATTTGCGCGACCGCCCTTCGCAGGTCAAGGCTACCCCCTTTGACTCTCTTGCCCGGGATATCCACCTGCCGAAAGATCAGCGATCGGACAGCTTGCTGTATCCGCGTCACGTGGCCAAACCAAAGCGGGAACTCGAGCGGCATGCAGGTATCTTTGCCGGGACTGCTAATATGCGCGGCTGTTTTGGTCGTTGCCTACTATTCGAGGGGAATGCTGATCATCGGCTTGATCGCTTCCCAGGCTTTCGGCGCGACGGCCGTCGCGACCCTGAGCTTTCTGGGTGGGTCATCCCCGTTGATCTACACCCTATTCGCCGGCTTGCTCGTCACAGCTGTCGCCGCGAGACGCCGTGTCTGGTTTGATCTTGGACTGGTGTTCGGAACCATCAGGCCGGTCTGGATTCTTACAAGCCTCATGCTTTACGCAATTATCGGATCATGGCTGTTTCCTAGGTTCTTTGCGGGGCAGACCGCCGTATTCGTGCAGTCCAAGATCCGCGGCACAGTCGTGGAAGATTCTTTGGCGCCCGTTTCAGGCAACATTTCTCAGACGGGCTATTTCATTCTTGGTGGACTAGCTGCGATAGCCCTTTGTGCCCTGCTGCTGCACTCCAACCGGATTGTCCAAATCCGGCGCGGCTTCTTCTTGTGGTGCGGCCTGCATACGGGGATGGGGTTGATCGATTTCATCGGCAAGAACATGGGAGCGGGAGACCTGCTGGCCCCGGTCAGAACCGCCAACTACGCGATCATAACGAACGCGCTGGAGGTAGGATTCGTGCGGATTACCGGGCCTTTTTCGGAGGCCTCTTCGTTCGCCAGCGTTTCTCTCGCCTGCCTGGCATTCTGCTACAGCTACTGGAGAAAGACGAAATCAGAGCTTGCTAAATGGCTGTCTGGCATCCTGCTCTTCCTGTCCATTCTGTCGACCTCATCGACCGCTTACGTCGGGCTGACACTGCTATGCATTCCCGTTGCTTTGTCTATGCTATCCTCAGTCATGAGGGGAAAAGTTGCGCGTGAAGAGATACTGATTATAGCTCTCATGGTAGTGGGCGGGACCGCCATACTGGGCATTGGTCTTTACAAAGCCGACGCGCTGGATCCGTTCGTCAGCCTGATCAACAGCACCATCATCAACAAAGCTGATTCCGCATCAGGCCATGAGCGCACCTATTGGAATGTGAAGAGCCTGCAGTCGTTTCTCGATACCAGCGGACTGGGCGTTGGTTTCGGCAGTTCAAGGGCATCGAGTTGGCCGATCGCCGTCCTTTCGCAGTTGGGTTTCTTCGGATCGCTGATGATAGCTGTCCTGCTCTGTGTCGTGGCAAGGGGCTTGGGCGCGCTTCGGGAATGGGCGGATCCAGAGACAGATGCAGTCGTGGCGAGCGTCAGGAATGCTGCCCTTGCAAGCATAATTGCAATGTCGGTGTCGGGTGGCAGCGCTGATCCAGGCATCCTCTTCTTCATCGCACTTGCAGTCGTTTGCGCCACGAGAGCCCGTGCTCGGCGCGTCATGGTCGAACGAAACGCCCCGGCGTCGGGCCACGGCACGGTTAACGTCGTGTACTCAGGTTCAGCCGAATTGGCTTCGCGGCGGCAAAGGTTCCTAGCGATGTGCCAGGGGCCCGTTCTGTTCAATGTCGACGGCAATGTCGATTAACGGACGGCCGCCCGCTCGAAGGCCATATCCCTGCCGCGGCGTTTGCCTGGAGGAGCAGAAGGGCTGCCGCCAAACCGCATTAGAAGCGTGGTACTGCTGTGTCGAAGAGTTGCAGAAGCGGTTGCGTCCCACAACAAACCACAAAGCGCGCCATCTTCGCTGATCTATCTTTGCCAAAAGGATTGCTTGGGCATCGGCGGCCAAGCGGCGTCCAACGTGGTCATCTCGCGGGATCAGGAGGGCCGGCTACTCCGGTCGAGAAGCGCGGCGTGAATTTTACATCTAAAGTGATCGGTGCCGTAACGCGAGGGCCATCCCAAGGACGAAGCAGCCAGAGTTATTGGGAGTTTTCGAAGACTTTTATGCTGCAGTCGATATTTGCTTCCATGACGGGTCGACGGCTCTCGTCAGAAACAGTTACCGAAAGTTTGCTTTGAAGTTCGCCCTGAACTTCGTCCTGTGCCATGGCGACCAGCATTCTAACTGCGTCTACCCGGGCCTCAAGCGCCCCATCGTAGTGGGTGCCCTCTGTGTCGGGAGAATGGGATTTGCCGTCCCGGACATCGAAGAAAAACAGCGGCATTTTGCGTCCGTGCTTAATAACAAAGTGCTCGTCAGAGCAGAAGGTTTGCGTCTGGGCCACGGCTGTTTAAGGCATTCTTCGGGAGCATTCTAGCAACCGCAGATGGTCAATTGGATGCGGCTGTGGAGAACTCGACTCGGGGCGATCACAAAATATTAAAAAAGATATGGCCGGCAGAAAACACGACGTCGCGAGCCGCTAGAGGGCGGCGATCCAGTCGTTAGCCGACAACAACGCTCGCCGGGCCACCGTGTCGCGAAAGGGTCAACCAAACTGATAGGTAGGCCTGAAGATCGGTTCTGGTAAGCTACCGCCTCGCCAACCGCATTTGTGTCGTTCGGAGTTTCCTGTCTTGCCTCTGAATTTTGTGGACGAAGCCCGGCCCAACACGTTCGAATTTGAAACCTCGGCGTTGATCAAGGCGTCCGGGTTTAGGGAATATGATGCGCGCTGGTGGTTTGGCCAGGTCGCGCCCGAACTTAACCTGATCGGCGTCCAGGCGCTTGGTATGGGGCTCGGCACTCTGATCCGCCGTCTCGGCGCTGGACCCGAGATCATCACCGGGCATGATTTCCGGTCGTATTCGCTGTCTATCAAGCTGGCACTCGTCTCCGGGTTGATGGCCGCTGGCGCCAAGGTGAGGGACATCGGTCTAGCCTTGTCGCCGATGGCGTATTTCGCCCAGTTCGCGCTCGACACGCAGTCGGTCGCCATGGTCACCGCCTCACACAATCAAAACGGCTGGACCGGCGTCAAGATGGGTGCGGCGCGGCCGTTGACCTTCGGTCCCGAGGAGATGACCGCGCTGAAGACAATTGTCCTGGCCCGCGACTTCGATCTTCTTGGCGGCGGGTCCTATGATTTCGTTTCCGATTTCCGAGAAACCTATCTTGACGATCTGACCCGGGACAAGCGTATCTCGAAGAAGCTCAAGGTCGTAGTCGCCTGTGGCAATGGCACTGCCGGCGCCTTTGCGCCTGAAGCGCTGGAACGGATCGGCTGCGAGGTGGTTCCGCTCGATGTCGAACTCGATCATAGCTTTCCAAACTACAATCCAAACCCCGAAGACATGCAGATGCTGCATGCTATCAAGGACAAGGTGCTGAAGAGCGGCGCCGATCTTGGGCTGGGTTTCGATGGCGATGGCGACCGCTGCGGCGTTGTCGACAATGAGGGCAACGAAATCTTCGCGGACAAGGTCGGTGTGATGCTCGCGCGGGATATTTCGCTGCTCTATCCCGGGTCGACCTTCGTCGTCGACGTCAAGTCCACCGGCCTATTCCGCACTGATAACGTATTGCTAGCCAATGGTGCGGTCACCGATTACTGGAAGACCGGGCACTCCTACATCAAGCGTCGTGTCGCCGAGCTAGGGGCCGTTGCAGGCTTCGAAAAATCCGGGCATTTCTTCTTCAACCCGCCTGTCGGTCGCGGTTACGACGATGGGCTGATCACTGCCATCGCCATCTGCCAAATGCTCGATCGCAGCCCCAGCAGTTCGATGGCCGACCTTTACCGCACGCTGCCGCTGACCTTCGGTACGCCAACCATGTCGCCGCACTGCGCGGACGACGTGAAGTATGGCGTCGTCGAGCGGGTGGTTTCTGAGTTCCAGACTATGAAGCGGGACGATGCAACCTTCGCCGGCCAGAAGATCGCTGATCTGATCACCATCAACGGCGTGCGCCTCGTCGCCGAGGATGGCACCTGGGGGCTGGTGCGTGCGTCATCGAACAAGCCTGAGCTTGTCGTGGTTGTTGAAAGCCCGGTTTCATCGCTGCGCCGCCGGGAGATGTTCGAGGCCGTCAACGCCGTGCTGCTCCGCAGTCCGGAAGTGGGCGCTTACAACCAGACTTTCTGAGAAGGCGTAAGGAGCCAGGCTGGGACTTGGGCGCACTGTTCTGCCTGATCGATCGGGACTATGGGGTCTTGCAATTCTCGCAGTCCAGTGCGCGCTCTGGTGAAGCTCGCAGCGCCAAAGGTGTACCGTGGTGGGTCACCTGCGCATGGCCCAGTAATTGCGTAGCCTATCCCGGCGTCCGGTGAATCTTGGCCGCCGCCGGGAGACCCACCGTGATCGGATACACACCGCAGTTCGGCTGCAATAGGTGCAAACTTCCTCTTGTCGGCGATGAGACGCAAGGATTCAATCGCTTGACCTGCCCTAGCTGTGGGCTTTCAGACACATGCGAGAATGTGATGCTGGAGATTGACGAACGGCGAGCGGAAGCACTTTCGCGCGCGCTCTGTCGCCCTGAAATACGAGACCGTGAAACAGGTCAGGCCCGGACTAAACTCTACCGTTTCGCTCTGCTGTTTGGGGGCAGGGCACAGCTGGATCGTGCATCCCGAAGCAAATGATCAGCAGTGCGCATTTGCGATGGAGGTCGACCTTTGCCGACCAACTCCGGGATCTACTTGCTTCTGGTGGCCTCATTGGTCAACCGTCACCTGAGAACTGTACTCCCCTATAGGGCTGGCCGCGCGACGGGTAGTTTTATGTGAGCATCAGCTTTGGCCGCGTGATGGGGCAAGTGGGGGAAACAAGCAATCTGAAAATCTTGTTTTTGGTTCCATATGGACTTCTCGTCCAGCGGACTACCAACGGCGCACCAGGCGTCTGAGACTTGCCACTTCCGGGGCAGCATCGCTCACGCAGTGCAATCCGGCAGGAACTGTGCACAATCTGTGGGGTTCTTCACGTCGGCTTCATGTGTCCTGAGAGATAAGCCGTCTGCACCCAATGTGGTTTCAGCGCTTGGAAGCAGTTCTGGCGTACTGCCGAGGTCGCTCTTACCCCTCCAAGCTCTGAACGCTTTCGAACACAAAGAAGAAAGCTCAAGGCGCCTACGCGGGCAATCCCGCTGATGGGCCTGATTGTTCTTGGCAAGGCTTGGCAAGGCTCAACCAGAGGCGAGCTCGGCAAGTTCTTCGGCCGCTTCATTGATACCGTGTGCGACCGCTCGCTCGAGCCAAAGGCGACCGGCTGCAGGATCGCGCTCCCCAGCGATACCCCTTGACAAATAACGCCCGAGCATGAGTTGGGCTTGGCCGTGCCCACGTCCAGCAGCGGCGGCGTACCATTTCTGCGCCTCCGCCTGGTCGATCGGTAGGCTCTGGCCGGCTGCGTACAGCGCACCAAGTGCAAACATCCCCCCGGCGTGGCCGTCGGCGGCTGCCCCCTGGAACAGCTGCATAGCAACCTTTGGCTCACGCGCGCCACCGCGGCCATTGAGCAGCATCTCGGCAAGCGCCACCTGGGCGTCGAGCAGGCCGGCATTGGCCGCCCGAGCAAACCAGAGGCGGGCCTGCGATAGGTCGGTCACCACGCCGCGTCCATCTTGCAGGAGACGGGCGTACATATATTGCGCCTCGGCGACACCTTCAGCCGCGCGCCTTAGCCATTGCGCCGCTTGGCCCTCGTCCTGGCGGACGCCAACGCCATTGGCGAAGCAGAGCCCAAGATTGAATGCGGCGATCAGGTCCCCCGATGAAGCGGCCGCTTCGAACCATCCGGCAACGCTTGCACGATCATCCGGCTCGCCGGCTCCTTCAAGAACAAGATTGGCGAGATCGACCTGTGCTTCCTGATTGCCGCCAAGTGCAGCGGCGCGCAGCCAGCGTGCCCCTTCTTCGAGATCCTGAGCCACGCCGTTGCCCGTCAAATAAAGCGAGGCCAAAGCGCGGGCGGCGGCCTGATGGCCCGCTTCGGCCGCCCGCCGATACCAGTTTGCGGATTCTGCAAAATCCGGCCGCTGCGTCTTCACATAGCGATCGCCAAGGAGATAGGCAGCCTCAATATTGCCCGCCAATGCAGCGCGCCGCATCCACGCCTCTCCAGCAGATATGTCCTGGTCGACAAATGCACCATCAATCAGTGCCATTCCCAACCGGAACTGAGCGGAGGGAAGGCCTTTTTCTGCAGCAGCCTGATAGAGTTGAACGGCTGCGTTGATGTCGCTCACGACGCCGAGCCCATGCTCGGTAAGGATCGCGAGAAGGTAGATTGCGGTCGGCAGACCGGCGTCGGCGGCGCGTCTTACCTCGTTTGCAATCCTGACCCTGTTTTCACGTTTGCCACTACGGGCGAGCGACAGGGCAAAGCCGAGACACCCCTCGGCGCAGCCGGCAGAAGCCGACTTCTCGTACCATCGGTGCGCCGCATCTGCATTGCGCATTGCTTTGGGACCGCTGGTAAGTATATAGCCGAGGATCGCCTGTCCGGTGGCCGAGCCCGCCTCAGCCGCCTTGGTGGCGAAATCGAACGCCGCTGTGAAGTCCGGTTTGCCCGAGGAATCCGCCATGAACAATTGGTCGGATTCGGAGCCCTTTCCGTCGCCTTCCTTAGCCACCAGCCCGGTCAGGTAGAGAGCAGCGAGCAGCGCTTGCGCATCGGCGCTCCCGTGGTTGGCTGCCCGCAGCAGCCATCGCGCCCCTTCCTTACGGCTTGGCGGCACACCCGAGCCTTCGAGATAGCAACGCGCGACCCGGTACTCGGCCTCGACGACCCCCGCGCGCGCCGCGGTCGCCATCAGCGGAAAGGCTTCTGCGGGCTTGCCGCTGTCAGAGAGCTGGATCGCTCGGCGCAACGCTGCCGCCGGGGAGGCAAAAACAGTCAGCCGATCCAGGATTGTCATCGATCCGAGCCTCCGAAAACACCCTGCGCTATGGCTCCCGCATGGCTTCCTGGCCGATCGGGAGCATCACACCGAGAATATATTTGAGCACTGTGCGGCGGCCGACCTTAACATCGGCGGTCACCGGCATGCCAGGGCTCACGGTGAAACCGGCAGGCACGCCGTGGAGGGCGACCTGGTCGATGGAAATCCGCGTGCGATAGAACGGTTCGGCGTCCGAAGGCAGCATAGCCAGTGAGCTGTTCGGATCGCGCGCCTGATCCTGCGCAGAGAAGGAATCAGGGCTGAGCGTCCGCACGGTGCCATGAGCAAGGCCGTATTGCGAATAGGGGAAGGTATCGAACTTGATGACCACCGGGTCGCCGATATGCACAAAGCCGCTGCTGCGGCCGACGATGTTTGTCTCGATTTCAAGCTGCGCGTTGGCCGGCACCAGCGTAATCAAGCGCTCGCCGGACTGCAGGACCGAACCGACCGAGACCTTGGCCACGGATTGAACGATCGCGTCTGCTTCGCTCTTCAGCTCGACCAATTGCTTACGCAGCTTTGCCTTGTTGTGAAGTTCACGGGCGTCCGACATGCGCGAACTGGCTTCGGATAGGCTCTGTGAAACATCCGCTCGCCAGCCCTGAATATAGCCGTCGCGCTCGGCGGCCACCGCCGCCTGCTGGAGCTTTGCGGCTTGCGCGGTCTGCTCGGCATTGCCGAGCGCCCGGGACATTTCCGCGCGATTATCTTCGGCGAGCAGCGTGTTGAGGCGGCTGCCCACCTGCCTTGCTTCGAGCTGCTTGCGCATCTCTTCGATCGAGCCCGCGACCGCGAGCCGCTGGCGGTAGCCATCTGCATCCGATAGCGACCGCGAGATTACGGAACTGAGTTCGTCGCGCTGCCGGTCGAAATTCTCGACCTTGGCGTCATAGACCGCCTTGCGGCGCTCAAAAATCGATGCCTGCAAGGTCCAGCTTGGGTCGAGACCGTCATAGTTGAAGGTCTGGCCGTCCGCTTCCGCTTTCAACCGCGCGACTTCAGCTTCAAGTGTCGAAACCTGCATCCCGAGCGACGCCAGATCGGCAGAAGCAAAAGTCGCATCAAGGCGAGCAAGCACTTGACCGGCCTGCACGTGCTGTCCCTCACGAACGTCGATCGAGCGCACGATCGCCGTCTCCAGCGGCTGCACGACCATGTTGGGCGATTTTGACACCACGAGTCCTCTGGCCGTTACAACCTGATCGACCGGTATCAGTCCGGCCACGGCGATCAGCGCGATGACCAAGCTCGCGATGATCCAGACGATGCGCCGCGCCGCCTGCGGAATAGGAGCATTGGCGACAGCCGTCGACGGCCACTGGAATTCGAGTATGGCTGGCGTCGTCAGATCCCTCGTTTCCATCCGATGCCGCCGAGAGGGGAGGGTGATGAGAGAGGTGCTACTCATGGGTTACCGGACCTGAAGCGCATCTGAGTCGTGGCATCGTCAAACCAACCGCGGTGGGATGGCGACCGGGCGGCCATGACGGCCGTCGAGGTGCCGGTTTTGCTGCGACCACAGCTGGCGATACAGCGCGCAGCGCTCGAGCAGTGTCGAGTGCGGCGCGACGTCAAGGACCTTACCTTGATCCATAACAAGGATGTTGTCGCATTCTGTTAGCGAGGACAGCCGGTGCGAAACGATGATCATCGTGCGGCCGCTGGCGATGCGCATAAGATTGGCGCTTACCACTGCCTCGCTCTCCGGGTCGAGCGCGCTGGTCGCTTCGTCGAGGATGAGAATGGTCGGGTCGTGGATGAGGGCGCGTGCGATCGCCAGCCGCTGCTTTTGACCGCCTGACAAATTGGGCGAACCTTCCTCGATATAGGTGTCATAGCCATTGGGCATGCGCTCGATGAATTCCTGGGCGCCGGCGAGGTGCGCGGCGCGCATGGCATCGGAAAGCGTCAAGCCTGGACGCCCGGCGATGATGTTATCGCGGATCGACCCGCGAAAGAGAAAATTGTCCTGCAGGACCACGCCGAGCCCTTGGCGAAGATGGCGTAGGTTGATCTCCTTGAGGTCGACGCCATCAAGTTTGAGGAAGCCACTGTAGTCGCGGTTGATTCCCTGTAGGAGGCGCGCGATCGTTGATTTTCCCGAACCGCTACGCCCAACAATGCCAAACATGCTGCCGGCGGGAATGTGGAAGCTGACCCGGTCAAGCGCCGGTGTCTTTGTAGCGATGTAGCTGAATGTCAGGTCGCTGAAAGTGACCTCGCCCACAAGCCTGGGTCTCAGGCCGGTGGAATTCGAACTGCTCTCCAGCGGCCGGTTGAGAACCGAGGCCGCCTCGCCAATAGCTGCACCGACCTCCTCGTAGTCTTCAACCAGTCGGGCCAGGCCGACCAGCGGCTGCGCTACGCGCTGGGAGATCATCATGAAGGCAAACAGGCTGCCAACCATATAGCCCGAGCGGTCGTTCAATGCGAGATAGGCGCCGATCAGCATGGTGCCGAGCACCATGACGCGTTCTATCGGCGTGACCAGCGTCTGCGGCCAGCTTGCAAGCTGCCCGAATGCGAGGCGAGCCTTTCCGGCTTCCGCTACGCGCTCATCCCAGAGCGCCTTGCGCTGCGGCTCGAGGCCGAGCGCCTTCACTGTCTTGATGCCGACGACAGTCTCGCCAAGCGCTGCCGACTTCCAGGTCTCGGCTTCGACCACTCGCTGGTATCTGCGGCGCAGCGGTCTGAGAAAGGCAAGGATGATCAGCATGATCACGGCCGCGCACGCCATTACCACCCAGGCGAGCGTGGCGTTGATGTAGAACATGACCGGTATCAGCACGCACAATGTGATCAGATCCAGGAACGTGCTGAGAAGTTTTCCGGTCAGGAACTCTCTAATACGATAGACTTGGGCCAGATGATACATCGTCTCGCCGGCCGGATGACGCTCGAAATAGTCGAGCGGCAGGCGCAAGAGCCGGCTAAAGACGTGCAACTGCAGCTTGGTGTCCAGACGGGCGCCGACGACGTTGATGATCAGTCGCCGCGCATGGCCAAGAAGTGTCTCATAGGCGAAGACCACGGCAATCACCGCAGACAAGAGCAGCAACGTCGAGATGCTGTTGAACTGCAGCACCTTGTTGACCAGCGTCATTACGATGAGTGGCGGCAGGATGGTCAGAATGCTCAGCGTGAACGAGGCAATGGCTATGTCGCGCAGGGGCTGGCTTTCTAGCCGCACCAGTTGGGTGAGCCAGTGAAGGGTGAAAGGCGCATCCGCCGCCACGTGCGACCGTGTCGCGCGCAGCAGCACCGCCTCGCCCGTCCACACCCGCGACAGCCGAAGCTCGTCGATGGGGGTGGCCTCACCGTCGTCCGGCGCGTCGGCACTTTTGAGGAAGACGACATTGCGCTCCGCACTCGCTCCGGTCAGGAGGGCCGCGCCGCCATCGCTGAACAACAGCACGACCGGTCCGGTATCCTGGAAGCGCAAAAGATGTGACCAGCGGATACGCAGGGCACGCGCCCACATGCCGGCGGTCTGCGCCCATTCGGAGAGATCGGTAGCGGTCGGAACCGCCCTCGCGGTCCTGAATTCGTTGGGGTCGAGTTCGACGCCATGATAACGCGCGGCCTGCAGTACTGCCTTGATGCGTGGCCCGATCTGGTCGCGCTCGGCGGGACCGCCGGGGGTCCGCGTCGCCGCGTTGTGGCCGCCCGCTTGGCGCGCTGCGACGTCGCCTTCGGCGTCGGCACGGATCGAGGCCGGCTGGTTTTCGGCGTTTACGGGCACGTTTACCATGGACTTCTCATCCGGTACGCAGGGCGAGGGTTCGAAAATGCCCAAGCCGAGGTATTTGCCGAGGTTTCCGGCAACGCCGCATTATACTTCGAACCGACCGGCCACGCGACTCTGATGCCAATCCCTGTTTGGAAATGATGAACGCGCGAATTCCGCTCTCCCGCGAAGTCCGCGCGTACGTTTCGTCCTGTGTGGTCATGGTGGCTGACCATGGTCGGGAACCCAATAACCTGGAATGATCAGCGCGCGGGTCCGCTTTCCAGCGAAGCCCGCGCGCCTGGTTTAATCTGGACCATTTCCTGTCCAGGTTCACTCACTGCTCACTCATGCGGCTTCAGAATATCCTTCAGAGCCTTCTTCACTGTGTCGTCGGTGTTGGCGTAGCCGGCGCCCTGCTTGGTCTTGTCCGAGATCAGGTCGGTGCTCGCACCTAACGGCTTGTTCTGGTTCTGACCAAATCCACTGATCGTATTGAGGACATTCAGGAGGTCGGTCGTCACCGAACTGGCCGCCAGGCCAACAAGCTGCCGGAACGACGCATGGCTGACGGCACCACTGTCGGTCGAGCCGGATCGCAGGAACTGCGTCGAGTCCTTTAGGCCCAGCGTATTGGTCGTGACGTTGGCTTTGTGACCAGGACCGTTTTCGGCATTGTTATGGTTCCCGGAATTACCAGGTGCATCCTGATCTCCGTTGCCAAAGCCGTTATTGCCATGGTGGTGGTCACCTGTGTCACCGCCCGGGCCGGTCGCTCCGGTCGCTCCCGTCGATCCGGCTGAGCCAGTCGCTCCGGTCGAGCCAGTAGAGCCTGTTGCACCAGTCGAGCCAGTAGCTCCGGTCGAACCGGTTGCTCCCGTGGAGCCCGTTGCACCAGTCGAACCTGTCGCTCCCGTGTCGCCAGTTGCACCTGTGGCGCCGGTCGCACCAGTAGATCCGGTAGAGCCCGTTGCACCAGTCGAGCCTGTCGCCCCGGTATCACCTGTGGCTCCGGTAGCACCAGTCGAGCCAGTCGAGCCCGTTGCACCGGTCGCGCCGGTATCACCGGTTGCTCCGGTNGCCCCGGTATCACCTGTTGCTCCGGTCGCTCCGGTTGCACCAGTTGAACCAGTCGCGCCGGTGGCACCCGTCGCTCCAGTATCACCGGTTGCTCCGGTTGAGCCCGTCGCTCCGGTCGAGCCAGTCGCTCCAGTAGAGCCGGTTGCACCAGTCGCGCCGGTATCACCGGTTGCTCCGGTCGAGCCTGTCGCACCAGTAGAGCCGGTGGCGCCGGTCGAGCCTGTCGCTCCGGTAGAGCCGGTGGCGCCGGTCGAACCCGTCGCTCCCGTATCGCCGGTCGCACCTGTGGCTCCGGTGGCACCAGTCGAGCCAGTCGAGCCCGTTGCACCGGTCGCGCCGGTATCACCGGTTGCTCCGGTCGAGCCAGTCGCNGCCCCGGTATCACCTGTTGCTCCGGTCGCTCCGGTTGCACCAGTTGAACCAGTCGCGCCGGTGGCACCCGTCGCTCCAGTATCACCGGTTGCTCCGGTTGAGCCCGTCGCTCCGGTCGAGCCAGTCGCTCCCGTATCACCGGTTGCTCCGGTCGAGCCTGTCGCTCCGGTAGAGCCGGTGGCGCCGGTCGAACCTGTCGCTCCCGTATCGCCGGTCGCACCTGTGGCTCCGGTAGCACCAGTCGAGCCAGTCGAGCCCGTTGCACCGGTCGCGCCGGTATCACCGGTTGCTCCGGTNGCACCAGTCGAGCCAGTCGAGCCCGTTGCACCGGTCGCGCCGGTATCACCGGTTGCTCCGGTCGAGCCAGTCGCTCCGGTCGAGCCAGTCGCTCCAGTAGAGCCGGTTGCTCCGGTGGAACCGGTTGCACCAGTCGAACCTGTCGCTCCCGTGTCGCCAGTTGCCCCTGTGGCTCCGGTGGAGCCTGTTGCTCCAGTCGAGCCCGTCGCTCCAGTGGAGCCAGTCGCCCCGGTATCACCTGTTGCTCCGGTCGCTCCGGTATCACCGGTCGAACCAGTCGCACCGGTAGCGCCGGTCGCACCTGTGGCTCCGGTTGCGCCTGTCGCACCAGTAGAGCCAGTCGCTCCGGTAGAGCCGGTTGCTCCGGTCGAGCCTGTCGCACCAGTAGAGCCGGTGGCGCCGGTCGAACCTGTCGCTCCCGTATCGCCGGTCGCACCTGTGGCTCCGGTTCCACCAGTCGCGCCGGTCGAGCCCGTTGCACCGGTCGCGCCGGTATCACCGGTTGCTCCGGTCGANCGGTCGAGCCCGTTGCACCGGTCGCGCCGGTATCGCCGGTTGCTCCGGTCGAGCCTGTCGCACCAGTAGAGCCGGTGGCACCAGTCGAACCTGTCGCTCCCGTATCGCCGGTCGCACCTGTGGCTCCGGTTCCACCAGTCGAGCCGGTCGAGCCCGTTGCGCCGGTCGCGCCGGTATCACCGGTTGCTCCGGTCGAGCCTGTCGCACCAGTAGAGCCGGTGGCACCAGTCGAACCTGTCGCTCCCGTATCGCCGGTCGCACCTGTGGCTCCGGTTCCACCAGTCGAGCCAGTCGAGCCCGTTGCACCGGTATCGCCGTTTGCTCCGGTCGAGCCTGTTGCTCCAGTCGAGCCTGTTGCTCCAGTCGAGCCAGTCGCACCAGTAGAGCCGGTTGCTCCGGTCGAGCCGGTGGCGCCGGTCGCTCCCGTATCGCCGGTCGAACCTGTGGCGCCCGTTGCACCGGTCGAACCAGAAGCACCCGTCGCGCCAGTCCCACCTGAAGCGCCCGTGGCGCCGGTCGCGCCTGTGTCACCAGTTGCGCCAGTGGCGCCCGTTGCACCGGTTCCGCCTGAAGCACCCGTGGCGCCGGTCGCGCCAGTTGCGCCAGCACCGGTGGCGCCCGTCGCGCCTGTAGCGCCCGTCGCACCTGCGCCGGTCGCTCCCGTGGCGCCTGTCGCACCCGTGGCGCCGGTCGCACCCGTGGGGCCCGTGGGGCCTACTTGACTCGTGATGTTGAAACTGCCCCCATTGAAATTATTGTTGTTGGTGGGATTGGCAGCACCGGCCGTGAAAATATAAGTGTTACCGGCACCAGGTACAAGTGTACCCATTACACCGAAGTTGGCATTGTAAATGGTATAATTGTGAGTAGTGTCTGGTATCGTTATGGTTGCAGCAAACGCAAATACCAATCCGTTTGTTGCGGATGGAAGTTGGAAGCTACCAACCACTGTATCGGGGTTGAGTGATGTATCCACGAGATAATACGTGTTGACGTTACTGCTGTTGCCCGAACCAGTAATCGTACCCGTGAGTGTCAGGTCACCTGCTACCAGCACCCCGCTGTAACTTGCCACGCCAACTGAGGTCAGCGGAGGTAAGGGCGTGGACGCACTCACGTGTTCCGACATCCCCCAAGAGCCACCTAGCTTGGCTGCGCCAACCAGCGATCTCGATGCGCGGACGTCCGCGCCGACGGCCTGTTCCAGCGCCGCAACGAAGGTCTCGCCAGCATTCCCAAAAGCTGTCTCGCAGCTCCACAGTCGGAGTTCGCCGTCCGCGGCAAGCGCCCTGCCGATTGCGGCAAGATCCTCAGCATCTTCCTTCAGTGTGGCGGCCGACCACTCTCCGGCTGTGAAGCTAACCCGGCCAGGCGCGCCGTGCGCCATAATATGGATCGCGTCGAGCCCTTCGTGCCCTGCCAGCGCCGCAGCGATCTGCTGCGCCGCCGGCCAGCGGCCGTCGAGCACAATCGCTTGAACCTCGGGGCGCACGTTGCCGAAAACTGTCTGAAGGTCGGAGACCGAAGGATCGACAAAAAGAATTTCAGTGGCACGGGCCATGACTGGCTCCTGTTGGCTTCGAACTCAGTTCAAGCTGAAACCGCCCACCGGCCTGGCCGGTGAGCGCTCGGGATCAGCGGCTTGAGAGGCCTCATCTTCCGGACGGTCCGACGGCGCTGTCGGGATGTTCGACAGCGGGGCTCTCTACGCGGAGGAAGCTGCAGGCCTGGAAATTCCCGCCATCGTCAAACGTGCCAATCGCCAACGAACCGGCTGCGGCCGGAACCTTGACGGTGACAGCGACGGCGAGGCTTCGCTTGACGGCCTTGGGAAGAATGACCTGACCGACGACGGCGCTCTTGGTCGTGTCCAGGATAAAATATGGCACATTCTCGGTCGTGTCGCCGATGGGCAAGACGCCTCTCACGGCAACTTCCATGACCGCAAACCCCGTTATATAGCTCATAATTTCCTCCTCGGTCGGCAGCGGATGCGCTGCCGTTTGTCTTGTTTCGTGCCTAGGTTTCTATCGCTGCCGGGCGCCCGCGCCCGCTGAGGCCGGTCGCAGCTTCTACCGGCGCTCGAGCCGCGTGCATTGAGCAGCCAGCAGCTCCGTAAACCGGCGGGCGCCGCGCAGAGCGACGAGCCGGGCGCTCAATACTTGAAGGCCTCTTCGTGCCGGCCGATCGAACGGCGCCCCGCTTGTCTTCAATGAGATGAGTGTGGAGTTCGCAACTGGACGGCGGTCCACAGGGCACCGAGCAATACTCATCAATCGCCAGGCAATCTTTGCTGGCGGCCAGGTGCAGATAATTGGGGGATTGATCGAAGCAGAAACCTGCGTTGCGGACGCATCGTTTCGCACTTGGTATCACACCGACCACAGCCAACTCCCAACACGCGTGTCAACTTGCGAGGGAAATCGACTACTTGCGAGGGAACATCAGGTTGGGAAAACGTTGGATGACGTCTTCCTTGCGCCAAACACTTTCTGCGCCCTCACGCACGAAGTGGCACTTGCTCCAGATACTCTCCTGGCTTCGCAGACAGCGCGAACCGACAGGCCTACTGCCCGGTCCACGGAAACCCTCCCATACATAAGAGATTAGTAAATTATAAAATTAGCAACTTGTAAATAACCTGTTTACAATTTGTTAATTGCCCAACCACGATTTACTACCTTGGAAAACATCGAGATGGCGCGGATACGGCCAAATGCATCGAAAAATCCGGGGCTTAAGATACACCACCTTCGTTATCGACGAACGCTTGATATCGCGGCGGGGGTGTACGTAGCGATCGAGCCTACAGGGCAATTCGCAAAGCCTCGCCCAAGGTGACCGCGAGACCCTTGCTGCGGCGGAAGGTGCTGGCTAACAATGGATCACGCTGAGGTAGCATCCAGATGGCCGAGGCAGGGGAAAATGTGCATGGGACATGAAGGCCGGATAAGTCCGCACTGGAACGGATCCCTGTCCCCGACGGCACCATGGCACAAATGTAACCGCTTCAGCCCGCAGTCATGGGGGTCGAAAGTCAGCATATGACAAGCGGTAAGCGCCTCTGCCTTAACATGATCGTCAAGAACGAGATGGCGAACCTTCAACGCTGTCTCGGGGCGGTTGTCGACCACATCGACTGCTGGGTCATCGGCGACACCGGCTCGAACGACGGAACCCAGGATTTCATCAAGGCGTTCTTTGCCGTCCACAACCTGCCTGGCGAGCTGCATGAGTTCCCGTTCCACAATTTCGAGCAGGCCCGCAACGCCGCGCTCGATCACGCCTATGCCTCGCCGCTCGCCTATGACTATCTGCTGTTCGACGATGCCGACATGGAGCTGATGGTTGAGGATACGGGGTTCCGCGAGGGGCTCGACGGCCCGGGCTACCGGCTGTTGCAGCGGTCGGATTCCGGCCTGGCCTATTGGAACACGCGCCTTGTCAAACGCGACGCCGGTGCCCGCTACCATGGCGTGACCCACGAATATCTCGACGTGCCCGGTGGCGTGCAGGAACTGAGGGGTGCCTGGTACAAGGACCACGCCAGCGGCTCGAACCGGGTGGACAAGTTCGAGCGTGATGCCAGGCTTTTGCTGGACGCCCTTGAGAACGATCCGGAAAATCAGCGCTACTGGTTCTACCTGGCGCAGTCCTACCGCGACGCTGGGCGGACGGCGGAGGCGGCGGTGGCCTACGCCAAGCGTGCCGCGATGGGCGGCTGGGACGAGGAGGCGTGGAATGCCCGCCTGCAGGAGGCGCGCTGCCTGCGCAAACTCGGCGACGAGGCTGGCTTTGTTCAACAGGCGCTTACCGCCTTCAATCAACGGCCGCAACGCGCCGAGCCACTTTATGACCTGGCACGGTTTTACCGCGAGAAGGGGATGAACGACGCCAGCGTGTTGTTCTCCGAAGCAGGGCTGGCGATCAAGCGGCCGGAGCAGGACATCCTGTTCCTCGAGGATTTCGTGTACACGACAGGCCTGCGCGAAGAGTATGCGATCGCGGCGAATTATGCGCGCGACCCGGTGCGCAAGGATCGCGGTTTCGCGACTTGCAACTGGTTAGCGCTGGACCGCAGTATCGGCGATGGACCCAGGGATCTCGCGTGGTCCAACCTGTTCTTCTATATGCAGCCAGCCAAGACAACGATGCCGTCGTTCAGCGCTCATCCGATCGTTTTCGCTGCGCCCGAGGGCTACAGGCCGTCAAGCCCCTCGGTGGCGCGCCTGGGCAAGGAGATTGTGCTTGCTCAGGCAGCGGTGAACTACACCACAAGCGAAGACGGCGTCCATCTCCGGACGAAAGGCGGCGAGGCGATCCTCGCTCGGAATTTCCTTCTGCGGTTGACCAATGGGCTCGCCGTCCGATCGACAACCGAGATGCTGCCGCCGACAAACATGCGCGAGGCCGGCGTCGAGGACCTGCGTCTGTTCGCCTGGAAAGGTAAGCTGTGGGGCTCGGCCTCCGTCCGCGATCTGGCGGACAGCGAGGGCAAGCAGGTCATCATGCGCGTCGACGACAGCGAAACCGGCCACCACCGGATGACCGACCTGCGCGTGCTGCCCGCGACGGGGCCGAGTGCGCACGACAGGAAATGGATGACGCAGGTCACATCAGGCGAAGCCGGCGAGGAGCGGCTGCAGTTGGTCTGTTTCGGCGATCCAATTCGGGTGGCGGATGAGCGAGCTGAAACGATCAGCGAGACCTCTCCTGGAATTGCGGCCCAACGATTCGGCGGCGTAAGCCAACAGGTCGCTTTCGCCGGCGGTTGGCTAATGTTGATTCACGAGGTGCAATGGAGACCCTCCGAGAACAGGCGATACTGCCTGCATCGGTTTGTTTGGTTCGACGCAATGAACCTGCTGCAAAAGGTGAGCCGTCCCTTTTACTTCAACGAAAAGGGCGCCGAGTTCGCTGCCGGATTGGCTTGGCATCCCGATGAGAAGCGCTTGCTGATTTCCTACAGCGTTGCCGACAGCGAGTGCTGGATCGCGACCGTCGATGAGGCGGATGTGGGAGGGATGCTAGAGGATGTGGATCGCCTGTCTTCGGGGGTGGCTGATCCAGGAACGAAGCAGACACTGTCGACGCCGGTCTTTCGCGCCCCTCCAACGAAAGCCGCGATCAAGCCTGGCCGCGCCGACGGTGGGGCCATGGGTGATGCAAACCGGGCGCCGTTGGAAGGTAAGGACTTCGGCACCGGCAGCATGAAGTCGACAGAAGAGATCTTTCATGAGCTCGCGCCGTTTCTGCGCGACGTGGATTCACCGCTGGAACGACGGCAACGATCGCGCCAGTTCGACGCGCGGATTTATCCCTTCCTTGGCAGCGACGACACCGCACTTCCGCAGATCAACTGCTTCTATGAAGTGATGTCCGACAAAGCTGAGCATCGTACCTTGATTGGCGCCACAACGTCGATGCGAGCGGCTGGCCATCCGGTGCGGGTGTGGAGCTATGCGCCAGAGAAGCTCGAATTCCTCGTCCGGCGCGGGATCGAGGTCCGCAATGCCGACGACGTCATGCCGCAGGCCCTGTTCGAGCGCATCGTCGCCGGCTCCGAGATCAGATATTTCAGCGATATTTTCCGCTACGCCCTGCTCTACGAACATGGCGGCCTGTGGATGGATTCCGACGTGATCCTGCTGCGGCCGTTCCCCTTTCGCGGCGATCACTTTTTCAATCTGCAATGGCGGGGAGCACACAAGGGCCACTTCATCTGCGGCAACGTCATATACGCCAAGCCCTACAGCCGCCACCTCAGGGCGCTATACGAATTGTCGCTCGAGCGTTTCCAAGAAGCGCGCGGCAAGGAGTTCGGTGACATCGGCCCGAAGCTGCTCTCCGACTACATCGCGACCGTAGCCGGCGCCGAGCTGCGCGACCGGGTATTCAGCCCGATGTTCTTCAACGCGATCGATTGGACCGAGATCGACAGGTTCGATAGGCCGTTATCGGAATTGACCGATTATCTGAACGATGCCCGCGTGTTCGGTATCCACCTGTGGACGGCCCGCAACGACGCCCGGCCGGGCGGCGAGGGGGCACCGTTGATCTCGCAGCTGATCAACCCACTCGATAGTTTCCCGGCATTCACAACTCTCGCCGACCGCTTCAATACCGACAAGAACCGGCATACGGGCAACCGTCATGCCTATGCCAGGGTCTACGATCGCCTGCTGTCGGGCAGAAGGCTGGCCATGCGGCGGCTCATGGAAATCGGGCTTTGCCGCAGGCTGGCGGACAACCAGAGCGAGACACCTTCGGTCGCGCTATGGCAGAGCTACTTTCCGTTTTGCCAGGTGGTCGGCGTCGACCTGACGGACTTTTCCCGCCTGAACAATGAACGTTTCAAGTCGTTCGTCGGCGACCAATCCAAGCTGGATGATCTGCGCGGAGTCGCGGCGAAACTCGAGCCGCGCTCGTTCGACGCGATCATCGACGACGGCAGCCACGCCTCGTTCGACGAGCAGCTCACCCTGCGCGAGTTCTTCCCGCTGCTCGCGGAGGGCGGCTGGTATTTCATCGAAGACCTCGACTGGCAGCCGCCGGGCGAGGATCTTGGCAAGATCACGCTGACGAAGAACTTGCTGCGGGAAATCCAGCAGTACGGCAGCGCGCGGTCGGTCGATCCGCTGGGCGTGAGCGCGCTTGCCGGTCAGTTCGCCGAGATCCTGTTCTTCGACAGCCACTACGAGTTGAATCGGGCGAAACTGCTGGGAGGCCTGGTGGCTATCCGCAAGGGCGCGTCGGGCATGTCCGCCAGGCGAAATCTTGCACCAGCGCGTGAGTGAGCAGAGCGCCGTGAAAGTCGCTGTCTACACCATCGCCTTGAACGAAGCCGCAAACGCGGAGCGCTGGGCCAATTCGGCCGTCGACGCCGACTATCGCATTGTCGCCGACACGGGCAGCACCGACGATACGGTGGAACGGCTGACCGCTGCCGGCGTTACCGTGCACAGGATAGCGGTCCGCCCATGGCGTTTCGACGATGCCCGCAACGCCGCGATGGCACTGATCCCGCACGACGTGGATGTGTGCTGCACAATGGACATGGACCGGTTCCTTGAACCTGGCTGGCGGGCAAAGCTCGAGGCTGTCTGGACTCGCGAGACGACAGCCCTTTATTGTCAGACAGTGTACAGAGCGAGCGTCGACGACCCGACCCCACTTCGCAACTGGCCAGCGAAAAACTTTCATCATCGCTGGGGATATCGTTTCAAGAGGCCTGTTCACGAAGCCCTGGTCTTCACGGGAGAGAGGGAGGTCACGGCCAGCAGCAGCGACATTGTCATGTTCGAGGTGCAGGACCTTACCAAGCCAACAAGGAGTAGTTACCTGCCGCTGATGGAAGTGGCGCACAAGGAAGACCCCGCCGACGCACAAATCTGCTTCTGGCTGGGGCGAGACCTGATGTGGGCCAACCAGAAGGATCGGGCTGTCGAGTTGCTTGAGCGCTATCTTGCCTTGCCGACAAGCACGTGGGGCGAAGAACGAGCCGAGGCCATGCGTTATATCGCGCGTATGCGCCCGGAACAGAGCTTGTCCTGGCTGGACAAGGCGCGGATGGAAGCGCCGCACCGCCGCGAGATCTGGGCCGACCTGGCCGAAGAGCTCCACGGCAAAGCGGACTGGTTGAATCTGTTTTGGGCTTGCACCAACGGTATCGAGAGGACGCACCGCACCGGAAGCTATCTGGACGATCAGAACTGCTGGGGATTTCGGCTGTTTGACCTCGGCGCCATCGCGTCATGGCATCTCAATGCGATGGACCGTGCGGTAGAATGGGGGCAAAGGGCACTTGAACTCGACTCAGTTAACCAGAGACTCAAGAACAATCTAGAGTTTTTCGTTCGGCTGCGGGAGGAGGAGCGGACCGGAGATATCGAGACACGAGCACCCACAGATGCCGCAGCCACGCAACGCGGCTGAGCCGCAAATGCAGATCTACTGCGAAGGGCTAATCTGGTTCATGCGACTCTGCGTGGGCGCCTGCTTCGCAGGATGTCACTTCATGTGTTGATCCGAACCGATTCCTCGGGTCGTTCATCGCTGATCGCCAGAGGTGGAAGGCACACATACGCTTTCAGCGACGGCATTACCCCATTCATGATGCAGTCAATTCCAGCATTGTTCAGCCTCAGGCCGAATCCCGCGAAATCGATGATCATCGGCCGTATTGGAAGGCACCAGTCGAGCAGCGCGCGTGCCCCGTTTGGAGAAACTGAATAACATACAAGACCCAAAAGATGGTGTGCTCGCAGAAGAACGGGTTCCGTTTCGGCCTCTTGAAAATCCTGGACATGTGTCATCACCTCTCCAGAAAAGAACTCAAGCCTCGCGCCAGTTCCGCCTGGGAGGGCATCCAGCCAAGCGTAACACCGCAGGCTTGCGCTCCAAAGGATGAAGTCCCAGTCACGAATGTTAGCCAACAGTGAATGCATGTGCGGTTCGAAATGACGAGAAAAGATGGCATCGTCTTCGGCCACGGTTATTGCCTCACTCCGTCGAACAGCTTCTTTCCAGAGCGCGACGTGAGAAACGGCGCAGCCCAAACTTCCAGCCGCGTAATCTAGATCCGGCGAGATGATTTTGTCCTGTACAAGCCGATCACGGTCCACAAGTCGACCATCAGTTCCAGGAAATCTCCGAATACTTCTAAGATGATCGTTCGTCTTACGAAATCTCTCGAGACGATCAACGCTGCGATCAAGGTTGATTACGTGAACGTGATCTATCATTCGTCTCACCGTATCCTCGCCAGGCAGTGATTTTCGTTCTCACATGTAACGGACTGAGCGCGACCAATTCAAAAATCGTTGACTGGACGACGCAGGCATCTCCGTCAAAAGTATGGATCAATCTCCAAGACCTCGGTAATTGTGGCAAACTTTCGCGTTGCCGACTCGGAAAAAGCGATAGCCCTGTCGCGCCGTTTCGTAAAAAGAGCGTCAAACTCAACGGCGTCGCCGTCGAAATGCGGAATTTGCTTGATGTGCCGTAGGGAAAATCCGAAAAGTCCAAGCATATCGATGATATCACCGAGTAGTTTCTGACCTTTGTATATAGGGACTACGTGCGTCTCCAGTTCGATGGCCAGGCAATTTTCCAGAAGGTGCCCAAAGCCCAGCAGAACTTCGTATTCAAGACCTTGAACATCTATCTTCATCACGTCCGGCGACGGAGCGGCGTGCCTTCGGAACAAATCGTCATATCGAACGCATTCGACGTCCTGCGTGCCGACCACGACAAAAATTGGCGCTACCGAATACTGCTGCAGCACGTCGAAGTTTGGCTCCCTCAAGGAGGAGCAGCTTGTATCCGCTGTAATGTGGAGCTTCTGAACGCCTGTGGTGTGGGCCAGCGCCTTTTCTATTACCTGAGCGCCGGGGATTCGGCCAAGGGTTTGCCTTAGCACTGCAGCCTCCGACGGTATGGGTTCGAAAACCACCGGCGTAATCTGATCGGCTCTCAGCATCCACTTGAGTTGCAGGCCCCCTTGGCCACCGACATCGACAAGCGTAATGCGCTCCTCTGCTGGCGTACGGGACAATTCAGGATACGCGTCAAACGTCTCAACCAGAACGCTGACGAGGACGAACTGTTCGCGTCCAGTGCCAGCATAGAAGGGGTGGCGGTTTTTGGAGCAGCCGATGGACAGGGTTGAATGGCAGCTCAGGAATGTCGCCTCTACCTCAAGTAGCCCCTCGGAACTCTTTTCAACCGCTATGCTCCTGCAAATGCCATCATTGACTATGGACCCGTCCGCAGAAATTTCCGCTACATCGATGGAGCCATAGTGATGGATGTAGAAATTGGCGGTAGCGTCAGGGCGAAATTTCAGCAAACATTTCAGCCTGATAGTTCTAAATAGAAAAGCTGAATTATGGAGGCGCAACAGGTGCCAGTTGTGCCGCTCCGTATCCGAGACGACAAGGGATCCGTCTTCAAGGCGAACTGATATTTCATTCGCCACCTGCCAACTTGAAAAAGCATCCCCTGTGTATGTTCGCGAAAAAATGGCCTCGCCCACTCCTCATCCCCCATTTCCCGAGCCTTCGCCTTCGTGGACTGACATGGTATTTTAAAACGTGGCGGTCGGATATTGGGAATCGAAGCGCGGCGGCGGGATATCGTTACACTGTTTGGGGGCGACAGCTTGATTTCCGCTGCGCTGACCGGATCGGACCCGCCAGCAATAACTATGCCGCCATGACGCGGCCGACCAGTGTACCCCCGAAGTTGCTTTGCGCTCCAATCGACTATCAGCCGCACCTTGCTGATCCTCGAAAGCGAATTTTGCCAACATAGACAAGAAAGGGTTCGGTCGGCGACCCGGTCTAGAACTCCCCCTTAACTTGTTGCCCTCATATCGGATGCCATTTCAACGGAGCGCACGCCATATTGATGGCACAATCGACATCGTCATGCGGCTTTGAGGCCGAAACACGAAAGTCGATAGTGTCAATCAAAAGTGGATAACAACTGGGTACCGAGACCTTGGGGTTATCGAATCGTAGAGATCTGGTTCTTCTTTGCTCAAAATTGGACACAGTCGTGCTAATGTACGGGCTGCGCGCCGATCGGTCGCACAGGATGTCAAGTCGTCGTCCGGCATCGGCAGTTGATTCTACGCACACATCGATAAGTGACCAAATACAAAGGCCGTGGCGGGGGCAAGTTGATGGGTGTCGATATATACGTTATGGATTTTCTCCTGAAATTCCGCGGGCGGTCTCTTGGCGAAACCTTGTGGTTAGGACGTCAAGGTTACCACATTCACGACAGCACCTTGGGAAACTCCGTCCTTCGTTCATATGACAGACGAGTATCGATCGAAAATATCAAGGGAGAAACGGGATATTGCGAGGAATTATTCAAGTATCTGGGAAGCAAGGCGATAAGGTCACTCGATTATTCTGACTTCGAAGGAGCCGAGATCACTCACGACTTGAACGATCCGATTCCTGATGAACTTGCAAATCAATTCGACTGTATTTTCGACGGCGGGACGATTGAGCATGTGTTTGATACGCGAATGGCATTTTCGAACGTAAAGAGGATGCTAAGAGTCGGCGGCATATTCTTGATGGTGGACGGCGCAAATAACTTTCTTGGACATGGCCTTTACCAGTTTAGTCCTGACTTGTTATGGCGAACATTTTCTCGCGAAAACGGGTTCGAGATAGAGCTGATGCAATTGGTCGACGACGTGGGGAAGCCCAATCCACGAGACGTTCCCGACCCGGCTGTTCTCGGACAGCGCTCAAACATGACAATGAGCACTGCTAGAACATACGTCCTCATGGCAGCCAGGAAGACATTTGAGATTTCTGACGGCGAGCAGAAAGTTTACCAAAGTGATTACCTTGCGGCGTGGCAAAGGTCAGGAACGGATGATTGAGCGCGCAGCCAGCAAGGCGTTCGCAAACCGCGGCCAAAAGCTTGTTTGACACGCGCCGTGCGTCCCGACCCTTTGCCTTACGGATCAGGTATTCTAAGTTCGAGCGGTCGGACATCAGGGACCCAATTGCGGCGACGAGATTTCGTTACACTGTTTGCGGGCGCAGCGATCCGCAACTTGATCCCAGCGGCATTGACGCAGCCGGGACGAGCAGGCACAAGCTACGCGGTGTCCGTGCCGCCCCTTGCCGTTCCCTCCACCCTACTAACCGCCCCGATCGAACTCGCCGGCGACTGGGGTCACATGCTTCCGCGCTCCGCAGATCAGGTCGTCGAGCGCACGCGGCACGCCTGCCTGGATGGCGTCCGCCTGCTCTCCGATGGCCAGCCTACGCGACTTCGTGTCGACGAGCACACTTCGGGGCAGCCGGCGATCTGGCTGCACCCCGACGGTAGCAGCATGGCGTGGATCATTGTCGACATTGGCGAACGGGATTGGTCAAAGCTCGCCTACCAATTCGGCCATGAGCTCGGCCACGTCATGGCCAACAGCTGGCAGGCGGACGCCAAGCCGGCGCCGCCCTGCCAGTGGCTGGAGGAAGCGTTGGTTGAGGCCTTCTCGCTGCGCGGTCTTGGTCGCTTGGCGAAGGACTGGAAAGAGAGTCCGCCATTTGCCGGCGACAACGCGTTCGGCGATGCCATAGCGGCGTATCGCGACAACATCGTCCGCGGCTACGCCGCGCTCGCCGACAGCCAGGGGCTGAGCCGCGACCCGGCCGCCTGGTTCGCCGATCATCGCAGCGAAATCGAAATACCCGGTCTCAATCCGTTTGCCCAAGCAATCTCCCAGACCATCCTCACTGAGTACGAGGCGGCGCCCGACTGTGTCGAGGCGCTGGGCGCACTGAACCGATGGCCCGGCCGCACAGGTGTACCGATCGCCGAGTATCTGAATCGATGGGAGGCGAGTTGCGCCGAACTGCAAGCCTCGCCCCGACTGCCGGTCCGGCTGCGCGAACTCCTGCACATCGCTTGATCGGTAAGGGGTGAGGAACAAACCAACTCTGATCTTCGGAACTGCACCGAAGGAGGCAATTGCGAAGCGTTGACGCGCACGAGACAGCATCCTTCTGCGAAGCCTTGCACGGGCCGCGGCAGAATCCACTCCGCTAGAGCCAGCGGGGGAGGAGGAGAGGGCGCCGCTCGCCGCCTGTAGTATGCTGCGGTTGGGCAAAGGGATCGCCCGGCCAGGCCCGATCTCTATTATAGATCGGGCGCGCGGCGAACTCGACCTCGCAGAGTATATGCAGGCTGTTCTCCGATCGACCAGGTGGAAGGGGATGATACGACCGGGAACGTGGACGATCAGCTGCGGAATGTCTGGTATGCCCCTTATGATCGGCGCCTTCGCGCCAATGTCGGCCGTTGAGGCTTCCTTGGTCGTCTCCCGAAAGAAGACGTTCGACTTGGCGGCATGATCACCGGATTGATCCGAAGCAGGCACTCCCCCCTTTGCGAGCGTACTGCTTTAGAATGATCTAATATAGTCGATTGCATGGCAGTCGTCGTTCCCGGAGCGGTATATGGTGTGTAATCGTTGGTTGCCGAACCATTAATTCAAAGTGGTGCGCCGGGAGAGCTTGTCATGAAACTATCGAACCTGATCAAACGTTACGACAATGTGGAAAGAGCCGCCGAGGAACTCGAGACAGAGCTAGTCGAGGCTTTGAACATCTCCCTGAGCCTTGACGAGGTGTCACCATCAGACGACGGCAGTGCCTCGAAAGACAGCCTCGCAAAAGGGACCGATGCCCTGCAACCCGAGGGCACTCCCAATGAAACCCCTCGCCAGCTAACTTCGCATACGCAGAGCCGGCTGGCTGCTTTGAGCTCATTTGAGATGCTCATTCAGGATGCGGAAGGCCATTTGGAGGATGTCAAAGCCAAGCTAATGGAGGTTGCAACTTCGCACCACTACACACGCGATTTTTTTCAGATCCTTCAAGCGGACTTCTTTCGTGCCAACGAACTGGAAGTGGCAAATGCCAACCTGACGAGAGAACACATGGTCCTGTCCGAACAGCTGCACGATGCGATGAGGAAGCAACGTGAGCACGACAGCGCGTTCGGAGCCATACAGCAGCGCGAAGTAAGCTTGGTCCAGGACAGGGACGCTCTTCGTAGTGCGCTCGCCGCCGTAAGGCTGGAACTTGTAGAAGCGGCCACTACCATCGCAATAAGGGAGGCGGACTTCGGCGAGGCGGCCAAAGCTCTTTCGGCCAGAACAGCCGAGGCCGATAGACGGGCGCGCGAAAACGATACCTTGCGAGAAAAGCATGTCAGACTCTCGATCGACCTCGACAAGGCGCAAAAGCGGGAAGCTGAGGCGAGGCGGAGGCTTGATGAGTTGTCGACGATTCACGCCAACGATGCGGTGCGGCATTCCGAACTGCTGGCTGCGCTCGGCAGGAGCGAGAAGGACGAAACGCGGTTGCAGAAGTCGCTTGAGATCGCGCAGGCGAAACTGTCGGAAATGGCAGAGGCCGCACGCATCATGGAAGATGACACGGGAGCCGAACGTGCACGCAGTCTCGCAGAGATGCGAGGTTTGCGATCTGAAATTCAAAGTCTTCAATCGCGACTGGATGCGGCAACGAACGAGGCAAGCGTAGCATCCAGTGAAATCGCCAGGCTGACGGCTCAATGGAGCGATACCATGGCCGAAAAGCAGGTTGCGGATGAAAGGTATTCTGATCTCTTGAAAGAGAGCGAAGCCCACATGACGAACCTTTCGAAGCTGACTGCGGACCTCTCGCACATCTCGGCGCAATACGCCTCCGAGCAGATGCAGCACGAAGTCCAGAGGCAGGAATGCGAAGATTTGCGGGCAGAAATTGTTGCGCTTGGTACGCGGGTCAAGGAGTTGCTGCCCTATGAGCGTTTGCACAAAGTAACGAGCGCAAGGGAGCGTGAGGGCGTTGTTGGTGTTGGCAGCATGGCAGTGGAACCAACCCGCTCCACAACCAGACGACGTTCCCGCCCGAGCTTGCGTGCAGCGTCGTAGGGAGCGACGGCGGTACTGATGCTGGTGGTCACAAAGTGATCCTTTTGGGCGCACAATCCAGCGCCCGGCGTTCCGTTCACACTTGGCTCTATTAGAACCGAAGACAGCAAAGCAGGCGTGCGAACTTTGTCTGGCCCGCTCGTTTTTTCCGACCTCAAGGAAGCAGCGACGCAACCGCCGCATCACAGTTCCGCAGCGCAGCAAGCGCGGGTAGTTGAAGTCGATCTTGCCTTCGAGAAGTTTGGCAGCGACACATCTGCTTCACCACCAGCAGAGATCACGAAGGTCATAGAGGAGGCCCTTCGAGCGCAGGGCTGATGGGTTGACAATTGATCCGGTGTGATCGTGCTGCGGTGCTACTACAACCATGAACGCCCGACGGGCGCATCACCCATTCAACGCTTCGACTTCGTCAGGTCGCAACTTTGAGTGTGAGATCGTCGAGCCCGCGCCTGGGCATGGTCGAGAAGGACGTCGAGGTCCTGCTCAATGGGACATTCTTGCCGATCTTTCATCTTTGACGAAACCCCGGCCGGCGTGGACGTCGGAACCAAACGTGAGGTCTACGGCCCTCTTTGCCGAGCTGTTGAGTGGCGCAGCGATCCTTTGATCTCGTCCTACCTGACGGAGGTCTATGAGTCAGCGATCGCGGTTGGGGAGAGATCGTCAAAGAATTGTTTCCATGGTCCGATCCTGATCGAACCGTATTCGATGTGAATCCCTCTTTTGTTCCCATGGTAGGCCGTTTGCACGCGCAGTAATAGTTGATTCAACCATTGCTGGTATAATGTGGGATGTGGGTGGCGGCTCCGACAGTTCGGCGGGCGCTGAGTGCCGAAGCCGCCTGCGCAGTCCGGTTGGGGTCTGACCGCGCCGTCCTATTCTGGGACAGCGCGGTCAACGATTCGTTAAAATGTTATGGAGATAATTAAGTGCATGCTAATTGAATCGCCGGTCGCGGTTCGGTGCATGTATGCTTGTCCCAGCAGTTGGTTTCGCTGCGCTGGGTTGGTGGTCCTGTGAAAACTGATCCATTTCAGCGCTAACAAAGTGACACCGCTCTTGCATAGATATTTGCCGGCTGACCCCGGTCCTGATCCGATCATTGATCCAGGTCAGGCTCGCCGGGCTCGAGGTGGTTGGGGCCTGGCGAGCTGTCTACCAAGCACGGAACGCTCTGGCTGCGGGGCGGCCCGGCTTTCTTTGGGGGTAGAGAGCAGCCGGGCCTAACCGGCTGGGGACTGGGGACATGGCCGGCTGCCAAGTTATATATGCTCATGCTAATATGAACGCACCACACCTTTATGGACTAAGCGAAGGTGGAGCATGCTCGACGAGTCGGTGGCGACCTGTTGTGAGCGTGTTTGAAGCGCCTCACTGCTCAACGGTGTTTGACCACGAAAGCCAAGACCTGGGCGCTGGCCTGGGCGAGAGAGATCGGCGACAGGTGAGGGTCGACGAGATCACCCCGAAGCGCTAATCGCCATTCTGGGCGGAAAAGTCTGGGGCCGGCGCCCTCCTTTTGAACCTGAACAAACTAGAAGGGCGCCGAGCCTTTTTACCAGACAGCGCTTTGAGGGAAGCGGCGCCGAGTAGCAGGAGTGTATCTCTCTCGTTAGAGTTGTTGGAACACAGCCTTTTGGACGATGGACCGCAGCAAACGCTCGAGAAGGCGGCCGGCGCCAGGTGGGATCTGCTGGGCTGTGCGGCGCCGGCCAAGCAGACATCTGGTCCGCCGCAGTTGAAGTCATGACCTATTCGGTCGATCGGCGTTATGGCGTGATCACCTACGAGGCCCGCGCGCAAGCTGGCTGCCGCCGGGATCGCTTGACGTCTTGGGGTGGAGGCCGTCAGCGGGAACGAGCGCCCGCAGAACCCTCCGAGTGAATTCGAGGACGACCGACCACACGCTGAGTTCGGAGCCCCCTGGACCAACATCGACGCTGGCCTAATCCACCTTTTGGATGAACTCGTGGGTGCTGAGTGTCTGAATGGTGTTGTCGTCGGTGAGTTGACAGCGCCGCCATTCACTAAGCGAAGCTCTTTCGTTCTCGGCCTATCTGTCGGCCACTCATGGCGTCGAAGCCGACCATATTCTGGTATTCAACGACGGTATTCCTGTCCGCTGGTGCCACCGCATCTGTAGCGTCCAAGTTCCTGCGTCATTTGTCGTCCTATTCGGCCAGTCGCCGCGATGCCAGGGCAGCATCCCCGATCATGTGCAAACGCAAGCCTCGGCCCGGCTACCCAACAACAGTGGGGAGATCGTTGGTTGCAAAGACAGCATCATCGGCGCGTGAGGAACCTGCGCCGCGAGGAAGGCTTGCGTCATTCCTCTGCGACATTTCAGGGAGGCGCNGGCGCTTGCCGCCCAAGGATGACGCGATTTAAGACGGTCAACCTTCCCCGGCGATTTGACGATGGTGCGTGGCCGGCTTGTTGGGCATCATCGGCCGCCTTTAGATGAGACACCACCGTCTCGACGGGTAGGCTCGGGGGTGTTCGGTTTTTCGTCGGTTCTCTTCGTCCAAAGCGTGTGGAAAAGTGCGAATGAAAACAGGAAATATCCAACCTGGAATATGACCAAAATCAGCAAGGTCCATGCAAGCGACTTCCAGAACGAACCCGTTGCTAGGTAAATCCATAACGCCACCACGGTCGACGTGGCAAACATCCCGACCAGGAATCGCGGAAAAAACATTTATGTTCAATGCCGCCCCATATTGGACCGACCGGTCTTTCGTCTACTCCCATGAGCATTTAAGGTTTCACTAAATTAGTCATTGCGCAAGCGCCATGCTGAGGTGATGAGGCTCTTGGTCCTTTTTATTTACGCGGCCATTCTGGTTAGAGCACGGGGACAAAATAGAAGGCTCCGAGCCTTACCGGCGGGGCCGGGCGCAGCGGCTTCGCATGCCTCATGTTGGTCGACAATCTACCCGACCTCAAATGGGGCGGTGGCGTTCGATCACCTGATTGAGTTCCGCCTGAACTGAATTTCAACATCAACTTTGAGGAGCAAGGTTGACCGGGATCACTGCCATTCCGCGACCAACCTCGCGAACGCATCCCAGTCCTCAAAATGCTGGGAGCCTTCAATTGTGCCACTAAGAAATATTGCGCTGCAGCTGGATATGCGTGTAAGTGCGTCGTCTCGATTGGACCCGTTGAAACTCCGGGTGGCTCTTCCGGCCGCCAATCCGCCGGACAACTCAACCGCATGACGCTTTTTGCAGGACAGGCCCCGTTTGGTCCGTGCGTTAGTAACTTGACCGAAATCCGAATTTCTTTGCATAGCTGTCGCGACCAGTGGTTCGGCAACATCCAAGGTGACCTGCTCGCAGGCCTCGTTGTCCGCTGGCGCTTATCCTCGAGGCGATCGCGTTCTCGAGCATTGCCGGCGCTGACCCAAAAAAGGGCTTTATGCTTCGTTTTCGGTTGCGGTGATTTCCGCAACAGCCTGCGGCCGGCCGGGCATGATTTCAGCGGCCACGGCGGCCACAGCGGTGGTCCTGGTCACGCTGGTCCGTGACCACGGCCTGCAGTATCTGCTGGCCGCAACCGTGCTGGCCAGCGTCATCCATATTGGCGCAGGCCTCATCAAGCTTGGCCACGTGATGCGCTTCGTCTCGCGCTCGGTCATGACCGGCTTCGTCAACGCACTGGCGATCCTTATATTCATGGGCCAGCTGCCCGAACTCATTGGCGTCCCCTTGCTCACCTATGTCATGGTCGCTGCAGGCCTCGGCATCATCTATCTCTTTCCCTAGGTCACCAAGGCTGTGCCTTCGCCGCTGGTGTGCATCCTCGCCAAGCTGGCGATCACGTTGGTCTTCACCGCGCCTGCGATCGTTGCCGGCTACCATGCCGCCCATGGTATCGCAAAGCACATGATGCCTTTGGAAACCTGGCAGATCGTCTTTTCCGTTATTGGCGCGACCGCCGTCGGCGTCACGGCATATCTCCGGGTCGCGGGCATGACAGCCGCTGACCAAACCGGCAGGGACGTGGTTCGAGCCTAGACCCGCGCGGGCGAGGCGGGTAGACCAGACCGACGAAGGCCTAGCCACCTCCTTATCGGTCGTGGAGCGATCGGGTCGCATGCCAGGGATCTAGCCGCGGCACCACGTGCTGGCGCGGCCCCGTCGTGGATTTGGACTCTTCGGTCAATGCCCATGGCAGGCCGACCAGTCGGTGGCAGGACGACAGCAGGGCCGTGGCTGCGGCGTTGGAGGTGCGTGAGGTCCCCCACCTGGAATGCGTGGACGGCGCTAGCGAACTCGGAGCGATCTGCCGGAGGCGCGTTGCGCGCCAACGTCTCCGTTGCCAATCTGTACCAAGAGCGCTCCAAACGGCCTCTTCAAGGTTGTGTGCGTCAAGTTCTGCAAAATGGGGCGGCCATGATGCTGGTCATGCGGCTTGGCGCAGAGCGAGCTTCTTGTGCTCGCGCAGGTCGTCCATGTTGATGTATNGGTTGGCCTCCATCCAGTTTTCATTGGTCTCGACGGCCAACGCCCTGACCAGGCGCAGGCAGCTTTCGGTATTGGGGAAGATGCGCACGACATAGGTGCGCCGGCGGATTTCCTCGTTGAGCCGCTCCAGTGGTGGATTTGAGATGCTTGTGGTGCTGTCTCGGCAGCCTGAAGAAGGTCAGGGTTTGTTCGATGGCATCCTCGGCCCAGCCTGTCAGCCGCGGGTAGCGGGCGGACCATTTGGACAGCCACGCGGCGAGATCGGCCTTGGCCTCGGCGAGATCGCGCCGGTCGTAGAGCCAGCGCAGTTCCTGCAGACAATCGTCGCCGTGCTTCCTGGGCAGGTGATCGAGCGCGTTCCTGAGGAAGTGGACGTAGCAGCGCTGCCATGCTGCTTCCGGGATCACCTCGCCGATCGCCGCGACCAGGCCGGCATGGTCGTCGGACACGGCCAGTTCGACGCCCTTGAGACCGCGTCGTTTCAAGCCGACGAGGAAGTCCTTCCAGGCCGAGCGGCTCTCGCGATTGGCCATCTCCACGGCCAGGATCTGCCGGCGCCCGTCCCAGTCGATGCCGACCGCGATCAGCACCGCCTGGCTCATCACGATGCCGGCTTCGCGCACTTTCTCGTTGGGCATCGAGAATGAGGTAGGGGAATGGCTCCTGAAGCGGTCGTTCGGCAAACGCCTTCAGGCTCTCGTCCAAGCGCTTGTTGATGGCCGAGATCGACGAAGCCGAGAAGGCATGGCCGCACAGCTCTTCCGTGATCGCCTTGACCTTGCGGGTCGACACGCCCTGCACATACATCTCCGCCAGTGTCGCAACCAAGGCCCGCTCCGAACGCTGGTAGCGCTCGAACAGCTCGGTGGAGAAGTGACCCGCCCGGTCCTGTGGAACCCGCAGCTCAAGCTTGCCCACCCGGGTGACCAGGGGGCGGCCGTAGTAACCCGAGCGATACCCAAGGCGCTCAGGCGTGCGTTCGCCCTTCGAAGCACCCAGCGCCTCCTCCATCTCGGCCTCGAGAACCTCCTGCATTACCGCACGGATCACTTCGTGCAGCCCATCCGGGTTCGAAAGCAGAATGTCTTTGACGGCAGCGCTGGCGGTCTTACCTTCTGTCTTGGTCATGGTGGCGTTCCTTCCAGGGAATCGGTGACGTTGAACATCACCAGCCTGCCATGACNTTACCTTCTGTCTTGGTCATGGTGGCGTTCCTTCCAGGGAATCGGTGACGTTGAACATCACCAGCCTGCCATGACCGCCCCCTCTCAGCGAATTTGCAGAACTCTCAGCACACTACCTCGGCTTTCGGCGCTGCATTCCTTCTTCACGAAGGTCCATGGAGAATTCCCGACCACGGGTCGAAAGATCGGCTTGTGATCGGAGTGGGCAGATCCTCCCCGACTGAATCTGCCAATAGGGTGTTATCGAGTCAACCGGGTCGAACTTGAGGTCGCGGGTGTCGCTGATCGGCTGCTCGTCGAGCTCGAGAGCTGCCAGCTAAAGGAAGAACACGGCTATGAAGAGCTCCGCAGTTGATGTGGATGCCCAGAGCTGGGAGTGCAGACCGACGAGTTCCCAGCGGGCGAACTTGCCATTGGTAGCGCGCCAGACCAGTGGCGAGAAACCCTCGATGAAGGCCCCCGAGGCGCACGCGGGATGGACTACAGTGGCGTTTGGCGAGAGGGCCTCGAAGACGAGATCGAGTGTAAGATGGACGAGCTCGACACGCGTATCGCGCAGTCCCTGCGATCGCGCCTTGTTCGCGGCGCTCGTGCGTGCGAACTGTTGGTAGATCGAGCTGACTAGATGAACCGGGATGGCATTAAAGCGGAACTGGAAGAGACGTCCCTGGCCGAACTAAGTAAGATCAATCCAGCCATCGCTAAAGGTAGGCGAACACGAGACGTTCGGACTCCGTGCCGCTGAAATCCTCAAATTGAAACGGCCGGACCGTTGGAGCTATCATCACCCGCTTGGCTTCCAGAGCTACGGAGCGGGTTGATTATCTGAACGTCCTCGAAGTCCTTTTCATTGTCGGTCACTACGACACACTCGTTGGCTTCGGCTACAGCGGCAATGATTGTGTCTAGGGCGCTCCGCGAACGGCCTCTGGCTTTGCCGTTGGCCATCAGCCGCGCCCACACGAGGCCAGCTTTCTCGTCGAACGATAGCACGCGGCCAGCGAACAGCGCTTGCGGGCCTTCGGAGCCCTCGAACCAAGTTTCAAGGCTGCTGCGCTTTTTCCCCTTCGGCTTCTCTAGGATGCCTCGGCGAATTTCGGCGACAGTAAGCGAAGCAATGAAGAGGTCTTCGTCCTTCTGCGCGCCCATCCAGGCCAGCAACGAGCCCGAAGGCTCCGGCTTTATGACGTTGCTGATGATATTGGTATGAAGAAGGTAGCGCGTCACAGGTCGATCTTGCGCCCCTCTTCGCGCGGCCGGCTGAGGTCGAGATTGGAGCCAACCAGAGGCGAGCGACGCAACGCGGCGAGAATGCTGCCCGCTTTCGGTGGCTCACCCGCCACTGCTTGCTGTATGGTCCGACGAAGCTGTCGGGCATCCGGCCCGCTCTCCGTTAATTTTCGGGCAAGAGTTCGCAGTAGATCGCGGTCTGCGTCGAAGGCCTGGATCTCGAACCGCGCGATGCCGCGCTCAGCCAGGCGAGAGCGATAATTCTCGATGGCTCTCTTCTGTGCAGTGTTGCCCATCGCGTGCCTCCGTTCTCTATCCGGATATATAGCCATGGCTTCTTCGGAGCACAAGGTGCCCCGTCATCGGGCAGCACTGGCTCCTGCGCGACGCGCGTTGATAGAATTCCAGCTTGTCGAAGCACTGTGACTTGGCATC
Source organism: Mesorhizobium sp. LNJC405B00 (assembly GCF_000502615.1). Taxonomy (NCBI): domain Bacteria; kingdom Pseudomonadati; phylum Pseudomonadota; class Alphaproteobacteria; order Hyphomicrobiales; family Phyllobacteriaceae; genus Mesorhizobium; species Mesorhizobium sp. LNJC405B00. The sequence goes on along the minus strand of NZ_AYWC01000007.1, from coordinate 62,431 downwards.
ATTGTCGCGAAACGGAGTATTTCGCGTCAGGACAGGAACGCGATCAGAGCGCGCCGAAACGGCAACAGCCGAAAAGCTTCGTGTGGTCGCCGGCGCGGCCCGCGAATCGGCTGTGTCTGCGTCGCCGAAGCCCGATCGACGCTTCGTCAATCTGGTCCGGCTGCTGGCGCGACAGGCCGCACGGGATTTCGTTCAAGCCGAAACGGATAGCCAGACGCGAGACCGCGTCCCGGAGTAAGGGGCCGCCTCATGAAGGTCGCGCTTGGCGCTCGCTACTCAACTGACAATCACCGAGACGCCTCGATCGAGGATCAGTTGCGGCTCTGCTGCTTGCGTGCTGAAAAGCAAGGCTGGACAGTCGTCGACAGCAATACCCACCGCGCGATCTGCGGCGGGTCGCTGTTGCGTCCCGGCCTTCAGGAGCTGATCAGCGATGCGATGCAGGGCAAATTCCTGATCGTGCTCGCAGAGGCGATGGATCGCCTGACCATGACCGCAAACCGGGAGCAGGCCAGGCTGGGCAAACGTTGCAACAGATCCTTCAAGGAAATTCATAGACTCTTAGCAACTCCGGCTCGCTGTGAATGGTAGGCTTATTGCAACGTCTGAGGTCAGTGGTTCCAAACCGTGGCCCCGCTTGTCTTCGACTGGCCGAACTGCTTGCAATTTCGGCTAAAGGCAAGAAGAGCGCCCATTTGTTTGTTCGACACAGGATATCGACGGTCGTCACGGCCACCGAGATTTGTCCGGTCGTTGGACAACCCTTCGAAATCGCAACTTCTGCGGAGAACGCGAAATGAGAAATTCGGTAGGACTTGGTCCTGAGCCATGATGACACTGGTTAGTCGCCTACGCATGGCAGCGCATCCTGACCGCCTTCGAATCCTGGGCCTTTGTGCGCATGCGGACCTAACTGTCTGCGAGCTAGCGGAGATTCTGAGCGTGTGTCGAGAGCGGGTTGCGCGACACGTCCGGCTGCTCGCCAGAGCCGACTTTCTTTGCTGCAACGAACAGCCTCCGTGGCGCTCGTACCATCTCAACGCAGGATCCAACGACGGCGGGCTGGTTCAATTATTGGTCGATCTCCTGCCCCATCGCGACGGCTATCATAAACAGGACCTGCAGCGGCTCGAAGCGGTACGAGACACGCGGCCGAAAGGGACCGCGTGCTTGATCGTGAAATAGGTCAATCCAATTGGAGCGCGAAGCTACCATGGACAACTCCGCAGACGGCGCGATCGCACAGCCGGACACCCACGGGCGGTCTTCCTTGGCCGCGGTTGATTGCCGCGTCCACGAGCTGCTTCTGAGACAGGAGCGGCAGGAGCGGACGACCCTCAAGCTCATCGCCTCAGAGAACTTTGCGTCCTCGGCCGTGCTGGAAGCGAACGGCTCGATTTTCACGAACAAGTACGCCGAGGGGTACCCCGGCGCGCGCTACTACGCTGGAAACGAGATCGTTGATGAGCTTGAGGATCTGGCCATTGGGCGCCTGAAAACGCTATTTGGCAGCGAGCATGCCAACGTCCAGCCTTATTCCGGCTCGCCGGCCAACCAGGCTGTCTATCGTGCGCTTTTGAGTCCCGGTGACAAAGTCATGGGCTTGCCCCTTCCGGAAGGGGGCCATCTGACTCATGGTTGGGCCATCAACTTTTCCGGAACTGACTATCAACGCGTGCCCTATGGACTAGATGAAAAGACACAGCAGATTGACTATGACCGCTTGCGCGAGACAGCCAAGCGGGAACGGCCGCGGCTCATTTGGGTCGGCGGAACCGCTTACCCGCGTGTCTTTGACTACGCGGCAATGGCAGAAATTGCCCTGGAAGCGAACTCCTATCTCGTAGCCGACATTGCGCACATCAGCGGCCTGATTGCCGCGGGAGCGCACCCGAATCCCGTGGGCCATTGCGACGTGGTCAGCAGCACGTCCCACAAGTCGATCCGCGGTCCCCGCGGTGGCTTCATTTTGTCAAGGAACGAAGATCGCTATCAGGCCCTGTATCATACAAAGAGCAAATACAATCTCGCCAGACGAATAGACCGGGCGGTCTTCCCTCACCTGCAAGGCGGACCTCACATGAATGCCATCGCTGCGCTAGCGGTTGCCTTGCACGAAGCCGCGAACCCGTCCTTCCGAAGCTACGGCCAACAGACGGTCAAGAATGCCAAGGCTCTGGCACATGCACTGCTTGAGCGAGGTTATGACCTGGTTACCGGGGGGACGGACAATCACATGCTGATCCTTGATCTTCGCGATCGGCCATTATCGGGCAAGGCCTATGCCGAGCGACTAGCAAAGGCAGGAATCATCACAAACTTTAATATGGTGCCTGGCGACCCGCGGCATCCGGCGGTCACAAGCGGAATTCGCCTGGGGGCGCCAGCAGTGACGTCAATGGGCATGCGCGATGTGGAAATGGTGCAAATTGCTGGCTTCATTGACTCCGTCCTCCAGCGGCCAGACGACGAAGATCTCCATGCCTGCGTGCGAAAAGACGTTGCCGACTTGTGCGCTGCGTTCGAGGTCCCGGGCATCTCCGACAAGTAAGGTGGGCCAAGCAAAATGCCCATACCACATCCAACATCCGAAGCGAGGTTTTCATGGCTAGGCAGTTCGTGTTCTCTTCCGAATCGGTTGGCGCGGGGCACCCGGATAAGTTGGCCGACAACATCTCGGATGCCATCCTCGATGCCATCCTCCGCACAGATCCCAAGGCGCGCGTCGCCTGTGAAGCGTTGGTAAAATCAGGGATAGTCGTTCTGGCTGGCGAGATCACCAGCGATGCCCAGGTGGATTACAGCCAAGTTGCGCGCGATACGATTCTCGACATTGGGTACGACGACGAGGCCGTCGGCTTTGACGGCCGGCGTTGCTCCGTCGTTCATGCCCTCACCGAGCAGTCGCCCGACATCAGCCAAGGCGTTGACGAGGGAAGAGGGCAAGACCTCCAGCAGGGAGCGGGAGATCAGGGCCTCATGTTCGGCTACGCATGCCGCGAAACCGATACCCTGATGCCTTTGCCGATCCAGCTCGCTCATCGCTTGACGAAACGGCAGGCGTATGTCCGGAAGGCACAACAGCTTGGCTGGTTGCGTCCTGACATGAAATCCCAAGTCTCAGTGCGCTATGAGGGGTTGCGCCCGGTCGCCCTGGATACCATCGTCGTGTCGACGCAACATGACGAGCAGGTCTCGCAAGAGACTGTCCGCGAGGGCGTCATTGAGGAAATCATAAAGCCTGTCCTGCCGACCCACCTGGAGACGGAAGGCATCAGAATTCTGGTCAACCCGACGGGGCGGTTCGTAGTCGGCGGGCCGCGCGGCGACTGCGGTCTCACTGGACGCAAGATCATCGTCGATTCCTATGGCGGGATGGGTCGTCATGGCGGCGGCGCCTTCTCGGGCAAGGATCCGTCCAAGGTTGACCGCTCGGCTGCCTATGCAGCCCGCTATGTCGCAAAGAACATCGTCGCTAGCGGACTTGCGGACGTGTGCGAGGTGCAGCTTGCTTACGCAATCGGCGTGGCCAGTCCGGTTTCCGTCATGGTCAACACGTTCGGGACAGCCAGGGTTGAGGAAAGCAGGATCGAGCGCCTCATTCTTGAGTTGTTCGATCTCAGACCGAAAGGCATTATCAAGATGCTTGATCTCTTACGCCCTATATACCGCAATACAGCGACCTATGGCCATTTCGGCCGTGAAGAGCCTGATTTCACCTGGGAGAAGACAGACAGGGCGGACGAATTGCGTCGCGAGGCAGGACTCGCCGCCCCGTGAGAGCCGCCGGCGAACGGATTGGCAAGCGGAAAGCCCATTTCCACCGGGCAGACCCGCGCCTGGCAGGCGTGGCGAGAAGCCGGCTCGGGTTTTTTGGCGGAGACATTGATGCCGGATTATGACGTGCTTTGCATCGGCAATGCCATTGTCGACATCATCGCCCAGTGCGACGAGGCATTCCTCGAGATCAACGGCATCATCAAGGGCGCGATGAACCTGATCGACACGCGCCGCGCCGAACTGCTCTACAGCCGCATGGGCCCGGCGATCGAGGCCTCCGGCGGCAGTGCCGGCAATACCGCCGCTGGCGTCGCCAGCTTCGACGGCCGCGCCGCCTTCTTCGGCAAGGTATCGAACGACCCGCTCGGCGAGATCTACGCCCATGACATCCATGCCCAGGGCGTCGCCTTCGACACCAGGCCGCTCCAGGGACAGCCACCGACGGCGCGCTCTATGATCTTCGTCACGCCCGACGGCGAGCGCTCGATGAACACCTATCTCGGCGCCTGCGTCGAGCTTGGCCCTGAGGATGTCGAGGCCGACAAGGCATCCGGCGCCAAGGTTACCTATTTCGAGGGCTATCTGTGGGATCCGCCGCGCGCCAAGGAGGCGATCCGGCAGACGGCGAAGCTCGCACACGAGGCCGGACGCGAAGTGTCGATGACCCTGTCGGATTCGTTCTGCGTCGACCGCTACCGGGACGAGTTCCTCGAGCTGATGCGCTCGGGCACGGTCGACATCGTCTTTGCCAACAGCCACGAGATCAAGTCGCTCTACCAGACAAAATCCTTCGACGAGGCGCTGGCTNACCTATTTCGAGGGCTATCTGTGGGATCCGCCGCGCGCCAAGGAGGCGATCCGGCAGACGGCGAAGCTCGCACACGAGGCCGGACGCGAAGTGTCGATGACTTTGTCGGATTCGTTCTGCGTCGACCGCTACCGGGACGAGTTCCTCGAGCTGATGCGCTCGGGCACTGTCGACATCGTCTTTGCCAACAGCCACGAGATCAAGTCGCTCTACCAGACAAAATCCTTCGACGAGGCGCTGGCTCAGATCCGCAAGGACTGCAAGATTGCCGCCGTCACCCGCTCCGAAAAAGGCTCAGTGATCGTGCGCGGCGACGAGACCGTGGTCATCGAGGCGACCGCCATCAAGGAGTTGGTCGACACCACCGGCGCCGGCGACCTCTACGCCGCCGGTTTCCTGCATGGCTACACGCAGGGCCGCAACCTCAAGACCTGCGGCGACCTTGGCTCGCTGGCGGCCGGCCTGGTGATCCAGCAGATCGGCCCAAGGCCAAGGCAGAATTTGCGCCGCGAGGCGGAAGGGGCTGGGTTGCTGTAGATGCGCGGGCAACTAACCAGCCGCCCTACTGACGCGATGACCGCAGTGGCGGAACTGTGTCAAAGCTCGCTGATAGCGACAGCCATTCGCTTCGGAGAGATGCGTGAGCCCATTCCCGCTCAGCCGGGCTAGCCTGAGCGCTATGACTGCCGCAACGGCACCGTTAATCTGTTCGTCTTCCTCGACGCACACCGTCCCTGGCGCCGGGTGAAGGTCACCGACCGGCGTATCAACCAAGACTTCGCCGAGTGCATGCTGAGTTGGTCGACGTCGACTATCCCGAGGCCTCGATTTTCCGGGTGGTGATGGATAACCTCTCCACCCACTCAGCTGGGGCGCTTTACGACGCCTTCCCCGCACCGGAGGCTCGCCGGGTGCTGAAGCGGCTTCAGTTCCACCACACGCCAAAACACGCCAGCTGGCTGAATATGGTGGAAATCGAAATCGGCGTCCTGCGCAGCCAATGCTTGGACAGTCGCATCGATGACAAGGAAACGATCCTCGCCGAGGTCGCCGCTCGGGAACAGCTGCGCAACGCCGAAGGCGCTCAGATCCAGTGGATGTTCACTACCGAGAAGGCTCGCGAAAAACTCTGCAAAGCCTATCCCGTCAACGAGGCATAATCTCTGTGGAAAGGCACTAGTCCATGCGAAGGATAAAAATCCCTGGACAGAAATTGAAAATGGCTCCTGGTATTGCCAACAACTTCGAATCAGTCGATGGCCTCTAATCGAACGATTGACATAATGACTCCCATCCAGAAGACCAATGTTCCGCTCCGCATCCTCATTTTGGGCGGTACCGGCTTCATCGGAGCCCACGAGGTGCGCTACGCCGTCCAGCGAGGACACACCGTGACCGTCTTCAACCGCGGGCTCGGGCAGGCAGATCTCCCTCCAGGCGTCCAGTACCTGCGCGGCGACAGGAGCAACGACCTTGACTCGCTGAAAGCCGCGTCATGGGACGCCGTCATTGACAACTCCGCCACCGACCCGGCTTGGGTCCGGTTGTCTGCAGAGTTGCTGCGGGATCGTGCAAAGCTTTACATGTATGTGTCCTCCACCGGCGTCTATTTCCCCTACGTCACGACGAACATTAGCGAGGCTGTGAAGCCGATTTTGATAGAGAACCCGTCCAATGGGTGGAGCAGCTTCGGCGTACGCAAGGCGCTCTCGGAGATCGAGGTCGAAAAGGCATTCCTCGGGAGAACTATCATTGTGCGGCCTCACTACATCGTCGGCCCGGGGGACACTACGTACCGCTTCCCCTATTGGCCGCAGCGCGTCGAGCGCGGCGGCGAAATACTCGCGCCCGGTCGTCGGACGGACGCCGTACAATTTATGGACGTGCGCGATCTGACCGAGTGGATGATCCGGATGGTGGAACTGGAGGCGACCGGCACTTACAACGTGGCGGGTCCGCGCACTCCGCTGTCGATGACCGATTTCCTCACCGGGGTGCGCGCATCCCTCGGTGTCTCTGAGAACGACGTACGCTTTACCTGGATCGACGACTATGACTTCCTGGAGGAGAATGGTGTGGATGAGGTCGTGCCTTGGGTGCCGCTGTGCGGCGACGCTCTGGGCTCCGCGAGCATCAACTTCGACAAGGCCCTAAGGTCTGGACTCACCCACCGCCCTCTTGCCGAGACGGTGCGCGATACCCTTGCCTGGTGGAATTCCAGCGCGGTGCCTCCAGGGCGCAGGGCCAAGCCCGATTTCGCGCTTACGCCGGAGAAGGAAGAGGGAATGCTCGCAGCGTGGAAGGCGCGAACGGTGGCTGATACAGAAAGATAAAAGGAATGTGCAAACGATCGCTGCTCCGAAGCCAGAACAGAAGTGTTCGCCACATACGCGGCGTCAATCTATCAAGAGAGAAGCGCTTATTGATGTTTATGCCATCTGGCATCGGGATCCACAGGTTCTCAATCTCGCGCACCTTGCGCGGGAAATCGGCGACCACACGGATGCCTTTCATCTGACGGATCTCTTGTTAATGCGGCAGGTTGTCTCGGCGGCGCAGATGCCGAATACCGGGTGTGAAACTAGCTGCCCGCACTGGCTCCCCGAAGACGCCGAGGCCAATCCGGTTCCTGCCGTCCTCGAATACCTGCCTTATCGCAACCGCGAGGAAACGGCGGAACGTGATGCGCACCTATCCCTACTTCGCCGGTCATGGCTACGCTGGCGTACGTGTCGATATGCGTGGCACCGGCGACAGTGAAGGCGTTTGAAGGGCGAGTATCTGAAGCAGGAGCAGGATGACTGCCTCGCCGTCATCTAATGGTTGACCAAACAGCCTTGGTGCTCGGGGCGCGGTCGGCATATCGGCATTAGCTGTGGCGGCTTCAACGGGCTCCAGGTCGCCGCCCGCCGCGCTTAAAACCGTGATCGCACTGTGCTCAACCGACGACCGCTATAATGACGACATCCATTATCTCGGCCGCGCGCAGATGCGTGACAATCTGGACTGGGACACTACCGCTTGGGCCATCGCCATGGCGCCCCCGTCAATCTCACGCGTCGGCATGAAGATCTCGAGTTCCAGCCGGCAGCCAGGCAATCCCGAAACGGTGGCCTTCGTCGCCTATGCTGCCTGCGAAGAATTCAAGTTAACGTTAGACTGTACGCATACGACGAAGGCCGCATGATCGGCACGCGCGCGTGGGCGCGGCGGGCTCTATGATGGCGATGCGTGAAGGTCAGGCGGCCTGCTGGTCGGCGGACTTGTCGGTTCGCGCCGGCACTTCCAATGCCAGGGCAGTAATTCGTGCAGACCGAGGCGGGAAGATCGGCAATGCGGGCCAGGACATCGGCGAGCCGGCTTTCGGGTCGATGTCGTAAGCACAACGGCGCCGCGCTGGGAACCGGCGAAGGTGCCGTCGTCGATGAAGCGGGCGAAGTCGGCCCAGCGTCTGAGCATGTAGTTGATCGGCTTCAGATAATAGGCCCGCAAAAGCGAGATTTGCGAAGCTCATCTCCATCAGCAACATCGACAAATTGCGATCCGTAAAATGTTTGCTTTGGCTTTCCCCAGTTGACGCCCATCCCCATACCCCCACCGCTATCCGTTTCTCCCTCAAACATCCCTCGGTCTAGACGGGAACGCCAATCTAGAAGACGAATGGCTATAGCCAGACGCGATTCAGGTCCGCTCTTTTTCAAGGGGGTCGTTCGATGCCAAACCGACTTTGTAAACAGTAGCGCATCTCCCAGGTCAAATTCGTCTTCCAACTTATTCTCCTCGAAAACTTCCTCCAGTAGGCTCGACGTAGAGAATATTTTTTGCAGTGGTGATGACATGACGCTAATATCTCCACCCTTGCGCATCTTCTTTGAAAGCAAACTTGAGAGCTGAAAATTGAAAAGCCCAGATAATAGGCTCTCTGGGATGTAAGCCATACCCCCGCCCCTATCCGGATCGATCCTATTCAAGGGAACCCAGATGCTGTATCCTGGATCGACTGGCCGAATGAAACGGAAGCTAAGAGAGTCGTAATGCCAAGTGAAGCCGGTCTCGCCTTTGCTCAATTCGAAGGCCAGACCCTCGCTCACTATGAGCGGGTCACCGATAAGGCCGACCACTGCCTTGCGGAATGAGTTGGCGGTGTAGATGTGTCGCAACGCTGTAGTCTGCCCTAGGCCATAGGTCAGCCGCTTGAACCCGCTTCCGTATTTTGTGTCGAGGTCGGACGCTGACCTGATGTTCAGCAAGGCCGCCTCTCTGAGAGCCTGTATGCAGGCGGGACTAAACAATCCGTTGATCTTCAGGAATCCGTTCTTTTTGAAGCTTTCGCCCTGGTCCAAAGTTATATCAACCGCATTCACAAAGCGGGTGTCATTTGCATCAACAGTATCATGCAGGGTAGACATGCCACGCATGCTCCTCGAGGTTATGAAGGGGGCCAAAGCAAATGCTAGAATCCGCCTAATTGCAGAATCCCTATCCTTTTGGAAATCGCCAAGGACTTTGTAGAGAGAGGTACGGCGCGTGGAATCCCGACACGACCAACGGATGACCACGGGGCAACTTGTCAAAGCCTGCGGCTGAACCTCGGCAATTTGCCGCTGAGCAAAGACAGACTGATACACCGATGCATTCGGATTCCGTCGTAGCGTAGTCGAAGCACACTTCGTCGCCAGAAGCGATTTGACGCACAGCGATAAAATCGTACGCTCCCAGATGATTCGGAACTATAGCTAAATTGGGATCGCAAGAATGATTTAAAATGACCGCTGGCCCCTCGAACAAGGCGTGGACATTCCAATCCAGTTGAATGGAGTTCGTTGTCCGACTACGCTCCATGCGAGCAACTACCCCTTTAACAACAATTTCTCCAGGCAAAAGATCCAGAGCTGCGAATACGCCTCGCCCCCTAGCGCCACAGCTATCAATAACTTTTGCATTGCGGGCGTTGAGTTGTCTTGCGCAAGAGACTTCATCTATCAAGATAGACATCGACATGGGAAATCCTTACTCCTCACGATGAGCATCGGTTTGCTGTGATACAAGTCGGCGTCGCTTCCGACGTCAATGAACCTCTCAAAATTTATGCCAACCTGGCTATCGAGTGAAAAGAGATTTTTTGGCTGCTTTTCAGCGTTCAGGCTGGAGCAAAACGAACAACTGAATAGGCCTTTGTACCGGGTCAGACAAACGCGAGGAGTCAGGGCCCTGTTCGATCGCCGTGGCACATCGCCAAATCGGAGCAGCGGGTTGCGTGCGTCAAGTTCAGCAAAAGGTGATGTGGTCGTCCGCCACAGACTATTGGCTGCATGAAGGAGTGCCCTCAGCGCCTCCTTCTTGTGCTTCGCAAATGGTCTATGCTTAGGTAACGACTGACTGCAGAGAATTCTGCGCCTGAGGAAGATCCGGTCGAATGCATCAGTGTGGCGATCGTGTCCCGCGGCGTGGTGTAGCTGGCGGCATTAGTCGCCGTGCTCTCCGGCATGGGCCGGGCTGATCAGCGCGCCACGGCTGGCAGGCTGATCAGGGGATCATCGCTCATCTGGCTGATCGTTTCCAGAGTCATATATCTGGCCCGCTGCACTGCCCATTCATCGTTCTGTTCGAGCAGGATTGCGCCGGCGAGGCGCACGATCGCATCGTCGTTCGGGAAGATTCCGACGACCTCGGTGTGCCGGTTGATCTCGCCGTTGAGACGTTCGATCGGATTGGTCGAGTGGAGCTTGGCGCGATGTTCCTTGGGGAAGGTCATGTAGGCCAGCACGTCGGGCTCGGCGTCGTCCATGATTGTCGCCAGCTTCGGCACCTTCGGCCGGATCTGGTCGGCGACGGCGCGCCATTGTACGGACGCGGCCTCGGGCGTTTCCTGGGCGAAAGCGGTGGCGATGAAGGCTGAGACGACCCTGCGGCCGCTCTTGCCGGCATGGGCCAGCACGTTCCTCATGAAGTGGACGCGGCACCTCTGCCATGTCGCGCACAGCACCTTGGTGACGGCCGCCTTGAGGTTTTCGTGAGCATCGGAGACGACGAGCTTGACGCCGCGCAGGCCGCGACGTGTCAGCTTGCGCAGGAACTCTGTCCAGATCGGCTCGGCCTCCGAGGTGCCAATCTCCATGCCCAGTACCTCGCGCCGGCCGTCCGCGTTGACGCGCCATCCGGCGCAGGATGCCTGGATCGTGGAAGAGTTCAACAAACTTACCGCGCACGCTAAGCGCACACCTAGCCGACCTGCCGAAGGGCAAGCCCGGCGAGGTGTGGTTTCAGATGCTATGAGCGTGAATCGGCCCTTTAATTGCGGGTGATTGTCAATCCGAGTTTCGCTCTGTCATCGCCGGGGTCATTTCCTTTCCGAGGTCGAGTGCCTCATGATGATGTTCGGGTTGGGCGCCTCAACGTGTGCAACGAAGTTCGAAGTCAACGTCAGCCGATTCAACGAGGTCACCACAACCACCGCCCGGCGGGGACATCACGGGTTTCGGAAGCGGACCCGCGATTGGGATCGAGCGCGGGTTGTCACGCCATCTTTTCGCCGCCCCACTCAAAGCTGGTGCCGTTAACCCAGAGCCAGTGGAGCAGAACGCGATCTTGCGAGCTACCGCCACTTTTGCCTTTTTCATACCTATCCGCTTCGACAGGCGAACGCCCCACGCCTTCAGCATCGACCATTTCTTTGTCCGGTGCATGAGGACGCTGGCCGCTTCGTATAAATAGGTCCGCAACAGCCGATCTCCCCCAGCGTGAGACACGGCCGTTGACATCTGTTTCCCCAGATTGTTTTCGCCGCGGTCTCAGACCAAGGTAGGCGTCGACGTCACTGGCCGAGGAAAAGCGCGAAGGATCATCGATCGTATGGCAGTAAGTCAACGCCGTCACGACGCCGACGCCAGGAACCGTGATAAGCCGGCGCGTGGTGTCATCCTCACGAACAAGGCGTCGTACCTGCCGGTCCAGCTTTTCCTATTCCCTGCAAGCCTGTTCATGGAGGGTCAGAAGCGGCTCGATCACGGATCGAAGCTGATGCCCGTCGACAACCAACGCCTGGACCTTTCGCCGAAACTGCGCACCGATTGAGCGACTGAACTGCAGCCCGTACTCTTTCAGCATTGACCGGACTTGGTTCTCGAGATCGCGGCGGATGGCGATAAGTCGCGATCAAGCCACCAGGAGGGACCGGGTTGACTGGCTCTCTGTGCTTTTGACCTTGACCTCCCGATACCAGCCGACGCGAACCAGCTCGGCAAGGCCGCGGGCATAGTTCTCATCACTTTTGTTCATTCGAACTGAAAGTGCCGCCTTCGCATGTCGAGCATCAATGCAGACAACCGGCATTCCGACCCGTTTTGCTCATGCCAGCCAGCTGGAGATGGCGCCCGTCTCGAATCCGATGCGCTCGGCGTGAGGTGCGCGTTTGCGGAGCAACTCGGTCAATGCTCCCAGATCGGACTTCATTTTTCCTTGGAAGACAGACCTCATCGACGACGCAAACACTGGTCTCTCGCTGCGACACATCCAATCCGACATATTGCTTCAATGCGGCCTCCTCGATCTCAATGGTCGGCGGCTTTTGCCATCAGCCGAATCTTCGTTCAAAGGAGCGACGGCAGCAATTACGTCATCGTGTGTAAAATTGGATCAGACTCAATCTCGCTGCATGTGCGGGCGACGTATTCTCAGTCGATCTTGGGGATGCACGACATGTCTTTGCGCCAGGGCTTCAGATGGTTCTCCGCCAGCCGTCGGCGGACGGTCTCAGAACACAGCTCTTCATGGTCGGTGAGCCGGACCATCTCCTCGGCCAGGAGTTCGAGGTCCAGCGGGCCCGTCCCGGTGGCGGCTTTGAGCAGGCGGTCGCCAGCAAAAGCGCCTCCTCCTTGCTCGATAGTTTGCGCTCAACGCCGGGTCGCGGCTCCTCGGTGAGCGCTCCCTCCAGGTTCGCTTCCACAAAGCGGCGCCCTGTCCGACAAATCGTCGATCCCGAGACCTTCAAGGGTTGCGGCGATCACCTCGTCGCTCACGCCGTCGTTCGCGGCCAAGAGGATCTGTGCGCTTTTGCGTGAGCGCGTCAAGTTGATCACCTTCCGATACTCACCTGCACCTCCTTCAGCGTGCAGGCGCAGACGAATCCCGAGATTAGTCAGTCACTTGGCGAACGACAAGCCGCGCCGCAGCCGCGCTTTACGCAGCTTTAAGGCCAGTATTTGGCCTTCATCTATGCCCGGATCTTCAAACAGCCCCGGCCGGAGCCGACATGCAGCGCCACTCGACGTCACCGCTCCGTCCGTCCACCAGATGGTGATCACTTTAGAAAAAGCCGGCCTCATCTCGCGCACGCCCGGGGCCGTCCGAATTCCTCCGGAAGCGCTTCCGATTTTGCGCTAAAACAACCCATCACAATCTGTCGAACGGTACTAGGCATCCGTGATGACGACTGGCGTGCCATTTCCCCTCGGAACACGTTTGGCGCTCACTCGTGAAAACCGCTTCTGCCACGCACGCACGGCTTGCGGGCGCATCGTCAAACATGGCCACCAATGCGATCTTCTGCATTCTAACGTTGTCACGCGCTTGAAGTCTTGTCCGGGCGATCGCGAGGGACGTCGCAGCCCGACAGGAATCCATTAGTTGGACAATGGTGGCAACGGTGCAGCGCCGCTAATGGGCGACTGAATATTTCACAATGTTAGACAAAGGCGTAAAAACACGATCACATAACGACATAAACATTTCGTTATTGCATCATTGACAAAAGAGCGGGTTGCTGTGATTGTCTGGCGTGTCGTGGTTCTCGCGTGCGGTGCTGCCGCAGCGGAGCTAAGAGGGAAGCCGGTGCGATGCCGGCGCTGCCCCCGCAACTGTTAGCGGCGAGCCAACCCCACTCATGTCACTGAGGCGAATACCTCGGGAAGACGGGTAGAGGCTATGACCCCGCGAGCCTGGAGACCTGCCACGACGAATTACGTCCACGGGCGGGGTGTCTCGGTGGCCGCTGCAACCCGGGCGTGCCGGGCCTGCTAGCGCCTTCCTTGTCACCGACGCCCCAACCATCGGGGTATGACATGACTGTCTCTCAGCAAATTCCTGTAGCAACGCTCGGCGTGCCGCGCTTCGGTCGTCGGCGAGAACTGAAATTCGCCCTTGAAAGCTACTGGTCCGGAAAATCGTCCGCTGGCGACCTTCTTGGGACGTCGAAGGCACTCCGTGCCGCTAGCTGGGAGGAGCAGCGCGATCGCGGGGTGTCAAAAATCCCGTCGAACGACTTCTCGCTTTACGACCATGTGCTCGACACCGCAGCCACGGTCGGCGCCATTCCATCCCGGTACGGCTGGAATAGCGGCGAGGTCCCACTTGACATCTACTTCGCAATGGCGCGCGGCAACAAGGGTCAGACGGAGGATTGTGGACACGCAGGTCACCAGGAGGCGGCTCATGGACCTGGTGTAACCGCGATGGAAATGACCAAGTGGTTTGACACCAACTACCACTACATTGTGCCGGAGCTCGATGATGATCAGACGTTCGCCCTCTCGTCAACGAAGCCGGTCGATTACTTCCTCGAGGCTAAAGCTCTCGGCATTCACACACGCCCAGTCATCCTTGGACCCATCACCTTCCTCAAGCTGGCGAAATCGCCTGCCGAAGGGTTCGGTCCCATCGCGCTCCTACCGCAGCTGCTGCCCGTTTACGAGCAGCTTCTGCAGAGGCTGAAGCTGTCGGGAGCCGACTGGGTGCAAATCGATGAGCCAGCGCTTGTCCTCGATCTGAACCCGAACGAACGAGCTGCGTTCGAATTCGCCTATGGCCAGCTGTCGAAAGCCGCGCCCGAGCTGAAGATCATGCTGGCTACGTATTTCGGGTCGCTGGGAGACAATCTCGAAACCGCGGTTTCTCTGCCCCTGGCCGGCCTGCATATTGATCTCGTGCGCGCTCCCGAGCAGCTGGAAACGGTGGGTCGGCTCGCTCCGAAGGATCTGGTGCTCTCGCTCGGCTTGATCGATGGCCGCAACGTCTGGCGTGCGAACCTGCCCGCCATTCTCGACCGCATCAAACCGATCGTCGCCGGCTGGCCCTTGGACCGCGTCGAAATCGCGCCTTCTTGCTCGATGCTGCATGTGCCGATTGACCTGCGCATGGAGACGGAACTCGAGGCCGACATCAGGTCGTGGCTCGCCTTCGCGGCCCAGAAGACCGACGAGCTGGTCTTGCTGGCCCGGGCCCTGTCCCAAGGCAGGGATGCGGTGGCAGGCGCGTTGAAAGCGACTGCCGAGGCTGCCGCCACTCGCGTGACGTCCACGAAGATCCATGACCCGCTTGTTGAGGGGCGGATCGCCAGCATTGACCATAGCATGAAGCGACGAGAGAGCGCTTTTGGCGAGCGCTCCAGAGTCCAGGCCGGCGCGCTCGGGCTGCCGCCGTTCCCGACGACGACAATCGGGTCCTTCCCGCAGACGCCGCAGGTACGCCGCGCGCGGGCCGATCATGCGAAGGGCCAGCTCAGCTATGTCGACTACGAGATCTTCCTGAAGAAGGAGATCGAGTCGGCAATTCGTTGGCAGGAAGAGATCGGGCTGGACGTGCTGGTGCACGGTGAGTTCGAACGAAATGACATGGTTCAGCATTTCGCCGAGCAGCTGTCTGGCTTCGCCTTCACCCAGCATGCCTGGGTACAAAGCTATGGGTCGCGCTACGTGCGTCCCCCCATCATCTTCGGGGACGTATCGAGGCGCAATCCGATGACGGTGCGCTGGTGGCAATTCGCCCAGTCGCTTACGGAAAAGCCCGTGAAGGGAATGCTCACAGGCCCAGTCACCATTCTCAACTGGTCCTTTGTTCGCGACGACGTACCCCGCTCCGAAGCCTGCCGCCACATCGCGCTCGCCATCCGCGACGAAGTGACGGATCTCGAAAGGTCCGGCGCAAGGATGATCCAGATCGATGAGGCCGCGTTTCGCGAAGGATTGCCACTGCGCCAATCTGACTGGAAAGCCTATCTCGACTGGGCTGTCGAATGCTTCCGGATCGCTTCAACGGGTGTAAAGGACGCGACTCAAATCCATACCCACATGTGCTATTCGGAGTTCAACGAGATCATCGACGCGATCGCTGGAATGGATGCGGATGTCATTTCGATTGAGACGTCGCGCTCGAAGATGGAACTGCTGGACGCCTTCACGCGCTCCAAATATCCGAACGAGATCGGTCCCGGCGTCTATGACATTCACTCACCACGTGTGCCGGAGGTCTGCGAGATTTCGGACCTAGTCATGCTTGCCCGCGAGCGACTGTCCGACGGCCAACTGTGGGTAAACCCGGACTGTGGACTCAAAACACGCAAATGGGAGGAGGTCCGCCCTGCCCTCATGAACATGGTCGCTGCAGCGCGCGCGCTCCGGGAGAAAGTGGCCTGAGGCTTCTCCTTCCTCACCGTGTGGTGAGCTACCGGCTGGCTCATGTCGGCCGTGGATGCCAAACCGGCACACTCTTGGAAATGAGCCACTCGGCGCAAATGTGCAATTTCCCTACGGCACGTGTCTTAATCCCGCAGAAATATAAATGTGACACTACGCAATAATATTGGTTCCTTGGGGACATATAGGCCCCGCGCCTCGAACAAATCGGACACGCGTCGTTTCTTAGAGTGACTGCTTGGCGCCTTCGCTCAGGCGGCCACAATATATGCTGCTGCGTCTGTCCGCCCCCACTTTATTCGCGCAGACTACGGCGCGGTGGCAGGTTTCGGGTATTGCTAGCGTCCCGCCAATTCGGAGATGGACGTCGCAATTCCGTGTCGCCCAAGTAAAAGTCGCACTCATTTTCGATTGCGACGTCCGCAGCCAGCTGGCCCTTATTTTCCTGAGATCTGCGTTACAGGCCGGGGCGTTGTCGCCGTTTCTGAGGGTAGGATGGGATAGGCGACGTCGGGTGCCTCTCCGGTCAGCGAGTTGAGAAAGGCAACAAGCAGGTCGACTTCTTCGTCCGCCAGTACCACACCAAGCTGGGTGGTCCCCATGATGGCAACGGCCTGTTTCAGATCCCAAACCTTGCCCGAATGAAAGTATGGCGCCGTGAGTGCGACGTTGCGCAGCGGGGCCACGCGGAAAACATAGGAATCGTCAGCTGCATTGGTGACCGTAAATCGGCCCTTGTCTTTGTCCGGCAGGACCTCGGCGCTGGGCTGTTCCACAAGGCCGAATGGGTAATAGGCTTGCCCACCAACGTTGATGCCGGCATGGCAGGACGAGCAGCCTTTGTCCATGAAAAGCGCCAGGCCCTGTTTCTGTTCGGAAGTCATGGCAACCTCATCACCATTCAGGAAGCTGTCGAACGGAGCCGGTGTGACCAGCGTCGCCTCGAAGGCTTCGATCGCTTTGGCGAAGTTGTCGAAGGTGACCCGATCGGCTTCAGCGGGAAAAGCTGCATCGAACCACTCGACATATTGCGGCATGGACTTGAGCGTGGCGATGACTTGGCCCGGTGTATTGGCCATTTCGATCCCGGCTTGGACCGGTCCCTTAGCCTGAGCCTTCAGGTCTTCGGCACGACCATCCCAGAACTGGGCGATGTTGAAGACAGCGTTCAGTACAGTCGGCGCGTTGCGCTGTCCCTTCTGCCAACCATGGCCGATCGAGTTTTCGTGATTGTCGTCGCCGCCGGTGGCCAGGTTGTGGCATGAGTTGCACGACAAGACGCCTGACGCCGAGACGCGTGGATCGAAGAACAGTGCCTTGCCGAGAGCGATCTTTTCCGGGGTGATCGGGTTGTTGGCGACTGTCGGCGTGGTGGATGGCAAAGCCGTGAAGGTGGCCAATGCCGTATCTCTGAGGTCGGTGGGGATCGAATCCGCAGCAAAGGCGGTGGGTGCCAGCAAGGTGACAGCCATCGTACTGAATAGGATTTTCATAATTGGTCTTCCTGCGTCGTCCACGCAGCCATTATGCGATCTGCGGCTCATGAACGCCCTGAGCCAGATCAGCTTGAGGGAGAGGACGGGGTCTGACACCTGTTTTCGCAGCTGAGCTGGGACCCTCTTGGAAGTGATCGCTCTTCTCGATTGGCTTCAGGGAGAAGGAGTATCCCTGCTCGGCAACCAGTTGTATGCATCAAAGCACGCCCTGAGGGCGGCTTCGTAGATTCGGTCACTGCGATCTTCCAGCCAAGGTTGAGAAAGTCACAGCATGCGCAAGACTGGCAGCGAAAAGTGAGCTTCTGAAACGTCAGGGTTCATTCGTTCCTCCTGACCTCCTGATTGAGTAATCGGCCTTGTCGACACCCGCCGACTGCACATTGTGATGTCACCAGCGATGGCGGTTTCAATACCTAAGCAGCGACGGTCTATACGACAGTATGGATGTCGTATCGGAATAGCCGTTCTGCCTTTATCGATCGTCACACCGGCATATAGCTCCGCTTCTACGAACATCCCATCACGCGAGGACGGCGCGGCGCTTGAGCAGGTCCACCCGCTGTAACTGCCTCACACCTTGATTCACAGATCCTAAGCGATGACCATGTAGTCGTCATCATTTGACGGGCGCGGGGAGCCACCGCAAACTGTGCGGTTGCCAAGGCGTAATGAAGTGAATTGGATGATCTTCGGTTTGCGAAACACGCACGTCCGACGCAGCTTGCGTTGACAGAGGCGGTTTTAGGCGCAATAGCACTTCCGCTGGCCTATTTTGTGGAGTTCAATTGTGGTTCGGCCAAGGGCGCGGGGCGCCGGACCGGCCCCTTGTAAACCTAATTAAAGAGAGAGAGAGAGACCCTGCATGGAAGAAATCTTACCGCGCATCGCCACTGGTGCCGGCATCGGCCCGGCTCTCGCAGAGAAGGCCGTTGGGTTGATGCTGGGGTTCCTGCGGAGCCACGCGGCCGACGGCCCCGGCGCGCGCATGATCGAGGCCATTCCGGGAGCTTCGGAATTAGTAGCGAAGTATCATGGCGACGACCCAGAGGGTGGCGGCCTTATGGGGCTCGGGCAGCAATTGATGAGTGAGGGTCTCAGCATGGCAAAGATCGCCGCCCTCGCCAACGAGACGATCGCCTGCGCCAAGGAACATGCCGGCGACGAACTCGTGGACGAGGTCCTCAATTCCGTCCCTGGCCTTCCCCAGTTCGTCTGATCAGCGGCAGCGGGGGGCGCATCACCTTGTGCGCCCGTGCCGGCCCGTCTGCGCAGCAGGCATTCTCCGCCAAGCGTTCCGCACCGATCTCGCCAGACCACCAACCGCCGGGCACGCGAAGCGAGCGTTGGAGTACTTCATTCGTCTATCGAAAAATCAACCTCAGGCGATTCGATGTGTATAATTTCTGGCGGTAAGGGTTTATCCTGAACGCTTTCGATGAAGCCCGCGAGATAAGCAAACGTATTGTATTTCTCGAGGACCAACCGCTTCGCCTCTCTTATTGCGCCGCGACGTTCCTTCCACAGGTCCGAGTCGATGATTTCTTGAATTTTTGGGATTACGTTCTTGTCCTCTGGGTCAATCAGAACCATAGAGTCCGAAGGGAAGAACCTCGTGATTGCCGGGCTGCCGTAATAGATCGGCATTGTTTCAGCAACGAAGCAGTCCATAAGCTTCTCTGTAAAATAGTAATCAGCACGAGTATTCTCGAACGCTATACTGTAACGGTAAGGTGCCAGTGCGTTCCATTTATCTCCAATCAGCCGAAAACCTCGGCCGAAAAGGTCAAAATCGAGCTCCTTTCTCAGCCGTTCCAGAAACGCCAGCCGATATCGATGTCCTTTAAGCAGGGCGATGTCACTGGTAATCCATGAGAGCCGAAGCGGCTTATCCACGACTTCGCTGACCAGAAGTTGGTCATATGTCTTGTTTACAGACCAAGACCGAGTGATAGGTGGAGACAAAACGAATCGGCGCGCTGCATTCTGCCGAGCAGCCAGCTCTGCGTCACACGTCAGGACGATAGTATTTTTCCCCTGCCCTTCATGAAACGCGCGATGAGCTTTCGTCGGCGGTTCGCCGATTGCAAAAATTGTCCTGTTTGGGCTCGCCTCGATATCAACAGGGAGTCCAAAAAGAGAAGCAGAGTTAAAGACGATATGCCAATCGGGCGCGAAGGATGTCGTGCGAACAAAAGCGACATTGTTCCAGATTCCACTGCCCTTTGGAGTGAGATGGTGGATTGCATCATCCAAAACGCCCCAAGAATCTAGACATGTAGCAACAATGGGCGCCGGGCGTTCCGTCAACAATTTGGCCGACAAAGAAGTTTCACTCCCTTCACTCGTGAAGGTACTCAATCGCCATTCCGGATTGCGGTAAGATTGGGCAGCATAAACCTTCCGGGACCCGCTGTCGAGGCAATTGTCGCTTTGCACTTGACCAGGTTCTTCCTCGCTTTGTGCGGTTATCAGGCCGGCTGAGTGGCAGCATGCGTGCCCTAAGGAGTTCGCAGCCCGCTCTGCCTACATGGTACGTTTGATCGTCTTCAGGCGGTTGACCAGCCCTTCCGCCTGGCCGTTGCTCCACGGTAGTTCAATGGCATCGCGAACGGCGTCAGCGTCACGGCGTAGGACCCGACCGGAACGCGTGATGGCGACGAACCCGGAGTTGACGCCACGTCGATCGAAGTGTCGAGCTTGCCCACTTCACAGGCCCGCAAAATGCCGCGGAAGCGCATGGCAAGCCTGCGCATAGTGGCAACTCATGTGATCCCTGCTTCAGGACATCGACCTTTGTGGCCTGGTTGATCGTCAGCACATCCCGAGGCTTCCTGCAGAGGGCCGGGGCGACTACCGGCGAGATCACACGGCCGGTCGCGGGATTCCGTATGGGACAGCGTCGCTGGCTGGTTGACGCGTATGATTGAAGCAGGCGACGCACTGTCCTTGCCCGGCCTCTCGGCGCGGCGCCAGCTTGCGAGAAGCCGCTCCAGATTCGAGAAGCTGCCCGTGTCGCCGCGCTGTTCGATATCGTGGAACAGGTGTCGTCCGCAGCAATTGCCGTCTCTCGAGGACCGGCAAAGAAACGCCTCGAAATACATAGATGTCCTTGGTTACCAGCGGCGGTTCCCAGCCCCTTGGAAGAGCGGCTCACCGGGCGATGAACTTACATTTGGCCATTGCCAATGAACGTCCATCGTCCTGACGCCCACCAGCAAGCGATCACGATCCCTCGATTTCACAGTCCAAACAAGTAAAGCAATACAAAAATAGCGCGCTTAGCCTCGACTACTAGCAACTTCGGCGCAAAGTTACAGCCGGGACGCGCCACGCACCTCGGCAGGGTCGCCAACAACGAGTGGCTCAGCGGTCACGACGGGAAATATGGCGCATCGATGTCGCTTCTGGACGAGCATTGGCAATAACGCTGTCGAGACATTGTTGCTTTCAGCGGCAACCGGCCCTATGAAGCGACGCTTCGCTGACTATGTTTCACCGCCTGGAGAGTTTCATGACAGAAGAAGCCGGAAAAAACGTCGACACCCTCATTGAGCTTGCCGCCGATGTCGTGTCGGCCTATGTCTCCAACAATCCGATCCCGGTGGGGGATCTCCCTGCCCTCATCGGCCAAGTGCATGCGGCTCTGAGAGCGACGGCCGGAGGTGTCTCTGCGCAAGAGCCGGTTGCCCTTACGCCTGCAGTCCCGATCAGGAAATCGGTGACACCGGACTACATCATCTCCCTTGAGGACGGGAAGAAATTCAAATCGCTAAAGCGCCATCTGTCGACCCACTATGGGCTGACGCCGGATGGATATCGGGCCAAATGGGGCCTGCCCGCGGATTATCCCATGGTCGCGCCGAACTACGCCGCGGCGCGCTCGTCATTGGCCAAGACGATGGGGCTCGGCCGCAAACCGAAGGCGCCGGAAGCGCCGGAGCCTGCGCCGACGAAGCGAACCCGCAAGAAGGTCGCGGCTTGATTTCGGCAATCGAGATTCGTTCTGGAGCGTTGCAGCCATCGGCTTAATCTGCGCGTCATATAAGAAGGCGGGCCCAACCCCGCCTTCAAACAACTTGTTCATGAGGAATTCGCGACGCCTGCAGCAATCTGCTGCCCTCAGTTTTTGCTCGCTCCCATCGAGCGGTCGTGAGGACCTCCGGACCTACGTGCCTACTCTTGCCGGGCAGGAGAAAATTTCAACCAGCTTTGCTCAGGCTGCCAGCGGAGGACTTGCCACTGCGGCGATCCTGCTCGATCTCATAGTTGATCTTCTGGCCGTCAGCGAGGGTCGAGAGGCCCGCGCGTTCCACAGCGGAAATGTGGACGAAAACATCCGGACCGCCATTGTCGGGCTGGATAAATCCAAACCCTTTGGTGCTGTTGAACCACTTTACCGTTCCAGTCGGCATATACTTGTTCCTTCTTTTACAATGCAACGGGGGCAGGCCATTAGGCCTGTCCGAGTCATAGCCGAGAGTTGGGCGCAGCAAAAAGCGAAAAATTGTTAAGCCCCGATCAGCTGGCGCACTCCATTGTGGCGTAGCCGCCAGCAAGCACTGTCCTACACTACCGCTCGAGCATGGCCGGATGCGCCCGATTTCTTCCAACGCTCCTCAGCGCCACTTCGATGGCTCGTGTTTGGAGGCGTGGGACATAAGGCCGACCGCTGCTCGTGCCGCCAGGTCAAAGGCCGGGTAGTTCACGGAGCTGCCTTCGTGCATAACACCCTTGGGAGCGCCTTAAGGAGTTTCGAGTTGGATTGTTTCAAGAGGGTCGAGGGGTTGATCGATGCGACCAGCGTGGAAGCGATCGATAGCGCGCGCGTTTTGCTGGACCAGTTCAAGGGCAAGTCAGAAACAATCGCCCAAGCGATTGACGACTTCCTGCTTGATTTCATGACCTTGCTGTTTGTGGTAGAAGCTACCCGCGAGCAGTTCCACAATCCGGCGAGGCGGTTAGCGCGCATCAGATTGAGCAAGGTCAGGCTGTTACTCACGCGATGCTCTTGACCTAAGCGACCACTCCGCCAGGCATGCATTTGCAGCCGAGCGCACCAGGCGGTATTTTACGCACATGAAATCAATCGCGACCGCTAAATTCGGCTGTTTGGTGCCCATGGACGACGGCAAGCGCGGACAGCTTCCGTGCTGCTGTCCTGCAGCGGCAAATGTGCTGCATGCCCCCATCCAAAGGCGAGCTCGACGTTTGTTTCTTACGTTGACCAAGGTCCCGCGAAAACACCCCCCTTTCCGCAGCAACTCATCACGTTCAACGGCCTCGCGGCAGGCCATCACGCCAGAAGAGAGCAACGGCATCGTTTTTCCCGCCCAGTCCTACGACCTCGTTTTCCAGCGCCTCGCGAATGTCGCCACCCGCCGTTTTTTTCAGGTCCGTCTTCGCGCGCGCGCTGGGTCCGCGCCCACTTAGACTAGCTACGCTGCTCACGCCTCTACCCTTCAGCACCGCCCGGTCTGACTGTCGAGGACATCGGTCCGCTGGAGCGACAACATTTCAATTCTAACCGTCGGTGCAGCCGCCTTCGAAGCGCATCCTGTACCCCTCCCCGGCAGCGGCCTGACCGTCTTCCGAAGGAAGAAGATATTCTCAGCCGTGCTCGCGTCGCCTTCAGCCCTGTTCGATCGCCAACAATGTCGGATGCGCAACATGGCAGAGCCCGATTTGTCAACAGCCTCCAATGGTTTTCTGATCTGGCACGGTGCATGCCTGGTCGACCGCAAGACGTCGCGGACGCAGGAAAATCCCTCCAATGGCCACCTCCCCAAGAACACCGCCGCAGGTCTCCTGGGTCCATCCGAAGGTGAGGCTCGAGTGAGCCCTGGGCCCATGATTCATCTGGCTCGGCGCTGCCCGCCGATCCTCCCACGGGCAGGCGAAGACGCAGCGCGTTCACCAAAATGAGGAACAAATCACTTTTGCCTCGAACCCTTTGCCTTGCGAAACGGAGCTATCGATCGCCCCCCTAGCTGCGCAAGCCGTTCACTGCCACCGCCCTGGCCCTGGTGACGACCGCTCCGGCTCTGGCCGCCACCGACGGCGGCAAGATCGCGGATTTCCTGCTCGGCAATGGCATGGAAGGGTCGACATCCCCGATCACCGCGCGCCAATCATCACTCATATGGTCTGGTACAAGGTCGGCAGCGCCGACGAGCCACCCGGCAAAACCGGACTTGCCCATTTCCTCGAGCGTCTGATCTTCAAGGCCACCAACCGCGCCGACAGCGAGTTCGACCGAGCGGTCTCAGTCAGCGGCGGCTACAATAACGCCCTCACCGTCTATGGCTCGTTTTGGGCGAGATGATGGGCTTCGAGGCCGATCGCATGTTCAACCTCATCCTCAACGAGAATGATCAAGACCGAGCGAAACGTGATGAGGAGCGCCGTTGGCGCAGAGAGACGAACCCGCAGGTCTGCTGGACGAGGAGGTCAACGCGACATTGCGGCCGAACCAGCCCTACCACATTCCGGTCACCGGCTGGATGCAGGAGATGGAGAAGCTGAACGGCACCGACGCATTCACGATCTACAACAAATATTGCCGACCGAACGACGCGGTGGCCGGCACGTAGAACCAGGCGCTGGCCGCGAAGACCTTTGGCAGGGTTGTGCGCGGGCCGGACCTGCCCGCGCGCAACCGCCGGTCGAGCCCGGCTAGTAGAACCGCGACTCATCTTCTAGCGAATTCAGGTATTCTCCCTTTGTCACTGGTGCACCTTTGGGCTCATAGTGTTTCCTCGTGGTCGAGATGAGGATTGCCGGATTTGGCGTAGAACACCAACACGGGTCCGAGATCAAAGCGCGTCCCGGGCGCAAGGCGCTGGACGGACCGGGGCCATGTTTCGGTTGAGGCGCCATCGATGCCTCGCGCCAGCGTTTTGGCGAAGCGGGGCATCAGCGGAGCGAGTGTCGGTGCCAGGATCGCAGCGGCCGTCGTCTGAAGGGCTAACGAAGTCCGATTGCGGGCAGGATAGAAACGTCGCGCCGCCGCAAAGTCTCGCGCCCCGCGGTAGATAACGCAATCGCGCACGAATTCGCAGACCTGAGTGGCCGCGCGCCGAACCGAGAAGCCTTCGTCCGAATAGGCGCGCTCCATCGCAGCGCGATGGATCTCTATGCGAGCAAAGAAGGCGCGGTCGACCGGGCTCCAGTCGCCTGCATCGGGTACACGGCAGGCAAAATCCTGCTTGATTTCCTGGTTCAACGCCTCAAGCCAGTTCAGCCAGATGCTTTGGAACACCTCTTTCTCGGTGCGGCGCAGCGCGTCCAGCGTGAAATCCGTCCGCTCACCTTCCGGGCGTGTCAGGCCCAAATGAAGGCGCACGACGTCGACTGTCTTTGGGCTCAGAACCTCCTTGCCCCAGACCGCATGGCGGCAGCTGGTTGAGAACTTCTTGCCGTTGAGCAGGTAGAACTCGTTGACGTGATAGCGAATGCGTGGCGTCCAGTGGGAGAAGACCTCGGCGTAAAGAGCGGGGTAGAGTAGCGCGTGGTAGAACGAATTGTCGAAGCCGAAAAAATGGACAATCTGCCAGTCGTTGCCGGGCATCTCCGCCTTCCAGTCGCGACCCATCGAGCGGCCGAGCGCCTGGATGTTGTACAGAAAACCGAATGCCATCTCCGGCCACACCCAGATCACTTGCCCCGGGAACCCCTCGGCCGGCAGGCCCCAGTCCGAGGGGTGGGTAACGGGCACTGAAAAGTCGCCGCGTTGGCGTAGGCGCGCGAAGAGATCCAAGATCCGTAGCGGGACGCCCGACGCCCTTAGATGCCGGTCGATATTGTCGTAGCATTGGTCCATGGCAAGTTCCGGACGGCGGAGGGAGCCGACCACCGGCGCCCCGGCAGACTGCCGTGACCGCGCTGCACCTAAGTCGTGGCAAAGGTTTGGGGCACCGCATTCCTCGCAGATGTTGCCAGCGGCGGAGCCGCCGCAATCGGGGCAGAGGCCGCCAACATCCGGCTCGTAAAGATAATGGCCTGTCACAGCATCAAAAAGCGCAGGGCTCTGGCGCAAATCTACCGCCGCGCTGCTCAGAAGACTCCGGAAACACGCGGTTTGGAACTCGCCGTAACCGTCATCGCCCATTGTGGCTTGGAAGCTGTGGACCTCACAATCGAGAAGTGCAAGCGTGGCGCGAATCTCGTCGGCGTAGTAGCGCGCCACGTTTGCAGGCGTCGATTGATCGGCATCGGCGCGTGTCGCGACGTAGCTCTGGTAATCGTCGCTTCCGGTCAGGTGATAGGCCTCGACTCCTTTCATGCGCAGGAAACGAGTATAGACATCAGCGCCGAAATAGGGGCCAGAAAGATGCCCCAGATGCAGATCGCCATTTGGCGTTGGCGGCGTGGAGAAGACGAAGATTGGGCCGCGTGGAGCCGTGGTCTTTGCAGCGGCATCAAGGGCGGCCTCGCCGTCTCGCCAGTAGACAGCGACGAAATCTAGGTCTTTGTTTCCGTCATTGCGCAGCACATGCGCTTCAAAAGGGTGAAACAGAACGACATCGCCGGCCTCGACCGAGATTTCCCCCCGGTCGGTCCTGACATTGCCCGATCCTGACAGGAACACGAACGCCTCGATTTCGTCGTGCCGATGGGGCTCGGATGTGACGCCGGGTCCAACCTTTCCGAATGAAAACCCCGTGCGAGCGCTTCCCGTTCCAAGCGCGGCCATGTCGATACCGAACGCCCGCGACAGCTCCGTTCGAGAAAACTTGTATTTGCGCATGATAAGGAACCCTAGCTGTAACAGTGGCACCTTCGGCTGCCAATGCAACAGCCGCCCGTGCATTTCGTGGACAGAAATGGTAGCCCGGCCCGTTGGCAGCCCCGGCCGGGATAGTGCAGCTCTGGGCCGCCAGGCGAGGCGACCAGGTGGGCACCAGTCGGGTTGCAGCGCCACAGAGGATCGCCCTGCGGCACCTCTAATACACGTGCCCAAGCGTCTTAACGGGCTGCGGTCGATGCTCCGCGAGCCCGCAAATCAGACGGCCATACCGTCCGCGCATTTTTGAGCGGTCGATCAGTCGTGTGCATGCCTCCGCCTGGCCTGCGTGAGCTCAATCGCGATAGAAGATGCCATTTGGGGGCTTGAGATTGTCGATCGGCCACTTTGCCCTCGGGCGGGTTAAGGGCGCGCTTAAGCACGTTATATTCAGCGCGGGTCGGCCCGCCGGTTGAAGCACGCTGGAACACCAAGTAGAGCGTCCGCCGAGAACGATTGCTTTTGTTCGGTCGTGAGTAGTGCGGTGCGTAATCGTCGAAGATGAAGATGTCGCCGGCCTTCCATACTATGGGTTCCCAGGAGAACTTTTCGGCAACTTGAGGATAGATCACCCCACCGGCATCCATAGGAAACACCCCCTTTTCGTGGTTGCCGGGGCTGAAAAAAAGCCCGCCGTTTTCCTCGTCGGAGTCGTCGATGCCTATGGCAACCACCGCATGGACCATCCGATCCGGGAGTTTGTGTGGAATGTGATAAATGTCCTGATGCGGGAGATAGCCGCCGCTGTCGGGGTAGTGGAAAATCAGCAGCTCCTTGAGCCTGCGCGAAGCTTCGCCAAGCAACTCCTCGACCGCTGACTTTATGCGCTGATCTTCTAAGAGCAAACGACGCAATGGATCATGGAAGTCGAGAAAATTCTCCATCTTGGAGGTGATCTTTCGATTGTCCGTCGTCTTCTCGAACCACATGAGCCATTTATCATCGCTGACGGCCCAGCGTGACATATCTTCGACAAAGGTAGAGATATCTTCCTGAACCGCTGGATCGAAGAACCTTTCGAGCCTGACGTATCCGTCCTTCTGCCACTTTTCTCTTTGTGCATCAGTCAACATGCGAAAAGCCTCCTGTTGGAAAGGTTTGGTTGGACATGCCAATTAGGGCGGTCGGGCGCTGATCAAGTTGCGGGTCCACGGAGACGGACTCACGTGATGAGGGAGGCGATGCTAAGTGCGTTCCGCTCCGGCGGATATTGTCCGCAGAAGCTCGGCGCGAGACCGCCTATGTCAGGCTCAGCCGGATCTAGGGATTCCGTAAACTGGGCCGGATCAATCACTTCACCCGGTTCAACCACGACACGCATCGCCAAAGGCCGGCACCATCCGCTACCTGCCGACCCAGCCATGGCCGCCAAGACCACGGCGGTCTTTCGAGTGAGCGACTTGGTACGGCCTTGGCAACCGTAGGGGAAATGCACGCCCCCAGAGTGATGCGATGCGCCGCTTGGTCGAAGGGCTTGGTCGGTCACGATGATATCGGAGAAGCCTCCGGGGTTCGCCGCAGCGCAGGCGGGCATCATTCCTAGGATGCCACCGCCGATGATCAAAAGCATACGAGTCATATTCCACTGCCCGTTTCTTCGGCTGCGTGGTCGGGCCAGCTCTCGATCGAGGTATGGGTGATGAAGCCAGAATGCTCGGGGTTCGCGCATGGCGCGCGCCCAAGTAGGCTATCAAGGATGCGACGCGCGCGCCAGGCCAGCAAGCTTAGGTTCGGATCGGCCAGGCCGCGCTGCCCGAGGCTCGCATTTTGTACGAAGATGCGTCTGTCACACGGTCCGTCCCAGCTCACCGAAAAATCCTCGCGAATAGCTAATTCATTGTCGATCTGCTCCAAGCGGCCCATGATCGGTTCCAACAAGCTTGGGACCGCGTTCTCGTAACCGGTGGCCAGGATGACGATGTCAGCCGTGACTTCTTCGACCTCGTCCATGCCATGCTGCAGGGTCAGCCTGTGACCCGGTCCGGCGTTGATGCAGTGCGAGACGGTGCAGCCCGGCCGCAGTGTGATGTCGCATCGGTTTGGCTCGAAAAATGCATGGCGGTACAGCGCCTGATAGATCGCGCGCAACGTGCTTTCCGAAATGCCGTCCGAAGCAAGCACGAAACGCCGCAGGAGCAGCTTACGCTGCGACTCGCTCAACGCCGCGAAGCGATCCGAAAAGCAGGGCATGAACAACTCGTTTGTGAACGGGCTGTTGTCCAGAGGCAGATAGTTTTCGCGCTGCGAGACCCACGTGATCGAGGCAGGCCGCCGTTCGTTCGGCAGGCCGACAAGGTGCAACATCACCTCGGCTCCCGACTGGCCTCCGCCGACAACGCAGACATGCTTTCTCCGCACCTCAGGGTGGATGTGCAGTAAAACCGATGAGTGGAACAGGTTGCGTCCAATCCAGCCCTGAAATTGAGGCGGAATTTGCGCCTGCTTGCCAATGCCGACCACAACGTTTCTGGCGCCGAGAACCGCCTTATCCGTCCGCACCTGAAACTCTCCGTCAAAGCGGATTTCGCGCACTGTCTCGCCGCCACGCACAAGTGGGTTCCTGTGGAAGACCCAGTTCAGGTATTGTTCGAACTCCACTCTGAGCACGGCTTCGAACTGTGCGTTCAGGAAGTGATACAGACGCCCGTTCTCGTGCAGGAAGTTTACGAAAGTGTAGGCTGATCGCGGATTCACTAGAGTGACCAGGTCCTTGAAGTGGCTGACCTGGAGCTCCGAGGAATCGAATGCGATGCCTGGATGCCAGCGGAAGTCGACCTGCCGATCCAGGAACACTGCCCCTTTCCCAACTTGCTCGTGTATCTGACACGCAAGGCTCAAATTGGACGGGCCAGCACCGATCCCAACGCAAGATGACTCCACCTGCTTCCTCCTATAGCGTCTTCCCACTAGGCGGCTTGTTCGCGGCGAATATCGGCCATCGCCATTAGCCTCCGCTCACGGACTTCGAGCCCCAGTCCCGCCCGGGCTTGCGAGAATTTGTCCTGCGCGCTCGGGTCTTCGCATGTAGACCCGAGCATTCCAGCGCGGTGACAATCGACGGGTCATGCCGGCGACGTGGGGCAACGACGTTTGTCCTTTCCGCCCGTCTGGATGCCGCCCTCGCCGTCACGCGAGGAGCTTTCCAGGCCCACTAAGGTGTTTGAAGCCGGCGCAATCGCCTGTCTCGACCATGACGCGCCGGCCTTTCGGCGGCTTGATGGCAGGCGAGAGCGCGGTTTTCACTGCGGCGACGGCATTTTCGGTGCGCATGATCATGGACGACGTCTCGCTGATGCGTTCGCAGAGTCCCATGCATGGGCCGTGCCAGAGAAGGAAATTTTATTAAACAATGGGTTGGCGGATTTTCGATCCTGTCGGAAGTCCGACATTGGGGGGGACGTCTCACTGCGGCGCCCGATTTGCACGTCGATGTCGCCTTGTTCCGATAGCTAATCGGGCACCTTCTGCACCAGAATACTTCTCTTGTGGAGACCAGCACGAAGTCTTCATGAACGGACAGTGCAGAACCTTGCGTCTTTGCCGGACAGAGTACCGGCACGATCGGCATCTGTTCCCCGCCGACCAGCCGACCGCGTGGCAAAGATTGAGAGCGGCGAAGCTTGCGCTAACGGCCACACTCCGGTATTTCAGCGATGCATTCCTCGAGACGCTTCAGGCGGCACTTCGCATTGCGAAGTTCATGTCCGGCTTCGAAACGCCGTGGCGCAAGCTATGCGGGTTATGCCACCGAGACGTAATTTCCGGCAAGCCGACACGCTCTAACATCCGCTAATGCAATCTAGAGAAAGCGTTCTTCGGGAAGAAGGCTGACGCTGATTGGGGGAAAGCACTAGGAACCCTCTGATCTGACGCGTCGCGTCGGCCGATTGCGGCAGCTCCAAAGCGCAGGGACAGGCCGTCAAGCGCCGGGCAGCGTGCCCTTCATCCACATTGCGAAGACATCGAGCAGGATGGCCAGCCCGACGCCGCACGCGGTCAGGATAAGGCCGGCCATGAAGATGCGGTTGGCGCGTTCGTAGATGGGTCGGCGCAACGAACTCATGTCGAGTAGCAGGGACAGCGCCCGCAACTGCAACGTGATGCCGACCAGGATCGGCACAACGGCGAACAGGTCGTAGAGCCGCCATGGCACGGGGTTCGCCGCCCAATGCGTGACGAAGCCGAGCGAAAAGGCGAGCAGAATGCCGACGACGGTGATTGTAGCGTTGCGAAAAATCGTCTCGATCAGCTCTTCCTTGGGATCGTGTTCGTCCAAGCGTCCCTCCTCTCCCTCAGCAGTTGCAGGCCTTTGCACGGTCAACGTAGGCTCTCGGGAAATCCCTGTACATCGCCGCCATTAGTCAAGGGCCGAGGACCGAAGCCGCGAGGCAAACGTTTTTGGTTGCGCTGCCCTCATCACTTCCTGGGGCGCCATCGGCCTTTGCCGCGAAGTGAACGATGGAAGCGCCGCCTGCCACGGGTGCTGCGCTCAGGGCGGCAGGGTCAAGGGCATTATTTTCTTCCGAATGGAAGGAGGCACTATGGGCCAGGTTCTACACGGCAGCGCCACGACGACAGAGGCAGTCCGTCGAGCAATACAAACTAGTCATGTCTGGGCGGCGCCCGCTGATCAAGGGTTTGTTTTCAGCGATGGGATGGTCGCGGGTGCGGTCATGTTCTCCGGCCTGTTGCTGCGGTCTTGTGACTGCTGGCCCTAATGGTATCCGCTGATCCTTTGGCCTGATCAAGAGAGCGAGCCCGAAGCTCCGACTATGCTGCAGGCTTTCAGGATCTGTCCTCGTCTGTTCCCATCACGTCATTGTCACCCTCGATTCCGGTTCGCGGCCTTTGCCGATGCTGTTGGTACGCCGGTGTGCCGGCATAGTGTGTTGCGTCGCGCATAAGTGCGAAGACGATACGGGCGAGCTTGTTGGCGGTCGCCACGGCGACAAGCTTGAAGGGCTTGGTCTCCATCAGGCCCAGTTTCTCAACACATCGCCGGAACGCTTGCGATGGAACAGAACGGCATGAGCGCCGACTACGAGCAGCTTGCGCAAATATCGGTTACCCATCTTGGAGACGCGTCCCAGCCGTTCCTTTCCGCCGGAGGAGTTTTTGCCGTGGCGTGAGCCCTAAGAAGGGGGACTGTCAGGATTTCCGTGTGCGGGCGGGCGGTTGAACATTATGCCGCCATGGCCCTGATGAAGCGCTCACCGAAGATTACGGCGAACTGAGCCTTTGCCATGGACCATTCGCGTTGCGGCATTTTCCACTCTTTCTCGGATCGGTTCAAGATCAGATAGAGCAGTTTTGTGGCGGCATCGTCGCTCGGAAAGTGGCCCCTGGCCCTGATTGCCCGCCTGAGCTTCGAGTTTAGCGCC
This sequence comes from Mesorhizobium sp. LNJC405B00, assembly GCF_000502615.1. Classification (NCBI taxonomy): domain Bacteria; kingdom Pseudomonadati; phylum Pseudomonadota; class Alphaproteobacteria; order Hyphomicrobiales; family Phyllobacteriaceae; genus Mesorhizobium; species Mesorhizobium sp. LNJC405B00. Next base: position 30,776 of record NZ_AYWC01000007.1, on the reverse strand, counting down.
TCGATAGCATTCGTCGTGTAGACGATCCTGCGCACCGCCTCGGGGAAGGCGAAGAACGGGATCACCTCGCTCCATGCGCGCCGAAGCTCTGCCCGATAGCGGGGTAACGCTGGCCCCAGGAGCCGGCTTCGAACGCGGTCAGCGCCTGTTCGGCGGCGTCGGCGCTTGGCGCGCGGTAGATCTCCTTGAGCGCCGTTGCCAAGCCCTTGCGGTCCTTCCAGGACACGAAGTCCATGGAGTTGCGCAGCAGATGGACGATGCAGGTCTGCACGATCGCCTCGGGGAACACGGCGGTGATCGCTTCGGGGAAGCCCTTGCGGCCATCGACGATGGCAAGCAGGATATCTTCCGTGCCGCGGTTGCGGAGTTCGTTCATAACCCGCAGCCAGAACTTGGCGCCTTCATTCTGCTCGAGCCACAGGCCCAGAACCTCCTTGGCGCCATCGGCGCGCACGCCCAGCGCGATGTGTATCGCCTTGTTGCGGACCATCCCCTCGTCGCGGATCTTGACCCGGATCGCATCGAAGAAAATGAGCGGGTATACCGGATCGAGCGGCCGCTGCTGCCAGGTGGCGACCTCTTCGAGCACGGCGTCCGTCACCGTTGAGATCAGGTCTGGCGACACGTCGATGCCATACAGATCGTNATCCCTCGCGCGTACATCGACACACTCTTGTCATCGAATCCAGGGAAGCGGCGCTGATACTTGGCAATCAGTTGCGGGTCGAAGCTCGACTGGCGGTCGCGGGACGTCGATCTCCAGCTTGCCGGTCTCGGTGGTTACGGTCTTCCGACCATAGCCGTTGCGCGTGTTGCCGACGCTCTCGTCGCCAGCAAGGTGATGATCCATCTCCGCGTTCAAGGCGCGCTCGGTCAGCGCCTTCTTCAGCGAATCCAGCGGGCCACCTTGTTCAAAGGCAGCGCTGGCGGCACCGCCCGCCAGCAACTGGTCGAGAAGCTCATTCGGTATCGCAGGTTCTTTGCGTCGCGACATAGTGGGACTCATTCTTACCCATTATGCCCGCCCGCACACGGAAATCCTGACAGTCCCCTAAGAAGGCGGCGAATTCGCGCGAACCTGAGAAGGTGGAGATATCCTGGATGCTCGCCGCAAGCGCGGAAGCAGTAATGGGGCCAATGCCGGGAGCGGTCATCAGACGGCGTGCCATTTCATCAGTCTTGGCGAGGGCCAGAATAGGCTGATCGCTCTGCCTGATCTCGGCATCAAGTCCGCTCAGTTGGCGCACCAACGGCAACAGTGCCGAACGCACGGTCGCCGGGATCATGTCGTTGCCCCCAATGACGAGGGTAAAGGCAAACCCCAGACCCGCCCCACCAAACGATCTTTACCCTGTCAGCTCTTTTGGCGCGGTAGACGTAAGGCGCGCCGTAGAACGGGTCCGAGCTGGCATCGCGCACCAGTGCCAGAAGGCCGTCGGGACCTTTTCTAAAATGGACCGGATGGCTGGCGACCAACACCTTCACGCCGCCGGGATCATGCCTGGCGGACCGCGCGAATAATCCTGGCCAAATGATCCTGGCCGACATCGGCGCCAGCCCGAATGACCACATCGCCCAAACAGATCTCCACCGTTGAAGACGCCGCTTGGGTGACCTCGACAAAGCCAATTGAATCCGCATCCCGCTGCGGCGTCACCGCACCGCTCTTGATCGCCTTGCGCCGCCAGCCGAACATCTGCGAGGTCGCCACTCCAGCCTATCGCGCGATCGCCGACACATTCGCGCCCGGCTTCAGCGTCGCCTCGATCAGAGCCGTGCCTTCGCTTGCGCCGACCAGCGCCGCAGACGCTGCGGGCTTGCCTCCGGTTCGGAACCGCCTCAAGAACATTAAAACTTCTATCATCAGACATAGGCGCAGACATAGAAATTGACACCGCAAGCTCCTCGCTCCTTCAGTGTCATCATCTCTCACCCATCATCTGATGCCGCGCCAGATGGGATTGGCTCCGCGCTTACACTAGATCGATCAGGCGCCTACCGTCGCAGTCATTGTCGGAACTACGACGATGTCGGACATAAGACACAGCGCTATCAAAGTGATCGTATTGTTCTGAAAAGATTTTCCTGGTTGGCACGACACATGCAAGTCCTATGCGCAAACGCACTGCCGCGCCGCACCAACTGAGAAGACCATCCCATGATCACGCTCGCCGAGCATGCCGTCGCCGCCGCAAACACTGAGCTTTCCCGAGCGGAAGGAAGCCTTTGCGCTGTCATTCTTCAGGTTGTACGGACATGACCGCGTTCGATTTCCGTCCAACTCTGAATGCTCCCGACGATGATGCCTATCTTTGGCTTGAAGATATAGAAGGCGAACGGGTACTTGACTGGACCGCCAGCCAGTCAGCCAGGACACTGGGGCACTTCGGTGGAACGCAATTCGAGCGCGACCGCGCGGCCCTCACAGCGATTTTCGACCGTCCGGACAAAACTCCCCAGATCAAGCGCCACGGTCATTACCTCTACGATTTCTGGCAAGATGCCCGCGACCGGCGCGGACTGTGGCGCCGGAGCACCCTTGCCGCCTACATGAAGGCGGATCCCCAATGGGAGACACTGCTCGATCTGGACGCCGTCGCCGTTGCCGACGGAGAGGACTGGATGTGGGGCGGCGCGTCGATCGAGCCGGAGAGACGGGAAAGAGCCGTTCTGCGCCTGTCGCGCGGAGGAAGCGATGCGGTTGTGCATCGCGAATTCGATCTGAAGTCTCTTACCTTCGTCGCCGACGGTTTCAACCTCGCGGATGCCAAGGGCGGGGTTCATTGGCTCGACCCTGACACGCTTCTGCTTTCTAGTGCGTTTGGTGATGGCATGGCCACCCGCTGCGGCTACGCGCGCACCGTGCGGCTGTGGAAGCGTGGCGCGGATCCGCTCACCTCAGCGGTAATCTTCGAGACCGGTTCCGAATCCCTCGGCGTGTCCGGCCATCTGGACCGCACCGCCGAGCGCGAGCGCGTCTGGTTCATCGAGCAGTCGACCTTCTTTGAGAACATGGGCCGAATCGGTTGCAGGAGCGGGCCGAAGACGCGGATCGACCTTCCTCGAGACGCCTCGTGGAGCGGCTTCGGCGACTGGCTGGCGGTAAAGCCGCGCAAGCCATGGACAGTGGGAGGGATGACCCATGCCGGGGACGCGCTGATCGGCATCTCGCTTTCCTCCTTCATCGCCGGCGAGCGCAGTTTTGCCATCCTCTTTGAAACAGGCGACAGGCGCTCCCTGCAGTCATTCTTCTGGAATAACGGGAAGCTCATTATCTCCTACCTCGTCAACCTCGATCCGCGTTTGGAGATGTTCACTCCCGACCGCCAGGAATGGACGCGCCGAGCGCTGGACACCCTGCCCGGCGAAGGGACTGTTCACCTTCGGTCGCTCGATGCGGAACTTCACGAGACCAATGGAGAGGTCCTCATTTCGGCTCAGGACCCGATCACGCCGCGGAAGCTTCTCCTATTAGACCTCAATGCCGCGCCGCCTCTCGGCGCTCCAGTAATCCTTAAGCGCAACCCGGAGAATTTCGACGCATCCGGACTGGTGGTCACACGCCCCGAGGCAGTCTCGACCGATGGGGAGATGATCCCCTATACGCAGGTCGGCCCGGCGAGCGGGAACGGAGATGCCCCGGTTTATCTCACCGCCTACGGTGGGTTCGGCGTATCGGTCCTGCCCTACTACAACTCCTCCATCGGCAAGCTGTGGTTAGAACGCGGCGGCACGTGCGTGGTCGCCAACATCCGGGGCGGCGGCGAGTTCGGCAGCCGTTGGCACGACGCCGGGGGCAGACAGGGCAAACGGCTCGCCCATGACGATTTCGCCGCTGTTGCCACCGACCTGGTGCGAAGGGTCTTTACGCGGCCGAGGCGGATTGCCGCCGAGGGCGCCTCAAATGGCGGCCTCCTAATCGCCAATATGCTGACACGCTATCCTGATCGTTTCGGCGCACTGTTTGGCACAATCCCACTTACCGACATGCATCGCTACACCAAGCTTTTGGCGGGTGCGAGCTGGAAATATGGCGATCCTGACAAGCCGGACGATTGGACTTTCCTGAAAGAAATCTCCGCCTATCACGCCGCGGCGCCGGGACAGCCCTATCCGCCTATCCTGCTCGCCACCACGAAGCGGGACGACCGCGTCCATCCGGGCCACGCGCGTAAGATGGCCGCGAAGCTCTCGGCTATCCGGCCGCGCGGGCGGGCATGGCTACGGCAAGGACAACCGGGAGCGTACCGCGTTCATTGCCCTGGTACAATTTCCTTCGCAGTTCGATCGGCTGGCAAACCGATATCGGTCGATAGGTGACCGGTACCAACACGAGCAACATTTCAATAGTGAGTACAGATTGCTGATCACGAGCACGGTGCAAATATGTGTGCACAGTCACGCAGTTGCTCCGTTAATCTCAAGCAATTCCAGCAGGGTTTTTCATAGTGCAATCGATCATTTCTGAAGAGCAAGGAGAGATATCATGGCGAGAAAGCAAACGGGCGTGGCGCGGGGAGCAACAGCGGCCGTCGTCCTCATGGTGGTGGGACAGCAAGCCGTTGCGGCCGACCTTGTGCAAGCCCCGAGCGTCCCGCAGGCAGGAGCCTCGGTCCCGGAACGGCCAAGCCCTTGGCAGATCCGCCTGCGTGCGTTGGGGGTCGTCACTGAGGATTCGGGCTACGTCAATGCAGTGCCCGGCTCCGGTCTCTCCTATTCGGACACTGTGGTTCCGGAACTCGATATTTCCTATTTCTTCACGGGCAACATCGCCGCCGAGCTTATCCTCGGAACCACCTACGCCAACATCGAGGGCCAAGGAGGGATCGGCGCGCTGGGCAATATTGGCAAGGTTTGGCTGCTGCCGCCCACGCTCACATTGCAGTATCACTTTACCGATTTCGGCGCGTTCAAGCCCTATGTAGCCGCCGGCGTGAACTACACGATCTTCTATAACCAGGGTGCCGGCAGCGCCGATGCTCTCAAGGTTAAGAATACGTTCGGCACGGCGCTGCAGGTCGGATTCGACTACATGGTGGATCAGCACTGGGGTGTTAACTTCGACGTGAAGAAGCTGTTCCTCAAGCCAGACTTCGACGTAACGGTCGACGGCGCGAAGCTGACTGGAAAGGCGGAGCTCGATCCCTGGTTGATAGGCGCAGGTGTCACCTACCGCTTCTGATCCGCAACGCGAAGGCGGGCTGCTGACAGCCTATCTCAAATGAAGGGCGCCTCGGGCGCCCTTTTCCACGCCGGCGCTGCACGGGCCAGTCGACCGGATCATTAGGTGGTGGCCTTGTAACTTGGGGGACGTGTCCGAATCGGAGGAACGTTCTGATGAAAACTTTATGCAATGGCCATCCAACGCATAGCAGCCGATTGTCGGGTTACTTGAAGAAGCCGTTGTTGAGTGGGCGTTCCGGCTGCACCCGACAGGTACTTGCCAGTAGCAGCCGACAGACTGCCCCGCGCCAGGGGCGCGATGCCGAACGGGGTGAGATCACTTAAGCCTCTCGAAGAAGGCGGGGCGCGGTTGACGAACATCCCCGCGCGCCGTCAGGCGCGCGGGGACTTAGCAATTACTTGGAAGTCGGGTGCGTCAGGCCTGTTTGTCGGGCCTAACCAGGTCCGTGTGGCTGACGCCGAGGGCCAATGCCAGTTCATAGATCGTTATGATCGTCGGATTTCTTCGGCCTTTCTCCAAGCCGCTGATGTACTGCTGGCTGAACCCGGAAATCTCGGCAAGCTGCTCCTGCGTCAGACGCTTCCTTAGCCTGATCCTCTGCACATTACGTCCGACCAACCTGCGCATATCCATGCACGACAGCCAGCGGATTACGCAGCTTGAGTTTACCAACTATAATATGTAATCCACATCGAGCTTCTAAATCCGCTGGCGGAGGGCTTCGCGGAGGCCGTTTTCCGGAGGTATAACCAGCGATGTTACAGCCTAAGTCGAACACGCCAATTGCTGACGAAGTGCACTGGTCGGACAGCCTCACGGCCTACGATACAGCGCATTTCACGACTTATATGCGGCTCCTAGACGCCTCCGCCGATGATGCGAGCGAAGAAGAGATGGCCCACGTCATCCTCGGCATCGATCCAGCACGCGAACCGGAGCGCGCCAGGAAGGCTCTTCGTAGTCATCTCGACCGTGCGAACTGGATGGTCACTACTGGCTACAAGAAATTGTTCGCCGGCTGAACAATTACACCGTGCGCTCGATTTCGCCTCAGCAAAGAAATCCCTGTACTCGTCTCTATGAGCGCGTGTTGTCCGGATGGCGCGGCGAACGCCTCCACGCAGATGATCGGCAGGATTCACACCGGCCGGCCTGAACCCGTGGCTCGCCGATCAGGGTTTCGGCATTTCCCGTTCCACCCCCGGTAGGCGAACCGCCGAGCGCCTGGAGGACGAGGCAGAGGCGACGGCCACGCGCTTGCGGTGGACACAAGGATCTGACAGTCATCCGGGCGTAGCTAAACAGATGATATACACTTAAAGGCCCACAGCCGGTGTCTCAACTGCCAGGCGGGCAGATCGATAGTGTCCATATGGCGACGTACGGATTGAGCACCACTCCTCGAACCCGGGGATTGGAGATGTCGGTCAGGGCGTGGACACCAGAATACGGCCCCATCACGCCTGAGAGAGTCCGCGAGACAGAATCGCCTCAACGCGCCAGGTCGACGCGCGACGCGACGATGGTGTGATACTCTTCCACCGGTCCGGCCGGCCGGCGGCGCTGCCTTCTGCCCAGTTCATGGCCCAGGCACGCTAGGATCACGACGGCCCGTCATCACAGCGCCGGCTCATGAACCCCGCCATTTAGCCGAACGGCATCCACCGTCTCCTTGGAGCCGTTGATATGCGGCCACGCCGCGGGTTTTTGTATGGGTTCTCCGATCGGCGCGGCCGGCGCGGCGAAGCATGCGCTCCATGCACAGATGGGTGTCGGTGACAATTCGGCCGGCACAGCGCGACGGGCCGAACTCGATCATAGCCGTGAAGAGCTCGTAACACCAACAGAACGCCACCCGCCCGCCTCGGGGGTGGATGACGTAACATCGAGCGCACGGCGGTGCTTTCCCAGACGCTCGGTTCCTTGGGCGCCGTCTTTCCGTCCAACAGCACCAACAGTATCGCGAAACATGGTCGGCCCGCCTGACATTCGTCCGCACATCCGTAGGGCCTCCCCTTTGAAACGCGGTATCGTAGAGGGTGCATGTAATTCGTTGCCAAGTCACCGTACCAACGAGCCGTAATAAATTGCATCATGATGCGTCTAGAGGAAGGAATGACCTTGCCTTGGAGGCGAATGGCCGGCCGAAAACAGCCTGTGCTCATGCTCAACAGAACCAAAGACGAATTCAGCTTCTCAGAGAATTGAAGATCGGGAGGAGGCCAGCAGGGCTACGGCCTGATCCTTGGTGTGCACGCCGAGCTTCTTCTTCGCATTGTCGAGGTGGAAATCGACGGTACGCGGCTTGATGCCCAAGATGCAGCCGACAGCCCAAGAGGACTTGCCGCGCGCGGCCCATTGAAGGCATTCATATTCACGAGGTGTCAACGAAACGCCGTCCACTGTTCGATTGCCGGACAGCTTTCGACGAGCATAAATGTGAAAACATGTCGCCATGAGTTGGAGCGCCTGTTCGTATCGCCTAGCAACGCGCAGGGAGGCGGAATTGGGCTTATCAGCGGCAAAGGTCATAGCTGCAACACAGCCTCTGCGATCGATAATCGGGATCGTCAAACCGCACCGGATGCTGAACAGGGCCGCCTCATCGAATAGCTTCTTTTGAGCCGGCGACATCTCAACGCAACGCAAATCCGGCCCCGGCCATTGAAACGGGGAGCCGCCACACCGCGCACGCATAATGACGGGATCGACTTTCTGATACTGGTTTTGCAGATAGTGCGCGGTCCAGGGAGGTGGATAATTTGAGATCAGCTTGGGCTCGCCACAAGACTGCAATGGCAAAGACAGATAGGCAAAGGTGAGTAGATCAAGTGCTGCGGCCGCCCCAGCCATGGCATCCCGGAAATCTGTTTCATCGACACTCTCCGACAACTTTTCCAGAAATGTCTCGAAGAGAGGCGGCATGTTCTTCGTCATTGTGGTAGCTCAATCGCTTTGTCCGTCTGCTGCGCGCCGTTCTGACCTGGAGACTCCGCCATAAGCCGGGGCCGCATAACTGCGGCCGGTCTTAGCAAGCAGAGCTGACCGCTTTAGAATGCCACAAGGCGCTGCGTGATCTTCGCATAGTCGTCACCAAACCGCAGCTGCGCTGGACTGTTCGAACGGCCATCACGGAGAAGTTAGAGCATCTTCCCAACGCAATAACGCAATCGGAGAGATCTTCTTGTGAAATGAAATCATCGCCGCCCCCGCATCATGCAGTCGTGAGAAGTCATCCTGCGCCACCACGGTCGGGGCGGCATCAAAGCCGTCATCAATCCAATGGTTGGCGCTGTCGACACGGAAGAGAACAACGGATAAGCCCATCTCGCCGCTTTGAGCGCTATGATCCGGACGTATCGTTGCGCCGCTTTTCCGATCGTTGGTGGGCAGATCGACTCCAAACATTGGCACGGATAGGGGCGCCGCTATTCTCCGCTAAACTCAATAGAAGCTATCATCTTAAGCCGGACCCAACCCAGGCCGGCACTATCGCTCGACACTGCTGCGGCGACATTCCATTGAAGGCTCTGAAGCACTTCGCGAAATGCGAAGCAGACGTAAACCCGCAGGCCATGGCAATGTCGATGATGGGCATCCGCGTGCCTTCGATCAGGCGCTTCGCATGGTCTGTGCGGATCCGGAGATAGTGGCGCACCGGCGGAAGTCGGACATGGGAAGCGAACAAGCGTTCCAGCTGGCGCCGCGATACTCCGGCCCGTTGCGCAACCTCTTCCATTGTCAGCGGGAACTCCACATTTTCTTCCATGATCCGCATTGCCATCAAGAGCTTATCGCTCACACCGGCAAAGGCCAGACCTGACGGCCCAGTCTGGCGGTTTGATCCTGAGCGCTGACCTTGGACAGTCGCGTGGCGGCAGACCTCCTGTGCAATATACCCGCCGGCATGGCTGCCGATCAGATCCACCGCCAGGTCGAAGGCTGCCAGTTCTCCGGCGCAGGTTGAATACTGGCCGTCCTTGACAAACAAAGAATCGCTTATGCGGGGTTGGTTGAACACTTCGGCAAAAGCAGCGAGCCGCGACCAGTGTATCGTGCAGCGTGTACCTGCCAGAAGGCCCGTCCGAGCGAGCAGCCATGTCGCTGTCCCAACCGCAGATATCGGCACCGCGCGACGCGCCATCGTTCGCAGAAATCCGTTGAGCTCAGGCGTCAGTTGCTGTTCTACCGGCTCGCCTGTCAAGATAGCGAGCTGGTTCGGTCTTCGGTCATCCGAGCCGAAAACCAGGTCGTCTATGGCGACATCAACAGCAACCGAAAGGCCATTGGCGCCCTCGATTGGCCGAGCGTCAAGTCCCGCGATTCGCCACCGGAACAGCGGCAGGCTCGATACCGTGTTGGCGATGCGAAAGGGTTCGATATAGGCGTGAAGCGCCAGGTGCGAGAACCCGGGTAAGACCAGAACCAACAGGTCAAACGGTCGATCGGCCGCCGCCGAAGTCTTCGGCGTGGCCAACGACGTAATTGCGCTAATGTTGGCGGGTGCGTTCACTAGGATGCGTACGTGGCTACTGGCTGACCGAACATGCCGGGTTCCGGTTTGATGCCGAGGCCAGGCAGTTGCGGTACGGCGATGTGACCATTTTCGATGACAATCGGATTCTTCGCGTCGAAATGTCCTTCGATATATTCCTGCGCGATCCAGGCGCCCTCAAAACGGCGCGGCTCCACAGTGGAAGCTAAGTGCACGCAAGCCGCCGCTATTATATCGCCACCCCATGCGTCATCACAGCTGTGCGGTAACGAGCGGATGGCGCAAAGGTCGCGCATTGTCGCCATTTTGGTGAGGCCGCCAAGACGGGTGACCTTGAAGCCGAAGCCATCCGCGATGCCGAGAGAGATCGCCCGGAGCACTGCGTTCTGATCTTCAGTGTTTTCGTCCAAATATACCGGATGCGTCACCCTGCCCTTCAGAGTGGCCACCTCATCCATAGTGTTGCAGGGTTGCTCGAAAACGAAGGGGATCGCGTGGCAAAGCCGGTCAAGATGAATGGCGGCAGCGACAGTGAGGCCCCTGTTGCCATCCACTGCGAGACGCGCTTTGTAGCCGACCGCCTCCCAAACCTTGTGAACGATGGCCACATCCTCTTCGAGATTTCGCCCCGAGATTTTGACTTGCAGGCGTGGATAACCTGACTTCACCTTGTCGGCGGCTATCCTGGCCGTTTCGTCAGGCGGGCGAACAATCAGCGAATAGTAGGTCGGAACACGGTCAACCAGCGCACCTCCCAGCAGTGTTGAGACCGGCACTCCAAGCCGTTGGCCGAGAAGGTCAAGGAAGGCTATGTCGAACGCTGCCTTGGCATAGCCATGCCCGTTCAAGCGCTCGTCCATGCGTTTGACGAGAAGCCTGATCGAGGCAATCTCGGCGCCCATAAGACCTGGGGCGATTTCGGCAATCGCCGCGCGTGCGCCGAGTGCATGATGCGGCTGATAAACCGGCCCGACCGGGCAGGTTTCGCCCCAGCCAGTCAGTCCGTCATCGGTCACAATCTCGACAATGGTACTGTCAAGCGCGTCTACGTCGTCGCTGGCCATTCGATAGGTGCCACCTTTAACAGGCAGCTGGACCTTATAGACATTGATCTGGTCGATGCGCATGAGGATGCTCAGTATTCCTCGTTGAGCGCGTCGACAGCGGGGATTTCCCGCGAGCGCCTATCCATATACGCGCGCAATTCGTCGTCCTTCGCGATGTCGAGCTTTGGTTCTTCATATTCGGCCAGAAGGCGGCGCGCATGCTCCAGGGCACGCTGCTTGATGTCCTTGGAGCCATCAGCGTACCACTGCTCAACCGAGTTATTGTCGAAGAGTTTCGGAATGAAGAAGGCCTTCTCGAAGTTCGCCTGTGTATGCGGATGGCCAAAGTAATGGCCGCCCGGCCCGACATCGCGGATCGCAGCCAGGGCTTCATCGAAATCGTCCCACTGGATGCCTTGCGTCATGCGATAGCCCATGGCGCAGACTTCGGCGTCGACGACGAACTTTGCGATCGAGCAGTGCATACCGGCTTCATTCCAGCCAGCCGAATGCCAAATGTAGTTTGCGCCTGACAGTAGCACGGCCATCATCGTCATCGCACTTTCATAGCCAGCTTGCGCATCGAAGATCTTGGCGCCGCCAAGCAAGTTCGAAGTGCGCCATGGCACGTTATAGCGACGAGCCATTTGGCCGATCATGAAATTCATGAGCGATATCTCTGGCGTTCCCGCCATCGGCGCTCCCGATTGCATCGACACGGTCGACAGGTAATGCCCATAAATCGCAGGGCAGCCCTTGCGCACCACCTGCGTGTAGGCAAGTGCCGAAAGCGCTTCCGCATTGAGCTGCGCCACTGCCGCCGCGGTGGAGGCTGGCGTGTTCGCGCCGCCGAGAACGAAGGGCGAGCACAAGACGGGCTGATTGCGCCGGCAGAAAGCTCGCATGCCGCCCAGCATGACCTGGTCCCACACCAGCGGCGAATTGCCATTGCAGTTTCCGGTGGTGACTGCATGCTTCTCGAGGAAGCCTTCACCGAAAAGGATCTCGCACATGTCGAGCACGTCCTCGGCATTCTTGGGCGAGGTGGTCATGCCCATGAAAATTTTGTCGGAATGCTTTATTGACGAATAGGTGATGTGCAGGTGCCGATGCGCGACGACGATGTCCATCGGCTCGACGATATGGTGAGCCGACGAATGTAGTGCCGGCATCATGTGGGCAAGCTTGTGGAAGGTCCCAAGGTCCGCGATCGTCGGCCCACGCCTCACATCATCGAGATCGCGAATGTATGGTGCGCCTGTCATCGGCACGAAGATGGATTTGTCGCCTCCGAGCTCGACATTCTTCGCTGGGTCGCGCGCGAAATATTCGACGTTGGGGGGAATGGTCTTGATGAGCTGCATGACCAGGCCGCGCTCGAGATGAACGCGGTCATCGGCGCGCACGTCCGCTCCGGCTCTCTTCCAGTCCTCAATCGCGATCGGATCGCGAAACACCACGCCTACTTCTTCCAGGATCGAGAGAGAAGCCTCGTGAATGCGTTCGACCTGCTCGGCATCCATCGGCTCTACCACCGGCAGGCCGCGCTTGAGCGTCGGCAACATGTCGACCTTTGGCGCGGTGCGGATCGTCCGCCTCGCTTCCCGCCCGCCTCTACGAGAGAGCTGTAGTTGAGCAGTCATGCCGGCCTCCAGACAAATATGTCGCGACCGAAACCGGACCGCACTCAACTATTGCCGGAGCTTTGAGCTTTGACCTACTGCAAAAGTCTCACGCGCGTGTTGACTAAAGGGCTGCGCCGCCGGCTCGCTCACCGGGACTCGAGAGATGGTCGGCTCTAGCAGCGGCGGAGCTTTCCACGTCGCAGCTCAGCCTTACGGATATCGCGGAAACTGGGACGTAATCGCCCAAGACCGTAGGCATTCCGACAGGCAGAGACGACGATGCATTGCCGCAAGCGAGCGAAATAAAGTCAATCGGGAGGCGACTTTTTTGCGTCGACTGGCTTCCGCGGTTCCGTGGTAGCACGTTTCTTGCTTGGTGCGGGGCAAGAACAGAACAGCCCATTCCCGGATCAGGCGAGGTGAACAGAAACGACAACCTCGGACTCATCTAGGCATCCAGATGGGTCAGCGAAAGGAGGATTCGAATGCCAAGGCCAAATCTCGTCAATAATGTACTCGGCGCGAGCACGTCGCGCAGAACCTTGCTGAAGGCCGGCGGCGCCGCCGCGCTGGTCATGAGCGGCCTGACGACGGGAGCCAGGGCCGGCGCGTCCCGGCCGCTGGTCTATGCCTTCGCGGCATGGTCCGACGCGCTGGCAATCACCTATGTCGGCGCGAAGCTCATCGAGGACAATTTCGGCTACAAGGTCCAGCCGCTGCAGGCGGAGCCGGGCGTGATCTATGCCTCGCTTCAAACCGGGAAGGCCGACCTCTATTCGAACTCGTATATGCAGGGGATGGGCCCGCTGAAAGGCGACTATCACGGCGGTCAGGCGGACTATGTAAAGAAAGTCGCCGGTTCCATCAAAGTCGTCGGCGTTTCGGAAGGCCCGATGACGCAGGGCCTTGCCGTTCCGGACTATGTTGACATCAAGAGCATCGCCGAGCTCAACGACCACGCCGACAAATTCCCAAGCGGAATCATCGGCATCGACGCCGGCTCCGGCCTCATGCAGGCCGCGGATGCAACGGTGAAGGCTTACGGTCTCAAGCTCAACCTGGTCCCGGGCAGCGAAGCTGCCATGGAAGCGGCCTTCCAGCGGGCTTACTCGAAGAACGAACCAATCGTGGTCACCACTTGGGAGCCGCTCCCGATGTGGAGCAAATTCAAGATGAGGTATCTCGAAGATCCCAAGAAGACGATGATGTCGGAGCCCTACTACTGTTTCCACGTCACGTCGAAGGACTTTGAATCCAACTTCCCGAAGGCCCAGGCATTTTTGACAAGGTGCCACATCCCGAATGACGAAGAAGCCAAGATCATGGGCTGGATCGACGGCGGGATGAAGCCTGAAGACGCCGCCTCAAAGTGGATCGGCGAAGTGAAAGGCAAGGGCATTATCGAGCCGTGGCTCGCCTGATCCCGAAGCACGCATCCTCCCGAGAGTGCGGGGGTCCGCGCCGACCCCTGCATCACCACCTGTATTATGCGCGGGAGCCTCGCATGAGCACGCGAAAGCCGGCCGTCGAGATCAAGGATCTCTACAAGATTTATGGCGGCAACCCCGAAGTGAAACTGGACAGACTGCGTTCGGGCGCCTGCGGCCCCGACGAAGGCAGCGGTTTCGTCGCGCTCAACAACATCAACATGACCATTGAGACCGGGAAAATCTTCGTCGTAATGGGTCTCTCAGGCAGCGGGAAATCGACCCTTCTTCGCTGCATCAACCGCCTTGTCGACCCCACTGCCGGCCAGATCGTGGTCAATAGGCAGGACGTCACGAAAGCCGGCAAAAAGGCACTCCGCCAGATCCGCTCCAGCATGATCGGAATGGTGTTTCAACATTTTGCGCTCCTGCCGCACATGTCGGTCATCGATAATGTTGCGTTTGGGCTCCGTGTCGCCGGGGTCGGACGCAAGGAGCGACGCGAGCGCGCAGGCAAGGCACTCGAGCTCGTAGGGCTCAGCGGATGGGGCGACCGCAAGCCGTCCAACCTTAGCGGCGGCATGCGCCAGCGCGTTGGCCTGGCGCGTGCCCTGGTGATGGACACGCCGGTGCTGCTGATGGATGAGCCGTTCAGCGCGCTCGACCCGCTCATTCGCGAGGAGATGCAACAGGAGTTGCTTCGGCTTCAGAGCACTCTGAACAAGACGATTGTCTTTGTGACACATGACCCAAACGAAGCGGCAACGATCGGTGACCGCATCGCCATTCTCCTCAAGGGAGAGGTCGTCCAGGAAGGCCAGCCGATCGATATCGTGCTCTCCCCTGCCAGCGACTACGTCAGGGACTTCGTGCGGGGCATTGATGTATTCAAGGTGCTGTCGGCTGGCCAAGTTATGGACGCCGTCTGCCCGCCGGTGGAACTGGCGAACAGGCCGATCTCGGAATGGACGAAACATCTGTCGAAAGACTTCGTAAAGCTCGCGCCCGACGATCTGATCGCCCCCTATCTCGATGAGCTGGCGAAAGAGCAGCGCGCTTTGATCGTGGTTCAGAACGACGGAACGCCCGTCGGGACGGTCACCCCTAAGTCCGTTCTCAAAGCGCTCGCGGCCCATTCCTCGTTAGCCGGCGCGACGCCGAAGATCGAGAAACCGAAAGCTGCCGACACGACGAGGGCAAACGCCGCGGCAGAACGCGCGACACAATAACGAACCTCAATCTCAAACGACTCTAGCTGAGGATCATGAGGATGGATTTTTCGGAGTTTGCAGGCACGGTTGCCGCGTCAATCGACGACTTCACGACCTACCTCTCGGCGCATTTCGGATTTGTCTTCGATTCGATCTCGACGGTGATCCTGGGCATCCAACGCCCCTTGGCCACGTGTCTGACTAGCGCGCCGGCCTGGCTGATCATCGCGACCGTTATGGTCGGTGGTGTCCTACTTGGGCGGCTCTCGCTGGCTATCCTCAGTGGATGTGGGCTGGCCTTCATCTTCGTCATGAATCTCTGGGCGCCGGCGATGGTGACACTCTCCCTGGTGCTTACGGCAGCCGTCGTCGCCCTGGCCATCGGGGTACCAATCGGTATTTTCATTGCTGAATCGAAGCGCCTGAACACGATGGCTGAGCCAATACTCGACTTCATGCAGACGATGCCTCCGTTCGTGCTGCTCGTTCCAGCCGTGTTCTTCTTCGGCGTTGGAACGGTTCCGGGCATCGTTGCGACGATCTTCTTCGCCATGCCGCTGCCGATCAGGCTCACGGCCCATGGTCTCAAGATGGTCGAGCCGGAAATGGTCGAGGCGGGGGAAGCCTTTGGCGCAAGTCGCCTGGCCGTGCTGTTCCTGATCAAACTGCCGCTGGCGTTCCGCTCGATTATGGCAGGCGTCAACCAATGCGTGATGATGTCGTTGTCGATGGTCATCATCGCGTCCATGATCGGCGCCGGCGGCCTGGGTGACGAAATCATTCGGTCGATCTCCCGTCTCCAGGTTGGGAGGGGCGTCGAAGCTGGACTTGCGGTCGTTGTTCTGGCAATCCTGATCGATCGCATCACCAGGCGAATTAGCGAGAAAGTTGATCCGACGGCCTGACAAACATGAACCCCGGTCAATGGCCGAGCTTCTCCTCTTCACGCAATCGGCAGTGGCAACTTCTTGGTGCGTCCCCCGTCGATGACGTAGACTTGCCCGGTCACGAAGGCGCTTTCTTCCGAGGCAAGCCAAACAGCAAGGTTTCCAACATCAGTCGGCTCACCAAGACGTCCAACCGGATGCATGGCAAGAAGTTCCCTGCGGACACGCGAACTGTCAGCCATGCTGTCGATGTAGATCTCACTGAGGTCAGAATTGATCCAGCCCGGCGCAATGGCATTGCAGCGGATACCCTCGTGACCATGGTCCACGGCGACGGCTGCTGTAAAGCCGTGAATGCCAGCTTTCGAAGCGGAATAGGCAGGGTGACCCGGATTAGACGCCAAGCCTTCAATCGAACCGATGTTGACGATGCTTGCAATGCCTCGCTTGCGAAGATGCGGCATTGCCGCCTTCGTTAACAAAAATGGGGCCTTGAGATTGATGTTCATCATCTGGTCCCAGTCCGTCTCGGTCATTTCCTCGATGGTCTTCTCGAACATGATCCCGGCGTTGTTGACGAGGACATCAAGGCCGCCAAGTCGCTCGACGACGGCCTGAACGGCCGAAAAGATGTGCTCGGAGTTGGCAAGGTCGGCCTTCACGAAAATAGTGCGATCGTTGAGGATCTCGTCGGGTGGCGGGTTCCTCTGCACAATGGCAACCTTGGCTCCCTCCTGCAGGAAACGTCGCGTGATGCCGGCGCCGATGCCACGGCCGCCGCCAGTGATGATAGCGATTCTTCCCGCAAGTCTGTCAGCCATAGGGTGTCCTCAATAGACCGGCTTGGCGCCGTTCACCTCAATCGTCGTGCCGGCGATGTAGCGGGCGGCATCGGAACTCAAGAAATACACCGCATCGGCGATGTCTTCCGGCTCGGCAATGCGCCCGAGCGGAACCGTCTTGTTGAGCTCCGCTAAGGCAGTGTCGGGATTGAAGCCGCGCTTGGCGAAGCCGGTGCGCAGCATCGGCGTGTTAACCTCATTCGGACACACCGCGTTGACTCGTATCCCGTCACCGGCATGGTCGCGGCCAAGGCACTTCGATAACGCCGCGACGGCCGCCTTGCTGGTGCAGTAGGCGGCATGCCCGGGTCCGGGATAAAGTCCCCAGCACGATGCGATGTTCACGATCGCGCCGCCGCCGTGGCCCTTCATATGGCCGATCGCCCTCCGGCACGTGTAGAATATCGACGTCAAGTTGATATCGAACGTCCGCTCCCAGTCCTCATCGGTCGTCTCGAGGATATTGCCCCTGGTGATAATCCCGGCATTGTTGACGAGCACGTCCAGCCTGCCTGTGATCTGGATGGAATAGTCGATCAAATCTTCGCAATAAGCCTTGTTCCTGAGGTCTCCGGCCTTGCTCCAGACCTTCTGTCCGGTTCGGTTGAGTTCGGCATCGAGCCTGTCCAGGCCAGCCTGGTCTGCGTCGCCGGCAATCACATGAAAGCCGTTCGCGACGAACTGCTTGGAGATCGCTTGCCCGATACCTCCCGCCGCGCCTGTTATCACCGCAGTTTTCTTTTCAATGCCAGTCATAGCTCAAGCCATCTTTGAGAGGGAAAGTTAGGCTCATAATCTCTCAACGGCGGATGAAGACCAGTGGGGCAGCCCTGCAAAAGTCTCACCCCCTTGTTGAGTAGTTGAGCCAAGACATCGCCAGGGGACATTCTAGGGTGTAGCTGCGTCGGACATGGGATTGGGCAGCGTCGCAGATCGCGCAGCATCATGCGCACAGTTTTCCTATGTTGCCGAGGTGACTTGGGGGACGCCGCCATAGTCGGTCGCAACGCTGGCCATCACGTCGTATTATAAATGATTTTCCGATATCTTGGGCTTCGCTTGCCCAATCTGTCGCGCCGGCCGAGTATCGAAGTGTTTGGAGCTTGAGATGGTTCGCCGCTACTACGACCTGCCGTCCCTGACTGCTTTGGCTGTTTTCGAGGCGTCTGCCCGGCACTTGTCATTCAAATTGGCTGCTGCGGAACTGAACGTCACTCCCGGCGCCGTGAGCCGGCAGATCAAGGCGATCGAGGACGAACTCGGGGTTCCGCTGTTTACCCGATTGGGAACCGGTGTGGCGCTGACAAGCGCCGGCGAAGACCTTTATGGCGTGTTGGCTACCGGTTTTTCGCGGGCCGCTGACATCGTCCGGAATGTGAAACACGGTGACCGTTCCAAGAACGTCACGCTGGCGTGCACGGACGCCTTCGCGTCGACGTGGCTGATCCCGCGGATGCCGGATTTTTGGACGAGGTACCCGGATATCGCGGTTGACCACCTTATATCGGACAATCCCCGCGATTACCGCCGCGCCGAGGTCGAATTGCGCATCCGCTACGGGTTCGGATCGTGGTCGAATGAAGATGCTGAGCTCCTTTTCAATGAAACAATCTACCCGGTATGCGGGCCTGGGTTTGCAAGCAAGCACCGCGATGCAACGGCGGAATCGTTGGCCGACCTTCCCCTGCTGCATGTCGATTGGGTGGATCCCGACTGGGCTGGCTGGGACGAGGTCCTTCGGCGCGCGGGGGTCTCACATGGTCCGACCCGCGGTCGACGCTTCGGCAAGTTTTTCGTGGCGCTTCAGGCAGCTCAGGCCGATCAAGGGGTGGCTGTTGGGTGGCATCGCCTTGTCAAGGCGCAGATTGACGAGGGGAAACTCGTGAGACTGACGGATCTCGAGCTCCCAGCCCCTGGCAGCTACTATCTCACATGGTATCAAAATCGTACGCTTTCCCCTGCCGCCCAGAGCCTGCGTAGCTGGATCCGGGAAGTGGCGGCGCAAGAACGAGAAAGCTAGAGCTCTCTGCCGGCGCGCTTCTGCATCGCCCACAACTTCAGCGGCGCTCCGATCGACATCAGCGGTTCTGGATAAAGCTGAATCGGGGTGGGGTCTTTCAGGGCGTCTGCAACCATTGGCTCGTTGCTGCCAACGGCAAGATCGGCAGCCAGCATCCCATAGAGGGTGCCCTGCACCGTTCCCAGGCCATTGCA
This sequence comes from Mesorhizobium sp. LNJC405B00, assembly GCF_000502615.1. Lineage (NCBI taxonomy): Bacteria > Pseudomonadati > Pseudomonadota > Alphaproteobacteria > Hyphomicrobiales > Phyllobacteriaceae > Mesorhizobium > Mesorhizobium sp. LNJC405B00. The sequence continues at coordinate 11,844 of NZ_AYWC01000007.1, read as the reverse complement.
GCATCCGGCTACGAAGACTCTGTCTTCAATTTCGCCGAATGCAGGCGCGGAATTGAGAGAGAGACACAAGTGGCCTCCCCAGCGAAATTCCATCGGTGCTTGAGCCAGCATCGGGAAGCGCGCCTGGAATGATCGATCGTGCACGGCGCCGATCCGACGGATCTGCTTCTCGCTGGTGGACATGTCGGGATTATATGTGAATGTGTTGCGGACGACGATCCGATCGCCGATCCTCCGGATTGTTGATCCCATCGGATCGGCCGGGATCAAGCCCCAATGCGGCTCACCTCCCACCGCTGTCTGTTCGCTCTTGGAAAGCGGCCTCGTCATGCTGGCGTAGGTGAACACGTGCAGCAGGCGATTCTTGAAGTAACCAAAACTTTCGAGATGACCGTTGACTGTCAGAATCAACCGCGGCGCGGTTATCTCGCCCTCAGCCGTCTTGGCAGTATGCAGTTTGCCGGTCTGTAAAGATGTGACCGGGGAATTCTCGAATAGCTGCACACGCCTCGACAAGCCTTCGGCAAGCCCACGGATGAAGCCGGCGGGCTGGGCCATTACCGTTCCTGGCGTGAAGGTACCGCCGACGAAAAAATTGGTTCCAGTGATTTCCTTCAACTGCAGCGCGTCGAGCCGCTCGAATGGCTCGCCTAGCGCCGTCAGATGCTTTTCGAATTCGCGCAGAACCGCAACACCGTGATCGGTTGCAGCTCCATGGTACTTGCCGGCCCGAACGAAGAATTTCTGCAACCCGTATTCGCCCGCCGCCGAAGCAGAGAATTCAATCGCGGCCCGGTTCATGCGGATGCGTTTGCGATCGTGATCCTGGCTTCCGCCGTAATGCTCCCCACCGAGCTCGTGCGGAAGATCGATCATGAAGCCGGAGTTGCGCCCGGCAGCACCCCAGCCGACGCGCTGAGCGTCGACCACCACTATGCGCTCGTTCGGCACCAGTTGTGAGAGGCGCCGCGCGGCCGCCAAGCCAGCAAATCCAGCTCCTACAATGAGCCAGTCCGCCTTATGACGGCCGCGCAGCACCTCAGGTGCCTTGGGAGGCGGCAGAATACCGTACCAACCGGGCATGGATGAGTCCGCAGGCGTGCGGACAGCCTCATAATCGCTCATCGGTGCGACCAGGCTAGTCTACCGAACGGGAGACTTTAGGATCGGAGATGTCCGCCCAGATGGTCTTGAGTTCAGTATATTGGTCGTGGGCATGCAATGACTTGTCTCGTCCCCCGAAGCCGGAAAGCTTGAAGCCGCCGAAGGGAGTCGAGACATCCCCTTCGCCGTAGCAGTTGATGGTCACCGTTCCGGCGCGAATGTCCCTTGCGATGCGATGCGCCCCGCCGAGATTGGCGGTAAAGATTGAAGCTGCAAGCCCGTATTGCGTATCGTTGGCGACCCGCAGTGCCTCGTCAGCGTTGGCCACTTTGATTACCGACAGTACTGGACCGAAAATCTCCTCTCGCGCAATCGTCATTTCGGGCGTGACATCGTCGAATATGGTCGGCTCGATGAAATAGCCTTTGCCATGCTTGTGGGCGTTGCCGCCCGTGACGATCCTGGCGCCTTCCTCCCGCCCCTTCTTGATGTAGCCCATGATGCGGTCGAACTGCTCCTTCGACACAATGGCGCCGAGCCGATTGCCCGGATCCAGCGGCTCGCCCAAAGGCCATTCCTTTAGCTTGTGGAGGACGGTTTCTACCAAGCGATCCTTGATCTTCTCGTGCACGATCAGGCGGGAATTGGACGAGCAGTTCTCGCCCATGTTCCAGAAAACAGCTTGGGTGACATGCTGTGCAACAATGTCGAGGTTCTCGGCGTCTTCCAGCACGATGCATGGGTTCTTTCCGCCGCATTCGAGCACGATGCGCTTGAGATTGGACCTGGCGGAATATTCCAAGAATTTCCGGCCGACGTCAGTTGACCCGGTGAAGGCGACCATGTCGATATCGGGATGCACGCCGAGTGCCTTGCCGGTCACTTCGCCCGGACCGGTGACGATTTGCAGGACGCCTGACGGCAGCCCAGCCTCATGCGCCAGTTCGGCGATCCGCAACGTCGACATGTTGGTCTGCTCAGCCGGCTTGACAATGACGGAGTTGCCCGTCGCAAGTGCCGGACCGATCTTCCAGGCCAGCATGAGGATCGGGAAATTCCAGGGCAGAACGCAGGCGACCACGCCCAGCGGCTGGCGCACGATCATCGACACGACATCGTCGCCCGAAGGTGACGTCTGGCCGTAGAGCTTATCGGTGGCTTCCGCATGCCATTCCAGGCAATGCAGAGCCTCGGGGATGTCCATGGTTTCGACGTCGTAGATCGGCTTGCCGCTTTCGAGCGTCTCAAGCACCGCAAGCTCGTGGGCGTTTCGCTTCATCAGTTTCACGAGCCGCCGCAGAACGCGCTTGCGCTCGCTCGGATGCGCACGCGACCAGGCGCCCGATTCAAATGCCAGTCGCGCCTTCTCGACAGCGAGGTCGACATCGGCCTGGCCGCAGGAAGCGATCTTGGCGATGACCCGCCCTGTCGCGGGATTGATGGTCTCGAAAGTATTCCCTGATTGTGCAGCCCGCGCCTTGCCGTCAATTACTGCGCTGGTCGGCAGTGGCAGGCTGTCCGCCAGGTTCTGGTACTCATCACGCGTTAATAGCGATGACATTCTCGGAAGCCCTTTTCTGGGATTTTGCAATGATTGAGGTGATGACTGCCTTAAGGGTGCGGATCGTCGACTCGAGTTCCCGCTTCTGTTCGTCGCCGAGTGCCCGCATCGGCAGGCGCACGGGCCCAGCTGGCAATCCAGCCAATTCGCACCCGAACTTGATGCTCTGGACGAACTTGCCGCCCTGCTCAAGAAGCCTCATCAGAGGCAGAAGCGCCGACATGATCTGCCGGCCCTTGGTGAAGTCCTTCTCGATCACGCAGGCTTCGTACAACGCGAGGTGCTCTGTCGGTAAGCAGTTGCCGGCGCCGCAGACCCACCCTTTTGCGCCCCAGGCGAAGAATTCGAGCGCCTGATCATCCATGCCGCAGAACAGGTCGATATGCGGGTAGTCGCGAGCCAGTGCGTGCAGCTGGTTCATGCTGCCGCTGGATTCCTTAATGGCACAGAAATTGGAGCTGCGACCGACCCGGTCCAGGAACTCGACGTCCATCATCGTGCCGGTGCGTCCGGGATAGTTGTAGAGCATCACCGGTAGATTGGCGGCCTTGTCGATCGCAAGTGCATGATTGGCAAGTTCGAGCTGCGTGGGAACAGCGTAGTACGGGGAGCCGATTAGGATGCCGTCGTACTTGAGGTCCTTTGCAATTAGCGCGTATTCAATGCAGTCGTCGGTACGAATGGAGCCAACGCCGGCGATTAGGGGCATCTTCCCCTTCCCCACGCTCCTGGCAAGCTTAAGCAGGCTGACACGCTCGTCGCGTGACTGGGCGTAGTACTCGCCTGTCGTGCCACCGACAATGATACCGTGGACGCCAGTCGAGACCAGGTGCTCGACCATGACGCAGAAGCCGTCACGGTCGATCGATCCGTCCGCATGAAAGGGCGTTGTGACGGGCGGAATAACGCCTTTGAACGACATCTGCCTGGCTCCAATTCGGGCTACGGGTCAGTGTTATATGCAAGCTGAGGAGCGGGAGCAGCCGAAATAAAATCACCCGCCAGGCAACTTTTTTGCGGTTCGGCTATGATAGAGCATGCCTACGAGCCGGCGTGTCGCCCTACCTTAAGATGAACTATTCGCTCAGACGCTAACAGTTGTTGCTGTCGCTTGGCGAACGGGGGCTACGAAGGTGCATCGCTTCACCTCCGGCCGTCGCATCAGCTGGCGAGCACGGGCTTACGTTTCGGCGAAGAAGGGTCCGCCTCGATCGCGCCGATATCCAACTCGTCAGCGGAGTTCTTCACATCAGGAAGTTTCGCAGGTTCTCCCGGTCCCGGTTCATGTCACGACACTGGTGCACTTGCGCCAGTACGCACGGCTTCTGGACATGGCATTTCCGACGCCAAAGGATGCGCGCTTTTTCTCATCTCGCGCGGCAACCGGCTGTCGAGGACAGGGCTCGCTTTGGCTTCAGCGCAGCCAAGCAAGCTGGCCGGTCTCAACAGTGACAAAGTCTTTAGATGGCGTGATCTGCGGCATCGTTTCGCCCCCATACGGCTCGCCGCATGGCATCGAGACAACGCCCACGTGCAAGGCGCTGCTACCCTTGTTGGCGTCCTCTCTTGGCCACGTCCACTACACCGATACTGCCTACCATGTGACGGGCACGGATCGGCGCCCACCGTCTCGCGCACCAGCGCCGCCAGCACCCTCCGCTCCTTTCCGGAAGTAGGCTGTTTTTCGCCACCATGACCTTGACCGCAGCGTCGGCCCGGTCGCGACATAACCTCCAGCGCAGCATGTGGCGAACACGGCCGTTGCCTGCCTTTGTGGTGCCGCCGCGCCGGACTGTCTCCCCGGTTGAGCGCTCGCCGGGAACGAGACCGAGATATCCCATGAGCTGGCGTGGACTTTCGAAGCGGCTGGCGTCGCCGACCTCGGTGACGAACGTCACGGCGACGATCAGGTCTACCCCACGCAATGTCTGGAGCGCCCACACGATCGGCGCCAGCGACCAGGCCGGGACGAACTCTTCGATTGCACGCTCCAGCCGTTGGACTCGTTCTTTCGAGACACGCACCGCCTCAACCATCTCCTGGAGGGCGATCTGATGCGCGGGGTAACCGAACCGCTGTTCCTGAAGCCAGCGCAGATAACGCATCGTCCAGCTCTTCTTGCGCGGATAGCTACGGCCGTGCTTGAGCATGAATGCGCTCACCTGCTGGCGGTGGACGCGCAGCGTCTCAACTGCCGCAGCTCGGGCTCGGACGAGATCCCGCATGGACTCGTGCCCTTCATCGGGAACCCAAACCGCCGTTAGCTCGCCGGCCCACATAGCCGGGCGAGCGAGATAGCGTCGCAGCGACGGTTCGTTTACCCGATCCCCAGGCTCCCTCGGTATCAATGATGGCGCAACCACGTTGCACTCGTGCCCGAGCGCCCGGATCAGGCGATAAAGGCCGTACCCGATCGGCCCAGCTTCGTAGCAGAAATGCACGTGATCAAAGCGGCTGGCGATCCGGCCGATGACCCGCCGCATGCTGGTAGCCGACGCGTCGACCTCGCCGAAGAAGCGAACTTCTCCTTCCCGGCCCACCTCCGCAATCGCAATAGCGTTCTTCAGCTTCGCAACATCGATTCCGACAAATGCTTCTCTCTAATCCGCCACGGCTCGTCCTCCTGTGATGAGGATCGGCTCGGCCCGCCCGAGCAACCCTCGGACGCGCAGTGTAGGGCGAGCCACCTCACCGGCAGAGGCGGACATAGGGTCTTACAGTCAGGCCATGAGCCGCAGCCATAGAGAATGCGCAGCTCGACTTCGGCGCGCCAATAGCCGCGCGAACTGTCGGAAATCAGAAGCAACTTTGATTCAGCATGCCGGTGCCCAATAGCGCGGCATGCGGGGCATGAACCACATCGACGCGAACGCATCGGTGGAGGCATCCTGACGTTCCGTGAACCAATGCGTTTAATGGTCTGGACGACATCGGACGCCTTGGAAAGGCTGCTTGCCAGCACGTTATACATGTCTTTGCCAACACTGGTAAGCATCACGCCGGTTCCTCGCCTCACAAACAGCGGAACACCAAGGTCGTCCTCAATGGCTTTGATCTGCCGGCTGATTTCTCCCGATGTCACGCCCAGCTCGCAAGCCGCAACCTTGAATGAGAGATGGCGTGCTGAGGCCTCGAATGCCGTGAGAGCAGTCAGTGACGGGAGATCGTAGTACTGAGGAACCATTGAGGAATCCAATCAGATCGGGAGTCGCGAACCAAACAACAGGGTATCCGTTCGCCCTCTGGCCCATAAAAGTCCCGCCACCATTTTGATCAATCACACTCCTTAACGGATTGCGACCGTCGCCGTTATCCTAGCAAGTTGCGTGCCGAATTGGCGCGGTTAGTTGCGCCACTGCCCCATGCCGACGACCCGCCCCCTAGCGACCTTTCGTCGGGTTTCCGACATTAATGTCCAGCTCCAGACACAAGGTTTGTGGAGACACATGCGCGGGACTGCCACATTGACGATGTGGGATCCGGCCGCTGTATCAGGAGTGAAGAAGCTCCGTCACTCAGGTTATATCCGCCGTCGTTTCCCTGCCGAGTTGGTCAGCGTGGGGGGCAGTCACGACACGGTTTCCTACAGCGAGAATTCAGATGTAGGCCTAGCTGCGGACGGCTTTGGCCTTGCCGCTCGCCAGGATCGGCACGGGGTGCCGTCATCATGTAACGCTTGGCAGCAAGCACATGCGCCTTCGATCAGCGCGCGCACCGGCTTAAGCAACGCGGCACAGGCGTCGACGTGGTGCGCCAGCCTGGAGAGGCTCAATCGATGCCGCTGCAGTCACAGCGCGCTCCGCCGGTTCAAGGGCTAATGCTGGGGACTTCTCGAAAAGGATATCATCGCCGACAGGTTCGGCCCGACAAAGCCGCGCGACGCCACGCGGAAGGGTGCAGTCGGCCTACGTGATCGCCTCGCATTCTCGACAGGTGAACCTCTCGCGCTCGGCCTGGATCACTGTTCACTGGCGCGGGATCATTTATCGGTGATGTTCTCGCCAAGCTCCGCCCGTCTGGCCCTTAAAGTGCGGCTGCCAGGTCACGTGAGTAACTGCCTGTCCGCTCTCATCACGCTTTGGCCAAGTGAGCGTAACTTGCTGCGAAACGCGCGAATTTGTGCTCGCCGCACGTCACCCGCTTGTAGCGAAGTGGGTTGCTGTCCGAGACGCATGAGGGCAATGGTTCGATCATCGCATTGAAATCAGCGTCGATAAAGAAGGGCATTGAGTATCGCTCGCGTCCCGAGGTATTCACCACGCGGTGCATGTTCGCCAGGTATACATCATTGGTGAGCCGCTGAATCAGATCGCCAATGTTGATTACGAATGTGCCGTGGATCGGAACGCCCTCGACCCAGTGGCCATCTCGGTTCATGACCTGAAGACCACCCACGTCGTCCTGCGCTAGGATGGTCAGATTGCCGTAATCCGTGTGGGCGCCAATGCCGATAATCTTTTCTCCAATATAGCCACTCTGCGGGGGGTAATGAAGCAGGCGCTGAATGCTGATCGGTTGCCCCATGAGGCTTTCGAAATAGCGTTCAGACAGGTCCAGACTGAGCGCGATGCCCTGCAAGAGTTTTTTCGCCAGCTCCACCATTTTTTGGTGGTACCCGTATGTGAGTTCCCGAAATTGGGTCAGATTTGAGGGCCACTGGTTGGGGCCAAAAAACGGACCTTCCAACGAAGAGCGTTCAGGACCTATGTCAAAGCACTCCTTGAGGTCTCTCGTCTCGCCCGGATCGGTGTTCTCCCCGAACGGCTCGATATAGCCGCGGAGGGCTACATCCGATTTGCTTACATGCAATTTCATCTTCTGCGACATGGGCAAATCAAAGAACCGACGGCTCACGTCGAATACCGAATCCAAAAGATCCTGCGGAATCCCGTGGTTCTTCACGTACATGAACCCAGTGTTGGACAATGCCCAACGTATCTCTTTGGCCACCTTCTGCTTATTGCTGCCATTGAGAAGCGGCGCGATGTCAATCACCGGGATCTTGTCGAAGCTTTCGCGTTTCGCGCGCAGCTTGTCGTCCAGTTTGGTAACGATATCCTTAGACATGGGTACACCTTTGTTTGGCAACGGGAGCCGGCGCGATTTCTTGTTGGACTGGTTGCGTGAAGAACCGTCAGGAAGCGTTGGATAGCTTGTGCGGGCATTCTTTTGGGGGCGCCGTTGCTCAACAAAGTAGAAGAGCCCGAACTCCTGCAGGGCATAGGCAGGGGGCCCGCTTGTCGTGTCGTCTTGTATTCGCAGCCAGCTTTTCGTCAGCGAGTTTTGCGTTAGCGCTGTCACGACCGGTCCTCCGTTGGTGCACTGGCGTGCTCGGGGACCTGGAAAACCCAATAGTGTGCGCCCTCCTCCGCAACGTATCTGCCGTCCTTAAGACGCTGTGTCGGCGCAAGTATGCCCTCATGCTCCAGACGCCGCACCTCCTCTTCGAAGCATGCTGTCTCGGCATAGCTCTTGCGGGTGCTTGCGATGACGAAACCGTTCGGGCGCGTGACGCGAGCCAGTTCGCGCAGTGCTTCCGGTCGGACATGCCCGAGCGTCAAGACGCCGCAGCAGACCGTGATATCATAGCTCGCGCTGGAGTAGTGGGAGAGCGGCTCGTTGAGGTCGACACCGCCCCGGACATGGCGATAGACGTGGGTTTGTCGGGCCTTTTCGGCCATCTCCTCGGAGAGATCGAGGCCTTCGATCAACCGGAACCCGAGGCGGTCCAGCTGGACTCCGAGCAGGCCCGTTCCGCAGCCAGCGTCCAGGATTGTTATGACTGCTCGCTCCTTGGCCAAATAGGCTGTCTGCACGGCGCCCGCCAGTTCGGCCACGACCATCGGCCCGCAGTATCCGTCGCGGCCGACATCCAGATCGTAGGCACTGGCCCATCCGCGATAGAAGTGGGCCAAGCGACCGGCGTCGCCGTCGAGGGCGTGGGAATCCTTGATGCGCTTTCGTGCGGCTTGCTCCAGTGCTGTCTGCTGATCGAGGGTGACCATGATAGCTCCTCCGTGTATGAGTGATGCGGTACAGTTGTCATTGGAGCGCATTGGCCGCGGCTTAACCCATGAGCTGTTCGTTCCGTACGCTGAGCGTAGCTGTCGCGGGGCGCTTTCAGCGAAATGCACCCCGACTGCTGCCGCCGGACGGGCGATCTCAACCGTCTTCAGTGGGGATGTGTTGACTTGAGCGCAGTCCGGCCCATTTCGGCCAAGGCGCCCTATTCGCCTACTAACTTGTCGAAGACGTTGAGTGGCAGCGGCGGGGAGATGACGACAGATCCCGTAATCGTGGGTCGCATCGCGATGCGTCTTGTCGCCGGATTTCCTTTCCAAGCAAGTCGTTCGCCGTCGCGGGATTGATGTCTTGTTTACCTGATAACCGGCGTCCAAGAGCTTGGCGGCCGGTCGGCACAAGGCTTCCGTTACCAATAAATCCGATTCATTGTGGAAACAAGTGGCGCGCCCCGCGTTGCCTCCAGCCTCGACAGTACACATGGGACTTCCTTTCACAAGTAAATCGGAGAGATTTATAACGGAACTCTACGGTCGATAGGAATATCACCCGACTTTCGACATCAGCAAGCCACTTCAGATTAAGAATACACTTTATAAGTTTAAGGTAATTTTACTTCTGTTTAACTTTTTATCTGAGTGTTTTCACAATGAATTCGCCCAGAAGAGTGATCCGGATCGTTCCCGTAGGAACGATGGGCAAGGCGATCTCGCTAGCACGCACGGTCTTGGGACGAACTCTCCCAAGTCGTTCAACAGATTGAACGCCCCGCTCTACTGACTCATCATGCGCGGCCCTGCGCCGACCGCGAAGAGAAAGCGAGTGACCCACGGAGCGACATCGTCCGAAAAGAAAGCAGGAGGAGCTTGACCTCGAACCCATTCAGAGAAGCCTGCTAGGTGAAGTGGTCGGGGTGCCGGTTTCCGACACAGGCACTATGCTTTCTTAAGCTTGGCCCGATACTCCTCGTCCAAGATGGACGGCAGGGATATCTTCTTTGTTCGGGCGCCATCGACGGCGATCATTTCACCGCTAACGAAATTGGATTCGTCGCTAGCCAACCAAAGGACTGTATTTGCTATCTCCTTTGGGGATCCGATCCTTCCCAACGGGTGTAGTTGCGCCAATTCCCTCTCGACCAGGCTTCGGTCCGGGTGGAGCTCGACATAGGCGCGATTCAAGTCGGTCTCGATCCAACCAGGGCAAACGGTATTGCAGCGGACTCCATCGGGTCCGAGGTCTACTGCCAATCCCAGCGTGAGACCGTGTACGCCGGCCTTCGTGGCCGCATAGGCAGTATGCCAAGGGTTGACCATATAGCCCTCGACCGACCCGATGTTAACGATCGTGCCCGAGCCGATACGCCTCATTTCCGGGACCACATACTTGGCCATTAGAAACGGACCACGGAGATTGACCGCCATAAGTCGATCCCAATCCTCGATAGTCTGTTCGTCGATCGACTTATGAATCACGATACCAGCATTGTTGACCAATACGTCGATCCTGCCGAACTTCTGAAGGACCGCGTCAACGAATGTACGGACTGACGCCTCCTTTGTGACGTCAAGAGGCATAAATGCGAGCCTCTCGACGCTGCTGACAGGGGCGGGGCGCTCATCAAACAAATCGCCGACGATAACCGTCGCCTCTTCATCAGCGAGTCTCTCGGCAATCGCCCGCCCTATGCCTCGATTGCCACCTGTGACAATGGCACTTTTGCCTGATAGCCGATTACCCAAAACTTCCTCCTATCCTGCCGTAAAGCCGCCATCTATTGGAACAGCTACGCCCGTGATATGCCTGGCTTCCTCGCTCGCGAGGAACAGCGTCAAGCTTGCGATTTCCTTTGGAGTAGCCACGCGACCCTGGGGTATTGAATCAATATTCCTTTGAAGAATCTCGTCCGCGGTAACCGGCTTGCTGTGGGCCGACACAAGCATGGGCGTATCAACGGCGCCAGGGCAGACGGCATTGATGCTGATTTGCTCTTTGGCGTGATCGAGGGCCATGGCACGAGTCAACAAAACGACCGCGCCCTTCGACGCACAATAGGCAGCCAGCCCGGAACAGCCAACCAGCCCCACATTCGAGGCTATATTGACAATACTGCCGCCGCCGGTCCTCCTCATAGCCTTCACTGCGGCGCGACTAAAGTAGAACACACCATTGACATTAACGTCGAATATCTGACGCCAATCATCATCAGTTGTCTCAAGGGCGCTTCCACGCCGTATGATACCTGCGCTGTTGACCAAGACGCTGACCTTTCCGAACCGCTCTACGGCGGAATTAATCACCTGGTCCGCGAAGGCTGAGTCAGTCACATCGCCCAGCATCAATTCGGCTGAACAATTGAGTTTCTGAACCGACTCAAGGGCTCGTTGGCCCCGCTCTCGATCGCGGCCGACCAATACGATTGACGCCTCTGTCGCGGCGATGGCCTGTACGACGGCCTCTCCTATCCCCGACGTTGCGCCAGTAACGATAACTACCTTCTTGAAATGGGTCATGGTAGTGATTGCCCAGCCGGAGTGATGAGGCTTAGAGTATTTTCGACGGCCCTCTTACTGCCTTGGACATCGGGACGGCGTCGTGGAGCTTTTGCAAGGCCTCGGAAGCCGGAAAAGGACCTAACGATGGGGAACGTTCCTTATATTCGGCAAGCACTTGTTTATATTCGGCAGGCACCTTTTTTCAATTTTCATCTATCGGCTCCATTCGGAAGATACCGTATACCCAATACTTAAGGCGCGATTGCTTGCCAAATATCTTTTTCCTCGCCTATTACTTTATATTCCAACAATGCACTCTGGATGTATCATGTCCTAATTCGTTGCATACATCTGCGCATACTTTTACCTATCACGCACACCGCCGGTTCGTAAATACATTTATTGATAAATTTTTTTAATACTTGTGAAGAACTATTGTAACATATGAATAGGGGCGAGGCATACGCCGAGCGGAGGCCGTCGGCCTCGGTCTCACAGTTGCGAGGGGCAGCACGGAAACGGAACGCCTGCGCGATACTGCTACGATTGTTACCGGCCTGGAGTGGAACGATTTCTGAGCCTCTACGCGCCCTAGACGTCATGTTCCGAGGCCTGAGATCGGTGGCCCGCCCTTTCGTGCGATTAAGAGACGAGGGTTGCTCG
>NZ_AYWC01000006.1:0-314400 GCF_000502615.1 Mesorhizobium sp. LNJC405B00 | reverse complement strand
ATCTGCAAAATCTGGACAAAAGAGCCCGAACGATTCAGGCTCGATCCAACCCATCAAACCTTGGGACTAAACACCTAGCTGGTGCCAAAGGTCGGCTCGCGAGTTCAAGCGGCTTGCGTTTGGCCCCGACTGGGGCGATGCTGAAGGTGGGGGAAATTGCGTATTCGCAAAAATACCTTGCTGGTGGGGACTTCTTGATGTTCGTCGACTTGTACGAAACGCTGGAGATCAGCCCAAACGCCAACTCGGAAACTCTAGAGCGCGTATTCCGTTACTTTGCGATGCGCTATCATCCGGACAATCAGAAGACTGGCGATGAAGCCCGCTTCAGCGAAATTGTGGAAGCCCATAATACGCTCAAAGATCCGGTCAAGCGGGCGCAATATGACGTCGCGTATAGAGACCATGCCGGCCTTCGTCGAGAGTTGACCCAGGAAGCCAGCAACAATAAAGGCTTCGAGCGAGATTTCGAGATTCAAGCCAAACTGCTTTCGCTGCTTTATGCGAAACGCCGGCACGACGTCAGCGATCCTGGCATCGGAGATGTAGAGCTGGAGCGCTTGTCAGACTGTCCGCGAGAACATCTCGAGTTCCACATCTGGTATCTAAAGGCGAAAGGTTGGATCGTCAGAGTGGAAAATGGGACGATCGCCATCACCGCTGAAGGTGTCGATCGCGTCAACTCTGAACGCCGCCGCGATCCGACTATTCGGCTCCTGGATCACCCATCCCCCTAGCTGCCCCTGCGCCGAGGCTTTTGGTTTCCTTCAATCGGGAGAATGGGATTCGGGCCGCTTTGGATAATTATGCAGTTCGCGAGCCAGCACCGCGACAAGCACCGAGCAGTCGAGTTCCTCGTTGAACGAAATGTGCGGGTCGGCCTCTGGCAAGATCTGAGACAAGCGTAGCGATTTCAACCTGGCTGTCTTGGCGGCACGCTCTGCGCATTCAACCTCATTGATCGCTTTCGCGGACCGCACAGCACCTCGGCGATCTCCCAACCAACACATTTCCTGGTAGCCTCATTCTCACCTCCCCCCGACGCAAATTTCTACATTCGGATGAACCATGTCGCCCTTCATTCTGATGAAGCCCAAGCTCAAACAGCGGAGGATCCACATCGAACCCGGTTCGATCCAGAATCTTGCCATGGAAGCGATCTTCGATGATATCGCCAGCGCCATCAGGGAGAGCCCCGCATAGACGCTTGGCGCCCTGTCCGCGCCTTGGTCCTCGATATGGCAGTGCATCGCCTCGAAGATCACATCATAGACGCTGCCGACCTCCTCGTTGATCTCGTCGGCACCGATTCCCTCACGCTCCGCAGATTTCATCATTTCGTCAGCGAGGTCGCTAACCGCCCCTGGATCATCAGTCATCGCGTTGGGCAGGTGCTCTGCCATCCACCGATCGAGAAAGTTGATGCCGCGTGTGCTCATCAGCCGATAAGTTCAAAGCGCATATTAGGTTCCACTACTTGACCGCTGAGACGGCCGCACCAGCCTCAGTGCATGGCTAGTGGTATCAAGATCGGCGATGAGGTGGCGATCGACGCCACCATTATTCGACGCGTCACTGACGACAGGATCAGCGTGTCGATACCGACCTACGGATTTCCGCATTCCGTTCGGGATAGCACCACGAAGGTGGTCAAAGGTCAGACCATCGAACTGATCGGCAGCGTCACACGGGTCGAGAAGGACGCCGTAACGGTAATGGCCCGGTGGTGACGGTCGCGCTTGATGTTGTGCGGCTGGTGAAGCTCTAGCTTTCCCGACCTTACCGCCCTAACGGCTGCTTCGAAAGCGAGAGAAGTTCGGCCTCATCTTTTATCCCGGCCATGTAGTTGGCAATGATCCGAGAGGCCAACCGGCCCTGCGCATCGGGTGATTGGTCGTCGACGAGTTTAAGCTGCTCGAAAACGCGCCCTAGCAAGGCCAATTCGGCAGGCTTAAAAATCCCGGCATCCACCGCTTTTCGTCTGATGGGCATAACTAGTGTTCTTCCCTCACCGTCTCAAGCCGCCAACCTGAAATCGGTTCCGGAACATTTTAGCTAAAGTGAATGTTTCAATGGTTATGAAGATCGAAGCCGACGAATGCCGGGCAGCGCCGACGCTCATCCGGCGCACTATCGAGGATCACTGTCCGCCCGGCGTGCTGCCCAGCGAGGAAGCGGTGAACGGTCTCTATGGGCCGGGGCTCATGGATGAGGCGGAAGCGCTGGCTGCTGCCATCGTCGCAACGATCGACCAGATGCAATTGCGCGTGATGGTGAAACCACCGTCTCCTAGTATCAAATAGAGACCGACACAGGGAAGTTCGCTTGTTGGTCGCTCGACGGTGGGCTCGCACCGACCGGGGCAGGTGATGCGAGCCCGGCCGAGTCTTGCGGGACCTCGACCAGCAGCGATCACCCACTCGCTGCCGTTCTATCAACAAGCCCCCAAATTTCAGGTTCCGCTAATGTACAAAAAAGCCCACCAACCGTTGAGGTAGTGGGCAGTTTTGGGAGACACTGATATGGGAACAGTGCGACCGCCCGAAGTGTTTCGAGGCCGACGATGTTCCAAGGGGATTCAGATCCGCGCTTTCGGATCTTCAGAGAAGGGCGGTCAAGTTGCTCGCTTCGGGGGAGCTTCCAATCCTAGACGAGAAGACTGATCGCCAGCGAAAGCGACGGCATCTGCCTCATTTTCGAATGCTCGGGAATACGTTTCACCGTTCCTGCCTATGATGAGAACAACCCACTCGCCCAACGAATGGCGGATCTCTAGGAAGAGGGAAGACGAAGACGGCGGCCGGTACGTGACGCTGTCCAATGCCCTCGGGAGGCTTGTCCCGCCAGAATCGGCTCCATCATCGGAGGAATGAACTTCACGCATGCACTGACTCCCGAGACCGCGAGTCAATTAGCGCGTGCTTAATTAGTTCCNATCGGAGGAATGAACTTCACGCATGCACTGACTCCCGAGACCGCGAGTCAATTAGCGCGTGCTTAATTAGTTCCGGAGCGTTTTAACGAATCGTTGACCGCGCTGTCCCAGAATAGGACGGCGCGGTCAAACCCCAACCTTGGCTGCGTAGGCGGCTTGGCATTGAGTTCCACCCCGAACTGTCGGAGCCGCCACCCACCCCACACTTATACCAGCAATGGTTGAATCAACCGTTACTGCACGTGCTTTCCAGGGCGCTCGCCTGATCGTTAGACTTTGATGGAACAAACAGGGGATTCACAGAATCTGCGTTTCGATCTACGTTGAAACATGGACGCGATCTTCGATGATATCGCCAGCGCCCTCACGGAGCCTCGCCAGGACGTGTGGCGCCCTGTCCCTCGATCTTGCCGCCAAGCTGTTCCTTGGCCTCGCAATCGGCCTAGGTGTTGGCTTCGGAATGGCGCTGGCTGGTTAAGGCGCTCCACCTCATCTCGACATCGTTTATTAGCGCGTTCTTGTATTCCTCCCGAAGCAGGCTCATCATGCAACCGCCTTGTCGGGAACTTCTAGGCAGGAAGGGGTACGTCATGGAATCCGTTTGCTACGCCCAAAGCTCGATCTGCGTTTTGTCGGTCCTCGCCAGCATCGCCACCACGTTTATCGTCATGGCACCGTTCGCAGCTACGCGTCTGTTGGTGTTGACGCTACGCGAGAAAACAGTCGGCCAGCAGCTTCAGCTCGCCTAAGCGCCGCCGCGGCGACGTTGATCGTGGCGGCGGCATCGCCGGTCTTCCACGCCTTGGGCACATAACGGCGGGCAGTCATTCCTGTCCGGAACCGCTCCCAACTTGCCGGCCAGCGACACCAGGTGTTGGCCTTGGAATGGCAATCGCCGGTTAGACGAACGATACAGCCGCGACGATCTCGTTGGCGCCGGACGAACTCATGGCGACGCTGTAGGTGCTGGTCGCACCAAGTCCTGAGATGCTGCCGCAGGCGACCTGCTGGTTCACGGCTGCGCCGTGATAAGCTCCTCATGGTCTTTGGTGACGCCGGTAAAGGTGATCGAGCCTTCGGGATTGACGCCAGTCGCACCGGCAATCACGCAGCCGTTAGCGCTTACTGTCAGATTGCTAAACGTCGGCTCGTTGCCGGTCGCCGATTTGGCATTGACGGACGTGCTCGATGTGTGGCCGGTGATCGTATAGACATCGACCGCCGACGAATGAAGGTTTTGACTCCAGTCGGCGATGCAAGTGATGGTCCCGCCAGTGGTGATCTCCCTTTGGCCGATACCAAGCTGGATCGCTTGGTCAGCACCATCATTAGTCCCGGCCTGCACAGCGATGGTGCCCGTAGTGCAATCAACGGAAACAGATGATAGCGTCCTTGGCACGGTGTTCTGACGCAGGCCGTGGCACACCAGGACCACGATTTTGGTGCCGGCTGCACCCACGTCGACGGTGAAGGTATGCGGATCGGCTGGGGTGGCGAGAGCGCTGAATGTGCCCTTGTAGGTAACGACCAGGCCGGTGGGAGGGGGCGGCATGAACCGGAAAGAATTGAACATCATCATGCGGAACATTTTTCTTTTTCCTTCAGCGTTCGAACATGGCTATCGAATACGGCTCGCAAATCGAGCGGGCGATCTCTCTAACGCTTGCTGTGACATCGACAACGGCGCCATCAATCAGGTCGTCAACATTTTCAACGGCGATCTCAGATGGATCGTAGCCGCCGCCGTGGACCATTAAGTCCCTAAGGAAGTCGGAGAGCAGGCGCTTCTCGCCATCACCGGAAATGATGCGACCGCGCCTCGGTTGGCCAGAGCCGTCAACGGTCAAAATAACCTGATCCTCGCCATCGTAGGAGAACAGCGCGGGTGAAGGATCGGCCCCGGAAATAGAACGGGTGAGACCGGTTTTCAGGTCGGTGAAGTACGACACGCCGCCCGTCGTGAAATACAGTTCCTCGGTGAGGCGCTGAAGGTCCGGCGCGCCCAACGCTCGCGAGCTTATTGCTTGAATTTGGTAGGGAACGGTTTTCGTATATTCGACCGCTCCCGTTGTGCCATTGATACGCTTTAGCGTGGCGGTATCTGTCCAGACGACAAGATCACCATCGTCGTCACGGATGGCATAGCGCAAGGCATCAGAGAAGGAGGCCAGGACGGTCGAACTCTTGAACGTGCCGAGCGACGTGAGCGTGACTTTCACCAGATCGATGTCCGCGCAAAAGTAAAAATCAGCCTCGCTGCCACGGCTTTCGCCTGGGGTAACGCATTGGATGTCCGAATAGCCGCCAAAGCTGGCGATCGACTGATAGCCGCGTTCAACCGCCTCTGCCGTGAGGTGGAAGGCGAATATCTGTTGATTGCTGGAAAAGCCGACGAGGAGCGATGATCCCACGCCGACATCCGCCGAGGCAGCCGCCGGTCACTGTAGACGACGTTGCGGAATTGCTGGAGGTAGCGACAATGGCGCCCGTGCTGCCATCGATAAGGACGGGCTCCCAACCTCCAACGCCGGCAAGCTTGCGAGATAGACCAACCGATCAAGCGACCGACTGTAAGCGAAAGCAGCCGTAGTACGAATAGGCATCGGGCGGCAGGTCGAACGTGAAATATTGCCGGGCGGCCGGGATCGAATAGAGGGCGATGTCGCTGTAATTGAAGCCGTAGGCCTTGAGGTCGGCCCACACCGGAATCAGATTGTCGAAGAATATAGATCCGGAGAACGTGGTGAAGGTGTCATACTCATGGGTCGGAGCGCCGTCTTGAATCCACTCTGCCTCGAAAACAGGCGGGGCACCCAGACCGGCAATATCAAAGTCGGTGACCACGATATCGAGGTAGCCCCTGTGAGCGGAGACGTTGGTTTCGCCTTCTTCCTTCACCATGGTCGGGTCGCGCGGCTGGGTGCTTTTCCCGTCGTATGCCCGAAATTTCAAGCCTGATCCGATACCCGCTTGTGGCATCGCAAATCGCTTTGCCTTTGGCGTAGAGCTTACGCATCGTCCATGTCGAGTTTGGAACGAGAGGGCGCGCAAAACGGAGGCGAGCCGACATCTTGGCCGTGGTCGAGGTGATGGTGTCCCAATATTCGATATGGGTTGAAGTCACGGTCAGGATCGGCGGAACCCATATGTAGGCAGCAGGCAGCCGGCACTTGCCCCAGACGACCGGCAGGGTTCGGCCGTAAGCCGAAGTCGGCAGGGTTGTCTGTACGTCTGGTACTTGAGGGACGGTCGGCGCCGATGATGAGGGCGTATCCCAACCTGCCCAGTGCCCTATGGGTCTAGCATTTATGCTGCCAATGCCCATGGTCAGACACTCCCAATGCAAAATTCAGTGATCAGCGCAGCGGGATTTGCGGGCTCCGTAACGATGCTGATTTCGCGGCAATGGATGACTTCCCGGCAAACGTTCACGCCGTCGTCACGTCGCGCTTTCGACCCAATGAAACGGGCAAGGGACAGCCCCGGCAGTTCGCCTGATTCAATGCCCGCCATAACGCCTTGCGCCCGGGCGGAACCGTCCAGTTCGCCCACCACGAACAGGCTGTGCGGATCTTCGGACAGCCGAAGCCATCGGCCAAGCGGTTAGCCTTCATGCTCCAGACACAGTTCCGGCTGCCAGCTGTTCGCGATGAGCTTGGCAAAGGCGCCGGGCAGGATCAGATTCCGACCGTGCGCCAGAGTTCCGAAATCGGTTGCGCGGCCCGCGAGCATCATTTGCAGGCCGCCTCTAACTCGTGTTGCAATTCGAGAGCCTGCTGAAACGACAGTTCAAACAGGTTATGGGTTTGCTCCGGCATCACCCAGTCCGGGTCGCAGCCGAGCGCATCGTACCGAGCTGGTATCGGCGACATTTCCCAAGGAAACAGACCTAACGCGCGGTGCAGTTCTAGATAATCGCGCGCCTTGTACGCCTCGATCGCCGTGGGCGTGATCCGCAACGGCTTACCCTTCGCCCTGCGACGTTTAACCGGCATCGAAAACACCCCTCCGGTTAGAGCGCAAGCCCGGCGGCCGAGTGCGGCTTGGCGGCACTTCAACATCAAGGTCCAGTTCCCTGACCAACCTTGCGAACCCCGTCCGAGCGTCTTTCTCGATGCCTACCGCTGGGTGAGCACGGACGTTTTTGCGATCGTCAACGGTCGTGATTCCTTCCTTGTCGATCACGGCTCGGGCCTGCTGCGAACGGTCCCACGCTTCGGCCGCGAGCTGCAGCAGCCGAAGATGGTGCCCCTCCAATTCGAAATCGGTGACGACGCTACGCCACCACTTCGCGGCCTCGTTAGACAGGTGTGCAGGTGGGTTTGGTCCGCGTCTTTTCATGGCTCAATCGTTGGTGAGGGGAAACGGGGGCACCGTTCGGCAAAATAAAGCTGGGGAACCGGTCGCATGGATGCTTCTATGCAGCTTTTGAGATCTCCCCCCGGCATCAGTGCAGCACTGGCTCGCGGGCTTTGACCCAGCGATCGACTTCGAAGATGATCAGGTCCATCTCGTTGTTCGAAAGCTTGCGGCAGATCTCGTCTCCACCCGAAGCATCACCCGGACCATTAGCGTCTTGGTGGCGTCGGACACGACCATGATCAAGGCTTCGCAGGTCGTCTGCCGGCCGGCACCCGCACGCGCGCTTTCGACATGATCTTCGCAGTCGATAGCGCGCGGGCTTCAACGAGGCTGAGGCGCTCCTCTAGCTCATAGCGCTTGAGATACTGGCCGCTTCCTCGGCTGCCATCTCTCCAAGAATATGCGCAACTGCAGTTTTGAGAGCGATGATCGGGTTGCTCGCCTCTTCGTCGATCTTCTTGAGTAGGTCATCTAGAGACTGAAGTGCCTGCTCGCGATTCACCTTCGTTGCCTGGTCTGGTGTGAGGCGCTCGCCGCGCTGATGTCGGCCGATCAAGGCGCGGGCTTCCATCCTGCGCATTTCTTCCTGCGGGACATAACGAGTCGCGTCTGGTGCATTGATCGAGGTCATGGCGCCGTCGAACGCGTGAATGGCTTTGCTCGATCCTGCGTTCATTTGCTTGCCTCCTGCCGAGTCCATACAGGTGCGGGCGCCAGCGCGGCGTGTCTGACGAGGTTGCGAGCCGTATAGATCGAGCTGTTGATGATGTTTCCGCAAACTGACGGAAGCCGGCGAGGCAACTTCACACCGGCGGCAACAGAAGCGGCATGGAGAGCGCTTCCCAGTCCGAGAAGGGTTTCGAGTTCACCCAGCTTGTCGGACACCGCATCGGAAAATCTGTCCAATGCCGAGGCTAGGAAGGCATGCGTATCCTGGTCGTAGCGCTCACGAAGTGACGAACGCTTTTCTGCTGCGTCTTTCTCGGCTTTGAAGAGCGGCTCCCGGGTCAAGCCGATCTCTTCCACCTCACGCAGGGTGATCACGGGCGGTTGGCCTGGCACCTGGGCATAGAGTTGGCGTGTGGCTTCGATGTGTCGGGCCTGACCTGCCTCTCGCTGGGAGACGGCATGCTGCCAGGCTGCATCAGCTTCTGAAATAGCTGCTGGCTTAGCTGGAATCTTCAGAATACTAGCGAAGTCGGTCTCAGATGTTTTTGGCGTTCTGGCGAGCATGCTGTCACTCCTTGTCGATTGGGACTCTACGCCCGGAAGCAACGGCTGATGATAACGCGTCAGCGGCTATTCGAATGATCACTCTGCCGATCCGCTTTCGATTGCGGCTACCTGCCTCGTCTACTGCGCCCGCCTCCAGCATCAGGTTGATCAGCGGGAAATCGACTTGGATAGGCAAAATGATGCCGCCCAACTCCTTGCGTTCCTTGTGGCGGGCTTGGCGCTCACGACCGAGCTTTCGGCGTCTTCCAAGACGATCGTCTGACGTACCGCTCATGGGCACGCCCCGATGGCTGTCGGAACCAAAGTCGTTAAGCAAAGTTTCCTTATCGAAGGGCGTTTTAGGTTTTTGGAGAACTCGAAATGAAGACGATCATCTTGGGCGCATTGGCGCTTTGCTTGGCTGCCCCTGCGGTCGCGTCCGCAGAAGAAGGCATCGTCATCCAGACCCAGCGGCATCACCACCGCCATTATTGGGACGAAAACAATAACGACCGTGTGGTCATCTATCGGAACGGGCATCGTCTCCATCGCCGCCATCATGGCGAGCAGGCGTTTTACGACAATGGCGAGCGCGCTTGGCGCCGGCATCATCACCGGTCCAGCGACGTTGTGGTCACCGGATCGATCAACCGTCCGATGCATCACCGCCGTCACGTCGTCATCCAGCAGGACGACAACAGCGATTATGACACCGACTATTGATCGCAGTCTGACGGCCCGGCCTCTCGACTTCGACGGGAGCCGGGCATCGGAGGGAGGAGTTTCGCCGTGACGATGCTGTTTCAACCCTTGGACTCGGACGGTCACAGGCGCAGCGAGCTTTACCATGCGGCGCGTCTGGCGATGCTCCAGTGTCGTGTGCTGATGCGCTTTGACAGGGTCGAAGACGCAGCGGACAAGGTCCAGGCAGCGGCCGAGCTGTTCGCTGAGGCGGCTCGACCTGCCGGAAGCACTCAAACGCTCGGGATGTGAGCGCCAAGTCGGGCAGCGGAACCGGCAGGCGGCAACGCGCGTTGCCGTTGCATGGTCGACTATCTCAAAATTGTACTGAAGGAACTGTGTCCTGCCTGGCTCATGCGGAAGGCGGTCGATGCGGACGTTCGCCCTGTTGAGCAGCAGCCACCCATAAGCGATCTGATAGGTGCGGCGCCGCCGATGCGATATGGTGGGCCGGTGCGTTCCGAACCTCCCGACCACAGGCTTCCCGAGTCCCAGCTGTAGCGCCGCGACGTTGGCCTTGATGGGAAGAGCGCCGACATCCGGTCTTGGCGCCTCTTCCCTCCAAAGCCCCTTGCGACGTTTCGTGACGGTTTCGGCTTTCGCGATTTCCTCCGGTCTAAGGTCTTGGTCTAGGTCTAAGGTCTTGGTCTTGGTGTGTGGACAGGGTGTCACAGGGTGTGAAAGTACCCCTACACAGGGTGTGGGCAGGGTCAGGACAGGGTGTCATTGGCCCCCCGCACGATCCTGGTGCCCATCAGCCGCGACGTGTCGCCGAGCATCTGGGAGACCGATTTCGAGTTGCCTGCGGCCTTCGCTGCCTTCTCCGCTGCCTTCTGCGCCTCACGCTGGATTCTGACCTCGTTGGCCTCATCGAACGCTGCCACCGCCTTCTCTCGCAGCTTTTCGCTTTCGATCGCCTGGAGCCGTCGGCGCGTGCCGAGGGCATGGTCATCGTTTGTCGGCGGGTTGTGGCGGAACCAGCGCTCGATCAAGATCACGTCGCCATCGGGATCATGATCGATCAACCCCACCTCCAAGAGCTCCCGGAGAACGCTCTCGTATGCTGCATCTGTCCAGCACAGATCGGCACAGGCGTAACCGCGCGGGAGTTCGTAAACCCCTGCGCTGGTCACGTGTGCATTGCAGCAAGTAGAGGAAGCCGACCTTTGCCTCGTCCGGCAGTCCGATGAAGCGACGGGATCGCCAAACGGCCGGCGCCAACTTAGTGAACTGGCGCCCGCTCATTTGGCACCGCCTTGCTTCTTCGGATGCAACGCGCGCCGATGGGCTCGCTTATGATGCAACCGACACAGCCAGATCACAGCGGCTGGCTTCTCATAGTCGGGGTGATGCCCGTCTGACTTGGGATCGCCGCAGACTTTGCACGGCTGTCGCTTCACCAGGCCGCGCCGGATCGCAGCAGCGAGGCAGGAGTGCGCCCACACAGCCTTTTGGTTTGCTTCCTTCCAGCGAGCTTGGCTGGTAGCTGGAGCTTGCCGTTTAGACGACGGTGTGGCACTATCCGAATTCTCAGAAGCTGCCAAGCTTGAGACTTCGAAGCCGGTGAGCGTGGTTGCACACGCCGCCGGTTTTTCGATTTTCTGGTCCATTAGCTCGCCCTCGCTTTGATGAGGTCGGCCTCACGGATGGCCTGGATTGCCTCCAGCGCGGTCAAACCGAGCCGCTCTTTCACGTCGACGATTGCGGGACGTGGGCGGCTCTGCTTCGGCGTGGTGGCGAGCCATAGAGCGGCCTCGCCGATCAATGCCGTGTTCTCGTGATCGATGCCGCTCGTCATCAGGCTGCCTCTCCTTTTGGAAAAACGCCATCAGCACGCCGCGCTCTGCGACCCACCGTCCGCCGACTTTTTTTCGCCGGGATCTGGTCTGTTTCCAGCAAGTGAAATGCACGCCTGCGATTAGTGCCGAGTTCGCGGGCAATAGCCTCTGCGCCCCAAATGAGCGCCATTGTCTTTTCCGAGTTTACCGTCATGCTTTAGTTCCTTCTGTTGAGATAACCAAGTACGTTTTACGTACTTATTGCCGCAAAAAAACGCGGCTACTTACTCCAGAGTTGAGCTAGGTGATCGTTAACGCGAAGCACGGCCAGGGCGGCAGAGCGCGCGCGTATCAGTGTCTTCGTGAGCGCATCAAAGGCATTCTTATCGTCAGCGCCAGAGACTATGCTGATTTGAAAATGGCCGATCCCAACTTCTTCCGGACGAATTACGAGAAAGCAGGGGCGCCCGTTTTTCATCGCGCCATCGATCATCGATTGAAACTGCTCTCGGCGAATGCCATCCGAAACTTGCAGCAGGACGCCTATGGGCATGTGGAAGTGGCGGGTGAGGCCCGCGACCAAACAAGCGATGATCGCCTCGTCTCTGGAGAAACGCCGATGCGTTCCAGTGCCCGCGCGTTCGGTGGATTCATCCGCAAGGATAACGCCGGCCTCGGCCCAAAGCTGGACCGACCGGCGCTTCGAGTGTGTCATGTCAGTCAGGTCTGCCAGAGAGAAAGTGTTCGTCACGATTCGGTAACTCCAACCAAGTACGTTCTACGTTCTTCACATACGTTCCGCCCTACGTCAAGGTGTTGGCGGGAATTTGCAGGAGGTTCGGGCATGTCTATTCGCAAGCGGAAGTGGACAAATGCAAAGGGCGTCGAGCAGGAGGCCTGGGTCGCCGACTATTTCGACGCGAAGGGGGTCCGGCGCCTAAAGACCTTCGCGAAAAAGAAGGATGCCGATGCGTTTGCCAGCAAGACTGACGTCGAGGTCCGCGAAGGCGTCCACGTCGCGGACCGCGACACGGTGAGCATCAAGAAGGCGGGCGGGCTATGGATCGCCACGGGCGAGGGCGAAGGGCTGGAGCGCAGCACCATCAACCAACGCCGCCATCACATGAAGCACCACATTGAACCCTTTATCGGCGATACGTTGTTGTCGAAGGTCGATCCACGCGCCTTTCAGGATACGCTGCGCGCCGAAGGCCGATCGACTGCAATGGTCAAGAAGGTTCTCACAAGCCTGTCCTCCATCCTTACCGACGCCATCGAACGCAAGCTGGCCACTAGAAATCCGGTTCGGGACATGCGGCGGGCGCATAAGGGCAGGGAGGCCAGGACAGAGAAGCGGCAGAAAGGCAAAATTCGGGTTGGAGTCGATGTTCCGGCGCCAGAGGAAATCAAGCGCATGATTGCCGAGCTGACCGACCATTGGCGCCCCTTGCTGCTGACGGCCATATTCACAGGCTTGAGATCGTCGGAGATCCGGGGGCTGCGCTGGCAGGACTATGATCCACAGGCCTCCACAATCACCGTGCACCAACGGGCTGACGAGTTCGGGGTGATAGGTGCGCCGAAATCGGCGGCAGGCACGCGCACCATTCCTATCCCGTCAATCCTGAACACCGGACTCAAGGAATGGCGATTGAAAACCTACAGCCGCAGCCCGAAGGAAAATCCGCTCGGTCTGGTCTTTGTGAACCCGGACGGCAAGCCGCGCTCGCATACCAACATCATCAACAAGGGCTTGATTCCGGCAATGAAGCGGGCAGGCGTGGTGACGGCGGACGGGTCGGCGAAATATACAGGCCTTCACGCATTAAGACATTTTTATGCATCATGGTGTATAAATCCTAAAGAAAGTGGCGGGTTGGGTCTGCCGCTGAAAGCGGTGCAAGAGCGCATGGGGCACTCGTCGGTGATGATGACGGCGGACGTTTACGGCCACTTGTTCCCGCGCGGGGATGACGGTAAAGAGCTCGACGTGGCGGCGGCGCTGCTGGCATGACTGCGACATAACTGCGACATGAAGGCAAAAGATCGTTGGATATCAACACCGGACAGAGGACTGCAAATCCTTGCACCCCGGTTCGATTCCGGGCGAGGCCTCCAGTCGCTTCAGCTCCCGCATGCCGGGGGCTTGAGTTCCGGTCGAATGCGCCGCAGTGTCGGCGCGACAAGCGCATTTCAGCGCATTGGCTTTGACGGATTGGTTGGGACATGAGCACTGATTTCTCCGAACTTCGCGTCAAGATGGTCGACGGCCAGGTCCGCACCACCGATGTGACCGACGCAGCATTGCTCGATGCCATGCTTGCCGTGCCGCGCGAGGCCTTTGTCGGGGCCGGCCAACAGGCTCTCGCCTATATCGACGAGGATATCCGCATCTCCGACGGCGCCGATGGCAGCGGTGCGCGCTACCTCATGGAGCCGTCGCCACTGGCCAAGCTTTTGCAGTTGGCCGAGATCGACGCCGGCGATTCGGTGCTCGATGTCGGCTGCGGCACCGGTTATTCCGCGGCGCTGCTGTCCAGGCTGGCCAAATCCGTCGTGGCGCTGGAAAGCGATACCACACTGGCGGAAGCAGCCAAAGCGGCGCTTTCGGCGCAGGGCTGCGATAACGTCACCGTGGTCACCGGCCCACTGCCGCAAGGTCATGCCGCCAAGGCGCCCTACAATGTGATTCTCATCGGCGGCAGCGTCGAGAAAGTGCCTGCGGCGCTGCTTGACCAGCTTGCCGAAGGCGGCCGGCTGGTGGCTGTGGAAGGGCAGGGCAATGCGGGCGTAGCCCGGCTCTTTTTCAATGCAGGGGGGGTTGTAACCGGAAGACGGGCATTTAATGCGGCAATTAAGCCACTACCCGGATTTGAACGCATTCATGCCTTCGAGTTCTAAGTGATTTTGCCTTGCAGCAAAGACTCTGTCATGTTGGCTTGCGATTGAACAATCGTTGCTGATTGGTTAACCGGGGTTTCGGGAGGCTGTCAGCGGGGGAACGATACATCGACGCGGCGCTGGCCGATCCCTAGGGATGGGCTGGCGTGGCGTGGTTCCCGTGCAAAACGAATGAGGGATATAAAGTGCCGTCCTTAGCCAAGAGTTTGTTTGTTGCTGTCCTCATTTCCGCGACAGCGCTTTCGCCGATAGCCGCCTCGGCGGAAACCATTCTCGGCGCGCTTTCCAAGGCCTACCAGAACAATTCCTCGCTGAATTCGGCCCGTGCCGGCGTGCGCGTCACCGATGAGGGCGTGGCGATCGCCAAGTCGGGCTATCGCCCGGTGATCACTGGTTCGGCTGATATCGATTACACCTCCAGGCACCTAAACGGCAGGAACGCGAGCCTGGCATTGACCACCGGCAGCTTCGGCGTTCGGATTGACCAGACGCTGTTCGACGGCTTCCAGACCAAGAACAGGGTCGCGTCGGCCGCTGCACAGGTGAGGGCCTCGGTCGAGGGCCTGCGCAACACCGAAGAGAACACGCTGTTCAACGCGGCGAGCGCCTATATGGACGTGATTCGCGACCGCCAGGTGGCGGTGCTGACCGAACAGAACCTGCAGTTCCTGACCGAGCAGGCGCGCGCGGCACGCTCGCGCTTCGAGGTCGGCGAGGGCACGCGCACCGATGTGGCGCAGGCCGACGCGTCGCGTTCGGCCGCGGTGGCGCAATTGAGTGCCGCCCGTGCGCAGGCTCTGGCCAGTGCGGCAACCTATCATCAGATCGTCGGTGACGAGCCGGGCAAGCTCAAGGCCGCGTCGCCGTTGGCGAAGCTGTTGCCGAGGAGTCTCGAGGCGGCGATCGGCATTGCATCGAACGAGCATCCGGCCATCCTGGCCGCCCTACATTCCGTCGATGCAGCCGGATTTGATGTAAAGACGCAGGAGGGTGCGTTGCTGCCGCAGTTGACTGCCAGTGCCGGCCTTTCCCATGTCTATCAAAATACCGTACCTGGCGCGGGGGATTCGGACGGCGATTCCAATGCCGCCACCGTCGGCGCGACGCTGACCGTTCCGATCTATTCGGGCGGCCGTACCTCCGCACTCGTTCGTCAGTCGAAGGAATCGCTCAGCCAGGCTCGCATCGAGGTGGATGTCAGCCGTGACTCGGTGCGCCAGGCCGTGACCTCGGCATGGACGCAATACATCGCAGCGCGTGAAAGCGTCGACGCTAATCGGCAGGTGATCGCGGCCGCACAGTTGGCGCTCAACGGCGTCATCGAGGAGCGCAATGTCGGACAGCGCACCACGCTCGACGTGTTGAATGCCCAGAACGCCGTCATCTCGGCAAAGATCGACCTCGCCAGCTCCGAGCGCGATGTGGTTGTAGCGAGCTACGCCATCCTGTCGGCCATGGGCCGCCTGTCGGCCGATCGCCTGGCGTTGAATGTGGTGAAGTACAAGCCTGAAGAGCACTACAGAGCCGTCAAGGACAAATGGATCGGGCTGCGTACGCCGGACGGTCGTTGATCGCGACTGAGCGGTTCAAATCCCGCCAAGATTGAAAGTATCGTAGCGCCGCGCTTCCCAAGGATGCGCGGCGTTTGTCTTTCGTAGCCTAAATTGTTGAAATCCGGCGTCTTCCGAGATTGGGGATTCTCGGATGGCGATCCGTCGGCTACGCTGTCGCCATGATTCGTATCCGGCTTTGCCGGACAGGAATCCAGGAACGGGTCACTACAGCGCCGCGCGTCCGATGGATGCGCAAAGGAGGCTGTAGAACTTTGATTTTGCGCCTGATCCTCTTCGAAAATCGAAGATCGATTTTCGGGATCATGCGCGGGGGCGGCGGATGTGACGATGGCGACGGCAAGCAGCGCACAGCGCGAACCTTCCATGGAAGAAATACTGGCTTCCATCAGGAGGATCATCGAAGACAGCGACACCGGCCGCAAGGGCGACGCCGATGAGTTGCGACAGGACCTTGTGCCGGCCGCCGGGCCTGTTTCGGATGTCGAGGCCTTCCGCAGCGAATTGCACAGCTCGACCGAAAGCAAGAAGCCGGTGACGCTGGCCGAGGTGCAGGCCCAACTGGCCGAGCCGGTGGTTGCGCGGCTGGAGCCGCGCTCCGAGCCGTCGCCAGTGAAGCCGGCCATTGCGGCAAATGCCACGACCGCCGCGCCACCCGCGCATGCTCCGATGACCCTGGCGGAAGTGAGCGCCAGGATAGCCAGTGAACCTGCCCCCGCCGTCGGGGCAGAAGCTGCAGTGCGGGCAAAGACGGAAACCACCGACTCGATCGTCACGGATTGGCGCCGCGAAATCGCGGCCGTTGGCAATCAGGCAAAACCGGCTGACACAGTACGGCGGCCCGACATCAGGCAGCCGGAGACTGAAAATCGGCAGGCAGCAATCGCGGAGGTCGAGGCTTTCGAAGACGATCTCGCTGCCGAGCCGGCTTTCGAGCCTCGTCCTTCGCGCAGCGAGCACGCGCGCCCGGCCGATACAACCCCGGCCCGTCCGGCGATCGTTTCGGAACATACGGGACGGCAGGTCGCAGCCGCCTTCGGCGAGCTCTCCGACGCCTTCGCCAGCCGCAGCAAGAAGNCCTACACGACGCTCTTCCGATCTGTCGAGCGCCTGGTACGCGAAGAAATCGAGCGCGTCGCGCGCGGCGCGCAATAGGCATCACCACAGCCCGTTCCGGATTAAAGCGCCGCCTTCGGGCGGCGCTTTCTCGCTGCAGGCCAGCGTCCGGCTGATGTCGCGAATGCGATCAGCTTCCCGTCGGGATCGCTGACGATGAAGGTGCGGGCATGGCCTTCCCGTTGAAATGACCAGGGCCCCGCCTATTTGCGTTGAAGGACTGAGGCAGCCCTCGCGGTTGACTTGGCCAAAACCTTCCGATTTACACCGGGTCAGCAAAACTCCCGACCGCGCGGACCACTTTCCCATGCTTGAAAAGACCTACGACGCCAAGACCGTCGAACCCAAGATCGCCAAAATCTGGGAAGAGGCGGACGCATTTCGCGCCGGCGCAGGTGCGGAAGAGGGGGCCGAGGCCTTTACCATCGTCATCCCGCCGCCCAACGTCACCGGCTCGCTGCATATGGGCCACGCACTCAACAACACGCTGCAGGACATACTCGTGCGCTTTGAGCGCATGCGCGGCAAGAACGTGCTGTGGCAGCCGGGCATGGACCATGCCGGCATCGCCACGCAGATGGTGGTCGAGCGCCAGCTGATGGAGAAACAGATCCATCGCCGCGATCTCACCCGCGAGGAGTTCATCGAGAAGGTCTGGGAGTGGAAGGCCGAGTCCGGCGGCGCCATCTTCAACCAGCTGAAGCGGCTCGGCGCCTCGGCGGACTGGTCGCGCGAACGTTTTACCATGGATGAAGGCCTGTCCAAGGCCGTGCTCGAAGTATTCGTCAGCCTCTACAAGGAAGGGCTGATCTACAAGGACAAGCGCCTTGTGAACTGGGACCCGAAGCTGTTGACGGCGATCTCCGACCTGGAGGTCGAGCCCCAGGAGATCAACGGCAATCTCTGGCACTTCCGCTATCCGATCGAAGGCGAGACTTTCGATCCGGAAAATTCGGCGACCTTCATTACCGTGGCGACGACACGGCCCGAGATGATGCTTGGCGATACGGCGGTCGCCGTGCACCCGGACGACGAGCGCTACCGGCATCTGGTCGGGAAAAATGTCGTGCTGCCGATCGTCGGCCGGAAAATCCCGGTTGTGGCTGACGAGTATTCCGACCCGGAAAAGGGTTCCGGCGCGGTCAAGATCACGCCGGCGCACGACTTCAACGATTTCGAGGTCGGCAAGCGCCACAAGCTGCCGGCGATCAACATCCTGACCATCGAGGCGGCAATAACGCTCAGGGATAATGAGGATTTTCTCGCCGGGCTCGACGTGACGCCGGAGCGTCAGGCCGTCTGGGACGAGCTCGACGGTCTCGACCGTTTCGTCGCGCGCAAGAAAATCGTCGAGCTGATGGAGACCGGCGGCTTCCTCGACAAGATCGAGCCGCACCGCCACACCGTGCCGCATGGCGATCGCGGCGGCGTGCCGATCGAGCCGTTTCTGACCGAGCAGTGGTATGCAAACGCCGCCGAGCTCGCCAAGCCGGCGATCGCATCGGTGCGTGAAGGCCGTACCAACTTCGTGCCGAAGAACTGGGAAAAGACCTATTTTGACTGGATGGAGAACATTCAGCCCTGGTGTATTTCACGCCAGCTGTGGTGGGGTCATCAGATCCCGGCCTGGTACGGGCCGGACGGCCGCGTCTTCGTCGAGAAGACCGACGAAGAGGCGCTGGGCGCCGCGATTGAATATTATCTGGCGCTGGAAGGCCCGTGGAAGGCCTGGGTCGAGGACAAGCTCGAGACCTTCAAGCCGGGCGAAATCCTGAGCCGCGACGAGGATGTGCTCGACACCTGGTTCTCGTCCGCACTGTGGCCGTTCTCGACACTGGGCTGGCCGGATCACACGCCGGAGCTGAAGACCTATTACCAGACCGACGTGCTGGTGACCGGTTTCGACATCATCTTCTTCTGGGTCGCCCGGATGATGATGATGGGCCTGCATTTCATGCACGAGGAGCCGTTCCACACCGTCTATGTGCATGCGCTGGTGCGCGATAAGAACGGGCAGAAGATGTCGAAGTCGAAAGGCAACGTCATCGATCCGCTCGACCTCATCGACGAGTTTGGCGCCGATGCACTGCGCTTCACGCTGACGGTGATGGCGGCGCAGGGGCGCGACGTGAAACTCGATCCGGCGCGCATCGCCGGCTACCGCAATTTCGGTACCAAGCTGTGGAACGCGACACGCTTTGCCGAGATGAACGAGGTCGCGCGCAATGACGATTTTTGGCTGAACGACGCCAAGTTGCCGGTCAACCGCTGGATCCTGACCGAATTGACCCGGGCGTCGCACGCGATCACCGAGGGCATCACCTCATACCGCTTCAACGAGGCGGCAGGGGCTGCCTACCGCTTCGTCTGGAACCTGTTTTGCGACTGGTATCTCGAACTGCTCAAGCCGGTGTTCATGGGCACTGACGAGGCGGCCAAAGCCGAAAGCCGCGCCTGCGTCGCCTTCGTGCTCGACGAGATCTACAAGCTGCTTCACCCCATGATGCCGTTCATGACGGAGGAGCTGTGGGCGCAGACGGCAGGTGAGGGCAGGACGCGCGCAACGCTGCTGTGCCACGCCGCCTGGCCGTCGCCCGACTTCGAGGACGCCGATGCAGCCGCCGACATCAACTGGCTGGTCGATCTGGTGTCCGGTATTCGCTCCGTGCGCTCTGAAATGAACGTGCCGCCGGCGGCGATCGCGCCGCTGGTGGTGGTCGGCGCCAGCGCCGAGACTCACCAGAGGCTGGAACGCCATGCGTCCGCCATCAAGCGGCTGGCGCGGGTCGGCGACATCTCGCTGCAGGACGCCGCACCCAAGGGCTCGGCCCAGATCGTGCTCAACGAGGCGACGATCTGCCTGCCGCTCGGCAGCCTGATCGATCTGTCCGCCGAGGCGGCGCGGCTGCAGAAGGAACTGGCCAAGGTGACCGAGGAAATCGCGCGGCTGCACAAGAAGCTGTCGAACGAACGGTTCGTCGCCAGCGCGCCGGAAGAGATCGTCGCGGCCGAGCGCGAAAAACTCGCGGAATACCGTGATCAGCAGGAGAAGCTTTCGGTGGCGTTGACCCGGGTGCGCGACGCCGGCTGAGCGCCGGATTCGCGGTGCCTGGGAACAGCGTCAAGGCAGGTCTTGTGCCAGAAAAACAGGCATTCCGTAACGTTAATGTTGACGTAAACGGAAAGTTTGCGCCCCATTGTTGCCATAATGTAACAATGGGGCCTAATGCCGGTAAAACAGCCGGGTTTTATACTGTTTAGAGCGGTTTTTCATGATTTTTTGCGCCGATTGCCGCTCAAATGGCCATTTTCCGGCATGCTTGCGCGGCGCGCCACTTTGTCCGAAATGCGTTCCGCAAGTGCGTACATGTACGCTATTTCAATTCATTGTTGCACCGTTAACCCGAATTGGTTCTAGCTTGACGCACTGGAATTTCGGGGAGGACATCCATGAACAATTTGCGTTTGAAAACACTGCTGGGGGCGGGGTGTTTTTCGCTGGGCCTGATCGGTTCCGCGCATGCCGGCGGCATCGAGCGCGGTGGCTACGACATTGACCTTCTGTTTGACCCAGCTCCGTTCGCCACGGAAGCCGAGGCGACTTATGTGATGCCACAGCGCAAGCTCAAGAACGCGGTCGATACCGATCCGAGTGACGGCGATCTTACATTCCTGGGCAGCACGGCGAAAGACAGCAAGAGCTACTGGGTGCCGCGCATCGGCGTCAAGGCCGAGGTCGTCAAGGGCGTCGACTGCATGTTCGACTACTCGCAGCCGTGGGGCGCGCACACAAATCCGGGTCTGTGGGCCGGTGCCGAGTCCAACATGGAAACCGACATCAAGAGCAACAACTACGCCGGCACTTGTTCTTACAAGATGGATGCCGGCAAAGGCCAGGTTCGCTTCATCGGCGGCGTTTATTACCAGGAAGTCTATGGCTTCAAGGAAGACCTGGTGTCGCCGCTGGTACCGGGTTTCCAGGGAACCGGCCGTGTTGATCTCAAGGGCACGGGCTGGGGCTGGCGCGCCGGCCTTGCCTATGAAATCCCAGAAATCGCGCTGCGCGCCAGCCTCGTCTACAATTCGCGGGTCAAGCTCGACAACATCTCAGGCACGCTGGACTTGACGCATGTTGGCCTTGTCGTGCTGCCGATCTATGGTGCGACGCAGTACATGCCGGATACGGTGGAATTGAAGTTGCAGTCAGGCATTGCGCCCGGCTGGCTCGCCTTCGGTTCGCTCAAATGGGTCAACTGGAGCCTGCTGCAGAGTGTTCCGATTTGCGTCGTAGGTACTCCCGCTGCGGCATGCGTTACGGGTGATGCTCTGCATTCAGGCCAGATTACCTCGCTGGACCTGATGTATCGCGATGGCTGGACGGTTACGGGCGGCATCGGCCACAAGTTCAACGATGAGTGGAGCGCGGCCGGCCAGCTTTCCTGGGATCGCGGCACATCACACGGCTACGGCTCGCAGACCGACACCTGGACGTTGGGCGGCGGCGTCGCCTACACGCCTTCGCGCAATATCGAAGTGCGTCTGGCCGGCGCGGTCGGCGTGCTGACCAGCGGCCATTCAGGGGTCGTGAATGGCGACAACGGCTACCAAGCCGGCACTGACGTCAGCTATGATTTCGGCAACGATCTGGTCACGGCCATTTCTGGCGGCCTCAAGATCAACTTCTAAGCCTCTGAAAATTCACACAAAGGCCGGGCACTTGCCCGGCCTTTTTCGTTTGAGGCACGGTGTTGAGCCGTGCCGCCACGCGCCGGCGTTGCAAATCCGTCTCATCACTTTCGCCTCTCGCGATTGTGACGTTTTGGCAACAGTTCCCGGCCAACCCCCGCGCTGCGGCCCCGGCCGAAGAAATTGCCCATTTCCCGCCATAAACCCGGCGCACCTCGAATTTGTCTCGGGACACGCGCCAGAAGGCTCGGCGATGGGGCAGGCCGCACCGCCCGCGGCAAGGAAGAGTATGGACGCCAGAGTCATTTCCAAGGCCAAGCTCCCTAGCCGCCATGTGACCGTCGGTCCGGCGCGTGCGCCGCACCGTTCGTATCTCTATGCCATGGGCCTGTCTGCGGCCGAGATCGCGCAGCCGCTGGTCGGCGTTGCCTCCTGCTGGAACGAGGCGGCGCCTTGCAACATCTCGCTGATGCGCCAGGCGCAAGTGGTCAAGAAAGGTGTGGCGGCCGCAAACGGCACGCCGCGCGAATTCTGCACCATCACCGTCACCGACGGCATCGCCATGGGGCACCAGGGCATGAAGTCGTCGCTGGTGTCGCGCGATGTCATTGCCGATTCGGTCGAACTCACCATGCGGGGCCATTGCTACGATGCGCTGGTCGGCCTTGCCGGCTGCGACAAGTCGCTGCCCGGTATGATGATGGCCATGGTGCGGCTCAACGTGCCGTCGATCTTCATCTATGGCGGCTCGATCCTGCCGGGCTCCTATCGCGGCCGCCAGATCACTGTGCAGGACGTGTTCGAAGCAGTCGGCCAGCATTCGGTCGGCACGGTCAGCGATGCCGAACTGCTCGAGATCGAGCAGGCGGCGTGTCCGTCCGCCGGCTCCTGCGGGGCCCAGTTCACAGCCAACACCATGGCCACCGTCGCCGAGGCGATCGGCCTGGCGCTGCCGTACTCCTGCGGCGCGCCGGCGCCTTACGAGATGCGCGACCGCTTCAATTTCGCTTCCGGCGAAAAGATCATGGAGCTGATCGCCAAGAACATCCGGCCGCGCGACATCGTCACCCTGAAGGCGCTGGAGAATGCCGCGACCGTGGTTTCGGCAACCGGCGGCTCGACCAATGCGGCGCTGCATCTGCCGGCCATTGCGCACGAGGCCGGGATAAAGTTCGACCTTTTCGACGTCGCCGCGATTTTCGAGAAGACGCCTTACATCGCCGACCTGAAGCCCGGCGGCAAATATGTCGCCAAGGACATGTTCGAGGCCGGCGGCATTCCGCTCTTGATGAAGACGCTGCTCGACCATGGCTATCTGCATGGCGACTGCCTGACCGTGACTGGCCGCACTTTGGCCGAAAACATGGAGCACGTTGTCTGGAATGATAGCCAGGATGTGGTCCGTCCCGCCAACCGACCAATCACCCAAACCGGCGGTGTCGTGGGCTTGAAGGGCAACCTTGCCCCCGAAGGTGCGATCGTAAAGGTCGCGGGCATGACGGAGCTGAAATTCTCAGGCCCGGCACGCTGTTTCGATTCGGAAGAGGAATGTTTCGAGGCGGTCACGCACCGCAACTACCGGGAAGGCGAGGTTCTCGTCATCCGCTATGAAGGTCCGCGTGGCGGCCCGGGCATGCGCGAGATGCTGTCGACGACGGCGGCTCTCTACGGCCAGGGCATGGGCGGCAAGGTAGCCCTCATCACCGACGGCCGCTTTTCGGGCGCAACGCGCGGTTTCTGCATCGGCCATGTCGGGCCCGAAGCTGCCGTTGGCGGCCCGATCGGGCTCTTGAAAGACGGCGATGTGATCTCGATCGATGCAACCAAAGGCACGATCGCGGTCGACCTGTCCGAGGCCGAACTGGCAACGCGGGCGAAGGCCTGGAAGGCGCGCACGACCGACTATCAGTCGGGCGCGATCTGGAAATACGCACAGACGGTAGGGCCTGCCCGCCACGGCGCGGTCACCCATCCGGGCGGTGCCAAAGAAACACATTGCTATGCGGATATCTGAGTTGTTGAGGTCGTCTGTCCTTCCGGCACTGGTCGCTGTTGCGATCTTTGGCGCCGTGGGCCAGGCCATGGCCTTCGACGACAAGGTGTTCGACGACAAGACCGGCGTGAAGCCGCAATCGAGCCCATGGGCCGTGTTCCAGTTCGGCTTCTCCGCCTACAAGAGCGGCCATAAGGAACAGGCGGTCGAGGCCTATAAATACGCCGCCGAGAACGGCCAGATCGGCGCCACCTGGAAGCTCGCGCGCATGTACGCCGAAGGCGACGGCGTGACGCGCGACGACTATGCGGCCTTCAAATTCTTCTCCGAGATCGTCGATCAGGATGTCGAGCCGGGATCGCCGGAGGAAAGCTATGTCTCCGACGCGCTGGTGGCGCTGGGCGACTATCTCCGGACAGGCATCCCCGGCAGCCCGGTCGAGGAAAACGAGGTCGCGGCGCAGGAATATTACATGCGCGCGGCCGCCAATTACCGCAACCCGAACGCCCAGTTCGAGATGGGCCAGATGTTCCTGAAGGGCGAGGGCGGCGTCAAGGCCAGCGTCAAGCAGGCCGGCCGCTGGTTCCAGCTCGCCGCCGAAAAAGGCCATGCCGGCGCCCAGGCGACTCTTGGCAATCTTCTGTTCCAGAGCGGCAAGATCGTGCGCGGGCTGGCCATGATGACCGCCGCGCTCGAACGCGCCTCGCCGAGCGACCAGCCATGGATCCGCGGCATGCAGGAAGAGGCATTTGCCGCCGCCGGCGAAGCCGACCGCCGCACGGCGATTTCGCTTGCCGACGACATCCTGACCAAGGGCGGCGGCGACCAGTGAAATTGCCAATCTCCCCCTCAAGGGGGAAATTAGCTCACATCCATCAGTTCTCGGTGAGTTCCGCCGGCACCGCTCTGTGCACCGGCATCGAGATCGGCGTGACGTGCAGATGCGGCTTAATCGTGCTGTCGGGACAGGTATCGCCGATCTTGGTCCATGAGGTGTTGTTGAGCACCAGGTCGCAGCGGGCCATATGGCTCTTGTCTGAAACCGTCAGGCAGGTGACCTGGCCGACCTGGTAGGACTTGCCATTGGCCGGCACTGCTGGTCGGCAAGTGCCGCTGCAGGGGAGGCTATGGCAAATGCTAGGCCGATCGGGCAAAGGAGGAATCGTAGTGCCATGGAACCCCAGCCGCCATGCTGATCTCTGACTGAATGGCGCGATTGTGGCGATATCAGGGTTTCGGCTGATATCAGGCCGGCAGCAGCGCCAGATCAATCGCCACCGGCACATGATCGGAAGGCTTTTCCCAGGCGCGCACATGCTTTTCGATCGAGGCCGAGGAAAAGCGGTTGGCCGCTTCGGGCGACAACAGCAGATGGTCGATGCGGATGCCGTTGTTCTTCTGCCAGGCGCCGGCCTGGTAGTCCCAGAAGGTGTAGACGTCGGCCGCATCGGTGACGGCGCGCACCGCCTCGGTAAAGCCGAGATTCTTCAGTCGCCGGAAGGCCTGCCGGGTCTGCGGCTGGAACAGCGCATCGCCAAGCCAGTTCTCGGGGAAGCGCGCATCGACCGGCTCGGGGATGACATTGTAGTCGCCGGCCAGCACCAGCGCCTCCTCCAGAAGCAGCCGCTGCTCGGCCCAGCGATGCAGCCGCTCCATCCAGGCCAGCTTGTAAGGAAATTTCTTCTCGTCATCGATGGGATTGCCGTTGGGCAGATAGAGCGAGGCGACGCGCAGCGCGCCCTGGTCGGTCGAGAACACGCCCTCGATGAAGCGCGCCTGCTCGTCGGTGTCATCACCGGGCAGGCCCCTGATAACCTCGTCGAAGGGAAGCTTCGACAGCAGGGCGACGCCGTTAAAGCCCTTCTGGCCATGGGTTTCCACGTTGTAGCCAAGCGCCTCGATCTCGGCGCGCGGGAACTGCTCGTCGACCGACTTGATCTCCTGCAGGCAGACGATGTCGGGCTGGCTTTCGCTCAGCCAGTGGGTGAGGTTGCCGATGCGGGCGCGAATGCCGTTTATGTTCCAGGTGACGATTTTCATGGGCGGCCTCAGGGATGTTCGGGCGAAAGACGTTCGACAAGCCCGATCGTATTGCCTGCCGGGTCCTTTAGAAAGGCCATCCACTCGCTTTCCCCCGCCGTTCCGAACGTGCCTTCGGTGTCGTTGTGGACGAGCGCCGGCGGTGCGGTGAAGGGAACGCCGGACGCTTTCGCCTCGGCGTGGAAGGCTTCGAGCCCGGCTATATCGAGATAGACGGTGCCGGCCGGAACGCCATCGGTGAACAGCAACCTGATATCACCGGCCATGATGAAGGCGATGCCCGGCGGATCGTAGCGGGCGTGAACGTTGAGGCCGAGCACATCGCGCCAGAAGGCCAGCGTCACGTCGAGATCGCGCCCGGCCGACAGTGCGACCTGACGGACCGGGCCGACGCCGGACATCTGCCTAGATGGAGAAACTGGTGCCGCAGCCGCAGGAGGCGACTGCATTGGGGTTGCGGATCTGGAACGATTGGCCCATCAGATCGTCGACGAAGTCGATCACCGAGCCGCCCATATAGACCAGCGACAAATCGTCGATCAGCACGGTGGCGCCGTCCTTTTCGATGGCGACGTCGTCGTCGTTGCGCGTATCGACCAGGTCGAACTTGTAGGAAAAGCCGGAGCAGCCGCCGCCCTCTACGGAGACGCGCAGCGCCGTCTTGCCGGCCTCGCCAGAGACGATTTTCGCGATCCGCCTGGCGGCGGACTCGGTCATCTCGACTTTCATGGCAGTCTTGGCATCAGCGCCCATGGGCGTCACCTTGCTTTCGGTTTCACATGATAGGTATGAAGCGGGAAGGGGCAAGTCAACTGCGGCGGCATCAGCCATGACAAATGAGCTTGGCGACATTGGGTTCGGCTATCGGCCGCGCGCGGCCTATGCCAGCGACCCAGCCAGGTCGCGCGGGCGGCTCTATGACGAGGTCGAGAGCCCGACTCGCACGCCATTCCAGCGCGACCGCGACCGTATCATTCATTCGACTGCCTTCCGCCGCCTGAAGCACAAGACGCAGGTGTTCGTCGCCCATGAAGGAGATCACTACCGCACCCGGCTGACGCATTCGATCGAGGTGGCGCAGATTGCGCGGGCTCTGGCGCGAGCGCTGCGCGGCGACGAGGATCTGGCCGAGGCGGTCGCCTTGGTGCACGATTTCGGTCACACGCCGTTCGGCCATACCGGCGAGGACGCGCTGAACGAGCGGATGGCCCAATGGGGCGGCTTCGACCACAATGCGCAGTCGCTGCGCGTGGTGACGCGGCTGGAGCGGCGCTATGCCGAGTTCGACGGGCTGAACCTGACCTGGGAAACGCTGGAAGGCCTGGTGAAGCACAATGGCCCGCTGACCGACGCCAAGGGAAAAGGGCTCAAAGGCCCGGTGCCGCAGGCGATCCGCGACTATTCCGAGTTGCACGACCTCGAACTCGACCATTTCGCCGGCATCGAGGCGCAATGTGCTGCGATCGCCGACGATATCGCCTACAACACCCATGACATCGACGACGGCCTGCGCTCCGGCTTCCTGACCTTGGACATGCTGGAAACGGTGGCGCTGCCGGGATCGATCCTGGCAAGCGTGCGCGCGCGCTATCCGGGCCTGGACGATGTGCGCACCGGCCATGAGCTGATGCGCCGGCAGATCACGATGATGGTCGAGGACGTCATTGTTTCCACCACCGCCAATCTGGAGCGCATCAAGCCTGACAGCGCCGAAGCGGTGCGGGCGGCGGGCGAGACGATGGTGACCTTTTCCGCAGACATGGCGGCGACCGAGAAGGATTTGAAGACCTTTCTTTACAAGCATCTCTACCGGCATGACGAGGTGATGCGCGTTCGCATTGAGGCCGAGCAGATCGTGCGCGACCTGTTCGATGTCTATTTCGCCGATCCGCGCGCCATGCCGGACGGCTGGCGGGAGGGGCTCGACCGGGCGGAGGACCGCATCAAGGCGCGCAGCGTCGCCGATTTCCTGGCGGGGATGACGGATACCTACGCCTTGAAGGAACACCGCCGTCTGTTTGACCATACGCCCGATTTAAGCTAGGGCGGGCGCGATTTGCCGGCCAATGAGCCGGTTCCCCTGCACAGTCCGCCAGAGCAAGACCCATGAACATCTTCGCCGATTTCAGCGCGCGAATCACAAAAGCCGTCGAAGCGCTTGATTTGAAAGACAGTAATGGCGTTTCGCCCGACCTGTCGCGCATCGCCGTCGAGCCGCCGCGCGACGCCAGCCATGGCGATCTCGCCACCAATGCGGCGATGGTACTGGCCAAGCCGACAGGGCACAACCCGCGGGCGCTGGCCGAGCGGCTGGTGGAAGTGCTGCTCAGCGACGCCGATGTTGCCGAAGCCGACGTCGCCGGTCCCGGCTTCGTCAATCTCCGGCTCAAGGACGCTTTCTGGCAGGCACATCTGACCGCGGTGCTCGGCGAGGGGCAAAACTACGGCCGCTCGACCATTGGTGGCGGCAAGAAGACCAATGTCGAATATGTCTCGGCCAATCCGACCGGGCCGATGCATGTCGGCCATTGCCGGGGCGCGGTTGTCGGCGACACGCTCGCCAATCTGATGGCCTTCGCCGGCTATGACGTCACCAAGGAATACATCATCAACGACGCCGGCGCGCAGATCGACGTGCTCGGGCGTTCGGCCTTCCTGCGCTACCGCGAAGCGCTGGGCGACGACATTGGCGAGATACCGGCCGGTCTCTATCCCGGCGACTATCTTGTGCCGGTCGGTCAGGCGCTGGCTGCCGAATTTGGCCGCAAG
The DNA here is from genome assembly GCF_000502615.1 of Mesorhizobium sp. LNJC405B00. Taxonomy (NCBI): domain Bacteria; kingdom Pseudomonadati; phylum Pseudomonadota; class Alphaproteobacteria; order Hyphomicrobiales; family Phyllobacteriaceae; genus Mesorhizobium; species Mesorhizobium sp. LNJC405B00. The sequence goes on along the minus strand of NZ_AYWC01000006.1, from coordinate 286,293 downwards.
CTCTTGCAGATGCCCGACGATCAGTCGCTGGCAATCGTCAAGGACCGCACGATCGACGCCATGATGGTGATGATCCGCGAGGATCTGGCGTTGCTCAATGTGCATCACGACGTTTTCTTCTCCGAGCGCACGCTGCATGCCGACAATGCCAAAAAAATCCGCTCGGCGATCAACGATCTGACGCTGAAGGGCCATATCTACAAGGGCAAGCTGCCGCCGCCCAAGGGCGAGAAGCCGGACGACTGGGAAGATCGCGAGCAGACGCTGTTCCGCTCGACGGCGGTCGGCGACGACATGGACAGGGCGCTGGTCAAGTCCGACGGCTCGTTCACCTATTTCGCCGCCGACGTCGCCTATCTCAAGGACAAGGTCGACCGCGGTTTCGTCGGCCTGATCTATGTGCTGGGCGCCGACCATGGCGGCTACGTCAAGCGGCTGGAAGCGCTGGCGCGGGCGATTGCAGGCGATGATCTGAAGCTGCAACTCACGGTGCTCCTGTGCAATCTGGTGAAGCTGTTTCGCGATGGCGAACCGGTTCGGATGTCGAAGCGGTCGGGCGACTTCGTGACCTTGCGCGAAGCGGTGGAGGAGGTGGGCCGCGATGCGATCCGCTTCATGATGCTCTACCGCAAGAGCGACGCGCCGCTCGACTTCGATTTCGCCAAGGTCACCGAACAGTCCAAGGACAATCCCGTGTTCTACGTGCAGTACGCTTCGGCGCGCTGTCATTCGGTGTTCCGGCAGGCGAGCGAGCAACTGGGCGAGGCCAATTTCGACCGCAACAGCCTGGCCGCGGCCTCGGCGTCGCTCACCGATGAGGGCGAGATCGGCCTGATCCGGAAGCTGGCTGAATATCCCCGGCTGGTCGAATCTGCGGCCCTTGCGCTGGAGCCGCACCGGCTGGCATTCTACCTCTACGATCTGGCTTCCAGCTTCCATGGACACTGGAATCGGGGCACCGAGAATGCCGACTTACGTTTTGTTAAGGTTAACGACCGACAATTGACTCATGCCAGACTAGGGCTGGTGCAGGCTGTTTCGGATGTTTTGACCTCCGGCCTGACGCTGATTGGGGCTGATGCGCCCACTGAGATGCGTTAGGTTTAACTAAAACACCTGTCACCATTTGCCCACATTGCGCTGGTAAGGGCCAACCCTACGCGACGTCCATGGCGTCCGAATGAGTGCGAGTTCGGGAACAATAATGGCAGACAGAACCCAGCTGAGAGTAGCCGACAACAACGACATCGCCGAAGATGATCCGTTCGCTGAACTGACCAGGATCATGGGTTTCGATCCGCGCCAGCCGGTCAAGCCGCAGGCGCCAGCCGTCGAGACGGCTGCGGACGAGGGCGATTTCGACATCGACCTCGAGAAGGAGTTGATGGGCGAATTCGGCGATGAAGTCGGTTCCATGGAGGCCAGCCAGCCAGCTCCCGAGGTTCACCAGCCTGCCGCTGAGCCCTACGAACCTGCTGCCGAGATTCGCGAGCCGGCTTTCGAAACCACCGATGCCGCGATGGACGATGCGCTGGCTGCTTCGCTGGAATATGATTTCGTCTTCGACGATGCCGCCGATCTGGATTTCGGCGCTGCCCCGCAGGCTGCGGCTGCTCCCGTTGAACCCTCGGTTGCCGAACCTTGGTTTGCCGAGCCCGCATTCGACGAAGCTGCATTCGATGACGATTTCGACAATGCCGTGGCCAGTTCACTGGAAAACGTATCGCCGCTCGAAGACGACCTGCCGATGGATGACGAGCTTGCCGCTTCGCTCGAGCAGGGGTTGCTGCTCGATGACGATGCGACCGTCGCCCATGCCGCAGATGTCGCGCAGGTTGCTGCTGCGCCTGCCGACGATCTCGCGTTCGACGATGATTTCGACAATGCCGTCTCGATGTCGCTGGAAGACGAGCTGACGCTGGACGGTCCTGCGCCGGCGCAGGACCAGTATGCCGCGCCAGTAGCCGAGGCGCCGATCCATACCTTCGACGCCGTCGGCTCCGCCGACCACGCTGTTGCCGACGAGGATTCTGCGGGTCATTTCGATGACGCGATGGCCGATGTCGACATGGACTTTGCGGCCCAGGATTTTGCAGCCCAGGATTTTGCAGCCCAGGATTTTGCGGCCGAGCATTTCGAGCCTCAGGCTTTCGAGGCTCAGCCTGTTGAGGCCGAGGATCCGGAAGAGCGCGATCTGGATGTCAGCGATCTGCAGGCCAGCGCGCCGGTTGAGATGGATGCGCCGGAAGTGGACGAGACGCCGGCCTGGACCGTGGAGGCCAGCCCCTCTCATGAGACTGCGCACGAAGCATTCGACGATTTCGATCTGAGCATCGATGATGCGCTTGCCGATCACGAGCCGGTGGCCGAGACCGCACCCGCTCCGGTTCAGCCAACTCCGGTCGCACCAGCCTATGTGGCGCCTACCAATATGGCGACCCCGGCCGCTCCGGTCGCTGACGAACGGACGTTGGAAGATGAACTCAACGCGCTGCTTGGCGCCATGACCACACCACGCCCGGCGCCAGTCGCCCCGATTCCGGTGGTCACCGAGCCCACCAGGGCTGCCGCCATCGAGCCCACCAGGACTTATGAGCCGGTTGCCCCGGTGCAGCGGTCCGTCGCGACGCCGGTCGCTCCGGTCGATAATCTCGACTGGGACCTAGACGAACACGCGCCTGCTCCTCAGGAGGCCCAGGCGGACGATGCCGATTTCGACGATCTGCTTGCCGGCGAACTTGAAGGCCATGTGCCCGAGATCGAGTTCGATGATCACGCCTTCGACGCGGCGCTGGCCAAGGGCATCGATCTCGGTCATGACGATACGGCAGCACCGGTCGCTGGCGACTGGCGCTCGACGCCGCCGGAGCCGGCGCGTTCGTGGAGCCGCGTGACTCCCACCCCGGCCCAGCCTTCCTTTGCAGCGCAGCCGAAACCTTCTTTTGCAGCGCAGCCGCAAGCTGCTTTTGCAGAAAAGCCGTCCATGCCGCCGGCGGCAGCGCCAAGCTATCGCGACCAGCCGGTTGCCGCTGCTGCCTATGTGGCGCCGACGCCATCGCGCCAGGCGCCGCCTCAGGCCTATGACGAGATGCCGGATGTCGAGACGGTCGATGTGCCGGAGCGTGTGGTGGCGATTGCCGACGACCTCGACATTCCAGAACTCAGCTTCGAGCAAGACGAGCCGGCCGCCTATGACGACATCGACGCCGAATTCGCCGGCATGCTCAACGACATGAACGCGGTGGAAGTGGCGCCGCCCACTGCCGCACGCAGTGCCGGCTATGATGACGATTCCTACAGTTCCAGCTTCAGTTCGGGCCACGAGCTCGACCAGCGCGCCTATGCGGCGCGGCCAGCCGAAGTGCTTGCAGCCACGCAAGCTCACCACGCCGATGCCGCCGGCGGCTTCGACATGGACGATCTGCCCGGCAGCCAGCCGGTTTCGCAGGCCGACGATTTCGCGGTCGACGAACTCGACTACGATCCGGATCTGGACGAGGCAATGGCGGTGCCGGGCCTCGCCGAGCAGGAAGCCGCACGGCCGCGCAGGAGCGGGCTGCTGGTCGCGGGGGTCGTTGCTGCGGTTGCGATTGCCGGCGGCCTTGGCGCCTTCGCCTTGTCGTTCGGCGGCAAGGGCGGCAGCGATGCGCCGGTCATTGTCAAAGCCGACAACAGGCCGATCAAGGTCAAGCCCGAAAATCCGGGCGGCGCCGTGGTGCCGAACCAGGACAACAAGGTTTACGATGCGGTCGCCAAGGGCACCAAGCCGGCCGAGCCGGTTCAGGAGAAGCTGGTCACCAACACCGAAGAGCCGGTCGATGTGAAGGCGCAGGAGCCTGAAAGCCGCGTCGTCGATCTGTCGCCCGACGATACTGCCCCAGGCCCCGACGCTGCCGGCAACCCCGAAGCTGCCGTCAACCCCGACGCTGCCGGCAACCCCGACGCGGCTGTCGCGCCGGCGCCAAAATCCGAGGACCGCATTGCGCAGGTGCTGCAGGAAGCCGAGAAGAACCCCGATACGGTCGCCGTTGCCCCGCGCAAGGTGCGGACCATGGTGGTCAAGCCCGACGGCTCGTTGGTGGCACGCGAGGACTCGACGCCGGCCGCGCCGCAGGTTGCGGCGACTGAGCCGCTTGACCCGGCGCCGCAGCACGTCGCCCCTTCGGCCGATGCCGAGCAGACCGGCACCGTGGCGCCTGCCGATCAGGCAAATAGCGACCAGGCAAGTGCCGAGACCGCCAAGCCGGTCAAGCCGGTGAAGCCGGCGGCTGCGCCGAAGGCTGAGACCCAGTCCGCCAACACGCCGCAGACGGTTGCCGTGGCGCCGCAGCGCCCGTCCGACCAGCCGGTCGACGTGGTCGGCGAGGTCAAGCCCGACCAGGTTGCCTCCATCCCGGCGACGGCTTCGACATCGGGCGGTTCGTGGTCGATGCAGATCGCTTCGCAGCCGACGGTCGAAAGCGCCCAGGCCAACTACGCCGACCTGCAGCGCCGCTATGGAAATGTGCTCGCCGGTCGCACCGCCAACATCGTCAAGGCGGAGATCGCCGGCAAGGGCACCTTCTACCGTGTCCGGGTGCCTGCGCAATCGCGCAACGATGCGATCAATCTGTGCACCAGCTACAAGGCTGCCGGCGGCAACTGCTTCGTGTCTCGGTAAGGCCGGATCCAATTATCAGAGCCGGTGCGTTCCCAAGGGTCGCGCCGGCTTTTTCATGTGGATGGGCGAGAGGTTGAGGCGCTTGCCGTCCGGGGAGATTCCCTTTGCCGGCGCGAAGCCCTAAACTGGTGGAATGACCGAATCAAAATCCATGATCCTCGGCTGTGCCGGGAAATCGCTGACCCGCGAAGAAATCCGTTTCTATCGCAATGAATGCCCGTGGGGCTTCATCCTGTTTGCGCGCAACATCGGCGAAACCGAGCAGATCCGCGATCTGGTCGCCGAAATGCGCGACTGTATCGGGCGCCCCGATGCGCTGGTGTTCATCGACCAGGAAGGTGGCCGGGTGCAGCGCCTGCGGCCGCCGCTGGCGCCGAACTATCCCGCCGGCGGCGCGCTCGGTGCATTGTGGCGCAAGGACCATGATGCCGGCACCCGCGCTGCCTGGCTGATGGCGCGGCTGCACGCCTTCGACCTGTTACGCTACGGTATCTCTGCCGATTGCCTGCCGGTGCTGGACGTGCCGATCGAGGGCGCCAGCGACGTCATCGGCGCGCGCGCCTATGGCAAGGAGCCGCGCCCGGTCATCGAACTCGGCCGCGCGGCGGCGGAAGGGCTGATGTCGGGCGGCGTGCTGCCGGTCATGAAGCACATTCCGGGTCACGGGCGCGCCTTTGCCGACACGCATTTCGAACTGCCTGTGGTCGATGCCTCGCTGAGCGACCTGCAGCGGCATGATTTCGCCCCGTTCCGCGAGCTTAGCCATCTGCCGATGGCGATGACGGCGCATGTCGTCTACAGCGCCATCGATCCGAACAACCCAGCGACCACCTCAGGCAAGGTCATCGACGAGATCATCCGCCGCGAGATCGGCTTCGACGGGCTGTTGATGAGCGATGACACCTCGATGAAGGCACTTTCTGGGGATTTCCCGACAAAGGCGGCCTCGATCCTTGCGGCGGGCTGCGATCTGGTCCTTCACTGCAATGGCGTTTTCGAGGAGATGGCGGGCATCGCATCGCGAACCACGGGACTTGAAGGGACGTCGCTGGAGCGCGCCAAGCGGGCGCTGACCTATATAAGGGATCGCGACCGGGCCGACGAAACCGAGATACGCGCCGAGTTTGCCACCTATTTCGATGCGGTGGCCTAGAGACGGATGATTTCAGGTCTGTTCGACCTGAAATCTGAATCCGTCTCTAAATTAGATAGAGAGAGCATGATGTCGTCCGAAAACCGCTTCACACTTTTCGGCATCATGCTCTAACCAGAGGTAAAGGAACAAGTGGCGGAGACATTGGACAGCAAGGCTGCGAAGGCCGCACCGATGGACCGTCTGTGGGCCGAGAACGACGATTCACGGGTCACCGGCGACCCGTCGCTGGTCGTCGACGTCGCCGGGTTCGAAGGTCCGCTCGACCTCTTGCTGCATCTCGCCCGCAACCAAAAGGTCGATCTGTCGCGGATTTCCATCTTGGCGCTGGTCGAGCAATATCTGACCTTCGTCGAGACGGCGAGGGCGCTGAGGCTTGAGCTTGCCGCCGACTACCTGGTGATGGCGGCGTGGCTGGCCTTCCTCAAGTCGAAGCTCCTCATCCCCAAGCAGCCCGGCGAGGAAGGCGAAAGCGGCGAGGAACTGGCCGCGGTGCTGCAGTTCCGGCTGAAGCGTCTGGAGGCCATGCGCGACGCCTCGGCAAGGCTGGTCAACCGCAACCGGCTCGGCCGCGACGTGTTTGCACGCGGCATGCCTGAAATGGTCATCGTCGAGAAGCGTAACGCCTATTCGGCCTCGCTCTACGATTTGCTCACCGCCTATGCGCAGCAGCGCCAGAAACAGGCGATCACCAATGTGACAATTGCCCGGCGTGGCGTGTGGTCGCTCAAGGATGCGCGCGATATCCTGACCCGGCTGATCGGCTCGCTGCGCGACTGGACGGCGCTGGACAGCTATCTGATCAATTACCTGACCAGCCCGGACGAACGGCGTACCGCGATTGCCAGCTCGTTCGCGGCGTCGCTGGAACTGGTGCGCGAAGGCAGCATCGAGATGCGACAGGACCAGGTGTTCGCGCCGCTCTATCTGCGCGGCCGCGCGCAACCAATCAAGGCAGTCGAGGTGGCATCATGAGCGAACGCGCCAACGCTTCGGTCATTCCGTTCAAGGTCGAAGAAGAGACCGAGGAGGGCACTATCGCCCAGGACCCGACTGATACCCTGCTTCTGAATCCTGGCGAACGGCTGCATATGGCCGAAGCCATACGCATGGCCGAGGCGATCGTGTTCGCCAGCGCCGAGCCGGTCAGCGAAAAGCAGCTCGCAGCCAGATTGCCCGATGGCATCAGCATTGCCGCTGCCATGGCTGAGCTGCAGCAGATCTATGCGCGGCGCGGCGTCAATCTGGTTCGGGTCGGCGATGCCTGGGCGTTCCGTACCGCCGGCGATCTCGCCTTCCTGATGAGCCGCGACACGGTGCAGCAGCGCAAGCTGTCGCGCGCCGCGCTCGAAGTGCTGGCGATCATCGCCTACCACCAGCCGGTGACGCGCGCCGAGATCGAGGACATCAGAGGCGTCGAGACCTCGAAGGGCACGCTGGATACGCTGCTCGAAACGGAATGGGTGCGCATGCGCGGCCGCCGCCGCACGCCCGGCCGTCCCGTCACCTACGGCACGACAGACACTTTCCTCGACCATTTCGCACTGGAGGAGATCCGCGATCTTCCCGGGATGGACGAACTGAAGGGGGCAGGGCTGCTCTCCGGCCGCATGCCGTCGAATTTCGCCATCCCGTTGCCGCCGGCCGATCCGGACGCGCTGACCGAGGACGAGGATGCGTTGACCGACATCGATCTCGAGGAACTCGGCCTGCTGACGCCGCGCGTCACGGAAGATTGACCGCAAGCCGCTGTCAAAAAGCTGCATTGCTGCGGTAGATGCGCCGATTGGTAGCGGGCAGCTTTGCCGAAAATGCGTGACATAGACCGCGCCTTCATAAACTTTGTCGCTGTTGTGTTTGAATCCCAACGCGAAAACGCATAGATCATCGCCAGGGAAAACATTCGAGAGAGAGTTACAATGGGTTCATTTTCGATTTGGCACTGGATGATCGTGCTGGTGATCGTGCTGCTGGTGTTCGGCCGCGGCAAGATTCCCGAGCTGATGGGTGACATGGCCAAGGGCATCAAGAGCTTCAAGAAGGGCATGGCCGACGACGATACCGCCGAAGACAAGCGCACCGTCGAGCACCGCCCGGACGAGACCGTTTCGGCAGTGAAGGAAAAGGCCAGCAAGAGCTGAGCCCAAGGTTGTTGCTTTTGTGCAAGTCGTTGTCCCAAAACCGCTTCGCACTTTTGGGCGACAAGCACTAGTCGGAACTGATTGCCATGTTTGAAGTCGGCTGGACCGAAATGCTGGTGATCGCGATCGTCATGATCGTGGTCGTCGGACCCAAGGATTTGCCCAATATGCTGCGCACCTTCGGCCGCACGACGGCGAAGCTGCGTGCCATGGCCTCTGACTTCCAGAAGCAGTTCAACGAGGCATTGAAGGAAGCCGAGCTCGACGACGTCAAGAAGTCGGTCGATACGCTGCGCGGCCTCAATCCGGCGGCCGAGATCCGCAAGCAGCTCAATCCGTTCGAACAGGCGGCAGCAGAGGTTCGCTCCGGCGTCGATGCGGTGATGAAGCCGAAGCCCGCCGTCGACCCCGCAACGCCGGCGGCAGAAACACCACAGGCGGCCGAGCCGCTCAAGAACGGCGCGACGGTGATGCCCGGCGTCAACGGACCGGAAACAGCGCCGGCGGCGCCGATCCTTCCGGCGATGACCGACGAGGCGGTGGTGACACCGGCTGCAGCAACAGCAGCGCCACGAAACGCGCGCGCCAAGGGGGCCGCGATATCAAAGGCCCCGGCAACCAAAACAGCGGCAGCCAAGGCAGCACCGGCAAAGCCGGCGCCTGCGGCGAAGGTTGCGGCCAAGCAGTCAGCGGCGCCCGCCAAGGCTGCACCTGGAAAAGCCGCCACCAAGCCCGCTGCTGCACCGAAGGCAGTCACAAAGGCTGAGCCGAAGCCTGCGCCGGCCACGAAGCCCGCGTCCAAGAAGACGGCGGGGGCCGCCAAGTGAGCATTACGGACAGCGAAAAGGACGAGATCGAGAAGTCGTCGGCTCCGCTGATGGAGCATCTGATCGAACTGCGCCGGCGGCTGATCTGGTCGATCGGCGGTTTCTTCGTCGCCTTCCTCGTCTGCTTCTTCTTTGCCAAGAAGCTGTTCAATCTTTTGGTCGTTCCGTTCAAATGGGCCACGCAGTGGGCCGGGCTCGATCCGCACAAGGTCGAGCTGATCTATACGGCGCCGCAGGAATTCTTCTTCACCCAAGTCAAGCTCGCCATGTTCGGCGGCATGGTCATCGCCTTTCCGCTGATCGCCACGCAGATCTACAAATTCATCGCGCCAGGCCTCTACAAGAACGAACGCAACGCCTTCCTGCCGTTCCTGATCGCATCGCCGATCCTGTTCCTGATGGGAGCGTCGCTGGTCTATTTCTTCTTCACGCCGATGGTGATGTGGTTCTTCCTCGCCATGCAGCAGGCCGGCACCGACGACCAGGTGCAGATTTCGCTGCTGCCGAAAGTGTCGGAATATCTCAGCCTGATCATGACGCTGATCTTCTCTTTCGGCCTGGTGTTCCAGCTGCCGGTGGTGACCAGCCTGATGACGCGCGTCGGCATGCTGTCGTCGAAGGCGCTGGCCGAGAAGCGCAAATGGGCGATCGTCATCGCCTTCGTCGTCGCGGCGGTGCTGACGCCGCCTGATCCGATGAGCCAGATCGGTTTGGCCATCCCGACCATCCTGCTCTACGAGGTGTCGATCTGGGCGGCCCGGCTGATCGAGCGCGATCAGGTCAAGCAGAAGCTGGCGCGCGAGAAGCAGGAAGCCGCCGAAGCCGTGGCCGAAAAGGCGGCGGACGCGTCCTCAAAGCAGGCTCGTTCATAGGCTGTCGCGTTCGGGTATCCGCGTTAGCGGAAAAACGCGACAGCCGCTGACCCTCATCTTGCATCGATGAAGGATGCGGTTTACCCCCTCAGCCTTATTCTGAGGACGAACCAACCATGCTTGATATCAAATGGATTCGCGACAACCCGAAGGCCCTTGTCGAGGCGCTGGCCAAGCGCTCGTGGTCGGCTGACGAGGCGCAGTCCACGGTCGATGAGCTGATCAAGAAGGACGAAGCGCGGCGCGAGCACGTCACCGAGCTGCAGACCAAGCAGGAACGCCGCAACGCCGCCTCGAAGGAGATCGGCAACGCCATGCGTTCGGGCGACACGGCACTTGCCGAAAAGCTCAAGGCCGAAGTCGGCGATATCAAGACCTTCATCCAGAATGGCGAGGCGCGCGAGCGCGAGCTCGACAAGACGCTGAACGATGCGCTGACGGTGCTGCCGAATGTGCCGCTCGACGACGTGCCGGTCGGCAAGGACGAGCACGACAATGTCGTCAAGCATATCGTCGGCGAGGTGCCGACTCGGCCGAACTGGGTGAAGGAGCATTTCGAGATCGGCGAAGCGCTCGGCATGATGGATTTCGAGCGGGCGGCAAAGCTGTCGGGATCACGCTTCACCGTGCTGAAGAGCGGGCTGGCGCGGATGGAGCGCGCCATCGGCCAGTTCATGCTCGATCTGCACACGACCGAGCATGGCTATGAAGAAGTCATCCCGCCACTGATGGTGCGCGACGAAGTGCTTTTCGGGACCAACCAGCTGCCGAAATTCGAGGACGACCTGTTCTTCGTGCAGCATGGCGATGGCCGGCTCGGGTTGATTCCAACCGCCGAGGTCCCGCTCACCAACCTGGTGCGCGAAGAAATCACGGCCCATGAAAAGCTGCCGCTGCGCTATACGGCGCTGACGCCGTGTTTCCGCTCGGAAGCGGGCTCCGCCGGCCGCGACACGCGCGGCATGTTGCGCCAGCACCAGTTCTACAAGGTCGAGCTGGTCTCGGTCACCGACCAGGAGTCTTCGCTCGCCGAGCACGAGCGGATGACGCAGTGCGCGGAAGAGGTGCTGAAGCGACTGGAGCTGCCGTTCCGCACCATGGTCCTGTGCACGGGCGACATGGGGTTTGGCGCGCGCAAGACCTACGACATCGAGGTCTGGCTGCCCGGCCAGAACGCCTATCGCGAAATCTCGTCCTGCTCGGTCTGCGGCGACTTCCAGGCCAGGCGCATGGATGCCCGCTACAAGGACCGGGATGGCAAGGGCAACCGCTTTGTGCACACGCTGAACGGTTCGGGCACCGCTGTCGGCCGTGCGCTGATTGCCGTCATCGAAAACTACCAGAATGAGGATGGCAGCGTAACCATTCCTGAAGTGCTGCGGCCTTATATGGGCGGTCTGGCGAAGATCGAATCGAAGTAATGCGCATCCTTCTGACCAATGATGACGGCATCCATGCCGAGGGCCTGGCGTCGCTCGAACGCATCGCCCGCACGCTGTCGGACGATGTCTGGGTCGTGGCGCCGGAGCAGGACCAGTCCGGCTACGCGCACTCGCTGTCGATCTCGGAGCCGCTCCGGCTGCGCAAGATCGGCGAGAAACACTACGCCGTGCGCGGCACGCCGACCGACTGCGTCATCATGGGCGTCAAGAAGATCCTGCCTGGCGCGCCGGACCTGATCCTGTCCGGTGTCAATTCCGGCGCCAACATCGCTGACGACGTCACCTATTCCGGCACCGTCGCCGGCGCCATGGAAGGCGCGCTGCTCGGCATCCGCTCGATCGCACTCAGCCAGGGTTATTCCTATGTCGGCGAGGACCGCGTCGTTCCCTATGAGACCACCGAGGCGCTGGCGCCGGCGTTGCTGAAAAAGCTCGTCGCCATGCCGCTGCCGGACGGCGTGCTGCTCAACGCCAACTTTCCCAACTGCCTGCCTGACGAGGTTGCCGGCACCGTCGTGACGTCGCAGGGCAAGCTTGTGCACAGCCTTTGGGTCGACGAGCGCCGCGATGGGCGCGGCCTGCCTTATTACTGGCTGCGCTTCGGCCGCGAGCCGGTCGAGGGCAAGCAAGGCACCGATCTCCATGCTCTGCACAACCGGCTGGTGTCGGTGACGCCGCTGCAGCTCGACCTCACCGCGCATGAAATCCGTGACCAACTGACCAAAGCGCTGTCTGATTAAGGTTTTGGCATGAACAAGGTTTCTGCATGAACATGCCGCTCGACGATCGCGAGGGTTTTGCCGCTTTCCTGCTGCGCCTGCGCGGCCAAGGCGCGGTGCCGAAGGCGCTGATCGCAGCCTTCGAGGCGACGCCGCGGCGCGGCTTCCTCAACGGCCAGTTCCATTCGATCGCCTGGTCGGACGGGATGCTGCCGATCGAGTGCGGCGAGGCGATCGAGGGCGCCGACCTGCAGGCGGCGGTGATTGCGGCCCTGGCAATAGAGCCCGGCAACCGGGTGCTCGAGATCGGCACCGGCTCGGGCTACACGGCAGCGGTGATGTCGCGGCTCGCGGCTCGCATCGTCAGCGTCGACCGCTACAAGACGCTGGCCGAGCAGGCCAGGCAACGCTTCGAGGCGCTCGGCATCGGCAATGTCATCGTGCGCCAGGCCGATGGTTCCACCGGCCTTGCCAACGAAGCGCCGTTCGACCGCATCGTAGCCTGGGCGGCTTTCGACAGCCTGCCGCGCTTCCTGCTCGACCAATTGTCGAGCGGCGGCATCGTCATTGCCCCGATCGGGCCGGAGGAGGGCGAGCAGGTGCTGGCCAAGCTGACCAAGGTCGGCAGCCGCTTCGAGCGCGAGGATATCGGCACCGTGCGCCTGCAGCCGATCCTGCGCAGCGTCGCGGCGGTTATCTGAATTCTGCCTGTCACGCGCTTCGAAGGTAAGCCGAAGCCGATCGTTTCGTCATCCACGGGCGAAGCAAGGAGCGTAGCGACGCAGCGCAGACCCGAGGACCCATGCCGCGCCATCAAGGCGTTGCTACGGCGCAGAATTCTGCTCTGCTGCATTCTTCGGCCAATGTCACGGAATGGATCCCAGGGTCTCCGCGACGGCGCTTCGCGCCTGCTTCGCCCAGGGATGACGACGTTGGTGAAGGCGCCTTACAAAATGTTTTAAGAAAATTTGCGTCTGATTCTATGGGGTTAACCCGCCAGTAACATTAACGCGCTTTAATCATGACCAGTGTGTACCGGTTCTGTGCGGGTTAGTGCGATGCAATTCAGTGTTTTGAAGGCAAACGGGCGTACTCTGTCGCGGGGCTGCGCTGTCCTCATGCTAGCCGGAGTGGCGGCGGGGTGTAGCTCCCAAGTCTCGCGGTTCAATGGTGTCGACGACGTCTTCACCTCCTCGACCAACAATCAGCGCGCCATCATCGACAAGCAGAGCACTGCGCAGCCCTATCCGGGCGATGTGGCGGCCGAGCCGATCGCTGCGGCACCTGTCGATGGCAGCCATAACCAGTCGGTCAGCCGCTCCAGCCTGGAGCCAGTCACCGTCCAGCAGCTGCCGCCGCCGAGCGCGCCCAAAGCTGCTCCGATGCGCACCGCTTCCGCGCCGGCGCTTGCACCGGCACCGCATGTCGACAGAACGACTACCGGCACCGTCCAGCCGGCGAGGCCGTTCAAGAATGCCGGTGACTCCGATCCGAAACCAGTTGCGGCTGGTACGCCGCATGCGACCGAGATCGTGGTCAGCGACGGCGAGACCATTTCCGGCATCGCTCATCGCTATCATGTGCCCGCCGACGTGATCATGAAGGTCAACGGCTTGAGCGCCACCAAGGGGCTGAAGACCGGTCAGAAACTGGTCATCCCGGCCTATGCCTATTCAAGCAAGGGGACAGAGCCGAAACTTGCCGACGGCAAGCCGGCAAACAGCCCCAAGGCGCCGGCGCCGGAGAAGATCGCCGTACTGCCGCAGCAGCCGAAACTCAAGGACGGCAAGTCCGCCGCGCAGGTTGACGCTTCGGCAGCGAACAAGCCGAAGACCGACAAGCCGGCGCAGACTGCCTCGGCCGCGCCAAAAGCCGGCGCGGGCACCTACACGGTCCAGTCGGGCGACAGCCTGTCCTCCATCGCCAGGAAGACCGGCGTTGGCGTCGTGGCGCTGAAGCAGGCGAACGGCATGCAAGACGGCCTGCTCAAGATCGGCCAGACGCTGAAGGTTCCGGCAGGTGGCACCGCAACGGTCGCCAGCGCCAAGCCGGCCAAAGTTGATCCGGTGACGACCGCGACCACCCAACCGGCGGCAAAGCCGACGGAGACGCTCGCCACCTACACGCCGCCGAAGAAGGACGCCAAGGTTATCCAGCAGGCCGAGGACGACGACGCTGTTGCGCCCGATGCCACCGGCATCGGCAAGATGCGTTGGCCGGTGCGTGGCCGCGTCATCTCCAATTTTGGTGGCGGCAAGGATGGTGTCGACATCGCCGTGCCTGAGGGGACGCCGGTCAAGGCGGCCGAAAACGGCGTGGTCATCTATGCCGGCGACGGCCTCAAGGAATTCGGCAATACGGTTCTGGTGCGCCACGAAAACGGGCTGGTCACCGTCTATGGTCACGCCAGGTCGATCGAAGTGCAGCGCGGCCAGAAGGTCAAGCGCGGCCAGGAAATCGCGCTGTCGGGCATGAGCGGGACCACCGACTCGCCGAAACTGCACTTCGAAGTGCGCAAGAACTCGGCCCCGGTCGACCCCTCTGGCTATCTCGAATAGAACAATAAACGTTTTGCAGGCCGTCTGACCTCCAGTCCGGCCCGCCGGCTCAGCCCGCTCCGCAAGGGGCGGGCTTTTTCAGTGACCTGACGCAAATCAATCAGCCGTTCAGCGGCTTGCCGAGCCGGCCGGCCAGATCCTGGGTGAATTGCCAGGCGACGCGGCCCGAGCGGCTGCCGCGCGTCGTTGCCCATTCCAGGGCGTCGGCGCGCAGCTGCTCCGGGTCGATAGTGAGCCCGTGATGGCTGGCATAGCTGTTGACCATGTCGAGATATTCGTCCTGCGAACATTTGTGGAAGCCGAGCCACAGGCCGAAACGGTCGGACAGCGAAACCTTTTCCTCGACCGCCTCGGACGGGTTGATCGCGGTCGAGCGCTCATTGTCGATCATGTCCCGCGGCAACAGGTGCCGGCGGTTTGACGTGGCGTAGAAGATGACATTGGCCGGGCGGCCCTCGACGCCGCCTTCAAGGGCTGCCTTCAGCGACTTGTAGGAGGTGTCGTCATGGTCGAAGGAGAGGTCGTCGCAAAACAGGATGAAGCGAAACGGCGCCGCCTTCAGCAGGCCCATCAGCCTGGGCAGCGTGTCGATATCCTCGCGATGGATCTCGATCAGCTTGAGCGGCAGGTCGGATTTGGCCTGGGCGTTGATCTGCGCATGCACGGCCTTGACCAGCGAGGATTTGCCCATGCCGCGCGCACCCCACAACAACACATTGTTGGCGGCATGGCCGGCGGCGAAGCGTTCCGTGTTTTCGACCAGAATGTCGCGCACGCGGTCAACGCCGCGGATCAGGCCGATGTCGACGCGGTTGACCTTGCGCACCGGCTCGAGATAGCCGGGGTCGGCCTGCCAGACGAAGCAATCGGCAACCGCAAGATCGGTTTGCGGCACCGGCGGCGGGGCGAGGCGGGTGACCGCTTCGATCAGGCGGTCGAGCTTGTGGTTCAGGGCTTCGATGGTGCTGTCGGTCATGTCTCGTCTTTTATGTTTCCGCACGAACGTGCGTAGGGGCCGAAATCGTCTTGATCCGGGCGAGATAGAAACGGGTTCCAAGCTTTTGTTTGGGCATGATCTTTTGCGAAAACCACGCCCGTATTCCGGGAGCATGCTCTAACACGGGTCAACCGGCCGGAAAAGCAGCTGAAAGCCCGGCCGCGCAGTTGCATTGGTAACTTTACCCACTATATTCCGGCCAAATTTGGCGAGGCCGCCCTACGGCCTTCTTCGTAACCAGGAGTTCTTGATGTTCGTCACACCGGCATACGCCCAAGCTACCGGAACTCCGCTTGGTCCGTTCGGGGATATCGGCATGATACTCCCGTTCGTTCTGATCTTCGTGATCATGTATTTCCTCATCATCCGGCCGCAGCGCGCCCAGTTGAAGAAGCGCCAGGAGATGATCTCGGCCGTGCGCCGTGGCGACACGGTCATCACCGGCGGCGGCCTCGTCGGCAAGGTGACCAAGGTGATCGACGACCACGAGCTTGAGATCGACCTTGGCGGCGGCACCAAGGTGACGGCGCTGCGCTCGACGATCGCCGACGTGCGGGTCAAGGGCGAGCCGGTGGCCAACCAGAACGCCAAGAAGTAAGCCAGTTTCCCAAGCGGAGCGATCCGCGGGCAGAGCTCTGACAAAAGACGGCGTATGGTCCATTTTTCGCGCCTGAAAATGATCCTGATCTGGCTTGCTATGGCCACAATGCTCGTCGACGCGCCCAGTCTTCACGCTGCCGGCCCGGACGTGCTGCTTCGATTGGACGCGACCGATGTGATCGATCGCCGGTTGGAGGCGACGCGTGACGAAATCAGGACGCTGTTGCGCGATGCAAGGATCGGCTATACTGCTCTTGCTAAGTCGGGTCGGGCCGTTCAGGTGCATATCACCGACCCCGCTCAGGTCGGCGCGGCCAAGATGGCATTGAAGGCGGTGACTGATCCTGTCCTTGGCAGCGCTGGTCCGGTCCAGGAAATGATCCTGGATGATACCGGAGCAGCGTTGCTCAAGTTCACGGTAACAGACACAGGCATCAAGTATCGGATTTCGATCGCGCTTGCGCAGTCGATCGTGGTCATTAAGAATCGCCTGCGTGATCTTGGTGTTGCCGACCCAGTAGTTCAGCCAGAGGGCCAAGACGGTATGCTGGTCCGGACCTCGGGCGTTGCGGATTTGCAAAGGTTGAGGAGAATTCTCACCCGAACCGGAATGCTGACTTTTCAGTGGGTTGATGAGTCGATGCCGGTCGCTGATGCGATCAATGGCCGGACGCCCGCTGGCTCGGTGGTGGTTTATTCGAAGGACGATCCACCGGTTCCCTATCTGGTTGAGAGCCGGACGATCGTTTCCAGTGACGACATTGTCAATGCTCAGGCGACTCCCAACTCCGTCACAAATGAGCCGGCGGTTTCGTTCACCTTCGATTCCAGGGCAACGGCACGCGTTGCGCAGGCGACCTCGCAGAATGTCGGCAAGCTATTTGCGATGATCCTCGACAACCAAGTGCTTTCGGTGCCAGTCGTCCGCGAGCCAATTCTTAACGGCCGCGGCCAGATATCGGGCAACCTCACCAAGGAGAACGCCGATGATCTGGCCTTGCTTTTGCGTTCCGGACCGATGCCTGCACAATTGAAAATAGTCGAGTAGCGCACGATAGCGCCCGGCGGTGATCAGAATTAGAATGGGAACCGACAGAGGCGATTGACGCCGAAACCGCTGCCGGCGGCAGCGCAAAATTGACCTCAGCGCGCTCGACAATCGGCGAAGTGCGGGTTAAGGGCGAGCCGGTGGCAAATAAGAACGCCAAGAAATAACCGAATTGTCGGCGGAACGATCCGCCAGTACGCCCTGACGGACAACGCCATATGCTGTATTTTTCGCGCCTGAAGATGATCCTGATCTGGATCGCCGTGGCCGTCACATTCATCCTTGCCGCGCCAAATCTCTTCCCGGCCAGCACATTGGCGCAATTGCCCAACTGGGTGCCGAAGCGGCAGATGACGCTTGGTCTCGATCTGCAGGGCGGTTCGCACATCCTCTTGCAGATGGACCAGAATGATCTCGTCAAGGCGCAGCTGGAAACGACGCGCGACGAGATCCGCACGCTGCTGCGCGATGCCAAGGTGGGCTATACCGGCCTTGGCGGCACCGGCAGGACCGTACAAGTGCGCATCACCGATCCAACCCAGATCGATGCCGCTAAGACGGCGCTTAAGCCGCTGACCGATCCGGTCGCCGCCGGCCTGTTCACCGGTGGCTCCATCCAGGAAATGTCCCTGGATGATTCCGAAGCCGGGCTGCTCAAATTCACCGTCACCGACGCCGGCATCAAATACCGCACCTCAGCCGCATTGGCGCAGTCGATCGAAGTCGTCGAGCGTCGCGTCAACGAACTCGGCACCACCGAGCCGATCGTGCAGCGGCAGGGCGACGACCGTGTGCTCGTCCAGGTGCCGGGCCTGCAGGATCCGCAAAGGCTGAAGGAGATCATTGGCCAGACCGCCAAGATGACCTTCCAGATGGTGGATACCTCGATGTCGGTGCAGGATGCGCTGAACGGCCGCCCGCCGGCAGGCTCCTCGGTGCTTTATTCGCAGGACGATCCGCCGGTTCCGTATCTGGTGGAAAATCGCGTCATCGTGTCCGGCGAGGATCTTGCCAAGGCCACCGCAACTTATGATTCCCGAAACAACGAGCCAGTGGTTTCGTTCGTCTTCAACTCGCGCGGTGCGACACGGTTCGGCCAGGCGACCCAGCAGAATGTCGGCAAGCCGTTCGCCATCATCCTCGACAATCAGGTGATTTCGGCGCCGGTGATCCGCGAACCGATCCTCGGCGGCAGCGGCCAGATTTCAGGCAATTTCACCGCCGAAAGCGCCAACGACCTCGCCGTGCTGCTGCGGGCCGGTGCGTTGCCGGCAAAGCTGACCGTGATCGAAGAACGCACGGTGGGCCCGGGCCTCGGCCAGGATTCGATCCATGCCGGCAAGGTCGCCGGCATCATCGGCTCCATTCTCGTCGTCGCCTTCATGTTCGTCGCGTACGGACTTCTCGGCTTCCTCGCCAACATTGCGCTCGCCGTGCACGTGGCGATGATCGTCGGGGTTTTGTCGCTGCTTGGCGCGACGCTGACCTTGCCCGGCATTGCCGGTATCGTGCTGACCATCGGCATGGCGGTCGATTCCAACGTGCTGATCTATGAGCGCATCCGCGAGGAGCGACGGGCCGGCCGTTCGGTCATCCAATCGATCGACACAGGTTTCACCAAGGCGTTGGCGACCATCGTGGATTCCAACGTGACGTCGCTGATTGCCACGGTCGTGCTGTTCTATCTCGGCACCGGACCGGTCAAGGGCTTCGCCATCACCTATGCCATCGGCATCTTGACCACGGTCTTCACCGCCTTCACCTTCACCCGTCTGCTGGTGTCGATCTGGCTGCGCCGTGCGCGTCCGAAGGAATTGCCGCGTGCGCCGGTGACCTTCGTTCCGGCCGGCACGAAAATCCCGTTCATGGGCATCCGCCGCTGGACCTTCGCACTGTCCAGCCTGCTGTCGATCGCGTCGGTTATCGGATTCCTGACCATCGACATCAACTACGGCATCGACTTCAAGGGCGGCTCGATCATCGAGGTGCAGTCCAAGCAAGGCGACGCCGATATTGGCGATATCAGAAGCCGGCTGTCGGAGCTAAACATCGGTGAAGTGCAGGTCCAGCAATTCGGCGCGCCGAACGACGTGCTGATCCGCGTCGGCACCCAGGATGGCGGCGAGAACGCCGAGCAGACCGTCATCGACAAGGTGCGCGGCGAGCTCCAGGACAATTACGATTTTCGCCGCGTCGAGGTGGTGGGCCCGACGGTTTCGGGCGAGCTGGCCAAGCAAGGCACGATTGCGATGATCATCGCGCTGATCGGCATCCTGGTCTATGTCTGGTTCCGCTTCGAATGGCAGTTCGCGGTCGGCGCAATCGTGGCGACGGTGCACGATGTGGTGATGACGCTGGGCTTCTTCGTCATCACCGGGCTCGAATTCAACCAGTCTTCGCTGGCGGCGATCCTGACCATTATCGGCTATTCACTCAACGACACGATCGTCGTCTATGACCGTGTTCGAGAAGATTTGCGAAAATACAAACGAATGCCGCTCCCGCAATTGTTGAACAACGCCATCAACGAGACTCTGTCGAGAACGACGCTGACTTCGGTGACGACCATCCTGGCGCTGCTGGCCCTGGTGCTGTTCGGCGGCGAGGTGATCCGCTCGTTCACCATGGCGATGCTGTTCGGCGTCGTCTTCGGTACCTATTCGTCGATCTTCATCGCAGCGCCCTTGCTGATCCTGTTCAGGCTCAGGCCGCAGGGAGCGAGCGCCGATGAGGAGAAGCCGGTTGGTGGCGGCAAGGCCATGGCGACCTGACGGCTGCGCTGGTGGCAAAAGGTATCGTCATCCGCGAGGCGCATTTCCCCGGACGGGCGCCGATCGAAGCCTACGGCAATGGCGGCTTCCGCTTCGCCGACATGTCGCATCGCGGCTCGCTTCTTTGCCTGCCCTCCGGCATCCATGGCTGGGAGCCGGCCGATCCGCTGGCCCTGACGGCGGCGGATTTCGACCTGCTGCTGGCCGAGGCCGACAAGGTCGAGATCCTGCTGGTCGGCACAGGCAAGGATTTGCGGCCCTTGCCGGCAGCACTTCGGGCGGCGCTGAAGGCGGCTGGCATTGGCTCCGACCCGATGTCGACGGGGGCAGCGGTGCGGACCTACAATGTGCTGCTTGCCGAAGACCGCGCCGTGGCCGCGGCGCTGATCGCCGTCGACTGACGTGACCGATGCAGCTGACATCGTCATGGAGACGGTGCGCGCCGGCGACCATGACCGCTATGTCAGCGCACTCTATGCACCGGCCGACAAGCGCGCGGCGCTGTTTTCGCTTTACGCCTTCAATGCCGAGATTGCGTCTGTCCGAGACCGCATCCACGAGGCATTGCCGGGCGAAGTGAGGCTGCAATGGTGGCGCGATGTCATCGCTGCTGAAGCCGCGGCCACAGGCAACCCGCTCGCCGATGCGCTGAAGGCGACGATTTCTGCCCATGGCCTGCCCAAAACTGCCTTCGACAACATGCTGGAGGCCCGCATCTTCGACCTCTATGACGATCCGATGCCATCGCGCACCGATCTCGAGGGCTATTGCGGCGAGACGGCGGCCGCGCTGATCCAACTGGCGGCGATGGTGCTCGATCCCAATGAGGCGCCGCGCTTTGCCGAACTGGCGGGCAGGGCCGGCTGCGCCCAGGCGATGACCGGCCTGTTGCTGCTGTTGCCGCTGCATCGCCGGCGCGGGCAATGCTTCGTGCCGGCGGATATCCTTGCCGCGGTAGGCTCATCGCCGGAGGAGTTCGTCAGCGGTGACGGCGGCCCCGGCGCTCAGCGCGCGGTGGCTGCGATGATTGCATTGGCGCAGGAGCATCTCCGCGCTTTCGAGCAAGGGGCGTCCGCACTTCCGGAAACGCTGCGTCCGGCGTTCCTGCCGCTGGCGCTGACCAGCGCCTATCTCGGCAAGATGGCCAATGGCCGCTCGCCGCTTGGCGGCGCAGCCCGGCTTTCGGCTCTGCGCCGGCATGGGCTGTTGCTCAGGCGCGCAACGCGGGGCTGGCCAGCGAGTTAACGTATAAACGTCAATCGTGTTTAGGACTCTGAAACCTGCCTATTCAGCAGCTTCCGCTGTTTGCGCCGGCAGCCCTAGCCACTCCCGACAATCTGCCCGCGCGCGTGAGGTGATCGCGTGGCGCTTGGCCACCGTCTTGTCCTTGCCGCGCAGGCGTTTGCCTTCGGTCTTCGGTGCTTCCACCGGCGGGAACAGGCCGAAATTGACGTTCATCGGCTGGAAAGAGCGTTTGCCCGGCTCGTCGTCGGAAACGATGTGGCCGCCGGTGATGTGGTTGAGCAGGGCGCCGAAGGCGGTGGTGAGCGGCGGCAGGGACGGCGCGTGGCCGAGACGCTCGGCGGCGGCGAAGCGGCCGGCGAGCAGGCCGATGGCCGCGCTCTCGACATAGCCCTCGCAGCCGGTGATCTGGCCGGCAAAGCGCAGGCCCGGCCGCGACTTCAGCTGCAGGGAAGCGTCGAGCAAGGTCGGCGAGTTGATGTAGGTGTTGCGGTGCAGGCCGCCGAGGCGCGCGAAGTCGGCGTTTTCCAGGCCCGGAATGGTGCGGAACACGCGCACCTGCTCGGCATGCTTCAGCTTGGTCTGGAAACCGACCATGTTGTAGAGCGTGCCCAGCGCATTGTCCTGACGCAGCTGCACCACGGCATAGGCTTTTACCGTCGGATTGTGGGCATTGGTCAGCCCGATCGGCTTCATCGGCCCGTAGCGCAGCGTCTCGACGCCGCGCTCGGCCATGATCTCGATCGGCAGGCAGCCGTCGAAATAGGGCGTGCCTTCCCACTGCTTGAATTCGGTCTTCTGGCCGTCGACCAGCGCCTGTACGAAGGCGAGATACTGGTCCTTGTCCATCGGGCAGTTGATGTAGTCCTTGCCGGTGCCGCCGGGCCCAACCTTGTCGTAGCGCGACTGGAACCAGCAAATGTCCATGTCGATCGTGTCGAAATGGATGATCGGGGCAATCGCGTCGAAGAAGGCCAGCGCATCGGCGCCGGTTGCCTCGGCGATCGACTGGGCGAGCGACGGCGCGGTCAGCGGTCCCGTGGCGATGATCGCCTGGTCCCACTCCGCCGGCGGCAGGCCCGGCACTTCCTCGCGCTCGATGGTGATCAGCGGGTGCGCTTCAAGCTTTTTCGTCACCGCGTCGGAGAAACCGTCGCGATCCACGGCCAGCGCGCCGCCTGCCGGCACCTGGTTGGCGTCGCCGGCACTCATGATCAGCGAGCCGGCCAGCCGCATTTCGGCATGCAGCAGGCCGACGGCGTTGTTCTCGGCATCGTCGGAGCGGAAGGAATTGGAACAGACAAGTTCGGCAAGCCCATCGGTCTTGTGCGCATCGGTGCCGCGCACCGGGCGCATCTCATGCAAAATGACGGGAACACCGGCTTGTGCTGCCTGCCAGGCGGCTTCGGAGCCGGCGAGGCCGCCGCCGACGATGTGGATAGGATTTTTGCTCATGAGCGCCGGAATAATCGCTTGGCGCGCCGTTTGCAATTGGCCGGTGCGAGCGTGGGTCATTGTCGTGCAACGACGGAGCTCGACTTTCTTATGTCCGCAGCGACGGTCTGATGGCGGCGTAAAGCGCCTCGATCGACTGCATGCGCAATTGAAAAGCCTGCCCAAAAACAACAACACCCGCCGCGGGAGGAGGTGCGGCGGGTGTCGTTTTTGGGGCCGATTCTCGGGAGGAGGTGGGGATCGGCCGTATTCGCCATCGCCGGGGAGGAGGTCGGCTTTGACGAAATTCTTTTCGCCGGATCGAGGGAGGCGAAATCCCTGGAAGACGAACTGCGTTCACTTTGAAGACGAACTAGCGTTCGCTTCGGAAAGACGAACTGCGTTCGCTTTGGAAACAGCGCCCGCCGCGGGAGGAGGTGCGGCGGGCGCCGTTTTGGTGGTCAACCCTCGGGAGGAGGTGAAGGCTGACCGTATCCGTCAGGGTCGGGGAGGAGGTCGACCCTGGCGAAATTCTGGCTAGATCGTCGCTCTGCGGGCGATGATCTTGATCTCGTCACGGACGATGCCGAGATCATGGAGCTGACGGTTCGAAAGGCGACCCAGCTCGGTAACGGTGTCGCGGTAAACGCGCCAGTTACGATAGTTGCGGATCAGGTTCATTGTCGTTCTCTTTTTCAAAACTGGTTCGGACCATTTGCGATCCGAAGAGGATTAGACCGCCTTGCGGGCGACGTAGTGGATGTCGCTGCGGCTGATGCCGAGGTCGGTCAGTTCACGGTTCGAAAGGCGGCTCAGCTCGGAGACGGTGTCCCGGTAGCGGCGCCAGTTGCGGTAGTTGCGGATCAGGTTCATGGTAGTGCTCGTTTCGTCTTTCTTCGGATCATTCCGTTTGTGTACGAACAGTAAATAGGCTGGGTAATATCGATTTAAAAGTGCTGTTGGCGCATGGCAGCAATGCAAATTGTGCAATGCAACATTAATGCGCGTTCACGGCTTCGTCATGAAGAGACCCGAATCGGAAAATGACGTTGCGTCAACGATTTGAGCGGATCGGCTGTCAGAAAGACCAAGGTGGGGGAGAAGCGACATGGCGAGCTATTCGTCGCGGGCGAGGGCCGATATCGGGCGGTGGCTGCAGGCTGGCCTGATCGACGCGAAGACGGCCGATGCGCTTAAGCGCGACATCGACGCAAACGAGCGCAGATCGCTGAGCTTCGGCACTATATTGGCCATGATGGCGGCGCTGCTGTTCGGCGCCGCGATCCTGCTCTTCGTCGCCGCCAACTGGGACGCCATCCCGCGGCTGGTGCGGGTCGCGGCACTGTTTGCCGTCATTCTCGCCGGCTATGTCGGCGGCGCGGTGTTGAAGATGCGCGACCATGCGGCGATCGGCGAGGCGCTGTGGATCGTGGCCGCCGCGGCCTTCGGCGGATCGATCGCGCTGATCGGCCAGATGTACCATCTCACGGGCGACGAGGCCTCGGCCATCGTCACCTGGGGCATCGGCACGGCACTTGCCGCGGTGGCGTTGCGCTCGAACCCGCTGACGGTCGCTGCCGTCGGCATATCCATTGCCTGGCTGTTCGTGCGCGCGTTCGACTTTTATGACCGCCCCGTATTTCCGAATTTCTTCCTTATCATGGCGCCGGTGGTTTTTGTCGTCTCGTTCTGGACGCGTAGCCAGCCGGCACGCCACTTGATCATTCTCTCGGTCATTTTCTATATCGCGGTGCGCGGCCTGGACCAGAACACGGTCGCCCTGGCTATTCCTCTGGTCGCGGTGTCGGCGCTGCTGTTTGCGGTTTCGATCTTCGCCGCCGGGCCGGCCGACTGGATCTTGCAGCTCGGCGGGCGGTTGCCTTTGCACGCCTTGATCGGCTTTCTCACCGGGCTGGCGATGATGCAGATCGAACTGGGCGATGACAACGCCTTCAGCAACGGCTTTGCCATTGCGTCGGTCATCGCGCTGGCCGGCATTGCCGCGGCGATCATGCTGGGCGGGCGCGAGAGCAGGGGGCTGCGCTGGGTTGCCTATGCCGGCTTTGCCTTCGAGCTCGCCATTATCTACGTCGTGACCTTGCAGACGATGCTCGGCACGGCCGGCTTCTTCCTGGCTGCCGCAGTGCTGTTCGGCATCCTGGCTCTCGTCATCATCCGTGTGGAAAAACGCATGAAGGCCCCGGAAGGAGCGGCAGCATGATGTCGGGAAAGAAACTTGTCATCTCGGCGCTGGTCCTGGCGCTCGTCCAGATCGGCTTCCTGAGCTGGATCATCGCCGGCCGCGCGGCGATCCTGCGCAACGGCAAGGAGGTCTTGCTGAAAGTCGAGCCGGTCGATCCGCGCGATCTGCTGCGCGGCGACTATATTATCCTCGGCTATGAAATATCGCGCTTGCCGGTGAAGCTGATCGCCAACATCCCGGCCGGCCAGCTCGTGAGCGAGAACACGCCGATCGTGGTCCGGCTGAAGCCGGGTGCCGACGGCTATTGTGGCATGCGACCACGGCCTGGTTCGGCAAGGCTCCGACGCCGGCGACCGCCGACGAAGCCGATATTGTCGGCCAGGTCGCGCCGGGCTGGACGCTTGATCCTGAATCCACGATCGCACCGCAATACGGCATCGACCGCTTCTACCTTCCTGAGGGCCAGGGCATTGCGATCCAGGACGACATGCGGGTGCGGCCATTCGGCGTGCGCATCGCGCTCGCCGCCAGTGGCGAGGCGCAGATCAAGGGGCTGATGGACGGCGACAAGACATTGTTTGAGGAACCGCTCTACTAGAAGACATTACCCAGGGCATGGATTTCGGCAACGATCGATCGCTTCGCCCTCATGCAAACCAGACGGGCGAAGACAATGCCGATTACGGTGACGACGCGCGGAGATATCAATCTCGATGCCGTTTTGCGCGTCGCCTGGAGAAACGACACGGTCGAAATCGGCGACAAGGCCTTGCAACGCATTGCCGAATGCCGCGCCTCGTTCCTGAAACTCATTGAGTCCGATCCGCCGCCGGTCATCTACGGCGTCACCACCGCCATGGGCGAGCTGGCAAGCCGCAAGCTCGAACTTGACGAGCGCGACCGCCATGCGCGCATCAAAGCGTATGCCGCCGCCACATCCTTCGGGGAGCCGTTGCCCGACCGCGTGGTCCGGGCGATCGTGCTGGCACGGCTGACCAATTTCATCGAAGGCAATGCCGCCACCACGCCGCGCATCGCGCTAGCCGTTGCGGCGATGCTCGACGGCGGCCCGATGCCGGTGGTGCCGTCGCAAGGGCAGGGTGGCGCCGGCGAGATCCTGGCGCTCTATCCGCTGTTTGCTGCGCTTACCGCCAGCCTTGAGCTTGAGGTGAAGGAGCGGGGATCGCTGATCAACGGCTCGCCTTGCGCGGCGGCACTGGTGGCGGACGCAGCACTTGCCGCGCGTCGTCGCCTCGCCATGGCGCACAAGGTGTTCGCGCTGTCGATCGAAGCGTTTCGCGCGCCGCTCGAGCATTATGATGCAGCTCTCGACGGGCTCTGGGGCGACGCGCACGAAGCGGCCGCCTTGCAAGGGTTGCGGCAATACGTGGTTGGCGCCGGCGACGGCCGGCGCAACTATCAGGCGCCGGTCAGCTACCGCATCGTGCCGCGCGTGCTCGGCCATGCGCATAGGACGCTGGCCGGCGCCGAGCAGGCGGCGACCGTATCGCTGGCCTCGATCTCGGACAATCCAGTCTATATCCCGCCCGACGCGGCGCACCCGCTGGGGCGCTGCATCTCGACCGGCGGCTATCACAATGCCATGGCGACGCCGGCGCTCGACGATCTGGCGGCGATCTGGGCCGATCTCTGCCTGCTCTGCGACCGCCACGCCTCAAAGCTGCTGAACGGCAAGGTCTCGCTGCTGCCCGACCTGTTGATGACCGGGCGGCATTGGGCCGACAGCGACGGCCACGGCAATGTCGGCTATGTCCCGATGGCGATCACCGGCTATCTCGAGCAGGCCAAGCTCGCGGCGAAGCGCACCTTCATTCCGGGCACCGAATCGGCCGGCGCCGGCCAGGACGACGTCGCCACCACCGCATTCTTCGCCTGGACCAAGGAAGCGACGGCCGGCCGCTGCCTCGATGCGGCAATGGCGATGCTGGCGATGATCGCCTCGCAGGCGCTGCACGTCACTGAACGCGCCGCGCCGCCGGCATTGCAGGATTTTGTCGCGGATATCAGGAAGATCGTGCCGCCGGTCGACGCCGACCGGGTGCTGGGGCCGGAGCTGGCGAAATTGGCGGAGTGGTTTACCGGTCAAGTGTTTGAAGTGTAGGCCGTCGCCGCCAGTCCTCCTACGCCACGGCTTCGGAGGACACCCTTCGCTTTATCAAGCTCCTGGGTGGCCTGCCACCCGAAGCTCGATAGAGCGAAGGGTGGTGCGGATGAAGGGACTCGAACCCCCACGCCTTTCGGCACTGGAACCTAAATCAGATGACGGACGTGACGTGGTGCTGATTTTATTGGGAAATTTCCCCACGGGGACCAACAGCTCGGGCACAGCGTGGGCACACCGGGCACACTTTCGGGCACAGTCTTGCCAGCGTGTCCCGGCCCCTGTAGAGGAGGCGCGGGAGCGGGTGTGGCGGAACTGGCAGACGCACTTGGTTTAGGTCCAAGCGCCGAGAGGCATGGGGGTTCAAATCCCTCCACCCGCACCAAATCAACCGACATCATCGAGCACCAGAATGTCAGGGTGGCCCTGGATTGGGCTGTAGTATGCCTCGGTCAGCTCGGAGTAGACGCGGCCACGGAAGTCGACCATGCGAATGCCCCGCTCCCAGTCCTGCTCCCTGCGGGCGACCTCGGTGGCAGTCACGCGCTCGCGGAACATATCGGTGAAGAAGGCGCTCTCGTAGGTCGTGATCTGCTGGAGGAAGTCGCGGCTCCATGACGACGACTTGCCACCATAGCAGGCCAGCATCAGCTCCTCCGTCGATGGCCTGAAGCTCATCTCAAGCTGGCCTTCGAGCTTCTCGTGGGTGCCCTTACGGGCTAGGACGTGGGCTCCCGGTCCTCGTTTCGTCATTCAGTTTCTCCTCGATTGCTTGTTTGAGGTCGAGCAGGAATGCCCGCTCGGTGTCAGGATCGGTGCCCGGTCGGAAGACCACCCGCACCTTGCGGATGGCTCGCTTCCAAAGCAGGGCCTCCAGTGGTGTGCCGGTGATGTAGACCTTCATGCCTCATGGACCCCGGTGTGGAGCCATCGGAACAGTTGCCGCTTGGTCCTCGCCTCCCACAGCTTGCCGTCCGGCCCGCATCGATCCCCGTACTTGCGCTCCGCAGACGGGTGGGCGGCCTTGGGACCCCACACAGGGTCGGTCTCCATCACGGCGGGGTTGCGGCAGGCGGTGCCGTCGTCGCTGCGGAAGAAGGTGCAGTCCTTGCAGAGCTTCATGCCTTCACTCCCACCAAGCTCGACCAGAAGCCCAGCTTCAGGAACGGCGATTGGCGGCTGAAGGTGCCGTCCGGTGTGAGGTGCCACCACTTGTAGCCGAGCGCCTTGTACCAGAGCTTGACGATCATCCCGCCGTTCGGGCCGAGGACATCGGTGGCCGCCCAGTAGAGCGCCGTTCTCTGGCACCACGAGCGTTTGTGGAAGGTGCCGAGCTGGTAGAAGACGGTGCCGAGCGCGGGACTGCCCTCGAACTCTGCGATCTTGGCTCGGGCCTTGCGGAACTCGGCGTAGCGAGCGCCCACGTCCGACATGAACACGGCCCCGGCCAAGCCTGCGGCGATGTTGTCGTAGATGCCCATGTCGATGAGACCCGGCGAGGTGGAGGCGGCGAGGCCGAAAGAGATGCCGGCGAGGGCGAGCGGGGGCCAGACCGCGAGGAGGCTGTGGAGGATGCGTTTCATGTCTGGTTCCTTTCTCGGGACAAAAAAAAAGCCCCGGCGGTCAGCCAGGGCAAAGTTGGACAGAAGGTGGAAGGTAGGTGTTAGGCCGTGAGTTTGATCCGGGAGGCCACACCCACGGCGATGCCCACGAGGGCACCCCAAAGGTCAGCCCCCGGCACCCATAGGAGGGTGAGGCCGAGGATGGATACGAGACCGGCGGCGAGGCCGATGAGTATGGCTTTCATGGGTCACTCCCGTGTGTGGAAGCGACCCAATTAGCGCGAGGCGAGGTGGGTGACAAGATAGAACCACACGAGGCCGCCGAGTGAGACGGCCCCGAGGTAGAGGAGGTATCGCCTCACGCCTGCCGCGTCTTCCACGAGGGCTCGAACGGCGGGGGAGGCGTTAGCACTCGCTTTTTCAGCCGAGGCGTCCGCCTTTGGGTTGACTGAACTGATGTTCCAGTCGCTTCGTGAGGGCGCTCCAGCAGGGTCACGATGTCGTCAAGACCGTTGGGCCGTATCTGCATGTAGCGGAGCGTGGTCGTCAGCTCGGTGTGCCCCATCCACGTCATGACGCGCTTGATGTCCACGCCGGCATTGATCAGCCGGGTGCAGCACGTATGGCGCAGAGTGTGGGGCGTCACGTCATGGAGCCCGGTGCCGGACCTCATCTTCGACCAGCGGCCCCGCATGGTGTCCTTCGAGCCCCCGGTGAAGGGACCGGCGCGGTTCTGGTGGGTCTTCCACCGCCGAGCCAGAGTATCGCGGACCCGCCGGGTGAGCGGCACGGTGCGCGGCTTGCTGGTCTTGGTGTGCCAGAAGGTGACCGACGTGAACCCCTTGGCGAAGGCGTCCCACTTGGCGTCCATCGCTTCCGAGTAGCAGCGAGCCCCGGTGTCGATCAGGAACTCCGACAGGTCGTGGAGGTCTTGGTCGCCCGAAGCCAGCCAGTAGGCGAGGATCGCCCGCTCCTCCAGCTCGTCCACGTAGCGGAACTTGGTCTGCTCCTCCTTCGAGAACCGGATGCGCGGCATCTTGTTGATGACCCCGGCATCGAGAGCGACGTGGAGCATCTTCGACAGCGCCGCGCACTTGCGGTTGATGGTCGAGTGCGTCAGCCCCCGGTCAGCCAGATCGGCCCGCATCTCTGCGATGTCAGCGGAGCCGATGTCAGCCACCGGCTTCTTCTCACCGAAGTACTCGACCACGGTCTTGGCGTTGAGGTTGGCGGTGGAGGCCGACTTCATGCCGGCCCAGTGGGTGCGTTTGACGTGCTCAAACAGAGACCCAAGCAGGGCGAGGTCGCGGTTGCCGGCCTTGCCGGTCGAGATAGGCGGCAGTGCCCGCCCCTCGTCAACAGCTAGGTTGGCCGCGCCCTCCCAAGCCACTGCCTGGGCCTCTGTATCGAAGGCTGGCCGGTGTCGTTTGCCGTTCGCGTCGGTGACGCTAGCCTGCCATTTATTGCCTCGCTTCCTCGCCATTGTCGTTGGTCTCCATGTGGAAGTAGCGTGAAATTTTCTCTGCCAGCCCGACACCGCGCCGGGTAGGAGCCGCGAGCTGGGCTCGACCGTCGAACGGGTCAGTCACCGTCGTGATCAAGTCGAGACCGGGCTTCGGCTTTGCGCGGTGGTCTGCGCGGTAGTCGCCCTTGGACAGGGCGAGTATATTCCTTGAAAGAGCTGACCGGGAAAGTCCCGTGGCCGGGAGTAAATCCGCCACTTTCTTCCCCGGTGTCGCCGTGACGAGCAGGTAAACCAAGAGTTGAGAAAGTTCCATTTGAGCGTCGAATGCTCGGAACTCCTCAATGACCTTGATCAAGCACCTGATGTCCTTCTTGTAGCTGTCGCCGTCTGTGTACATTATGCATCCCCATCTGCTGCGCGTGAATTACTGTCCCTCCCAGCTCATCACGAACACTTCTTTTTTCTCGGAACGCAGCAGAGGGATTGGTTATGCTGCCTTCTGATAGACTATTGTTGCCAGATCGTTAATCTTCCCGTGGGCGAACAGGAAGGGTTGCTGCACCATGTGGCTGGCGACCGGGTGGCCGTCGACCATCGCTCTCAACGCTGTTGTAAGGAACTCCACTGCCAGCGTCACGT
Organism: Mesorhizobium sp. LNJC405B00; assembly: GCF_000502615.1. NCBI lineage: Bacteria > Pseudomonadati > Pseudomonadota > Alphaproteobacteria > Hyphomicrobiales > Phyllobacteriaceae > Mesorhizobium > Mesorhizobium sp. LNJC405B00. The sequence goes on along the minus strand of NZ_AYWC01000006.1, from coordinate 255,838 downwards.
CACGTATTGTCTCACGGTCGAGTGTGGCGATCTGCGCGGCTACAACTTCCAGTCTCATTTCCTTTAGTTCCTCGTGTTTTGCAAGAGAGGGATTTTGTCCCGTCAACGGGATCGTCCCTTCCCTTAATCCCAAGTTCTCCTCATGTCTACAACATTTGTATGCATGTTTTAAACATGAGCCCAATTTGTCGCACCCCCAAGGTGCGTTACCGCTTTTCCCGCACGAAAAGCCACCGGAAGAACCAGTTCCACAGGAGGGCACCGATGCCCGCCACGCCTGTGGCGCTAAGGAAGCCGTAGCCAAGTATGAGGACCGTGGATTTATCCATCTTCGTCCCCCACTCGGCGGGCTGCTAAGGTGATAGGAATATACTCCTGATTTGCGCTTGAGGTCAAGTACGTTTTGTACGATGGCATCATTACGCGGCCTCCCTGTAGGTGACCGGAGCCGCCGGTAGGTCGCCCCACTGGTCAGCCATTGCGTTGGCGATACCGTCGAAGAACTTGGACCGCTCGGCCCACCTAGCGGGGCCAGGAGAGGCGCTGTGGACGCGCTGGTCGGGCTTGGCGTCGTCGGGCAGACCGAGAGCCTCGCGGCACTCGTCCCACGTCCTGTAGGTCGGCGTCAGGGTCGGCAGACCACGGAGCCACAGGCATGTCCGCTTGCTCTCCGGCTCCCCGAAGTGCCACGGCTGGACCGACTGGGCGAACTCGCGGTAGTTGCGGATGCGCTGCTTGCCGTGGGTGTGCATCACGGGGTTCTCAAGGCAGACGCGCTCGATGGGAGCGTTCCAGAGGTCCGAGAACAGCGCCGCGCCTTCGTCCAGCTTCCGCCACATGAAGGCCAGCCGCTCGGGCTCGCTCATGGTGGCGTAGGCGGCGATTTCGAGGGGCGTGTAGTGCTCGGCGGTCAGGCGACCGGGCGGTGCCGACAGCCAGCGGACACCGGAGTTGCAGAGGCGAGTGCAGGGCGGGTGAGCGACCATGAGGAGGTCCCACCCATCATGCAGGAACTCGCGAACGTCGCCGATCAGGTGCTTGTTCGAGCGGTCGGCTGACGGCAACAGATCGCAGGACCAAGCGTCGTGCCCACGGGCAGCGAAGGCGCGGCGAACGGTGCCGGAGAACTCGCAGCCGATGAGGACGCGGAGAGGTCTGTCAGTCTGCCGCATCGTTTTCCCCTTTGATCAGTTGCTTGAGGGCAGCAGCGCCGAGCCCATACGGGTCTGGCCGACCGGCGAGCCCGAGGCAGTCCATCGCGATGTCGAGAGCCTCATCTGTGGAGTAGCCGCTGGTGTCGAGGACGCGGCGAGCGACCTGAACGATCACTGTGACGGTGTGGAGCGACTTGGCGACCGGCTTGCTCATGCGGCCCTCCTCATCTCGGCGTAGGTGCGCGGGATGAAGTAGGGGAACGGGCGCTCGCCCTCCCGACAACGGGACAAGGCGTCGGCGCGGCTGTTGAAGGCTCGCCCCATGTGGCTGTTGACGTGGAGGCCCTTCACGCCGGAGGACCTGTCGGTCACCGACGCAAACATGCCGCTGCGAGTGTCTCTGATAATCCAGCGGGTCATGCCGCGTTCCTTTCGTTCTGATCGTCATCGAAGTGGCCGCCGTAGTAGGCGCCGATTTCTGCGTGGAGGTGCTCTGCGTCCCAGCCTTGGCCTTCGAGAATGTCGGCCACGATGTCCGGGTACTGCTTGACGAGGTACTCGACCGTCAGCCCCTTGCTGGAGAGCGAGGTGGAGGACGAGTAGCCACGGGTCCGGCTGGAGTAGCCGTAGTCCACGCTGTCCCAGCCTGCGTCCTCGTAGGGGTCAGACTGCGGGTCCCGTTCGATCACCAGTTGCGACCAATCGGCGGCCAGCAGGGTGTCGCGGAGGTCCAGAAGGAACTCCACGTTCTGCGTTTCTCGGCGTGTGTGCTGGTCGTAGTAGCCGACCGAAATGTTGGTGCATTCCGGGATGATGCCGGCGTACTCGTTGGTGTCCGTGTAGGTGCCGGTGTCGTCGGGCTTGTAGTCGCCACCGAGGATCGCCGCGAGCGAGTGGGCGAAGGCGTCGGAGGCCGTCCGGCCCCACGACTGGTGAGTGATCACACTGTCGTAGCCGCGCCTGTCGAAGGCAATGGCGGCCTGTATCCCGGCCACGAACTTGGAGTTGTGCTGGACCAGATTGGATGACCCGATACAGCCGCGCTCCTCGGCGTGGTGGATCACATACAGCCCCTCGATCCCGGCCTTGACCATCTCGGTCATGAGCCAGACACCGGCAGTGTCGTCGGCCCCGAGACATGAGGAGGCACCCTTTTTCGCCTTGCGGGACAGGCTTAGGATGCCGTCCTTCAGCGAGAGCGTCTGCGTCCCGGAGACCGAATGCACGGTGTCCATATGCGAGGACCAAAGGATCGAGGGGCTGGCCCCGATCTGGAGGTAGAGGTTCTTGAACTCGTCCCGTTGGAAGCCGAGCGGCGTCAAATACCGCTCGACAAAGGCAGTCTCCGCAGCCGACCCGGAGGGCCGCATATAGGAGAACATCTGCAAAATAGTCTGTATGTCGCTGGCCCGATGGGTCATCGTTAGGTCTCCTATAGGTGCGTTGAAGGTGGGTTAGGCGGCGAGGGCCAGGTCGAGTTCGAGCTGCTGCGGGTGGTCGATGCGGCCAATCTCGACCGCGCCGTCCTTCCAGTCCCAGAACTGCTCGGTCAGGTAGCGCGTGGCTTCCCAAGCGAAGACCCGACCATCGTCAAGCTCGCAGTGCTCGGCGTTGTCGTACCACTCCTCGGAGAAGTCGCAGTGGAAGGCGTTCTCCTCGGCGTAGCTCAACTCGTAGGTGTCACCGTCTGCGAGCGTCACGTAGTCGTAGCTGGCTGTCGGATACCACTTGTTGGTGCCGTCGCAGTGGAACAGTTGGCCGGAGTATCGCCGGGTGGCGGCGCGGCTGATGCGAATGTCGTCCGGTGAGGCGACCTGTTCGCTGTCAGGGTAGCTCTCGCCAGTGATGTCGCAGGTGAAGTAGTTGGAGCCGAAGCAGCTCTCGCAGATGCTCCCCACGTCCTCGACATAGTAGGAGTAGTCGTCGTCCATCGCCTCATCGCAGTCGGCACATATGCAGCGTTCCGGGTTATCCATGTTGGTGCCGTTGGTGTACTGCATGTAAATGTCGCCGCGACCGATGATCAGATAGGTGCCGTCGTCGTGGGCGTAGTTGCCCATGTCGCAGTATGGCACCGTGTAGAAGGCACCGTTGTAGATGCGACGGATGCGGGCTCCGGCGAAGTCGTCGTCGTCGCCTTCCTTGTAGCCAGCGGTTTCCAAGGCCACGCCCATGCGGTGATAGTCGCCGTAGACCCGACCGTAGATTTTCTTCTCCGGCCAGACCACGCAGCGGGCAGCAGGATCGTCAGTGGTGCCGATGTAGGCAATGCCGAGGTCCGGCCCAGCGTAGACGCGGGCAGGGTGCTCGTCGCTCTGGAACATGCTGGCTTCCTTGGACATGCAGGAGTTAGGCCCGTTCTCGTAGACCTCCTGCACCTCGTCGGCATCCTGGGTCACCTTCAGTTCCACCGGAGCGAAGAAAGACTGCCACGCTAGGCCCTGCTCCTGAATGAACTCCTCGGTCAGCACGTCGCCGAGATACTTCTTCAGGTACTTGCCGGCCTTGATCGGCGTGAGCACACCGGCCTTCCGCTTCTGCGGTGTCTGATAGTAGGCGAGGAGACCGGGAAACTTGGTCGAGAAGCGCGGCATGTGCTCGGCCCAGCGGGCAATGTGAGCGCGGAACCATTCCTGCTTATGCCACGGCGAGAAGTCGGCCTGAATGTGAGGCAACAGGTCCGAGTAGGGCTCGGTGCCTTCCTCGTAGGCGATCAGGTGGAAATGAGAGGTGTCTCTGTAGGCGCGGAGGAGGTCCGCGAAGTCCTCGACCCCATCACGCATCGTGGCGTTCCAAGTGTCGGTAGCGCCTTTGTAGACGCCTTCGGTGTGGATCACGACGTAGCGCCGCCGCATGTCGCCGGCATAGTCCGTAAAATCCCACGGCGTGAGGCCAGCTTCCGGGTCCGTCTTGGTGATCCGTTCGTGGACCCGCACGACACCCTTCGGCAGCTTCGGTTCTCTCTCGTGGGCTTCAGGAGCCCCGTCAGCACATTTCTTGCACATTCCAGTTTCTCCGATTGTCCCGTTAACGGGTTGATATGGTCAAAGCGATGCGACCGGGTGGCCGGCGGTGTTGAGCAAGGTGACCTTGAAGCCGCGATCAATGTGGCCCGTGTCCTCATCCTTCAGCGTGGCCGGTGTGATCCTGTAGTCGGACAGGTTGCCGCCTAGCGTGGCGGCGTGGGCGGCCCGCTGGGCACCGTCGCGGCTGATGAAAAGTGTGATCCGGTCTGCCATTGGTTGCTCCTATGTCCCGTTGCCGGGACTATCTGGTCAAAAGAGTGAAGACGGTGAGGACGATGAACAGGATGCCAGCACCCGGCATGATGAGCAGGATTGCGTCGTCGGCCTTGCGCCGTGCCTTGGCGGCCCGCTCTGCCCGCTGCTTGCGCTCAATCTCCACCGCCACGAGGCGCTGGACACCGGCAAGGTATTGCGGCAGAGGCAGGCGGTCCGCCTCCCATTCTCTACGTAGCTTGTTCAAGGCGATTGTGTCGTTCATGGCGTTCTCCTATGCCAACGCGATGTCGATGAGAGCCCGCAAGAGCTTGCCCGTTATGCCGGGATCAACTGCGGCCACGCCGCCGACCATTGCGACAAGTGCGATGAGCGGCCATGTGTAGAAGATTATGGTCTTCATGGTTGCTTTCCCATTGGTTGTGACAGTGGCATTTGATTGCCAGTGACAGAACAAATGGTCGGACCGGGAAGCGTTATTGCTCCCCGGCCCGTTATTGTTTGCCTAGTTTGCTTTTGTTGTGCCGCTTGTCTCTAGTGGGAGATGCAAGTCTTAGGTGTTTCTCTGGAGTGTTTGTGAGGCACTTACCGTGATCCTAAGCCCATTTGCGCTATACGCATTTGAGCGGCTACGTGGCACCCACTACGTCTCACGTTACCCTTCGCCTGTATCCGTTCCCGGAAACACCGCCCTAAAGCGGCTGTGGCTATCTCTCACGCAAGTCCCGTGTATTGGACCCACTCCAGCGTTTGGTATGGTGCGAGGCATATCGCCTTCCCCTCGCTATCGGCCCCACACGGTCTCTGACACCGTGGCTCTGGATACTATGGCCGGACTTGTATCAGGGTGTCACCCTTGGCTCACTTATCGGGCGGAAGCCGCGCCCCGATCCGTTCTCGTTTGTCTCTCTCCTCTCGTTTCGTGTTCGTCTCTTGTGGCTTCAATATGTGCCCGTTGACGGGACAAAACAAGTGAAATTTGAGAAAATGATAAGTGCTTGATTTTGTTACGATAAAAGATTGGTGATGCCTGGGCTTTTAGTGCCATTTATGCCCGATTGGCCCGTTGCCGTGACAAAATATAGATAGATAAATCAATGGGTTATCATAGGTCAAAGCTGATTTGCAGCCTGATTTGCCCATGCGGTGCCCGTTAGGTGCCCGTGCGGTGCCGATTGTGCCCGTTGCCGGGATATTATTTGCGATGCCGGATCAATCCCCATGCCCGTGCCGAGCGGTGCCCGTGCGGTGCCCTATGGTTGCCGAGCGGTGCCCGTGCGGTGCCCTATGGTTGCCGAGCGGTGCCCGTGCGGTGCCGTGGGAGCTGGCGTACGCTGTATGGCAGTTCGTACGCTGTACGATACAGATAGTCTCTGACAGACATGTAATAACATAACGACAGATAGCGCCATGCGGTGCCATTGGTGCCCGTTAGGCCGCCATGCGGTGCCCGTGCGGTGTGCCATTGGTTACCATATCCGGTGCAATGCCATGCGCCACAAGGCTTTGAGCCCCATGTGTGCCCGAATGTGTGCCATGCGGTGTTTGGGCCGGAACAAGCACGAGCGCCCGAGCGTGATGCGCGAGGGGCGCGGGGGGATGCGCGAATCATCAACCGTCGAGTTCGACCCCACGGATTTTTGCGTCAGTTTGAAACGGCCCCTTCAGGCCACGTTAGGACCACTTCAGGGCACCTATCGGTCTACTTGATTGGGAGGAGGGAGGGAGGGAGAGCTATGCTCGATCCCTACAGGCACCTATCGGTGACCTTGGGTGGCTACTGGGCCACATTGAACGCCCCGTAAGGGGTCACATCAAACGCCCCTAAAGGGCTACATTCAACGCCCCTAAAGGGTCCCCTTATGAGGGACCCCCTAGTGACTGGAGGAGACATGCAGGGATAGGTCTATAACCCTATAGGTGACCGGAGGAGCCTATCCTAAGTTAGGCTCTAATTGGAACCCATGCCGTAGAACATGGCCCTAGCCTCTGCTCTCTCCCTGTCAGCAGCGCTCGGTCCCTTCCGAGCGGGGCCGGCCTTCGAGTAGCCGCCTGGTGCGCCACCGAGGACGTGGGCCATGAAGACCTTCAGCTCTCGGTCGAGGGCTTCCTGCTTGGCCTGCTCTGCTGCCTTCTCCACGTCGCGGGACATGACGGCAGTCCAGTAGTGGACGGCAAGGGCGAGGGCGTCGAGCCTGTCGTCCTTCACGATGGCACCGCGATCACGGGTGATGCGGGTCATCTGGTAGAACAGCCTGTAGCGGTTCCTGTGCTCGGGCTGGAGGCTCTCGGTGGACTGGTAGTCCCTCTCGATGAGCTTGCGGTCGACCACGAGGCGGTGGCCGTTCAGGACCGGCTCAAGGGTGTCCACGATCCGCTGTTCCTTCTGACCCTTCGACCTCTCGGTCTCGCTGATCTTGCAGGGGTGGATGCGGGCCATCACAGGCGCCAAAATCTTGTTGAACATGCCGTCGCCGAAGTTGGGCTCGATGACCACTTCGTTGACGCCGTACTCCTTGGCCTTGTTCGCCAGAGCTTCGAGGGTGCTGTCCTCGTAGCCGCCAGTGAAGCCGCCAGCGTCCAGAAGGAACAGCCGGCCCATGAGGGTGGCAACGATGGCGTAGCCGGTCTCGTCGCCACCACGACCGCTGGGATCGATAGCCATGACGATGCCGGTGTAGGGCTTCCAGTCGTCCTTGGAGACCATGAAGGGCCTGTAGAAGCGATCCCCGTCGAACCCTACGGTGGGCACGTCGTTGACCACGTTGGCGCTGTCGATGCCCCAAGCGAGCTGCATAGGTGCCCTCTCGTGGTCGAGGTCCATGACCATCAGGTCCCGGAGCTTCAGCGGGTAGCGGTCCGCGTCGGCCAGCGAGGTGTCGAGCATGAACTGGAGGGCGAAGCCGGCAGCGCCGTACTCCGCGAAGTTCTCCATCAGCTTCTCCTCGTTGAAGCGCGTACACACAGGCTTGCCTACGAGGTCCTTGGAGCCCTTCAGGTCCCGGAGGAGGTAGGAGGCCAGACGGTTGCCGTAACGCGCCTGCTGGGTCGCTGTGGGGTAACGGGAGGGGATGATGCGTATCTCGTAGCCGCGATCAGGCAGAGCGTTGTAGATCGACTGCTCGGTCTGCGGGGTGCCGAGGTAGATGATCTTGGGATCGTGCTTCATGAAGGCCGCGTCGAACGGCTTCAGGATAGCGGCGAACTCCTTGGTCAACTCCTTGAGCTTGTCGCGCATGGCCTGCGTGGCAGAGTTGTTGGTGACCTCGATGTCGTCGGCGATGATCACGTCAGCGCGGGAGCCGGTGAGCTGGCCGGTGATGCCGACCGACTTGACGGAGGGGCTGTCGTCAGCCGAGGCCGGACCCACGTCGAAGGCGATCTTCGAGTTGCGCTGGTCGCCGGTCGGCTTCAGGTGCTTGAGGAAGGGCACCTCGTTGATGAGGCGCAGGGTGAAGGTGGAGAAGTTGTCGGCGCGGGTCTTGGACGCTGACACCACCATGATCTTCAGTTGAGGATCGCGGAACAGGAGCCAGCAGACGTAGGCCGCCGTGACCCAGCTCTTGCCGATGCCCCGGAAGGCCATGATGACCAGCTTGCTGGGGCCGTTCTGGAGCCACTCGGCCATCGCGTACTGCGACCGGGTGGGCTCGGGGAGCTTCAGGTGTTTCCAGAGGAGGTAGAGGAAGGTCTTGAAGTCGTCCTCAAGGCGCACTTGCGTCGAGAGGTGGGTCGAGGAGTTCAGGGCTTGTTTGGTCACTGTTCCCTTCAGGGGTGGCGCAGGACGAGCGCCGAGAGGCCGGGAGGTGTGAACCTACCCAGCCGCCCGAACGCCGCCTGACGGGGCTCCTATTGGAGGTCTGATGCTGACTGACGGATGCGATCTTGGGCGGCGCGGACGAGCTGGTTGAAGCTGTCCTCTGCGCCCTTGTTCGCCTCGATGTCGGCGTCGATGTTGTTGTCCTTCAGGAACTTGACGATGACCGCCCAGTCCTTGGCTTCGCATTCGCCGGCTTCGAGCCGCTTGCGCATGTCCTCGGCGATGAGGCCGTGGATGGTTTCGAGGAGCGAGGAGTTGGCCTTGCTCATTTGTCTTTGTCCTTCCGGAGAAGTTCCCGGACCTTGGCGACGATCTGAACGATCAGCCAGACGGTGCCGAGGAGGGGTGCGATCAGGGCAGCACCGTCAGAGGCCAGATGGAGCCACGGGAGCCACACTGTGCTTGTTACTGCGGAGACCGCGACCGCCGAGGTGGTGTTGTCCACGGTCGTAGTTCCTGCGATTAGAGTGAAAGGGGTCATTTGATTTCCGCCGCGTACAGCCACAGGCTGTCCACTTGCGCCTCTGTGAGAGCGAAGGCCGGGGTGAGGGAGGCGATCAGCGGGTGGGTACGCTTGAAGTAGGTCGCGTAGTTCCACTCGATGGTGCCTGCCTCGTTGCCGGCCAGCTTGGTCGCCACGTCGGCGCTCGTGATCCCTATGTCGTTCAGGGCGAGGCGGATTTGGCGGGGTGAGAGAGAAGGGAAGTCTGCCGGTGCGAGGACCACAGGCCCCCACTGGGAGCCGTCCCACACCTGTCGGGCGTCGTCCGGTGCCGAAGGAACCTCAAGGGCTCCCTCGGGCGGCTCTGCGCCGTCGAAGCCACCGAGGTAGGCTCCGGTGCCGTCTACGAAATACTGGGTCATGCCCATGCCCTCACAACGAGTTTCCAAGAGGTGTTGGTGATGTCACTGAAGCCGGTCCCTGCTTTGTTCATGACTTTGAGAGAGCCAAAAGCGTTGCCGAGACGAACAGTGAGGTTGGTCGCATCGGGGATGATGCTGATGGCCTGTACGGTGGCGTCGGTCGTGTTGAGACCTGGGTTGACCATAATCTCGTCACCGACTGCGTAGCCGGCGTTGGCCGTGGTGCATTGGATGAAAGCGGCGTAGAGGGGCGGCTTCGCTCCAAGACCGTGGGCCAGCGTCAGGAGCCCGCCAGCAGTGATGGTCTGCTGTCCGCTGTCATACGCCTTCTGGAGCTTCGCGTTGGTGATCTGGAGGTAGCGAGCGTCGTTCTCGGTCAGGGTGTAGACGCGAACGCCGTTGTAGTAGAGCCCGGCCGCATTGCCATTCAGGGCCAGGTTACCGCCCGCGTAGATGGCTGTATCTCCGGTTCCCAAGTTCTGAATGAGGAAGCCGCCGTTGGCGCCAGCGCTGCGGATGATGCGGGCGTCGAAGTCCGTGCCAATTGCACCGTGGAAGTCGATGTACGCAACACCGTCAGCCGTGCGGTTGGCCGCGAGTTCGATTGAGCCACCATTAGCGGTAATCTGGCCGGTGCCATTCGCGGTGCCGAGAGTGAAGTTTCCGGTAGCCGAAAGGCTCCCCGAGATGGCTAGTGTGGCTGACGCGACGTATTGCTGGATACGCACCGCGAGCGCATTCCAGTCGATCTTCCGCAGGCCGAAGGTCGCGGCGCTATCGAGGATTAGGAACTCGTCAGCGGCCACCGGAGTGGTCTTGGCGGTCGATCCGTGGATGGCGCTGGCGATACCGCCGGTGACGTAGCCAAGGGCCTTACGCGCCCAGTGGTACGCGGAGTAGTTGGTCGTGCCGGTGACGAACACGTCCTCCGACTGGTTGGCGTAGAGGTAGGACAGGCCCTCCCAGTTGCTTGCCGAGGTGGCCGAAGCCGCCGCAGCGGTGGCCGAGTTGGCAGCGTTCGTCGCATTCGTCCCACTAGACGCCTTATCAGCCGCGACGGTGCCCTTGTCGGCAGCTACGGTGGCCTTGTCAGCCGCCACAGTGGCCTTGTCAGCAGCGACGGTCGCCCGGTCGGCAGCTACAGCCACGCGGTCGAGACCCGTCTGTACGCGGTCGCCTGCCGTGCCCTTGGCCGTGAGGTAGGCTTGCTCCTCGGCGAAGTAGATCGTCTGCTTCACGAGGTCGTTGTAGGTCGACGCCGGGATCGGCTTGTTGTCCTGAAGGGTGGAGAGGGGGACTGAAGGGGTGTCGCGGTAGACCTCGACGGAGACCCCAGAACCCGGAGCGGGGGACACGCGGATCATGCCTGCGTTGACCCAAGTCTTTGAGACCACTACCCCGTTCACCTTGACGCCAACATGGGCCTGTCGAAGGTAGGGGAAGGTCACCTGAAAGTCGGTCACCGAGCCGTTGCCGGCGGTGAGATTAGGTGTGTATGCCATTGGTTCCTTCAAAAAGGAGGAAGGCCCCCGGAGGTCATCCGGAGGCCCTTGGGTTAACGGTCGCGAGGGGGCGTCTTGCGACGGTCCTCGATCATGTGGGAGAAGATCGCCGAGAAGGGCAGGAAGTTGCCCAGCGGGACGAAGGCGTTCCAGCCTGCCCGCATCTCGGACTGTGCCATGTCACGGCCCTCCGTCGTGCTGCGGATGACGCCCTTCGTGAACCGGGCGGCGTCAGCGATCTGGTTGCCTGCGGGAGCACCGAAGATGGCGTCCTGCGGGGAACCGCTGGCGCGAGCAGAGCCGAACTGCGCCCCTGCTGGGGTCCACATTAGGGCGCTGTCCATCAGCATCGGGAGGATCGAGGAGGTCGCCGTACGGGCAAAGCCGTTCTTGGCGAGGTTCAACGGGTCAAGGGTCTCCTCGAAGTACTTGTCGTAGCTCTCGTCGGTCGCCAACTGGGGAGCCTGACGGACCGCGTAGGTTGCCGTGCCGAATGCCATCTCACCGATCAGCGCGACAGCCATGCGGGGGTCCATATGGTTGATCGCGTAGAGGGTGGATTTCGACCAAGCGCCGAGCACGAAGCTGCGGAACTGGGTGAACATGGACAGGACCGGGCTGCTCATCCACTTGGAGAGGCCGCCCACGTCGTTCGTCTGAACGAGGCGGTCGGTGTAGCGGTTGAGGAGGTAGGCGAACTCGGTCACAGCCTTGGGGTCCCACTTGTTCGACCCGAGCGACACGAGCTTGCGCCCGTCTTTCTCGGCGTGTTTCAGGAGGTTCCCGAGGACCAGCTCGGAGTTCTTGTCGCCGAGGCCCGCCGCTGCCAGCCGCTCCTTGCCCTTGCCGGAGAGCTTGGTCAGGTCGAAGCCGCCTGTCTCCGTCGAGGTCTTGCGAGCGATGTCAAAGAGGTGCTGCGCCACGGCCTTGGCCGCCCACTTCTGCTGGTAGTCGTGGATGCCGCGCATCAGGGACACTTCGGCAGTCATTCGCTGCCCCCAGTCAGCCGCCATGTCGAAGCCGTTAGCCAGCCGCGAGGAGGCCCCAGCGCCGATCCGGTCGTCCGCGAAGCGGAAGTCGAACTTGCCGACGAGGCCGTCCAGACCGATGCCGGACATATGCTCCAGCTCGCCGAGCAGAGCGTCCCGCTTGGGGATCGATCGGCCCGTCTCGTCCACCATGCGGCGGATTGCGGGGAGCTGCTGCATCGAAGCGCGGAAGCCCGTCATCGACGCGACCTTCCAGCTTTCCTGCACCTGATTGAGGCCCATGTTCGCCATGAGGCGGATGAACTGGAGGGCCTTGAAGCGGCGAACCCACTGGGCGTAAGCCTTCTCCTGTCCGTAGACCGGGATGCCGTTGATCCGCTTCCAGCCGAAGTCGATGTTCTCGATTGCGTTTTCCATCTTGGACTGCACCTCGGAGAGCGGCTTGCCTAGCTGGCGGAAGCCTTCCCGGACCCAGTTCTTGAGCTTGGTCAGGTCGGCCTCGGAACGGATGCCGTCGAAGATCAGCTCGTCCGTGACCGGATCGCGCACCTTCATGTCCGCGAACGCCACCCGGCCCGACATGGTGCGGGCGTAGCGGTGGTCGAGGAACTCGGCGTCCTGAATGAACAGGTCGTCCATCTTCAGCGGAATCATGTTGCCGCTCTTGTCCCTGACGTTGGCGGTGTAGTCGTATTTCATGACCGTGCGGCGCTTGAGGTAGCCGACACCCTTGTCCCCGTCAGTGGTCTTCTTGGTCTCGTCCACGACGCCGGAGAACAGGTCGTAAACCTTGTCCAGGTCCTCATCGGCGAGCCCCTCGCTGTCCTGAAGGGCGTTCCTGAAGGCGTCCTTGAAGCCCTGCTTGTCGCCGAGCCCGAGAGCCCCCGCGATGCTGTCCTCAACGCCGTAGCCGGCCTTGCGGATATTGGCCCAGTAGCCCTTCGCCATCTTCTTGAGGAGGCTGTCCTCAATCTCCCCGTGGGCGCGGCGGATGCTCTCTGCGATGAACTTGTGCATCGTCTCCTCGTCCACCAGACGGTCGAGTTCGGAGATGCGGTTGTGATCCGCTACCTTCGGCGAGTAGAAGCCCTTCTGCTTGACCGTCAGGCCGGGGAAGGCTCTCTCCAGCTCACCGGCCCAAGCGTCGTAGAACTGCTGACGGGCGCTGGCCGCCTTGACGATATGCGGGCTCACGTCGGGCGAGGGGTGCTCGTCCACCATGTAGGCGTTGACCGCCCGGTGGAACTCGTCGGCCTTGCGGGCGCGAGAGAGTGGGTTGAGGAGCGAGGAGCCTTCGGACACGTAGTCCCGCAGCGCGACCTGATAGACCGAGTTGCGGTTGCCCATGAGCTTGCGCTCCAGCGCCACGGCGCGGACCGAGGTAGGGGCGTCCAGAACGGCGTGGCCCTTGGTGCCGGCGCTCTCCTCGAACATGGCGAAGCCGGCCAGACGGGCGCGGGGGTTCTCGCTCGTGGTGAGCTGTCCGGCCACGTCGAAGCGGAGCTTGCCGCCGAAGCCGCGATCCACCGCCGCGTCGTCAATCCCCCAGTCGGTGGGATCGAACGGCACGATCCTGTCCACGTTGCGGGCAGCGCCGGCAGAGCCGACATCGCTCACGACGGAGGGCATGTTAGCCTGGAGGGCTCGACCCTTGGCCTGCTCGATTGCGTCCATGCCGGTCTTGGTCATCAGGTCCCGTTCGACCGTGGTGGCCGGGTTGCGAGCCAGCGGACCCGTGAGGCCCCCAAGCAGCGCCCCTACGCCAAACGCTGCGAGAGCGTCGGTGTGCGGGTCATCGAGACCGTACTTGGCTCCCAGCTCCAGCGCGGCGTTGCTCGTGCCGCCGATGACAGCGCCACCCAGCATCTTGCCGACGAAGCCCAAGCCTGCACGTCCGAGGGAGATAGCCTCGCCTCCGGCCAGCAAAGGCAGCATCACGGGATCGGCAATGCCTGACACGAGCCCTGCCGTCAGGGAGCTTGCGGTCCCTGTCTTGTCCGCCTTCTCGTCCCGTTCGACCATCTGCGTGGCGTACTTCAGGCGAAGGTTGCGGTTGTACTCGGAGGTGCCGGTCAGCACGTAGTCGTGGTACTGCTCGGGCAGGGTGTCCGTGATGTGTTTCCACTGGTCCTCGGTCCAGCCATTGTCATGGGGATCGACGGCACCTTGAGTGGCCCAGCGGTAAATCTTGGCGGTGTACCAATTCTGCGCACCGCTGTCGTAAATCTGGTCGCTCCAGCTTGTGTAAGGCTGCGGGCCGGCGGCGTCCCGGTCCCTCTGCTCCTGCGTGGCGTCGACCAGCGTGGGAGCCGGCGGTGTCCTGCTCTGATCGTAGGTCCCGTAGTTGTTCTGCGGAGCGTTGTTCTCGGTGTAGGGGTTCGCCACTTCGGGCACGTAGGTGCCGCCGAGCAGGGATGCAGCCTTGGCCTTGTGGCCTTCCATCTGCTGCTCCACCTTGTCCCTAACGGTGCCCGGTGCGCCACCAGCGGCAGCGTCGGATCGGTTGTAGAGGCCGGGGGCTCCGGCGTTTACGATGGAGTACATATCGAGCAGGCGCATACCGCGCTTGAAGCCATTGTCGACCATGTAGTTGGCCGAGGAATGTACGGCGTCCTCGATAGACATGCCTTTGTAGTAGCCGTACTTCTGGCGCTGCGGCTCGCCCATCTGGATGAGGCCGCGATGCTGCCCGTGCTTTGTGACTGGGCCTTTCTGCCAGATATCGAAAGTACCGCCGGTCTCATAGGAGATGACGGTGGCAAAGTCTTGCGGGTCAGCGCCGATCCGCAGAGCTTCGTTCTTGATGGCCTCGGCGAGGCTGGCGCTCATGTGTTCTCCTGAAAAGAAAAGACCCCGGTGGTTAGCCGGGGCCTTGAGGGGTTAGTCTTGGGTGGACCGCCCGATGCCCCTTGGACCCTTGATGGGCTTCTTGGGCGGCAGCGGCTTGAAGGGCTGGTTGTAATCGGACAGCTCTTTCTCGTAGTTCTGGCGCAGGCGCTTCGCGACGTAGCGGGAGACAAAGTTGCCTCGTCTGGCGTCCTTCTTTTCCCACGCTTCGACGGTGCGGCGGCGGTCTTCCATTGCGGACCAGAGCTTGTCACGGGCGGCCTTGCGGGCGTTCACGTCAGCGACACGAGTGGCCTCGTGCTGGGCCGTCAGCTCGCGCTGCATCTCGGACCGCTTCTTCGCCAGATCGTTGAGCCCGATGCGGGACCCGTAGTTCAGTGGGCCGCCTTTCGTCTTGCTCATGACGATCCACTGGCCGGAGGCGTACTTGTCGATGTAGAGGTCGCTTTCGTCCGGGATGCCCTCGGCCTTGCCGAACACCGTGAAGGCGTCCTTCAGTGCCCGCTGGAACAACTCGGGGGCGTCCTTCGGGAGGCCGTCCTCATCGATCACGATCTTGCCGTTCAGCTCGAACGAGTGGTTCTGGAGCTTGTCCATCACCTTCTTCCGAGCGGTGTCCCTGTCGAGGCCCCGAGCGGTGTAGTTGTTGAGCTGATCCTGCACCCATGCCTCGTTGTCTCGGCTGGGGCCGGCGTCGTAGTCGAGGCTGTTGAGAACCTTCTTGGTATCGTCAGCCAGGTCGTCCGGTGACAGCTTGCCGAGAGCCCGTTGTGTGGGCGTCCTGTTGGCCTGCTGCGCGGCGTAGATCAGGGCGTCTTCGGGTCCCATGAGGTCGTTGCGGGCGACGGAGTAGTTCTGGAGGAACTCTGCCGACTTGCTGTCCGAGACCATCCTGTCGGCGTAGGCCGGGTTGATGTCTTCGAGCTGCCGGTAGTCCTCCGCGATCCCGCCGAGGAACTTCGAGACCTCGCCCTTCTCCAGCGTCCGCGAGATGGACGACTGCACCTGAAGGGAGTTGAACTTCTTGGAGAGTTCCTCGTCAACGATCCCGTTGCCGTCGAACCATGCGATGCGCTTCTTCAGCACCTCCGCGTGAGCCTGCTTCGGGTCGACGTTGTTGGCCTTGAGGTTGTCCTCCAGCTCTTGGAACTGGGAGAGCTTCCGCTTGACCACTTCGTCCTGCTGGTCCTTGGCCGTCAGGGTCTTCATGTTGCCGTCAGGCCCCATGTACTCCACGTCCTGCAACTCTTGGGCACCGCCGAGGGTCTCCAGCTTGGCGTAGGCGTTGGCTACAGCCTGTGTGCGCTGTCCGGTGGACTGGAAGGCCGTGCGGCGCTTCTCCTCCTCCCTAGCCTGCCCCGCGAGGAGCTGTGCCTTGGCCCGCTTGGAGCTTTCGAGGTACTGGGCGGCCATCGGATCGGTGAGCCACTCGTTGCCCGGTGTCTGCTGGGCCTTCTTGATCCCCTCCTCGGTCAGGCGGCCATACATGGCGTCCTCATCGAGCTGCGAGCGGGTCTTGAAGCTGGTGGCGTTCGCGGCCTGCTGCTGCTCCGTCTCGGCCCGCTGGATGAGCCCGAGGGCCTTGTCCGTGTAGCCGGAGACTTCCATGAGGGGACCGATCCCGCCGCGCTTGTTGTTGAGCAGCGCCTTGACCAGCTCGGGGCGGCCCTTCAGCGCGTACTCCTCGGCGAGGCGGAACAGGGTGTCGTTTTGCGACTTCCCGTCAAGGCCGCGGAATGTGCGGTTCTCGCCCGACTGCTTGATAATCGCGTCGGCGATTTCGTTCGGGTCCTTGTTGGCCGCGATACCGTCGTCAGCGATCATCCGGAACTCATCCACGACGGCGGTGTCCCGCTCGGCCATAGTGTTTTCCATCTTCCGCTTGAGGTCCTGCTCGCCGAACTGCTGGGTCCAGTCGTTGGTGCCTCGGAAGAAGGCCGCCTGCATGGCCGGGTCCTGAAGACCCTTGGCGTACTTCTGGCGCTCGCCCTCGACCCACGAGTTGAAGTCCCCGTGAGCCTGATCGAAGCCACCGTTATTGTACTGCTCGGTGATATGCTGGCGGAACTCGTAGGCCGCCTTGGAGCCGACCAGAGACAGGACGCCATCCTTCTGGATGCGGTTCCTGGCCTCGGGCATTGTCTTGATCACTTCATCCAGCGACTTGCCCTGAATGCTGTCAGCGAAGGCCCTGTTGGCCTCACTGTCGGGGTCCTTGTCGGCCCGCGCCGATACTGCACCGAACTGCTGAAGCGCGTTGTTGAGGCCGCCGAGGCTGTCTGCGAGGGCCTGTAGGTTGCCCCCGACTTGCTTCTGCTGGGGACGCACGTAGGTGCTGCCGGGGAGCCCGGTGGGGGCGATGGCGACGGGCCGAATGCTCGGTGCCGCCACGCCAGTGCCAAATAGTCCGTCTGCCATCTTATACCCTTGTCTTGGAATTGCTGTAGGCGCTCAAGCCGGAGCTGAACGCATTGAGGAGGTACGGAGCGAAGCTGGGCTTCTCCGGCAGAGGCATGGAGTTGATCTGGTTTTGACCGCCGGCCTCGGCAGCGATCTTCTCGCCTTTGAGGAACCCACGGTTCATCTGTTGGTTGCTGTCGAGGGCAGCTTCACTGCGGCCCTTCTGGGCGTACATATCGCCGAGCACGGCAGAGACCGACAGGCCCCCGACGTTCCCTTCAGCAGCCGCAGCCTCCACTGACGCAGCCGCTTGGGCCGCCTCGATGTTGGTTTCGGTCTTCTGTTGGACCACCGCAGCGTCTTCTTGCTGGGCGCGGATATTGAGGTTGGCGTACTGGTTTTCAGTGGCCTTGGACGCATTGATTGCGTTCTGCTTCACCTCCTCCATGCGCTGGTCGTACTGTGCGCTGGAGGCGGCGTAGCCCATACCGGCTTGGGCGATGCCAAGGCCGATGGAAGCGATTGTGATGAAGTCGCACATTAGGCGATCCTTGCAAATTCATAGACGGGGACC
Organism: Mesorhizobium sp. LNJC405B00; assembly: GCF_000502615.1. Taxonomy (NCBI): domain Bacteria; kingdom Pseudomonadati; phylum Pseudomonadota; class Alphaproteobacteria; order Hyphomicrobiales; family Phyllobacteriaceae; genus Mesorhizobium; species Mesorhizobium sp. LNJC405B00. The sequence continues at coordinate 238,449 of NZ_AYWC01000006.1, read as the reverse complement.
GCATTGGGTCCGCACTCGTATTTGTGGAGGAGGGTGAAGCCCAGCCAGCGGAGCCACTTGACGTGGACCTCGTTGCGGGCGTCACAGATGTTGTAGAGCGTGTCGTAGCGGCGGTGGAACTCTGCGAGGACATCGCGGGAGCCTCGCAGGAAGGCCGTCTTATGGCTCTCCACGAGGATAGTCCCGCTCATCCAGATCACGCCGTTGCCGCGTAGGTCAGGCACCACGCCAGCGACCCCCACTAGGGAGCCGTCATGGTCCCGAAGGGTGAGCGCGGGCTCCGACATCAGGACCCCTAGAAGGAAGTGTTGGAGGGCAGGGCGACCGCCCAGCTCCTCCACTTCACGGCGATCCTCTGGCCGAAGCAAACGGTCGAGTTCCCGCGCATCGGCGGCAGTCGAGGCCGTAACCAGGCCATGAGGTGTTATCGTCATCAGTATCCTTTTGGGTAAGCCCCGCCGGTCCACTTGTAGGAGAGGATCGCGTAGGGGTAGGGGCCGGAGTTCTCGAAGCGGATCGACACGTCGTCAGCCGGTGCCATGATGGACAAAGCCTTCGCCAGCTTCCCCACGATGAGGGAGCCGAGAGTGCTCGTCTTGGTGCCCACAATGGCCGCCGAGAGGCGATGCACGAAGGCGGGGCGGTAGCTGCGCGTCAGGGTGACGTTCAGGCCCACGCTAGGCCCTGTGTCGAAGCGCATGGAGGCCACCTTCAGCTCCACGCCGGGAACCGCATTGCCGCCCGTACCGTCGCGGGTTTTCTCCCGGACGATGAACGGCGACATGATGCCGTAGGCTTGGTAGGGGAACCCCACGTAGACCGACTGGCCGCTGTAGTTGCCCGAGACCACCAGAGAGGTCCCTGTGGAGGAAACCACGTCGAGCTGGGTGCCGAAGGTGTTGCCGGTGGTCAGCATCGCTACAGCGCCCGCTGCCGAGTAAGGCAGGGCGAAGGTGGTTCGGTCGGTGCCGGCGTTGTAGGTGCCGGACACGGTGACGCGACGGTCCAGAAGGAGCACGGCGGGTTTGTTGTCCGACCATGCCTCGTGGCAGTTGATGCCGAGGTGCTCGACGGAGGCCCCGTCAGACACAATGACCACCAGCTCCTCGCCGACGAACTTCATCGCCTTGACGTTGGCCGGCAGGACCCATTTCTGCCACGCAGACTGGGCCTTGTTCTGGCCGATCCAGAGCCACTTGTAGGTGTAGATCGTCGCGGGGTCGGCGCTGGACACCATCGCTAGGAGCTTGAGGTCCTCGTCTCCGTCCATCATGAACACGCCGGTCGGCACATAGCCGTAGCAGTGCTCGTTGATCGAGGGAGCCTCCTGAAGGGTCTCGTCCTGAATGTTGACGAACTCGTGGACGAACGCGCCGCTGTCGGTGTCATTGACGAAGAACATTCGGTTGCCGCAGGCGATGGGGCGCACCTTGGGGCTCGACTTGTTCGAGAGCGTGGGGACGAAGCTCGCCGACTTCTGCGAGAACACCTCACCGCCCTTCATGCGGAACGGGATGGACGACGTGAAGACGATCAGCTCGCCGGCCAGAGACGCCGAGTGGTAGGCGTAGGACGTGTCCTCGTAGGAGATGGCCTCATCAATCGGGTCGGTGTCGAGCGACGTTAGGATCGTCTCGCGGAAGAAGTTGAAGAACTCCCCGACGCGGGAGAACACGACGTTCTCGCCAGAGAGGATTCCGAGGCGGTTCTTTGAGAAGGCCACGTTGTTGATGGTCTGCCCGACGAAGGACGGCCAGTCGTTGGTGAAGCTGTCGCCCACCGCACGGTTGTCCCATGTGCCCTGTCGGAACGTGAAGGTCCCGTCGCTCTCGCGCACGAGAACGTGGGGCATCGTGGACTTATCCATGCCGAGCTTCTCGCCGGCACCCACGCATTCCTTCCAGCGCCCGAGGCCGTCATTGGTGCCCTGTTGGAACTGGACCCAGTAGTCGTCCCAGCTCGTGTCGTCGCTGCCGGCCACCTTGAGGGTGAAACCAACAGGAGCCTTTCTGGGCAGATCGGCGAAGTCCTTCACGAAGCCCTTGTGGCACCGGAACGCCGTCTCGCGGCCCTCTGCCGCCACCGTGATTGTGAAGTCGGCCCCTGTGAGGTTCTTCAGGTAGATCACGTTGTCGATCAGCGTGACTTGCCAGACCGCAGGATTGAGAGTTTGAAGGCCGCCCGTGAAGACGGCATCTCCTCGAAACTCATCAGCCGGAGTGCTGAAGTTTGGATACGCCAGCGTCCCCGTCGCGAGGCACTGGGCGATGGCCGCCGGGGTGACCTGTCGTTCGGCCCTGCGGATTTCATCCTCGGACCCCTGCGGTCCACCGTTGGTCGTGTAGGTGGCGACCTCGGTGCCGTTCAGGACGATGCTGTATTTGGTGTGGTACTCTCCGGACGCGACGTGCAGCAGCGCCGATTTCTCAAGGGCTGGAGCGGTGGCGGCGGCCTGGGCGACGACCTTCTTCTTGTTCACGATGAACGTGTAGTCGGCGACCGTCATGGCCTCGTAGTCCGCGAAGTCTGTGACGCCCGACAGATAGCCAATCCCGTTCGGGGAGTTGACCGTCTTGGCGAAGCCGGCGAAGTCGTGGACCACGATGCCGCTTGGGCTCATGCGAACCACGTAGCGCTCGGTCTCGTCACGGTCGATGATATGGAATTTCGTGTTGGCCGCAGGGGCACCAAGGGTCCGCCCCTTCAGGATCGCCGGGTTCCTCGGGACGAGGTTCCGGGTCACCGTGGGGAACTGGTTGACGCTTTCTTCAAGCTGCGACGGGAGACGGACTTCTGGAGCTTGGCGGCTGACGCCGTTGATGAGGTTGGGTGAGCCGCCTTCAGCTCTCATTAGCTTCTCCTAGCGATGGTCTGGATTGAGGCGTTGTTGAGGAGGTTGAAATCGCCGGCCCTTAGCTCGGCACGGAAGAAGGCGTTGGATGCTCGGGCGAGGTTGCGTTGACGCGAGGGCGTCGTAGCCTCGGCTCCGGGGAAGCCTTCAATGAACCGTTCGATGGCGAGGGCGGTGATGTACCGGCGGGCCACACTGGGGAGTTCGTCCCACGGGCGGTGCCAGAGAATTTCGCAGCTCACGGGAGACGCGAAGACGTAGGTCTTGCTCTCGCGGTTGTAGAGCCGATTGCCGACTTGGATGATGTCGCCGTCAGTGCTGTCGATATCGAGCACGTTGCCCGGAACGATCACGAAGCCGTCCACGTTTGGGGAGAGCATCACGTCGGTCTCGAAGTTGAACCACCGGGGCTCCTCTTGGACATCGCGGGACTGGGTGTGGATCACCGACAGGGCGGTGTTGCCGGAGGGCGGAAGGTCATCCAGATCGAGAACAGGGTCCTCGCCGATGGATGCCAGTAGCTCGTTCACGGCGTCGAGTTCGGAAGCAGGTCCGAGAGTTTCCATGATACCTCACAAAAAAATAGCCGAGGCCCCCGAAGGGACCCCGGCGATTTGAGTTGGTCAGGCTTACGCCGTGACGACTTCGATGGCGCACTCCGGACGCAGAATGCCGTGGCCGACCGCGAAGCGGGCAACCAGAGCGGTAGCCTGCCAGAGGGTCAGGTACTCGGACTGCATGGAGAGGCTCATCAGACGGCACGTACCGACTGCCGAGCGGTGGAAGATCGACATCGCGGTGTTGGCGAAGTTGCCCTGATACTTGGCGGGGCCGGTGGCCACGTTCGAGTTCGGGACGTTGTTCGACTTCACGATGTTGATGCCAGCGAGGCTTTCGATCTTGCCTTCGGCGATGCCGCCCTTGCCGCCCCAGTCCTTGTTGACCAGATCGGTGTTGGCCGCAGCCGCGTAGAAGGTGACCGGCTTCACGAACGCATTGCGGTCGCTGTCCACGATGTTGTTCTCATCGAACTTCTGGGCCGCTGCGAACAGGGCCGCCTTGATGAGGTTGCCGTCCGTGCGGACGTTGGCACCGCCGACGATGACCGAACCACCCGGCTCACCCGTGATGGTGGCCGAAGCGCGGGCCGCGAGGACCGCAGTGCGGGCGACGTTCGTGTCGAACGCCAGAGCGAGGGCTTCGCCGAGCTGCTTGGTGTACTCGGAGCGCACGTCGTAGTGCGACTTGGCCTCGTCAATGTCCGCGATCATGACGTTAGCCAGGAGCAGATCGTCAATGGTGATCACGCGCTCGTTGTGAGCGATCGGCGTACCGACGAGCTGGGTGCCCGGCGTGTGGTAAGCCGCCGTGATGCGACCGGTGGCCGGGAACTGGGCCGACTTGCCGGAAGCGATTTCGCGGATCAGGTGCTTGTCCTGATACACGCAGTTCATGTTGAAGGCCGTGAGGACTTCGCCCGAAAAGATTTTCAGGTTGAGGGCGTCAACGTCACCGGCGAGGTTAACTTGGCCGATGCGAGAGACGGAAAGGTCTGCCATTTTAGTGTTTTCCTGTGTGCGATTGGAGGGATGATCGGTCCGACCAGAAGCGCCCCGCAGGAACACGAGATTGTCCGCTCAAGGCCCCCCTCGGGGAGCTGTTGGCGGGTCAAGGTTCTGTTTGGTGTTTCTTGGGAACCTGTAGGGGCCGGAGCCCCGAAGTCGCCGCCGAGTGGGCAGCACGACTATGGTCCATCGCATTTCAGGAATTGGCTGGAGTGGAAGGGATCGAACCTTCAACCGCCCGGTTAACAGCCGGGTGCTCTACCGATTGAGCTACACTCCAAAGACGACCTCCCCGGTGCGCTTCTACGAGAGGCGGGGGAGGTTCTATTATCAGCCCAGAAGGGCCAATATCGCTGGCTTAAAGGCTGTCGCCCAAAGCGTCTGGCCGGCATCGTTGAAGTGAACAATGTCGATCCAGTAATTGGTGCTGTACGTCGCGAACTCTGGGATCGCGTCGAGGTCCACGAGAGCTTCCGCGTAGGTCGCCCAGTTGGCACGGAGCCAAGTGTTGAAGGCGATGCGGTAGTTGTTCTGCGCAGTCGTGGAGGTGTCCCGCAGGGGGATCGTAGCGGCCACGAGGAGCTGACTGGCGTGGATGCCGTTGGCGTAGGTCTGGAAGTCAGCGATGAGCTGTGCGTCCGTCCTGTTCGCCGTCAGATCGTTGATGCCCGCGCCGCCCATGACCACGATGTTCTTGGTGAACGCCGCGTCGTACTGGCTCGCTATACGTGCAGCGACCGCGCCTGCCATAGTCTGGAGGGTCTGGCCGCCGACACCCATGTTCGTCGCGTACAGCGGCGTGGAGATCGAGGAGAGGACCTTCTTGGGCCATGTCTGGTTCTTGGTGTTGCCAGAGCCTTCGGTGCGGCTGTCGCCGTCGAAGACGATCTTGGCAGAAGCCAGAGCCGGCGTCAGAACCGAGCACTGCGCCATCAGGGCAGTTTCGACCAGAAGACAGTCGGCGTCGGAGAGCGCGGCGTTGTAGGCGACGTAGGCGATGATGTCGAACTCGCCGTCGTAGCTGCTTGGGATCGTGCCGTTCCATCGGCCTAATCCCTTACCCGTGACGGTGCCGGCGGCGGGTGCCGTGGCGACGTTGAAGGTAGCTTTGTTGAGGCCGAACTGCTTGCCGGTCGGGCCGCCACGCCACCGCATGACGCAGGGGTGGATCGGGGGGATTTGCTTGGGCGTTGCCGTACTCACGTAAGGCGACGTGTTGTTGCCCAGAAGGCCGACGTTCGTGGTTCGCGTGAACAGCGAAACAGTCGTCAGATCGGCAGGCATCGAGCCGTAGTAGTTGTCGTTGAACGAGAAGGACGGAGCGAGGAGATAGAACTCCGTGAACGCCGATTTCTCGATGACCGGACCGGTGGTGCAGGCCGTGAACTTGGACCTAACGCCAACCGCGAGGGGGCTGCTGTCGAACGAGATGGACGGAGCGGCGTTGTAGCTGGCCTCGGCGTAGACGCCTGGCTGGTTGACCTTGGTCGCTTGGTCCTGATGGAACCCGTTACCGCTCTGATCGTACCACTTGCGGAGGCCGAGAGAGCTGGCACCACGGAATGCGGAGGCGGCGTCAGTGTCGAAGTATTTGGAGCCGAAGGCTATGTCTTGCTCAACGTCATCGCTTGCGCGTTGGACGCGGAGGGCGGGGCCGGAGTAGGCCGAGACAAGCTTGGTCGTGCCGTAAACGACGGCGGGGGGTGCCGAGACGGTAGGGAGGAACGTCGGGGTGGCTGGAGGTGCCACCACTGCTGCCGTCGAGGACAGCATGACGCCAGTCAGGACGCCGAGGACGACGCCCTTCATGACCCCCTTTATGTGCGCCATTAGACGTACAGGTTGACCGTGACGGTGCCTGACGTGTAGCCGCCGATCTTGACGCCTACGCGGAAGTGCCAGCCGGAGCCTGCGCGGCCCGTCTTCTCGGCGGGAGCGGTGTAGCTGTCAACGTCGGCCCATGTGATGCCGTCCTTCGAGCGCTGCACGAAGACCGTGGCGACGAAGGTGCCGGAGATGCTGATGTCGAACTCGTCGCCGGCCTGAATGAAGACGGCGGGAGTGAATGTGTTTTGGGCGGTGATGTCCATCATTTATCCTTGTGAGAAAATGCCTCGTAGAAGGCGATGAGGCGCTTCCCGCAGGCCACCTTTTGGGCCTCGGAGAGCTTCAAGGATGCGATGAGGTCGAGCACCTGTTTCTTGGTCATGGCCCCCTTCTTGGGAGCCGCCACGATCTGGTCGAAGCAGAGGCGAACGTCTGCCGGGATCGGGGGAAGCGTTATCGGCTTTGGCTTATTTCCAAAGGTCACGCAGCCGGTCAACGTCAGCGCCACTAAGGCACTGGTGCAGACCGTCCGCAAGGCTGTCCGCATAGTCATTGAGCGCGGCCTTCCGTTTCGAGAGTTCGGTGTAGGCGATGGCGTCCTGTGCAGCTTTCTGCTGGTCGGCCTTGAGGGCGGCATCGGCCAGCTCTCGGGCACGTTCGGAGGCCGCAAGGTCTTCCTTCAGGGAGATGATGGCCGCCTCTTGGCGAGCCTCACTCTTGCCCTTCTGGTAGAGTGCGACGCCCGTGATTGACAAAGCCAGCAGGCTCACAATCAGGATCACTAATTTCCAGTTCTTGAGTACCCACAGCATCGGCGGCGGTTCCTTGTATGTTGGTGAAGGTTTCCAGCGCTCGCTTGAAGTCGAAGTGTCCGACCCCGACGTAGGCCCCATAGAGGGAACCGATGAGGGCGAGACAGCCGGCGACGACAGCAGCGCCCTGGCCGGTGCCTACGCCGTAGAAGGCAAGGCCCCATGCGAGCACCGTGTTGACCGCGAGCGCGATCTTCGAGGTGCGCCGCTTGGAGGTCTTGGCGATCACGGGTGGGTCTTCCAAGGGAGCTGGAAGTGGGGACCGTCCTTGAAGGTTTTCCAGTCGCCGCCCCATTCAATGGGAACGCCAACTTCCTTCGCGGCCTGCTTCACGGCTTTCGCCATCGGGTAGTAGTATTTCCAGTCGTAGGTCGGGGCTCCGTTCACGACCGGCAGGAGGTCGACAGCGTGGCCGTCGAGGTGCCGGGAGTGCATGGTCGTGGAGACGCCTTTCTTGACGTTCGCGACCTGTTGGGCCTTGGAGCGGAGACCTTCTCCGACTTGGAAGTCTTGGGGGGTGATTTCGATGGCCCGTTTCACAACCTTCACGAGGTCGGGATGGACGCCCTGCAAGTGCGCGAGCGACTTCGGGCCTAACACGTAGGCCATGATTTCCTTTGATGAGATGGCCCCCACTTGACGTGCAGAGGTGGGGGCCGTGTCAGTTAGATCGAGGAGCGAGCGAGCTTCTGCTTGACCGCTTCACGGAACGCCGGGTCGGCGCGGTACTGGGGCTTGGCCTGATCGGCGAGCATCTGCTGGAGGCTCGTGTAGACATCGCCGCCGGCCTGCGGGGCGTTGCCCTGATTGATCAGTTTGGCCGGGGAGCCCTTCGCTTTCACGTAGTCGGCCTTCAGAGCCTTGATGGCCTGCTCGGCGCGGTTCTTGTCGCCCGAGTTCACGGCGTCGTTGAACACCTTGACCTTGGCGGCGTCGTAGCCCTGCGCAGCCCAAGCGGTCATCTTGGTCAGCTCGTCAGCACCACCAGCGGCGGCGTGAGCGTGAGCAACATACCCGTCAGCCTTCGACTTGCGGTACTCGATGAAGTCGTCAACCGTTTCCTTGGGGAAGCCGGCCTTGTCGAGCTTCTCATACGAGGCGTCCGACAGCTTGCCGTCCGCGTCGAACTCGGCCTGAAGGGCGTCCATGCCAATGCCAGCGGCATCAGCGGCGGCCTTTGCGGCCTTCTGGTCGGCGTCTTCTTCCTGTTCGGCTTCAGCTTCGGCCTCGGGAGCCGCGCTCTCTTGCGCATGGGCGGCCTCCTTCGGCGCTCCTACCTTCTTCTCCAATTCGCCATACGACTGGAGGAGGGCTTCGGTGCGGATGGACTTGGTTTCGGCGTCCCAGAACTTCTCCGGAATGTGATCCGGGCGGTCGGTCTGGACGGGGGCTTCGGGGCCTGTGGCTTCCGAGGTGATGTTCAGTTCGACGGCACCACCCATTAGGCGATCCGCGTCTTGATGGTCACGCCAAAAGCGGACTTCGTGACGATGAACGTGGCGTCACCTTCGACCACGACTTCCTGATCGTGGGCGATGTTGGTCTTCAGGTCGGCGAGGGCTTTTTCGTCCTCGGTCTTGGTGCGGTTTCCGGTATTGATTTTGGTCATGCTGTCGGTGTCTCCATTGACTTCTGGGCCATGCCGCCAATCTGGTTGACGGCGTTCGGGCCGAGCTTGTCCACGAGCTGTTGCATCATGGCTTGCTGCTGCGCGGCTTGGCTTTCTTCGGCGGTCATGATCAGGCCGGCGGTCTCGACGTTCAGGCTGTTAGCCACTCGTTGAGCAAAGCCGTCCCACTTGATCGTGTTGACTGCTGGGGTTTCCTGAACGATTGCCTTGAACTGGATGAGGTTGGAGAGGTCATTGCCTCGGCCCAGCGCATCCATGCCGGTGACCACCTTCGGGAAGACGATCCCGTGTGGCAGCTCCGGGAGGGAGCCACGGCGTTCGAGAGCTTTGATCAGGACGGTAGCGAGCGGGAGCTGAAGATCGACCGCTTGGACGGAGTAGGTGCCGCCGAGGGTGTCTTCGAGTTCGCGGGCCATGTAGCGGATTTCCTCCGCAGTGACGCGCTCACCCGGTCGCTGGATTGCGGTGTTGAGCAGGAAGGCGAACGCCATGCGCTGTTCGAGCGTGGTGATCATTTCCTTGGCTACGCGGAAGTCGTTGTAGCGCTCGATCTGGAGGAACGTGATGTCCTCGGCATTGCCCATGATAGGCTCGCCGTTGGCGGCGTTCATCAGATCGCGAACCGAGGTCGACCCGTTCGGGTTCACCATCGGAATCACTCGCGCCGAGATAGCGACAAACTCGCGGATGGACTTGGAGAGGCTTTCGAGGTGCGAGAGGTCTCCCGCGTACTCCTCAACCAGACCACGACCGTAGTCCTCGCCGTCGACCTTGTTGTATCGCAGGGCCAGGAAGGGCAGCTCCTCACGGAGATACGTGCCTTCCGATCCGGAGACCACAACGCCTTCGATTTCTTGATAGACCTGATACTGGCCCTCATCGTTCAGAACGACGTGGGTGAACAGGAAGAAGGGCTTGTCGGACGGTGCGGTTTGAACCCCGTTCTCCAGCGGTGACCCCGGAGGGAGCGCTTGGGTGGGGATTTGCTTCTTCACGTCTTCAGGGATCGCGGCGAGCGCAATGCTCTCCTTGATCACGACTTCCAGTAGGTTCCCTGCCGGGTCCCTTTTGACCACGTACTTGTCCATACGGTAGACGCGGCAGCGGCCTTCCTCGGTGACGTAGAGGAGGACATTTCCGCTGACCACGAGGAGCCGCAGGGCTTCGTAGAGGTCGGAGCGAAGGGCACGTCCCTCCACGTCGGTCATGACGCGGCGAACGAACTGGCCGAAGGCTTTGTCTACCTCGTCCTTGGCACCTTCTTGGCCCGAGATTTCGGCCGCCGTCATGTCGTCCACTTCCATCTTGAAGAAGGGGGCGTTCGGCGGGAAAAGGGCGAGCAGCATCTTGGCTGCGACGTTGTTGATGCCACGAGCCCCGAGGCTCTGTTCTGGCGTTACGAAACTGGTGGAACCGTTGGCTCCCTCATCGGGAAGGAGCGTGGGGATGGTGAGCTTGGCACAGACCCGTGCCCGGTCCAGATACGCCTTGCGCTGGCTTTCGAGAATGCCATAGCGCGATGCTGCCGCGCCTGCCATTAGGGGTTAGACGTTAACCCCAGAGGCGGGACCGCCAGATGCGAGGTCGATGCGGAGGGACGAACGGCCCTTGCGCTTCTTGTCGTCGGCGTTGGTGTTGATCGGCACGGGATCGGGAGCCTTTTCAGGCGCTTCGGTCGGCTTCGGGGCGATGTTCGCCACCTTGTCCATTTTAGGTGTTACGCACATAGACGGTGTTTTCCTGTCGTTGGAGTTCGAGCCGGAGGCGACGGACCAGCCGCCGCTCTCCAGATTTCATCCAAATCTCCCGTTCAGTGTCCTTTGGGTCGGCGCACTTCTCGGGATACAGGCGGTCCAGCCAGTCGATCACGTCTCCGGGGATTGGCGGAACTTGCTGTTCTTGGCTCATGAATTGTTCCTAGGTTAGGCCCTAATCAGAAGGGACCCGTCAGGGCATTTCTGACCTTAGTCGCCAAGGTGAACAGCGAGCCGTCGTTGACGATCACTTCGTCAAACTCGCGGTCCTCCAACAGGCCCTCGGAGGGGTGCTGGTTGGTTGGCGCTCGGCCCGGTCGGAACACTTTCCAGACCTGACCGCCCTCTGCTCGGATCGCGTCGTACTCATTCGGGAACCGCACGTCGTCAATGACCAGCATGTCCGGTCGGGCGTCGTTCAGGACGGCCTTAATCCAGAGGTCCGGGTTGATCGTCTGGCGGCCCCAGTCGGAGCCGATAGTCTGCATCAGGTATCGAGGCGTGGCCCCGATGGCGTCCAGATGGGTCTCCTTGCCGTCACCCGTGGCGACCAGCTTCTCGATCACCACCTCGGCGAACCCGAAGGCCGCCAAGAGTGGCCGGATCATTGCCTTGAGAGCGTCGGCGAAGCCCTTGCGGACGAAGCCGTACTTGCCCAGCTCTCGGGCCACCTCACTCTTGCCCGACTGGGGAGCCGGGGAGTAGAGGCCGATGATCATCTGCTCGCGGTCCATCAGATGAGTTCCAACAGCCTCGCGACCGACCGGCGGGCCGAGACGTGATGGATGAACACACCGCCAGCGGCCACCCACGCATCCTCGTTGAGGGCGCGGTCATCGACCAGAATGTCACCGGGCTTGCAGTAGCTCGGCTTCTCCGTGGTCAGGCAGCAGATCACCGGGATGCCGGGGCCGACGTACTCGCTGACCCACTGGGTCTTCTGGCTGGCAACGTCGTGGGCATCGCGCTTCGGCAGCGCCGTCAGGACAGCGATGTCCAAGCCGGTATCGAGAGCGGCCTCGACCAGCACTTCCATATCGGAGGTAGGCTGAAGGTTGGCGAAGAACATGGGGTCGCTGTTGAGCTTGGCCCAGAAAGCCTTGGGTCCGTTCTTGAACTCGTAGCGGTAAATGTTGTCGGTCTCGCAGAGCATCTGTGCCCGCTGATCGAAATCGGCGAGCACCCCGTCCATGTCTAGGAATATGGTTGCCAGAGTATCGGTTCCTTCTTTTTGTAATCGTAGTCTTCGGTGCGGAGAATGCGGGCGACCCGCGCTGCGGCGAGGGCGTCGGCCTCGGTGAGACCGGCCTTCTCGTAGTGTGAGACGATGCACTCCCAGAGGTCCCCGTGGCCGGCCTGCGCCAACCATTGGACCCGTGTCTGGCCGGCGTTCTTGCCGCGCTTGATTTCGTCCTCGGTGCGGACCAGCAGCCGGCCCTCGTCCACGATTTCTCGCGAGCGGACGTAGCCGATGTTGGGGCAACCGCCGTAGCCGTCCACCATGTCCCCCGAGAGGGTCTGCGCGTAGAACTCACGGTCAGCCTGGGCGACACTGACGCGGACCGGCTTGGTGTCCTTCTTGGGGTTCCAGTGGAGACCCGGTACGGAGCGAAGGTCCTTGTCCTCGGTGACGACGATCTTCTCGCCGGGGATCACCTTGGGGTTCGTCAGGAGGATGCCGAGCACGTCATCGGCCTCAAGCGTGGGGCGCGTGAACGTCTCGTAGTTCGCCTCTATGTGCTCCTTCAGGGCACCGAGGATCATGGGGCGGCGGATACCGTCCCGGTTGCTCTTGTAGGTCGGCAGCACCTTCTTGCGGAAGTTCTCCGTGTCCGACAGGCAGACGATGATGCGGTCTGCATCGAGCTTCTCCATGAAGCCGGCGAACATGCTGTCGAGGTTTTCTTTGCCGGTGTCGGCGTCAGCCGAGAGGATGAAGTGACCATCAAATTCGAAGGGCTTCTCCACTCCACATGCCATCTGGTAGGCGAACAGGTCGCCGTCCACGAGTAGGGTGGTTATGTGCTGTCTCCTAGTTGTCGTCGTCAAAGTCTTGGGCGAGGGCGATCCCGTAGGTCGCCTTCAGGTTCTCGCTCCAGTCATCGTGATCGAAGCCGTTTGTGGGTCTTGTCGATGAGGCTGGCGGCGTCGTCGGGGTGGATGCGATACCACTCCCCTTTTGCGCCTCCGGAAGCAGCACTGAAGGTCCGCCGTAGCGTACGCTCGGCGAGGCAAGCATCGGCGAACCAGCGATGGTAATGAAGCCGGAAGTCTCGCAGCGGCGAGGCTGTTTGGTAGGTCCGAAGTCGCTCGGCCAGACCAGTCGTGCGGCCAACTTTGCAATACCCAGACCAAGCCGGGTTAGTGATGACGTAGACATATCCTGCTCCTTTGTTCCGTCGTGTTTCAGTGCGTTTCTTTCCAGTTGCTCCCTGCGTCGGCGTTGCCCGCGAGGGGGCACTTGAACTCAAGGTCGTCTCCTGCCTTTCTGATGCTGTCCTCGGCCAGACGCTTGACCGTCTCGACATGCTGCGGGAGCGTGTCGATCTGCCATTCGTCGTGGACGTTGGCGCAGAACTCGTAGTCCACACCCGGCACCAAGCCAGCGGCCTGAAGGTCGGCGTCGAGGATGACGAGAGCCACTTTCATGATGATTGCGCCGGCAGACTGAAGCAGCGTGTTGAGTGCTGCGTGGGCCTTGCGGACCTTCAGCTTGCCGCCGTCGAGGGCGAACAAGAACTTGCGCTTGGCTGCGCGTTTCTTGACCTGTTTGACCAGCTCGCCGAGTGCCGGGAGGTTGCGCATGAAGGCGTCTTTCGATGCCGTTCCTGCGTCCCTGATCTTCTTCTCGGAACCGAGGACCCCGAGGATCGTGCCCAGCTTGTAGTCGCCTGCGCCGTAGATGAAGGCGTAGAACCAGACCTTCGCTATCTCGCGGCCCGAGACCGTCTTGCCTTCAACGGTGTAGGCTTTCATCGGGTCCAGCCCGAGCGCCCTCGCGTTGACGGTGTGCATGTCCGTCCCTTCGGACTTCTTGCCCTTCAGGATGGTCTCGATGTACGCCCCGCCGTCGTAGCGGGCCATGTAGCCGGCCAGACAACGAAGCTCCAAAGCGTCCGCGTCACACCCGACCAGCACGAAGCCGGCGGTGGACGTGAACAGCTCGCGGCAGTCAGCGCCGTAGCCGCCGACGTAGCCCCACAAGACGTTGCCGTCGTCGTCGGACTTGACCTTCGGGACCTGTGCGATGTTCGGCTTCGAGTGGGTCATCCGGCGCGTGACCGCACCGAGGGTGATGACACCGCCGAAGATTCGACCGTTCACCTCCTGCTTGAGCCACGCTTGCTTGCCTTCGGCGATCTGACCGATGCGCTTGGCAACCGTCAGGTACTCCGTCAGCAGGCGAGCTTCGGGCCACGGGAGCTGCGAGAGGACCGTTTCGTCCACCTTGGGCTCACCACTGTCGGTGAACTCCATAGGCCGCCAGCCGTAGAGCTTCTTCAGGCGCTCGGCGATATGCTGCCGACTGCCGGGGTTGAACTCGACCGTCTTGATGTTGGTGTAGGGACAGCCCTCGCTGTAGTGGGCCTTGGGGTAGATCGGAACCTGTGTCCCGTCCCGCTTGGTCTTGTAGCCAATCGGGGGGAGGTCCTTCTGCTGGACCGATCGATCTTTCTTCGGCGTGACTTGCCCGTTGGAGGCCAGCCAGGTCCCGAAGGTTTCCTTCAGGCTGCGTTCGAGCTTGTCACGTTCTGCGACCAGCTTGACGTAGAGCTTCTCGGCCTTCTTGGTGTCGAAGGCGAAGCCCCACCGCTCCTGACGGGCGACGATGCGGGCCACGTCCATTTCGAGGAGGATCGACCTGTCGGAGAACGGCGAGCGTTTGCCTTCCTCGGTCTTCAGGTCCTTCCACAGGGTCCAGAGCTTGCCGTAGAGGTCGGCGTTGACCACCACGTCCTGCTCGCAGTAGTCCTGCATTTCCGGGTTCCAAGAGGCCCACGGATCGAGCCCCTTCTCCTCCATCATCTTCGAGTAGTCGCCCTTCCAGTTGCCGAGGCGGTAACCGAAGGCTTCGAGGCTGTAGCGGCCCCGGAGACCCGGAGGCAGCTTGCCGCGCTTGATGAGCTTGGGATCGGTCTCCTTCAGCTCCGGCCAGATCAGCCGCGCCAGCACGAGGGTGTCGATGACGACGCCTGTCGGCTTGAGCCACGGGTAGACCTTCTGGAGCGCCGGCAGATCGAACTTGATGATGTTGTGGCCGATCAGCTCGGTGGCCTCCATCAGGAGACCCAGCCCCTTTTGGAGCCGCACGTTCTGCACGGCCCTGCCGGGAACGAACTCGGTGTTGTGGAGAGGGTGGTCGGATGCGGACCAAATCTCTCCGGTGTCTATGTCCTTGATAACCAGTGAGTGGACGGTAGTGAGCTTGTCCAGAAAGCCGTCTGTCTCGATGTCGAAGATCAGGCGGATGGTTTGCCCCCTTCGATCAGCTTGAAGGAGGATCTGATTTGGACGGCCCGCCGGTCGCGGTTCTGGCGCATGTTTGCCAGAGCCATCTGGGCGGAGACCACGCCCCTTCGGGCGCGGCGTTGGAACACCACTAGGTCACCGATGGTGAGGCGCTGGGCCTCCATCAGTTCAGAAGGGGAGGTCGTCTTCTCCGGAGAAATCTTCGGTGTCATTTTCTTCCTCGAATGGGTTGTGATCGAGTTCGAGGAGGCGGCCACTCACACCGTCGTAACGGTAGAAGATGGTCTCCCCCGTCGCGGCCCCTACGGGTCGGTGTTTGAGAACTCGGACTGTGGTGACGCAGCGAAGCGCTTTGTCTTCGTGCTGCTGGTCGCGTTCGAGACCGAGCATGGTGACGCACCAAAAGCCGATGGACCGGGAGCCTTTGAAGT
This sequence comes from Mesorhizobium sp. LNJC405B00, assembly GCF_000502615.1. Lineage (NCBI taxonomy): Bacteria > Pseudomonadati > Pseudomonadota > Alphaproteobacteria > Hyphomicrobiales > Phyllobacteriaceae > Mesorhizobium > Mesorhizobium sp. LNJC405B00. The sequence continues at coordinate 223,109 of NZ_AYWC01000006.1, read as the reverse complement.
GCCGGATCATCACCCGACCGCCTTCCTCGTGGGGTGTCCCGTCAGGGGTCGCGAGGTGGGAGACCATGTGGATGGTGACGTTGAGTTCCTGAACGAGGGAGCCCATCTCGGCCATGATGCCTTCGAGGGCGACCCGCTCCTCCTCGTCCGCAGCGGCGGCGAGCGCCGTGAGGTGGTCGAGGTAGAACAGCCGGACCCCTTCGGAGTGGGCCAGGAACCGGATCGTGGACTTGATCACGTCCCAGTCGGTGGCCCCGAAGCTGTCGTACATGAACAGCTTGCGGTCCTCGATTTCGCCGATGGCTTCGGTCAGCTCTGCGGTGGTCCAGCGCGGCTCCTCGCCTTCCCGGTTGGGGACGTGGAACTGTTTGCCGGCGTGGGTGCTGGCGATGCGCTTGACGGTATCGTGGGGCTGCTGCTCAAGCAGGAAGACGCCGACCGGCTCGTTGAGCGTGGTCAGGTCGTAGTAAATCTGCTTGGCGAGGAACTCGGTCTTGCCAACACCAGTGCCCGCTCCAATGGCGATAATCTCGCCGAGGCGGCGGCCATAGAGCTGGTAGTTCAGTTCCTTCCCAAACCACGGCAGGCCCATCTCGGTAGGGATGAGGGCCTTGTCCTTCACGTCCGCGATGGACACCACGCCGTCAGGGCGGAAAGCGCGGGCGCCAAAGATGGCATCCACGATCTTCGCGCTGTCGCCGGCTTGGAGCGCCTCGTTGGCGTCCTTGTGGCCGTCGATCCGAGCGATCTTGCAGCGACCCGGCGGGAAGATCATGGCGCACTCTCGCGCCGCGTCCTGCCCCGGCTCGTCGTCATCGAACATCAGGACCACTTCATCGAAGCCGAGGAGGTACTGAATGCTCTTTTGCAGGGACTTCTTGGCCCCCTGCGCCCCGTTGGGGACAGAGACGACCGGCCACTTGTTGCCTTGGACTTGGGAGACCGACAGGGCGTCAATCTCTCCCTCGGTCACGACGATACGCTTACCGCCGTCGCGCCAAAGGTGCTGGCCGTAGAGGCCCGCGGATTTGGTGTCGCCGAGGAACTTGAAGTCCTTGTTCTTGAAACGGACCTTCTGGGCCAGTGCGGTCCCCGAAGTGTCCCGGTAGGTGGCGATCTGGACCGTCTGGCCCTTGAACTCGCCCGTTGTGTAGCCCCACTTCCGGCATGTTTCCTCGCTGATGCTGCGCTTGACGAGCGCCTGCGGGGAGCCGGAGGGGATCAATCCCTCCACTCGGGTGCGTTCCTTTCGTTCTGTTGTTGGGTGCCCGTCACCGGGCTCGTAGTGTCCGCACGAGAAGCAATGCCCGTGCCCGTCCGTGTATCGTCCCAGAGCATCAGAGGAGCCGCACTCGGGGCACGGCTCGTGATGCAGGAACTCGCTGTCGTCAGCCAATCAGCGCCGCAACGCGATCAGCGATGGTCTTGGCGCGGTCGCGGCGGGCGAAGGCGTCCAGACGGGCGGCGGCGGTGGAGGCGATGCTGTCTTCCAGCTTCTCGATCTTGCCGGCGAGGGCGTCGATCACGGTGGCCTCATGGGCGACGACAGCTTCCAGCTTGGCGGCGGCCTTGTTGAAGCCCGCAATGGCCTTCTCGGTGGACGGAACGAGGCCCAGGAGGGCGCGGATGGTGGTGATGATGTTCATGTCTGCTGTCTCCGGTTAGCGGTAGCGGTTGCGAATGTCGGCTTGGCGATCGCTCTCGTCCGGCAGGCGGAAGGAGCGAAGGGTCACGAGGTGGTTGAGGGGTGCGTCGGTGGACACAGCGTCCTGACGCTGCCAACCGTGAGTTCCCGGAACCTCGTCCGCTGCCTTGCGGCGGGTGAAGGTCACAGTGTGGACAGTGGCGTCGAAGCTGATCGGAACGTCGCGGTAGTAGCAGTAGGGGGCAGGCGAGCAGACCGCCATGCGGCAGTGCTCGTGTCCGTTACTGCCGAAGGGGAGGACGCTCGTGCAGATCGTCCCCAGTAGGCGCTTCGGGTTGATGCTGTCGTAGACGTTCACCCTCATGCGAACGCCTTGTTCTGGAACTGCTGGGCCTGCCGGACGGCCTCGGCGTCGTAGGTGTAGCGGGCGTAGCGCTGGCCCATGTCGTCCTGCTTGTACTCGACCTTGATCGGGTGGCCGGCCTTGCGGAGTTCCGAGATGCGCTTCGGGAGGTCGCGGCAGGCCCACATGGCCGAGGCTTCGATGGGCGAGAGGTTGCCGTGCTTGCGGAGGTGGTTGAGGACCAGCGTCTTCATTGGCTGGCCGTTGCGGGTCTTGAAACTCATGATTGTCCTTTCGAGGATGCGTATGGGAGGCAGGGGCCGAAGCCCCCACCGTCACGCCTTGGGTTTCTTGGATGCTCGTTCGATTGCCGCCAGCTTGCGCGGACACTTGGGCTCGTTGAGCCATGCGTCCGGGATCGACTTGTCGGCGTAGAGGAAGCCGTACTGGTCGCACCAGTTGGCGTAGGTCGTCTTCGACCCCTTCGAGAGCTTTGCTTTGGAGTTCGAGAACAAGAAGCGAATGTCGAGGTCCGGGTGTTCGGCCTTGATGTTCTTGTGCTTCTGCCGGTCCTCTGTGACAAACCGGCCCTTGGTTTCGACTATGATGCCGTTCGGGAGGGGCCAGTCGGGAGTGTAGGAGCGGACCTTGATGGGCGGTGTGTAGAAGACTTTCATGCCTTCAAACGTCACCTTGATGCCCTTCGCAGCCAGCTCCTCCGCTATCCGTTCTTCCAGTCCCGAGCGGTAACCGTGCAGGATCGCCCTGCGCCGGACATCAGAAGTCCGTGTCGTCGTCGCCATCGTCCGACGAGTTGCTGTCGTCGTCGCTGTCGTCTTCGTCTTCGGTCTCGACATCGTTCGCGTCGAAACCATCTTCCTCGGCCTCGAAGCCGTAGGACGAAGCCGCTCGCTGACCGCCGGAGACCAGTTCGATGATCTGGGCAGCGTTCAGGCGACGGGAGACGCCGTAGGAGCCCGAGCCGTCAACGAAGTAGGGCTCAAGGTCGAAGTTCAGGATCGCGACCGAGCCGCCCCAAATCTGGATGCCCTTCTTCATGGGCTTGCCCTTGCCGTCGAAAATGTCCGGCTTGGCCGACCACTTGGTCTTGTCCTTGCGGATGCCGCCGGCCTTCATCTTCACCTTCATGTCGATCTTGCCGGTGTCTTCCTCGGTGTCCTCGTCGTAGACAATCGAGTAGGGCTCATCGGCGACGATGCCGCCGGTCTTGGCCTCGATCTTCTTGCGGGCCTTGATGTCCATCTTGGCGAACTTTTCTTCGGCCAGCTCCTTGGCGCGGACCATCGCGGCGTCGACCTTGGCGAGCATGGCGCTCACCTTCGGGTCAGCGCGGTCGGCGATGAAGCGGGTGTTGTAGCTGCCGTCCTTGTCCGGATACTTCTCGGTGCCGTAGTCGATCTTGTCGAGCTTCGGGTACTTCAGGGTGACGCGGGGGGTCGAGATGCGAACCCGATCTGGGTTCTTCTGGTTTGCCATTCGTGGCTCCTAATGAGAGGTGTTAGCGGGAGTAGCGGGCTTCAAGGGCGGGCACGTCGTAGCCGAGGTCCGCGAGCTTGAAGGCGAGGTCGACCGGAAGCGTCATGCCGCGCTTCCAGTGCATGATGGCGGTCTGGAGGTAGAGGTTCATGCCTTGAACCCTTCCTTGCGAGCGAGCGCCATGAGCTTGCGGCGGGTGCTCCGGTTGCCGAACCTCTTGGAGATGATCGGTGTGCGGTAGCGGCTGCGAGCGTTGGGGTTGGCCGCGGTGGTCTGGCCGTAAATCTGAAAGAGAGTGACTGTCATGTTTCCTCGATTGGCCCGTTTACGGGACGAATTAGTCGCAGATGCGGAGAAGGCGCTTGAGCTGGGAACCCTTGAGTGTCAGCCACTCGTGGGTCAGCCCGCCGCGATCCGCGATCCATTCCTGAATGGCCTTGGGGTACTGCCGGGTGAACCAAGCCGTGTAGTTGTCATCGTAGGCTTGGGTGTGATCGGCGAGCAGGATGAACGGCGCGTGGAAGTTCAGCGTAGCGTCTTCCTTCACGCACATGGTGGGCAGCGCGGTGTAGAGGGTGCAGGCCGACGAGCATTCGCCGGCAATGACCACCTTGGTGTGATCCCGCTCCCAGAGGTTCCGCAGGGCCACGAAGTCGTCCACGATCCCGCCGCCGTTGTCTTCGACCCAGACGAGGCTGGTGTCGCCGATCTTGGGCGGCAGTTCCGAGGCGTGACAGGGCCTGCAGAGCGTGAGGGCGGCCAGGAGCGTGAGGGCTCCCAGCGCGACCATCTCGAAGATCGGGGGCTTCGGTGCGGTGTGGCTCACAGTTCATTCTCCACGTACAGGTCGAGGGCGACGAACGCCGGGTTCTCCCGGAACTTCGAGGCGAGGACGTTGGAAGCGGCGCGGAAGACCTCCGAGGGATCGACGCGGTGCCGGCGACAGAAGACGGAGAAGGCGGCGGCGAGAGCCACGACTTGCATCTCCTTGCGGTCGTCCTGCACCCGATCAATGATCTGGAGCGTGGTGGCCGCGACCGAGGCTGCGTCGACGTTGTTGATGCGGTCCATGTCGATCATTATTTGGCCCTCCGGACGAAGCCGCACTTGACGAGGCTGTCGATGACGACGTTGCGGAGGAAGTGCTTCTCCTTGCCGGTCAGTTGGTGCCGGACAAAGGTGTGGCCGTCGACTGTGATGTCGTCGTTGGAAGCGCCGTAGCGGATGACGATGTTGGGTTTCTGCATGATAACTCCAATGCGTTCGGAAACATGATCCTAGGTTAGGCCCTAAATGGCCCGTTACCGGGACAAATTAGGCGAAGAAGTAGCGGCTGTTGAGGGTCTCGGACAAATCAAGTCCACCAACCATAGGCACAGCAGGGGTGTCCTGCTTCAGGTGTTCGGGCACGACTTCTCGGGCGAAGACCTCAAGGACGTTCTCGCCAGAGTACATATTGACGAAGCTTTCCCGGAGAGCCTTTGCGAGGGCTGGTGTCTTGGCCGCCGTGGTCCCGTAGCTGTCGTGGATCATCGCGAACTTGGTCAAGCCCCGTTCAGCCGCCAGATTGACCGTGAGGGTCAGTGCGGAGGCGTCAAGGGCGTGGACGAAGTTCGGCGCGATGCCGTTGGCCTGCCGTCGCCGATCGATGGTGTCTGGCACCTCGTCGGTGATCTGTGGCTTGAAGGTATTGCCGAGCAGGGTTGTCCGTATCTGATGCGACTTCAGTTCCGGGTACGCTTGCACAACCACGAAGCCGCTCGGGGTGGTCCACTGGATCGGACCTTCTGCCGAGATGCGCCGTGTCACGTCCTGTAGCCAGCCCATGGCCAACCTTGCGGCCACCACGACCTCGCCGATGGCGGACCATACGCGAGACCCCAGCCAGTTGCAGGAGGCGAACAGGGTGTCCCCGAAGGGGTCCCGAACGCCAGCCGCGAGCTTCTTAGAGGTGGCCTCCAAGACGTACTTCTGGCAGGACGACAGGGTGCCGCCGTAGGGCAGGACCATGACGGGGCGCTTGGTGATGCTCCGGTCGATCCCGAAGGCTCCCCAAGTGTTGGCGAGGTTGATTTCCTTCCGGTCCTCGTCCGTCATGGAGACCCAATCCCACTGCGGGTGGTGCTCCATCATGGCTGAGTGGTAGAGACCGTCGTTCACCACCTTCGCCACCTCGGCGTAAATGTCCTGCGGCTTGTCGCTGGGCACCAGATTGACAGCCTTGCCCCCGACAGGATCGCGGAGCATGGCCGAGTAGTGCTGGAGCCCGTTGCAGGAGCCGTCCATCGCGATGGGGACCCGCGACTTGAAGTTCACCGGGTCCGCGTAGAACTGGGCGAACTCGAAGCACCACGTCAGGAACACGAAGGGGCTGTCCGCTTCGGTCCACCAGAGGTAGTCGAGCGGGTCCTTGGCGGCCTGAAGGATGTTCTGGAGGTTCTCCTTGGTCCACGCGATGCGCTCGTCAAAGTCCACCTTGTCGACCCCGTAGGAGTTGGCACCGTGGACGAGGAACCAGTCCCGCGCCTCGTTGGTGTGGATCGGCTCGCCCTTGGCGAACACCAGCAGCCCCTTCGCCACGTCCGACCCCTGCGGGTTGAGGACCTGGGGTACGGAGTAGACGCGGCCCCGAAAGTCGAGCTGATGGGGGAAGTAGATCGCCGGGTACTGGGCGAACTCCTTCGCGATGGCCTGCGTCTTGAGCGCCAGCATCTTCTTCGAGAACATCGAGCGGTTGCGGGCGTAGACCTGAACAGCCTCCCGCTTCCAGACCTTCCGTGCCTCCTCGTTGGTGTCGATGTCGAGGGGCTTGGTGGGCAGCGGGTCCTCATTCAGAGGAGGCAGGCCGGCTATCTCATTCCCCGCCGCGAGTAGCTCGTTCAGGACGGCAAGGGTGCGAGGCTCGATGGCCCATGCGGTGCGCTGGATGGAGTTGACCGAGGCCATGACCCTCGACAGGTCGGCCCCTTGGAGAGCCTTCTTGTGGGCCTTGGCGCGGGTCTTCACGAGGGCCAGCGGGTAGGCGAAGGCCGTGGTGTGGTATCCGCCGCCGGTCAGTCCGGTCCAGTCCTTGGGCGGAACGACGCAGGGCAGGAACTCCGGCGACATAATCTCGAACTGCATGTCCAAGGTGGCGACCCAATCAAGGAAGCGCCGCGTTGGTACGAGGGCGGTGCTGCGGCGGCGGGCCGTCGTCGTCGTCTCAACCGCGAACAGTCCCGTAGAGGCCGCCAGCAGCTCGATCAGCTTGAGACCGACCAGCAGCCGGTCCCGGTCGCTCCAGCCGTCCCACTCGTCGCCCTTCTCCCGGAGGAGGTGCATGTAGACCCGGCGCTTATGCTCGAAGTGGTCCGAGCGTTTGTCGAGGTCGGTCTGCACGGTCCTCATGTACCCCTTGTTCTCCTCCATGAATTTGGAGAGGCGCTTTTCCAGCTCAACCGTGGAGCCGATACGCACCGCGATACGGGTGAGGTTCTGCTCCTGTGCGTAGCTGTCGAGGACCAGCTTGGCGGTTATGAAGGCGAGGGCGCTGGCGTCCATGCCGGAGAAGAACCGGACGGCGCTGTGCCGGCGGCCTGCCTTCCCCGAGCCCGCGTCCTCACGGAACTTCAGGATGGCGGCGGCAGTAGGATCGATCACCACGTCCAGCACTTGCTGCATGGACCGGGACCGGGTGGCCTGTCCTTCGTCTCGTGCCTCAAGCGCATTGCGCCTGAAACGGTCGACGCCGAGAGACGCCATGCGGGCCTCCAGATCGGCTTGAACTTCCATCATGTTTTGCACGGTTTCTCCTTGGTTGGGCACAGGTTCGGGCACAGACGGCCTAATGGGACTGGAACGGCCCGGTTACGGGACAGTATCCAGTGCGTTTACGGGACAAGTTCAGGCCCGCCTCGCGGCGAGCCCTATGGTGTTGAGTTTTAAGGGGTTTTCCGTTTGGCCCGGTTACGGGACAATATGCCCACAGAACCTAAATCCAGGGCGTCTACCAGTTCCGCCACATCCGCATTTGTCGGCAATCCCATGTAGCCATCATTCTGTCAATGTCGGGGCGAAAATGTCTGCCGTTGGGGCGGTCATTCGCTGCAACGCGAAGATGGTTGAAAATTGGCCTCGCCTGTGACAAAAGGCGTGTCAAATGTGACGGGACGCGCCGATCCGCTTCTGCAGAATGTGATAAGAAGTAGGAAAAACAAGAACTTATTCACATCTTGGAACGCAGTTTGGAAGAATTTGAGCCGTAATTTCGGTCAAATCGCCAGGTTCCGTGCCAAAAGCCATTCCCGGCAAGATTGTACCGGCAGGCTGTGAACGGCAAGACGCCGTGGCAGCCTCTTTGGTGAAGATAAAGGTTTTACGATGCAGGTCACCGAAACGCTCAACTCCGGTCTCAAGCGCGAGATCAAGATCACCGTGCCGGCCGGTGATATGGAAGCCAAGCTGATGGCGCGGCTGTCCGACGCCAGGAACAAGGTCCGCATCAACGGCTTCCGTCCCGGCAAGGTGCCTGTGCAGCATTTGCGCAAGGTCTACGGCAAGTCGTTCATGGCCGAAGTGGTCAACGAGATCCTCAACGATTCGACCCGTTCGATCATCACGGGGCGCGGCGAAAAGGCCGCCATGCAGCCTGAAGTGATCATGACGGAAGACGAGAAGGAGGCCGAGAAGATCCTGGCCGGCGGCGCCGACTTCGAATTCCGCCTCAACTACGAGGTCATCCCGGCGATCGAGATCAAGGATTTCTCCGACATCAAGGTGACGCGCCAGGTATTCGAAGTGCCGGACAGCGAGATCGACGAACAGGTCCAGCGCGTTGCCGAATCGGCGCGAAGCTTCGAGCCGAAGACCGGCAAGGCCGCCGAAGGCGACCGCGTTTCGATCGACTATGTCGGCAAGATCGACGGCGAGGCCTTTTCCGGCGGCGCCGGCACCGACCAGCCGCTGGTTCTGGGGTCCAAGGAATTCATTCCGGGCTTCGAGGACCAACTGATCGGCGCCAAGGCCGGCGACGAGAAGCAGGTCACCGTCACTTTCCCGGAAAACTACCAGGCAGCGCATCTGGCCGGCAAGGAAGCCACCTTCGACGTCACCGTCAAGGAAGTGTCCAAGCCCGGCGCGCTGGAAATCAACGACGAGATGGCCAAGAATCTCGGCCTGGAATCGCTGGAGCGCCTGCGCGACGTGGTGCGCGGCCAGATCGAGAACCAGTTCGGTTCGATGACCCGCCAGAAGGTCAAGCGCCAGCTGCTCGACCAGCTTGACGCGGCCTATTCGTTCGAGGCGCCGTCGAAGCTCGTCGATGCCGAGTTCAACAACATCTGGACCCAGGTCAACCGCGATCTCGAAGCCGCCGGCCGTACCTTCGCCGACGAGGAGACGACGGAAGAAGAGGCACGCGCCGAATATCTGCGGCTTGCCGAGCGCCGCGTGCGTCTCGGCCTGGTTTTGGCCGAGATCGGCGAGAAGGCCGGCGTCACCGTTTCCGACGAGGAACTGCAGCGCGGCCTGTTCGAGCAGGTGCGCCGCTACCCGGCCAACCAGCAGCAGGAAGCCTTCGAGTTCTATCGCAGCAATCCGGAAGCTCTGAACACGCTGCGCGCGCCGATGTTCGAGGAGAAGGTCGTCGACCATCTGCTCAGCCAGATCTCGGTCACCGACGTCAAGGTCAGCAAGGAAGAGCTGATGGCTGACGACGAAGAGGATACAGCCAAGGCCAAGCCGGCGAAAAAGGCCGCTGCCAAGAAGGCCGACAAGGCTGAAAAGGCCGACGACGCGGAAGAGCCGAAGAAGAAGGCAGCCCCGAAGAAGAAGGCCGCCAAGGACGCCGAATAAGCGCCTGACGACAAGATCAGAAAAGGCCGCCCTCGAGGCGGCCTTTTTCGTTGTGGCGGATGTGCCTTGAGCCACCGCAGCCCACCTGAACCTTTGTACGGTCGACCTGTTCTACCTACCGGCCAGATTCTGTGGTACACAAGTGCCGCAATTCCATCTGGGGAGGAGCGGAGAATCTATTCTGCCGTGCAGGGCGCATGCTGGTGCTACCGGCATGTGCAGACCGTCTCAGGCAAATTTGACGATCAGGGAGGAATGCCATGCGCTTGGTTGCGTTTTTCGCCGTCGTTTCCGTTGCAACTTTCATCGCCAATCCATCGCGGGCACAGGACGCCGCGGCGGGCGAGAAGGTCTTCACCAAATGCAAGGTCTGCCACGTCGCAGACCAAGATACCAACAAGATAGGCCCTTCGTTGCATGGCGTTATCGGCCGGACGGCCGGCACGCATCCGGATTTCAAATATTCCGAAGCCATGATCGCGGCCGGCACATCCGGCGTCAAATGGGATGAACCGACACTGACGACGTATCTTCACGACCCCAAGGCAATGGTCAAAGGGACGAAGATGGCGTTTCCCGGTCTCAAGAAGGACGAGGACGTCGCCAACGTCATCGCCTATCTGAAGCAATTTTCCCCGTAACCTGGCTCGTCGGCCGGCCAGAGCGTTTCACCGTCTCACGGAAACGGCGATCCGCTCGATCTCTTTGTTCTTACGCAATTCCGGACGGAAAACCGCATACGCTCTTTCTGGAATTGCTCTAGGCTGCCCGGTTTCCATCGATGGTCGTCTCAAATGTCGGTCAAGGAAAGCCTTAAGGATACCGGCGTCCGCCTCTCGGAAGCGACGGCCAGTGATTTCTTTGCGCTCTTGAAGCCTCGGGTCATGGCCCTTGCCGTCTTTACCGCCTTCGTCGGTCTGATGGTGGCGCCCGGCGCGATGAACCCGGTCATCGCCGTGATCGCCATAGGTGCGATTGCGGTTGGAGCGGGAGCGGCCGGCGCGCTCAACATGTGGTACGACGCCGACATCGACGCGCTGATGTCGCGCACGTCAAAGCGGCCGGTTCCGTCGGGCCGCGTCACGGCGGGCGAAGCCCTCGGCTTCGGCCTGGTGCTTTCCGCACTTTCGGTCATGACGCTCGGCGTGCTGGTGGGCTGGCTTGCCGCGTCACTGCTGGCCTTCACCATCTTTTTCTACGTCGTCATCTATACGATGTGGCTGAAGCGCTCGACGCCGCAGAACATCGTCATCGGCGGCGCGGCGGGTGCGCTTCCTCCGATGATCGGCTGGGCAGCGGCCACCGGCGCCATCGGCATTGAAAGCCTGATCCTGTTCCTGATCATTTTCCTGTGGACGCCGCCGCATTTCTGGGCGCTCGCACTGTTCAAGGCCGGCGACTATGCCGCTGCCGGCATCCCGATGATGCCGAACGTGGCCGGCCAGGCCTCGACCAGAAGGCAGATCTTCGCCTATTCACTGCTCCTGGCACCGATCGGCGTGCTGCCCTGGGCGTTCGGATTCACGAGCGGGGTCTATGGGATTGTTTCGGCTGCATTGGGCTCGGGTTTCATCTGGCATGCCTGGAACGCCCTGGTCGTCCTCGACAAGGAGATGAAGCCGGCCAAGGCGCTGTTTGCCTATTCGATCTTCTATCTTTTCGCGATCTTTGCCGTGCTGCTTGCCGATACCATCGCGATACGCGCGTTCATGTCAGCCGGAGGGTGACGGCATGACGCTGTGTTCGGAAACCTCGCCTTCCGGGAGCCTTTTGTAAGAACGGGCGACAAGCTCCAGTCAATGGAGTATATTGATTGCGGTGCAGGTCGCGGTTCGCGTGGCCAGTCATGCAGAACGGCAGCACCGTGAAACCGCGACCTTGCCGGACCTGGTCTGGAGGAACGGGCATGACAAGTTTTCACGTGATTGCAGGCGCCAGCGAAACGCTGGAACACACCAAAATCCGAAAAATCAGCGTTTCCGATCTATTCGATGCGCTCAAGCGCGGTGTTGACGATTTTATGGTCAAACCGTCGCACATCGTCTTTCTCTGCCTGATCTATCCGCTTGTCGGCGTGGTGCTCGCTGCCTGGACTTCGGGCGCCAATGCGTTGCCGATGTTGTTTCCGCTGGTGTCCGGCTTTGCGCTGATAGGTCCATTCGCGGCGATCGGCCTCTATGAGATCAGCCGCAGACGAGAAGCCGGGCTCGACACCTCCTGGACGCACGCTTTCGAGGTCAGGAATTCTCCGGCCCTGCCAGCCATCGCCGCAGTCGGGATCATGCTGGTTGCAATCTTCATCGCCTGGCTTTTGGCGGCGCAGGTGTTCTACGAATATCTCTTCGGCCCGGCTCCGCCTGTATCGATTTCGGGCTTCATCAATGAAATATTTGCCACCGGACGCGGCTGGTCTCTGATTGTCCTGGGGCACGCCATCGGCTTCGTCTTCGCCGCGGTGGTGTTGTGCACGACGGTTGTCGCCTTCCCATTGCTGCTCGACCGCGACGTCGGCGCCTACGAAGCCATCCACACATCGGTGCGAGCGGTGCTGGCGAACCCGATCCCCATGGCTGTCTGGGGACTGATTGTCGCCGTCGCCCTGATCATAGGCTCGCTGCCGGTGTTTGCCGGGCTGGCGGTCGTGCTGCCGATCCTGGGTCACGCCACCTGGCATGTCTACCGCAAGGTTGTGGAGCCGCCATCGTCCCCGACGCGGGTCGGCCTCTGACCCTGCAGATCAGCTGATGGGAAGCTTCATCTCCGGTCTTTGACCGGAGATGAAGCTGTGCGTCAGGGCCCCGGTCCGAAGAAGGACAACCGGGTGAGAAGCGTGTAGTCCGCTTCGAAGAGCATCATCGCCACGAACACAAATATCAGAAGCGGCGGCAGGATGATCGCATAGGTCAGGGCCAGCCGCTCCCAGGCCATGTGCATGAACACGGCGACGATCAGCCCGGCCTTGAGGATCATGAAGATCAGGATCAGAGACCATCTGAGATAGCCGTGGATGCCGAGATAATCGACCATGTAGGAGCAGGCGCTGAGGATGAACAGCCATGCCCAGACCACCAGATAGAGCTTGATCGGATGTTCCTGATGAACCTCCGCGACGCCGGTCGATGGCCCTTCATGCGCATGATCAGAGTGCAGCGCGTGTTGCCCGAGGCCGTTTGCGGTTGCTTCAGCCATGTCAGCCTCTCACCAAAGATAGAAGAATGCGAAAATGAACACCCAGACCAGGTCGACGAAATGCCAGTAGAGCCCCATGATTTCGACGTTCTCGTAGCGACCCCTGCGGCTGGTGAAGAAGCCGGGACGACCGACGTCGTAGTCTCCACGCCAGACCTTTCGCGCCACGATGATGAGGAAGATCACCCCGATCGTCACATGCGTGCCGTGGAAGCCGGTGATCATGAAGAAAGTCGAGCCGAATTGTGCCGCGCCCCAGGGATTGCCCCACGGCCGTACCCCTTCGGTAATCAGCTTGGTCCATTCGAAGGCTTGCATGCCGACGAAGGTGGCTCCTAGCGCTGCCGTCAGAAGCATGAGGATTGCGGTTTTGCGGCGGTCGCGGCGATAGCCGAAATTGACCGCCATGGCCATCGTTCCGCTGCTCGATATCAGCACGAAGGTCATGATGGCAATCAGGATCAGTGGAATGTCCGAACCGCCGATGCGAAGCGCAAAGACCTCGCTCGGATTGGGCCACGGCACACGTGTGGAGACGCGCGCGGTCATGTAGGAGAGCAGGAAGCAGCCGAAGATGAAGGTGTCGCTGAGCAGGAAGATCCACATCATGGCCTTGCCCCAAGACACGTTCTTGAACGCGCGCTGATCCGAGGACCAATCGGCGGCGATGCCTTGCCAGCCTGCGGGCCGCGTCTCCGTTTGGCCGGTATGCGTCAGTGTCGTTTCTGCCATGCTCCTCGACCTCCTAGGTCAGCAACTGCCGGCAAATATCGATGAACGTCGCGGCCCAGCCGGCTAAAAGAGCGAAGATGGCGAGCCAGACGAAAAGCAGGAAATGCCAGTACATGGCGCATAATTCGACGCTGAGGCGAAGCCGTTCCGGCCGTGCCCCGTTCCAGGCGCCGGCGGTTGTCCTGCCCAGGCCCACCAGCCCTCCCACTATATGCAGGCCGTGCATCCCGGTTATCAGGTAGAAAAAACTGTTGGCCGGATTGGAGGCCAGAAAATAGCCATCGGCGGTCAGGTCCCGCCATGCCATGAGCTGCCCGATGAGGAAGGCGATCGCGGTGAGCCCAGCCGCGGCAAGGCCGAGCCTGACCGTGTCCATCCGGCGCTTGCGCGCCGCGATCGAGGCGCATTGCAGCGCAACGCTGCTCAGCACCAGCATGCCGGTGTTGAGCCAGAGCAGGCGTGGGATGGGCAGCGGCTGCCAGTCCGACAGCGCCATACGCATGAAGTAGGCGCTGGTGAACAGCGCAAACAGGCAGCCGACGACGGCGAGGAAGACACCGAGGCCGATCTTGGCGGTGGGCAGGCTCGATCGGTCGAAGGCGACAAAATCTCCTGCCACACCTTGCTCGAGCCATGGTTTCGCCATCAGCCGCTGATGCGAGAGCCACCAGCCGGCAAAACCGGCGATCACGAGCAGGAAGACCAGGATGACGCTCATGCCGGCTCCCTGGAGGGGCCGAACGTGCCCGGCATGTTTTGCGGAATGAAGTCCTCCTTCGCGCCCGGCACGCTGTAGTCATAGGCCCATCGATAGACGATCGGCAGATCCTTGCCGAAATTGCCATGCGCCGGTGGCGTCTGCGGTGTTTGCCATTCGAGTGTCGTGGCTCCCCATGGATTGCCACCGGCCTCGCGCCCATGGCGGATGCTCCAGATAAGATTGAACAGGAACACGATCTGGGCGAAGCCGACGATGAACGCCATGATGCTGATGAACGAGTTGAGGTGATGCGCCGACTCCGTCATGACCGTCACGTCGGTCAGTTCGGCATAGCGCCGCGGCACGCCCATCAGGCCGATGTAATGCATGGGAAAGAAGATCAGGTAGGCGCCGAGGAAAGTGACCCAGAAATGGAACCGGCCGAGCGTCTCGTTCAGCATCCGGCCGGTGACCTTCGGGTACCAGTGGTAGATCGCGCCGAAGATGACGACGATCGGAGCAACACCCATGACCATATGGAAGTGAGCGACGACGAACATCGTGTCCGACAGCGGGACGTCGACGACGACGTTGCCGAGAAACAGCCCGGTCAACCCGCCATTGACGAAGGTGACGATGAAAGCCATGGCAAACAGCATCGGTATGGTGAGGTGGATGTCGCCCCGCCACAGCGTCAGCACCCAATTGTAGACCTTGATCGCTGTCGGGATGGCAATGATCAATGTCGTGGTGGCGAAGAAGAAGCCGAAATAGGGGTGCATGCCGCTGACATACATGTGGTGCGCCCAGACCACGAAGCTCAGCGCGCCGATGCCAACGATGGCCCAGACCATCATCCGGTAGCCAAAAATGTTCTTGCGCGCATGCGTGCTGATCAGATCGGAGACGATGCCGAAGGCCGGCAGCGCCACGATGTAGACTTCCGGGTGGCCGAAGAACCAGAACAGATGCTGGAACAGGATCGGGCTGCCGCCATTGTGCTGTAGCTGTTCCCCCATCTCGACGACCGCGGGCATGAAAAAGGAGGTTCCAAGCGCGCGGTCAAGCAGCATCATCACGCAGGCGACGAACAGCGCCGGAAAGGCGAGCAGCGCCATGACGGTGGCGGTGAAGATGCCCCAGACGGTCAGCGGCAGGCGCATCATCGTCATGCCGCGCGTGCGGGCCTGCAGCACCGTCACGACATAGTTCAGACCGCCCATGGTGAAGCCGATGATGAACAGGATCAGCGAGACGAGCATCAGGATGATGCCCCATTCCTGGCCGCCAGGTGTGCCGGTCATGATGGCTTGCGGCGGATAGAGCGTCCAGCCGGCGCCGGTCGGTCCGCCGGGCGCAAAGAAGCTCGACACCAGCACCAGCACGGCAAGGAGGTAGATCCAGTAGCTCAGCATGTTGACATAGGGAAAGACCATGTCGCGGGCGCCGACCATCAGCGGGATCAGGTAGTTGCCGAAGCCGCCGAGGAAGAGTGCCGTGAGCAGGTAGATCACCATGATCATGCCGTGCATGGTGATGAACTGGTAGTAGGCCTCGGGGGTGATGAAATCGAACGTGCCGGGGAAGCCGAGCTGCAGCCGCATCAGCCAGGACAGCACCAGCGCGACCAGGCCGATGGCCGTTGCGGTCGCCGAATACTGGATGGCGATGACCTTGGCGTCCTGCGAGAAGACATACTTCGTCCACCAGCTGTGCGGATGGTAAAGCTCCATTTCCGCGACTTCGGCGGGCGGGACGGCATCTGCAGGCGTGATATCGACCATAGGCGGAGCACCTCCGTGCCCTTCAGCGGGACCCGACAGTTTCGAGTTTTGCCGCAACTTCTAGAGCTGACGCCGTCGCGTTGCCCGGCGCCTGTTCCACCGAGCCCGTCTGCTGCGGCGCCGACAACTGCGCGAACGTCTGCTGCTGGTCGAGCCAGGCCACATAGTCCTGCTCGGTATCGACCATGACGATGCCATGCATCATCGGGTGCCCCTGGCCGCACAGTTCGGCGCACAGAACCTGGAAGGTCCCGGTCTTGGTGGGGGTGAACCAGAAATAGGTGACCGAGCCCGGTATCATGTCCATCTTGGCGCGGAATTCCGGAACGTAGAAATCGTGCAACACATCGATCGAGCGCAGCAGCATCTTGACCGGCTTGCCGACCGGCAGATGCAGGTCGGCCGCTTCGACCACGACGTCGTCCTGGCCGCTGGGATCCTTGGCGATCACGCCCAGCGGATTTTCAGCGGTGACGTCGCGGGTGTCGGATGTGCCGAGTTTGCCGTCCTTGCCGGGCAAGCGGAAGCTCCACTGCCATTGCTGGCCGACGACTTCGACCACGGTTGCGTCGCTTGGAACGTTGACGAACCGGCTCCAGACAAACAGGCCGGGAACCAGCATGGCGGTAACACCCACTCCGGTGACGATCGTCAGCCACCATTCGAGCCGCTTGTTCTCCGGTTCGTAGGCCGCCTGGTTGCCTTCGCGGTGACGGAAGCGGAAAACGCAATAGGCCATGAATAGGACGACTGCGGCGAAGACGACGCCGGTAATCCAAAAGGTGATGATGATGGTGTTGTCGATATAGTCCCAATTCGAGGCAATCGGAGTCCACCACCATGGGCTCAGGAAGTGGAACAACACCGAGCCCACGACGATCAAAACGAGTACAACCACTATGGGCATGTCCCGTTCCTCCCGGTATTTCAGGGGGCGCGAAGCCGTCCCGGGAAAATACCAAGTGCATCATGCGTGATTTGCGATCGAAATTCTAGAGCCGGTTGTGGAAGGAGCGAAAAATTGCTTCTGCGGCGCCCGGACCTTGCTTCGTTGGTGACGCCGGAGCGACACCTGACCCCCAAATCAGGGAGGGCAGGGACTGGTTTGATTCGGCTTGCCTTGTTCCAGCGGGATCAAAGCGCCTTGATGATGATGCAGCCGGCCAAAAGCAGCACGACGCCGGCGAGCCGCATGCCGGAGACAAGCCGCTGCGGCAGGCGGAACCAGCCGAAGGTGTCGACGAAGATGCCGGCGACCTGCTGGCCGGCCACCGTCAGGCTGACGGCAGCTGCCGCTCCGATGACGGGGATGGCGGTGAACACGGTCGTGACATAGGTGGCGCCGGCAAAACCTCCGAGCCAGCCCCACCAGGGCATCGACGACAGGCCGGCGAGGCGAGGGCGGGGCGTCTTCGTCAGGGCAAGCGCGATCAGAAGCACCGCGGCCATGGCCAGCATCGCCACCAGGAACGAGATGGTGCCGACCGCAAACGGCGCGCCGCCAAGGTCGTGCCGAAGCAAGGCGTTTACAGCGCCTTGCACCGGAAGCACGGCGCCTGCCAGCAGCGCCAGTCCGATCCACCCTGGTCTTGAGGATGCGGTATTGTCGGCCGCGCCCTTCTGTCCCAGAACGATGAGGGCAGCCCCGGCAAGCAAGACGAGCATGCCGAAGGCAGGCCCGGCTCGCAGTCCGGCGTCGGGGATCCCGAGCCAGCCGAACGTGTCGAGGGCGAAGGATGCAAGCATCTGCCCAGCGATGAAGAGCCCGACGGACACGACGGCGCCAAGGCGAGGGAACAGAAGAATGGTCGAAACAACGTAGAAGGCCGAAGCAATGCCGCCGATCGCATGCCACCATTCGGCTTGCCGAACGGCAAGCAGAGCCGGTGTCGTTCCGGTGAGGGCCGTGATCGACAACAGCACGATGGCGCCGACCGCGAGCTGAAGCGTGGTCGCGGCAAAGGGAGAGCCGACCGCCTTTGAAAGTTGGGCGTTGGCGCCAGCCTGCACTGCGAGCAGGCCACCGGCGACAAGCGCCAGAGGGATGAAGAGGATTTCCACGATCGTTTTCCTTGAATGCGGGGTGCGGCGGCTAGGGCATGATCCCAAAAAGTGGGTGCCGGGTTTTGGAAAAGATCATGCTCCAACAAAGGGTTAGGTCATGATGAGATTTCAACCAAATCTCATCATGATCTAAGCGGCAGCCGATGCTTCGGGCAGGGCGGGAACGGCAATGCCTCTGACAACTGCGGAGCGTCGGCCTATGGCGGCATACCAACGCGCCAGGTCTGGCGCGTCATCGAGGCTGAGGCCGAGCCTGGTGACGGCCGCGTTGATCCATGGCCATGTCATCACATCGGCGATGCCGTAGCTTTTGCCGACAATGTGCTCATGGTGCTTTAGCCGGCTATCGAGAACGCGGAAGACACGTCCGGTTTCGCGCTCAAAACGCTCGATCACGTAAGGGATTTTTTCCGGCGCGAAGACTTTGTAATTCCACAATTGGCCAAGCGTCGGGCCGACATGGGCCGCCTGGAACAAGGTCCAGGTCAGCGTATCGTCCGCTTCCTGCGCGCCCACCGGCTGAAGCTTGCCCGACCGTCGCGCCAGGTAGTGCAGGATGGCGCCGGATTCGAAGACCGTGCGGCGGGCGTCCCGGTCGACGATCACCGGGATCTTGTTGTTGGGATTGAGCGCCAGGAAATCAGGCTTGGTCTGGTCGCCCTTTTCGATGTCGACCAAGCGGACCGAGTAGGGCAGGCCGACCTCTTCCAGCATGATCGAGGCCTTGTGCCCGTTGGGTGTCTGGCAGGTGTAGAGTTCTATCGGCGTCATGGCTCTTCTCCGCGACCGTTCTTTCGTCGTCGGACTCCATATGGCGTGCGCGCATGCGCAGATCGACATGCCGATTCGCCCGCTTGCTCTGCGTTTTTGCACAGTGAAGCGTGATTTTGACTCGCAGAGCGCAACGTTTTCTCTTATCTTTCTGCAAGAATGCACAGCTCACGCGATATCGACTGGGAAGATCTGCGCATGGTGCTGGCCGTCGCCGATGGCGCTTCGCTGGCGGCGGCGGCTCGGATCCTGGGCGTGAACCACACGACTGTGCTGCGGCGCGTCAACGCCTTCGAGGCGCGGCTGGGTATCCGCCTTTTCGATCGGTTGCCGACTGGTTATGCCCTCACCCCGGGCGGCGAGGAACTGCTGGGCGCGGCACGCACAATGGCCGAGACGGTCAATGAACTGGCGCGCAAACTGTCGGGGCAGGATCTCAGGTTCGAAGGCAGGTTGCGGGTCACCACCACCGACACGCTGATGGCGTCGGTGCTGCCGCCGATCCTGGCGGCGTTTCATAAGCTCCATCCCGGCATACGGGTCGAGGCGATGACGCAGAATTCCATCGCCAACCTGACGCAAAGGGATGCAGACGTGGCGATCAGGCCGGTGTCGCAACCGCAGGAAATCCTGGTGGGCCGGCGCATTTCGGGCGTCGCCTTCGCCGCCTACGCGACACGTTCCTACGCCGAAAAGCTACCCCCGGAGCCGAGACTGGGTGCGCTGCGCTGGATCGCGCCCGACGACAGCCTGGCCAACACCGGCGTCGCCCGCTGGATGCGGTCGTCGCTGCCCGATGTCGAGATCGCCATGCGCGCCGATTCCCTGGTGACGATGTCGCATGCGGCGGGCGCCGGAATCGGGGTTGCGGCGCTGCCCTGTTATCTCGGCGACAGCCTGCCCGGGCTTGTAAGGGTCGGAGGGCTGATCGAGGAGATCGGCTCGGCGCTATGGGTGCTGGTGCACGACGATTTGCGCCGCACGGCGCGCGTCCACGCCTTCACCAAATTCGTCTCCGGCGAATTGCAGCAGCGGCGCGACCTTCTTGAGGGCAGACTCGGCGCCGGAGCTTGAGACGCACGCCAGCTGACGCGCGGGCTCAGCTCCGCAAGAGGTTCCCAAGCTCGGCAACCGTCATCACGCGCCCGAACACCTTGCCTATGATGTCGAGGGTTGCATTGTGCGATGCCTCGTCCAGTCCGCCATTGGCGTCGCTGATGAAAGCCACCTTGTAGTCGCGCATGAAGGCGCTCCGCGCGGTGGATTCGCAGCAGACGCTGGTCACGGTGCCGATGATGATCACCGTGTCGACCCGGCCTGCGCCACGGATGTTGCGCAACACGGTCTCGAGCTGCGTGTTGTGGAAGGCATCGTAGCGGTGCTTTTTGATGACGACATCCCCAGGCAAGGGCGCAAGCGCGGCGACGATTTCGGCGCCGGCGCTGCCTTCCCGCATGCCTTTGGTTTTCAGCTTCGGCTGATAGCTGGTTCCAGCGGCGAGATATCGAAATGGTCGCTGAGCACATGCTGGGTGTAGATCACCGGGACGCCTTGCGCGCGGCAAAGCTCGACCACCTGCCGCATCGCCGGAATGCGATGGCGGGCCATGGCCACTTCCATGACGGCGCCCTCATCGACGAAGTCGCTTTGCATGTCGATGACCAGGAGGGCTGCGCGTGGCTTGTCGAACGGCCATGGTTCGTCGCCGGGCTGGGGCATTGCGTGTTTCCTGTTTCCGACGTTGATCAGGTGAGCAGCAGGCTCTTCATCGAGACATCGCAATTCCTGCCGATGACGATGTGATCGTGGATGGATGGAGAGATCAAGGTCGTGGCAATCTCGCAGCGAGTTCCGGGATTTGGTTTGGGCGACTTGACGCGTCCTCGCTTGGCCTACGGGTCGATGACCGCGATCGCATCGATCTCTATCAGGTAGCCGGGAGACATCACCGCTATCCCGACCACTACGTTTGCCGGCTTGTGATCGCCGAACAGCTCGATCTGGGCCGCTTCGATGATCGGCACGTGTTCGTCGCGTTTGTAATCGACGATGTAGATCGTGATCTTGCAGACTTGCTCGGGCCGAGCGCCGGCGGCAGCAAGCGCACGGCCAAGATTCCCGAACGCCAGGCGCCTGGACTGCGAAATCACCATGGCCAACGAGCTTGCCGTGTATGTCTTCTGGCTGCTGGCCCGAGACGAACACCAGCTTGCTTCCTGTCGCAACGACGACCTGGGAGTACATTTCCGGAATCGGCAGATCATTTGGATTTATGCATTCGAGCGTCATTGAATAGATCTCCTGCAATGGCTGACGGGAACTGGCTGCTTCGTATTCGCGAGTCTACGACATTGTCGCCGAAGCGGGCGCTTCCGTCGCAATATCACTTCTACACCGCAAGCGTGGGCGTTTGAGCCAAGCCGGAATGTTGCTGATTGGCTCGCGAGCGGTGGCGTTTGGGTTGACGGCGCCGGCGAGCGTCGGGCTCAGATCAGCAGCAGGCCCTTCATCGAGGCATTGCCTTTCTTGCCGATGATGATGTGGTCGTGGACGGCGATGCCGAGCGGCTTGGCGCTGTCGATGATCTGCTTGGTCATTTCGATGTCCGCACGCGATGGTGTCGGATCGCCGGAAGGGTGGTTATGCACCAGGATGACGGCGCTGGCCGACAGTTCCAGCGCGCGCTTGATCACTTCGCGCGGATAGACCGGCGTGTGGTCCACGGTGCCGACCTGCTGTACCTCGTCGGCGATCAGCACGTTCTTCTTGTCGAGGAACAGGATGCGGAAATGTTCGCGGTTCTCGAACGCCATCGCCGAGCGGCAGTACGCAAGAAGCTGCGTCCAGTTGGACAGCACCTCGCGGTCGCGAACCTCGGTCCGCGCCATGCGCTGCGCGGCAGCGGCAATCACCTTCAGGTCGACCGCCACGGCGGGGCCGATGCCCTTCACCTCCTGCAGCAGCGCCACCGGTGCGCCAAGCACTTCGCCAAAAGTGCCGAAGCGCGCCAAAAGCGCCTTGGCGATCGGCTTGGTGTCGACGCGCGGGATCAGGCGAAACAGCAGCAGTTCGAGAAGTTCGTAGTCGGGCAGGGCGTCCGCGCCGCCGGCAACGAAGCGCTCGCGCAAGCGGTCGCGATGGCCGTGATAGTGTGGCTTGTCCGTCGATTTGTCTCTTGGTGCCTTGTCCTTCGCCGGTGGTTCAAGCCACCGCTCGGAGAAGAACCCCCGTTCGTCGTCACCGCTGTTCCCCATCGACCCCCCACACTCCCCGAAGGCTTCGACGGCAGATTAGAGCGGTAAGCAGCGCGCGGTCGAGTTTTTTCGGCGACGGCGCCTCAAAGCCGCGGCTTGAGGCGATCTTGTTTTCAGCTGACCGGCGGCAGGCCGGGGCGGTCGAGCTTGTTTGGCGACAGGGTGAAAATCTCGCAGCCAGTTTCGGTGACGCCGATCGTGTGTTCGTACTGCGCCGACAGCGAGCGGTCGCGCGTCACCGCCGTCCAGCCGTCCGACAGCACTTTCACATGCGGCCGGCCAAGATTGATCATGGGCTCGATGGTGAAGATCATGCCCGGCCGCATCTCGACGCCTTCCGAGGCGGTGCCATAGTGCAGGATGTTGGGTGCGTCGTGGAACAGCTGGCCAACGCCGTGGCCGCAGAAATCGCGCACCACCGAGCAGCGCTCTGCCTCGGCATAGGTCTGGATGGCGGCGCCGATGGCGCCGGTGCGGGCGCCGGGCCGGACCGCCGCGATTCCGCGCATCAGGCACTCATGAGTGACTTCAAGCAGGCGTTCGGCGGCGCGCTTGATGGTGCCGACGGGATACATGCGCGAGGAATCGCCGTGCCAGCCGTCGAGGATGTAGGTGACGTCGATGTTGACGATGTCGCCATCCTTCAACGGCTTGTTGTCTGGAATGCCGTGGCAGACGACGTGGTTGATCGAGGTGCAGGACGATTTGGTGTAGCCGCGGTAGTTGAGCGTCGCCGGTAGCGCGCCTTGGTCCATGCCGAATTCGAAGACGAAACGGTCGATGGTCTCGGTGGTGACACCCGGCTGGACCATCGGCACCAGTTCATCAAGGCAGCGCGCGGTGAGATCGCAGGCCTTGCGCATGCCGGCAAATCCTTCTTCGCCGTAGAGGCGGATCTGGCCGGTGTTCCTGAGGGGTGCCGTGGCGGCGTCGAGATAGGTGACCATAGTGTCCGTTTGCCTGTAAGCGGGCGGCGCATATCAGCCCGTTAGAAAATTTCCCCAGATTTGGCACTGCAAGCCGCAAGGTTCAAGGAAGAACTGCCGGCAATGGACTGATACTGGCGATATTCCTGGCTTGCGCGGCCGCTCAGATGACATCCAGGTGCGCCATCTCCTCCGAATGCCGAGATCGCACTGACGACACATTTTCGCGCAAAAGCAGCCAAAGCAACTTTTGACGACGAACGGCGTTGCTGTGGTCGACGCCAGTTCGGGAGATATAGAATGGACAGATTGCAATTCGAGGTGCCGGTGCGCATCGCGCCCGCGCCCGGGCTGCCGGTAGAGGAAATATACAGCGTCGAACAGGCGCTGGATATCCTGCATGACTGGCCAAAGAAGCGACAGGGCAAGGTCTATGAAGCGGCGTTCAATGCCTGCTTCGGGGCCACGGTGGATGTAGTCAGGACAGAAGACGCCTGGCGCGCCTTCATGGCGTTTTGCCGGGTCAGTGGCCTGCTGGCCAGGGATATGATGGTTACGGCCAAGCGCGCCGGCGAGGCGAGGGGCCTGAGGGTCTAGAGTTCTGCTTGGCCTCGAGGCAGGCCAACCGACTCGCTCCAATCGGCGCGGGACTCCGCGGCGTTAAGGTTCCGTTTCCCACTTCACAGCTAGGCATGAGGCCATGGAGCAGCGTCTGATTCGTTGCGTCGGTCTCATGGTGCAGAATATGTCCTCAGCCAATGTGCGTGCCTTCCCGCTAGACCGGCAGACCGTGCTGGTGCGCGAGGTCGCCGCAAGGCTGGGCAGACTGCACGGCGACACGGCCACGTCGTTCTGGAAGGCCACGGCGCGCGAACTCCTCGACAAGGCGGTCGCAGCCGGCAGCGATGCGGCTTCGGCGGCCAACGATGTCCGCCGGTTTTTTGCCGCGGTCCAGGACGAGATGCATTTCAAGGCGGACGATGCCGCACCGGGGCAGCGCCGGACGCGCACCCGCCTCTAGCTTCGAACAGAGCACCGACACGCGCTCACTGTGGCTAACCGTGGACCGGTCTTGGCGTCGACGATCTCGGGCCTTGCGCTGTCGATCGTGCCGTCCCAGCCACGGCGAGCGCCTTGTTGAACGCGAGACAGGCGATGAAATACTGGTCGCGCTCGGCCCTGGCGACGTCGGTCATCGCCAAGGAAATCGTCGAGCGCTATGGCGGGACCATCACGTCGGAGAACCTGCCTGACGGATGGCTTTTGCAGATGGTGGGATCGACGCGGCTTACCGCAAGGCGTCGGCCTCTCGGCGATCCCTGTGCCGACCCGATCCGAATCGGCTATGCCTGCGCGATGCAGGAAACGTCTCTCTACATCCCGGTGAAGCGGTTTCTCGAGAGCCTGGAATTCACGGTCAAGGGCGAAGTCGGGCACTGCGATATCGTGGCGGTGCGCGACGGCGAGCCGCCTGTGCTGGTCATCTGCGAACTGAAATTGCAGTTCAACCTCGAACTGGTGCTGCAAGGTGTCGATCGCGCCGCGGCATGCGACGAAGTGTGGCTGGCCGCGCGCATGTCGGCGCGTGGCAAAGGCCGCGAGCACGACCGCCGTTTTCGCGCGCTGTGCCGGCGGCTCGGCTTCGGGCTTCTGGCTGTCAGCGGCAAGGGGGAGGTCGAATTGCTGCTCAGCCCGGCCGCTTTGCCGCCGCGTCGCGATCCAAAGCGGCGCTCGCGGCTGATGGAGGAACACCGGCGCCGGCGCGGCGATCCGGTGGTTGGCGGCGGTTCGCGCGCGCCGATCATGACCGCCTACCGGCAGGATGCGCTGGCCTGCGCCGCAGCCATGACCGACGGGCCGAAACGCCCCCGCGATCTGAAAGCGATTTCGCCGCGCGCGGCCAGCATCCTCTTGGACAATGTCTATGGCTGGTTCGCCAGGGCCGAGCGCGGCGTCTACGCGCTGACCGAGGGTGGCCACGCGGCGTTACAGCGCTGGCCGCAGGTAGCGCACGACCAAGGGTGAGTGGCCGGAGATTGCGGCGAGCAGGCGCCGAGGGAAACCTCGGCACGGCAGCCGCTGTTCGCCGTTTCAACCGATTCGCCGCGCCACCGTTCCAGCCGCTGCTAGTTCGGCGGCTGCCGCGAGGCTTATTGTTTTCCTGAAAGATCTGGTACGCCCAAGGGGAATCGAACCCCTGTTACCGCCGTGAAAGGGCGGTGTCCTAACCGCTAGACGATGGGCGCGCTCAGACGAAGCGGCTTATAATTGCGTTGTTGCCAACCGGCAACCCATCAGCCGCCAGATGCGGAAACTTTTTTCAACAGGGGCGAAAACGGCCAGTTTGGTGAGCAAGCGCAGGTTTTCTGGCCTCGCGTCGTTGCACATCTTTGGACGAATGCGCCGCGCAGTCGTCATCCTCGCGTCTGCGCTGCGTCGCTGCGCTCCTTGCTTCGCCATAGGATGACGAAGTCGCGGGTGCCTCGGCTAATCTCGAACGTCGCTGATAGGTAATCGGAAAAAACGGCGGGCTGCTAACAGCCCCTCGGC
The DNA here is from genome assembly GCF_000502615.1 of Mesorhizobium sp. LNJC405B00. Classification (NCBI taxonomy): domain Bacteria; kingdom Pseudomonadati; phylum Pseudomonadota; class Alphaproteobacteria; order Hyphomicrobiales; family Phyllobacteriaceae; genus Mesorhizobium; species Mesorhizobium sp. LNJC405B00. Next base: position 197,822 of record NZ_AYWC01000006.1, on the reverse strand, counting down.
CCGTTTGCCGAATGGGGATGCTACCCCCGCCGGCGGCAGCGCCAATTCCAGTCGCGCTCGGGGCCGACGTCGACGTGAACGGATTCGGTATGGCAGTAGGTGCCGACGCCACCGCGGCCGGGCATGGTTCGGATGTAGCTCGCCAGTTCCCATTTGGAGACGCCGGGAACCTGGATGTCGGCGGCGGCGCAATACATGTGCAGCGAATTCTTGGCGCCGTTGGCGCGCCGGTTGCGGGCCGGGTCGCGGTAGCCTGATGTGACCATCATCTTGCGGCCGTAATGGCCTTCGATGGTCTTCAGCACACGCACCAGCGACGGCTTCAGGCAGGCGACGTCGACGCTCTCGTTTTGCTTCAACAGGCCGTTGGGCGCCAGCCGGGCGAGGCCGGCGGCGGAAGCCACCTGATAGGCGCCGCCCGAACCCTCGTCCTCGTTCAGGTCGACGTCGCTTTCGTCGTCGAGGCCGGATTTGCGCTTGATCTCGAACAGCGCCGTCTGGCGCACGCCGGGCAAGGCATCGCTGCCGGTGATGTGGTTGCTCTCGTTGCCAAGCGAGGCAAGCTGCAAGGGCTTGTCGGCCGAACTGGCTGAGGCCAACGTGATGATCGGCTTTGCCGGGGCGGCCTTCTGGGCAGCAACCGCAGGCTGTTCGCCCGAGCGCGAGTTGACCAGCGGAGCAGGTGCCGCCGAGGTTGGCGTGGTGCTGAACAGTGAGGCCAGGAAGCCCTTCTTCGGCGTGTCGATCTGCTGGGGCGCGGCGGTCACGTAGACCTCGCCGGGCGCGGGTGCCGCGGCAGTCGGTTTCGGCGCGGTCACGCCGGCATCGGCGGCGGCGATCTTCTGCGCCACGGCGTCCGTTGCGGCCGCGGTCTGTGCTGACTGCTGCAGCGACTGCGGCGTCTGGCCGACAATGGTTTCGGAGCCGGCGGGAACATTGACCGGGAAGCCGGTGCCGGGCTTGGCCACCGGCACATAGGCGACCTGCTCGGGCAGTGTCGCATCGCCCGCTGCCGTCATCATCATCTGCGGCCCGGTGGATGTGACCTGCACGGTCGAATCGCCCGGCGCCGCAGGGCTGGCGCCGGAAGCCGCGGCGATGTCAGAAGCGGTCGCGTTGTAGCCAGGCATGCCGACGGACATTGTGGGGTCGCTGGCGGAGGTGCAGGACGCCAGAAGCACGGAGAAAAGCGCTGCCGCTATAGTGCGACCTTCTCTCCCCGCGAGACGCGATCCTACTGATTTCAAAACTAAATTCCCCCTCGGTGTCCGGTCGGCCTGCTATTGGTGCGGCGTCGAAACGTTCACATCCAATAACCTTGTGTTCCCAAACCGGAAACGAGACTTGTGTCAATTCTGCAAGCCTCTGAATTATTTGCTCGTTGGAGGCCAATTGAGGCTTCTTGAAGGTTGACGACACCATTTCGCCCCGTTTTGCCGGCCCGTCAACTCACCAGACATTACATTCCGTTACACACAGGCACCTGCAAAAGGTGCCGGCCGTTACACGCGGACCTTCACATAGGTGCCGGGGGCATCACCCAGGGTTTTCATATGCTTGCCCGGTTTGCGGGCCGGAACGAGGGTGTCGTCCTGGGTTTCGATCCAGTGCTGCCAGTGCGTCCACCAGGAGCCGGGATGCTCCACCGCGGAGGCGAGCCACTGGTCAAAATCGCCTGTCGGTTTGCCGCCGGTCCAGTACTGGTATTTCTTGGCTGCCGGCGGGTTGACGACACCGGCAATGTGGCCGGAACCAGCCATCACAAACTCGACGTCGCCGCCGAAATATTGCGAGCCGAGAAACACGGAAAGGGCCGGCGCGATGTGATCTTCCTTCGACGCCAGGTTGTAAACCGGGATGGTGACGTCGGCCAGCGACAAAGTGCGGCCGGCGAGTTCCATCACGCCACGCGTCAGATTGTTCTCGAGATAACAGTTGCGCAGGTAGAAGGAGTGGTTGGCGGCCGCCATGCGGGTGGAATCGGCGTTCCAGTAGAGCAGGTCGAAGGGAAGGGGATCCTTGCCGCGCATGTAATTGTTGATGAAATAAGGCCAGATCAGGTCGCCCGAGCGCAGCATGTTGAAGGCGGTCGCCATCTTGGTGCCGTCGAGGTAGCCCTTTTCGTTCATCGATTTCTCGACCGCTGCCACCTGGTCCTCGTCGACGAAGACTTTCAGGTCGCCGGCATGGGTGAAGTCGACCTGCGTGGTGAAGAAGGTCGCCGATTTGATGCGGTTGTCGCCTTCCTGTGCCAGCAGTGCGAGTGCGGCCGCCAGCAGCGTGCCGCCGACGCAATAGCCGATGGCGTTGACCTCTTTCTCGCCGGTCGCCTTCTCGATCGTGTCGAGGCCGTATTGCAGGCCCTCCCGTATGTAAGCTTCCCAGCCCTTGGCGCCGTGCCGCTCGTCGGGATTGATCCAGGAGATGACGAACACGGTATGGCCTTGCTCGATCGCCCAGCGGATGAAGGACTTTTGCGGGTTGAGATCGAGGATGTAGAACTTGTTGATCCAGGGCGGGCAGATCAGCAGCGGGCGCTTGAGCACCGTCTCCGTCGTCGGATCGTACTGGATGATTTCGGCGACATCGCTGCGGCCGACCACCTTGCCGGGAGATGTCGCGACGTTCTTGCCGATCTCGAAGGGCGAATAGTCAGCTTGTCTCAGCTTCAGGTCGCCCTTGCCGGCGGCGATGTCTTCGGCCAGCATCTTCATGCCGCGCACCAGGTTTTCTCCATTCGAGGCGACGGTTTCTCGAAACAGCTCCGGATTGGTCAGGATGAAGTTCGACGGCGAGATGGCATTGGACACCTGCTTGACGTAGAAGCTGGCCTTATGGCGGGTGTGATCGTCGAGGCCTTCGGCGTGCTCGACCAGGTCGGCCGCCCAGCGCGAGGTGACGAGATAGGCCTGTTTGAGGAAATCGAAGAAAGCGTTGCGACCCCATTCGGGGTCTTGAAAACGCTTGTCGCCGCGCTCGGGCTTGACCGCATCTTCGGGCGCCTCGGCATTCGGGCTAACCTTCTGGATGGCGTTGCCCCAGACCGTCATGTAGCCGGCGAACAGTCGCGTCTGCGCTTCCAGCGCGCGTTGCGGGTCGGCCAGCCAATATTCGCTGAGCTTGGAAAAGGTTTTTACCATGTCGACCACGGGTTCGGCGACATGATCGCGCACCTCGCTCTTTTCGCGCGGCTCGGCCCAGGCGGAGGCGGCTTTGCCGGCCTGTTCGACCATACGCGCCATGTTCAACGCGAAGCGTTCCGGGTCTTTCACCAGATATTGCTCGACGGTCGAAGATTGATCATCTTCCGCTTTGCTCGAATCAGGTGTTTTGGACATGGCTCGCGGGGTTCCTCCCGAGGCGTTTTCTTGACATATTATCATGGGACATCTGACCGGGTCCAATGCGCTGTACCCCGGCTGCCAGGAAAACAATATGACGATTAACACCGGCGAGACCATTTTTTCGGGGGCAGGCCGCTTTTGCCGCATCGCGGTTGCAATCGCCTGTCTGGCGCCAGGGCTGCTGGCGGCAAGTGGCTGCACGAGCGCCAACACCGGCAACGGGATGAATGTCGGCCTGACCCAGGGCGCGCAGGACACCGGCTCTTATCCCAATCTCAACATCCCACCGCAGGTGGCGGCAAAGCAACTCACCCCTGAGGAGACGCAGGCCAAGCTTGCCCAGTTGAAGGGCGAACAGCAGGGGCAAGTGGCCAAGGGCGGCGGCGGTGCCCCGTCCACCAGCCCGGCGGCGCTGAATTCGCTGGCGAAGAACCATGGCAAGGACACGCTGAAGCAGATCGAAGCCAAATGCGATCCCGCCCTCGACCCTACCTGCAAATAAGGCTATATCGCGCGCCGAAAGCGGTCTTTGCCAAGGGCGCCTAGCCAAGCCAACTGTGCTGAAGCCAATCTTAAATCGTCTGGAACTGACATGGAAGAATTTCACAAGGTCCGCCGGCTTCCGCCCTACGTGTTCGAGCAGGTCAACCGGCTGAAGGCCAGCGCCCGTTCGCGCGGCGCTGACATTATCGACCTTGGCATGGGCAATCCCGACCTGCCGACTCCGAAGGCGATCGTCGACAAATTGTGCGAAGTGGTGCGCGATCCGCGCACGCATCGCTATTCCTCCTCGCGCGGCATCCCAGGTCTGCGCCGCGCCCAGGCCGCCTATTATCAGCGCCGTTTCGGCGTGAAGCTCAATCCCGACACGCAGGTGGTGGCGACGCTCGGTTCGAAGGAAGGCTTCGCCAACATGGCGCAGGCGATCACCGCGCCGGGCGACGTGATCCTGTGCCCCAACCCGACCTATCCGATCCATGCTTTCGGCTTCATCATGTCGGGCGGCGTCATCCGTTCGCTGCAGGTCGAGCCGGATGACGGCTTCATCCCGGCGCTCGAGCGCGGTGTCCGTCATTCGATCCCGAAGCCACTGGCATTGATCCTCAACTATCCGTCGAACCCGACGGCGCTGGTCGCCTCGCTCGATTTCTACAAGGACGTGGTCGCCTTCGCCAAGAAGAACGACATCATCATCCTGTCGGACCTTGCCTATTCGGAGATCTATTTCGACGGCAATCCGCCGCCTTCGGTGCTGCAAGTGCCGGGCGCCATCGATGTCTGCGTCGAGTTCACCTCGATGTCGAAGACCTTCTCCATGCCCGGCTGGCGCATGGGCTTTGCCGTCGGCAATGAGCGGCTGATCTCGGCGTTGACGCGGGTGAAGTCCTATCTCGACTACGGCGCCTTCACGCCGATCCAGGTGGCGGCGGCGCATGCGCTGAATGGTGACGGCGCCGACATCGCCGAAGTGCGCGAGGTCTATTTGAAGCGCCGCGACGTCATGGTCGACGCCTTCAGCCGCGCCGGCTGGACCATTCCGGCACCGGCTGCCTCGATGTTCGCCTGGGCGCCGATCCCGGAGCCGTTTAAGCATCTCGGCTCGCTTGAGTTTTCCAAGCTCCTGATCGAGCACGCCGACGTAGCGGTGGCGCCGGGCATCGGCTTTGGCGAGCATGGCGACGATCATGTTCGCATCGCGCTGGTCGAGAACGAGCACCGGATCCGGCAGGCGGCGCGCAACATCAAGCGCTTCCTGGCGTCCAGCGCCAAGCAGCCGAACAATGTGGTGCCGCTCGCAGCGCATCGCTAAAGTCGCCGCACATCTTATTCGAGTAGATTTTTTGAGGGGCGTCGCCGGGCATGGCTGAAGCGTTGCGTGTTGGAATTGCCGGTCTGGGTACTGTCGGTGCCTCGGTGGCGCGCGTGCTGCGCGACAAGGCAGCGGAACTGACGCGCCAGTGCGGACGCGATGTCATCGTCGCGGCCGTTTCCGCGCGTGATCCCAAGCGCGACCGTGGCGTCGACCTCAGCGCCGCCAAATGGTTCGACGATCCGATCAAGATGGCGCAGTCCGCCGATATCGACGTCTTCGTCGAACTGATCGGCGGCGATGAAGGGGCAGCGCGCGCGTCGGTCAAGGCAGCACTTGAAGCCGGACGTCATGTCGTCACCGCCAACAAGGCGCTGCTGGCCAAACACGGCGTGGCGCTTGCCGAAATCGCCGAGAAGAAGGGCGTGCTGCTCAACTACGAGGCGGCAGTTGCCGGCGGCATTCCGGTCATCAAGACGATGCGCGAGGCGATGGCCGGCAATTCGGTCACCCGCGTCTTCGGCATCCTCAACGGCACCTGCAACTACATCCTGACCCGCATGGAGGCCGAGGGCATCTCCTTCGACGAGTGCCTGAAGGACGCGCAACGGCTGGGCTATGCCGAAGCCGACCCGACCTTCGATATCGAGGGCCATGACACGGCGCATAAATTGTCGATCCTGACCAGCCTGGCCTTCGGCACCAGGATCGCCGCCAACGACATCTACATGGAAGGCATTTCCAATATCAGCCAGGCCGATATCCGCGCCGCGGGCGACCTTGGCTACCGGATAAAATTGCTCGGCGTCGCGCAGCGCACCGACAGCGGCATCGAGCAGCGTGTGCACCCGACCATGGTGCCGACCGCGTCGGTGATCGCACAGGTGCATGGCGTCATCAATGCGGTGGCCATCGAAACCGACATTCTGGGCGAACTGCTGCTCTCCGGCCCGGGCGCCGGCGGCAACGCCACCGCGTCCGCCGTGGTCGGCGATATCGCCGACATCGCAAAGAGCCGGCCGGGCTTCCAGCACGGTCCGGTGTTCGGCCTGCCGGCCAAGGAACTGCGCCCCTACAAGAAGGCGCAGATGCGCAGCCATGCCGGCGGCTATTTCATCCGGCTGACCGTGCACGACCGCATCGGCGTCTTCGCCGCGATCGCCAAGCGCATGGCGGACAACGACATTTCGCTAGAATCGATCGTCCAGCATGCCGTCAGCGGCGAGACGGACGCGCAAAAGACGGTGATCCTGGTCACCCACGAGACGACGGAAGCAGCGGTGCGCAAGGCTGTCGACGGCATCACCAAGGACGGCCACCTCACAGACAAGCCGCAGGTTATCCGCATCGAGCGTGCGGGCTAGGCCAAGTCATTTTTCTCCTTTAACCGATTGATGCTGCTGCTGAAAAGTGGTTTAGACGCCATAATGCTCTATCTCTTTGATTTGGAGCCGGATTGAGATTTCAGGTCGAACCCACCAATCATCATCGGGCTCTGGCGGAGGCGTGAGCCGCGAGATCAAGGCGCGTCACCAGGATGTGGAAAAGTTTTGAGACTTTCCTGTTTAGCCGTCGCATATTGCCGGAAATGACAATCTGTAGACTACGCTCCCTATGACGGGCGACAAACGCCTCTTCCTCGATGTCAGGCAGTCGGCGACCGGTGTTTCCTGGGAACACCGGTTGAGCGAGCGGCAGGACATGACTGCGCTGGCCATAGCGCAGGGCCACGGCGTGCCCGACATTGTGGCTCGCGTGCTCGCCGGGCGCGGCGTCACCGCGGACCAGGCCGAGCGCTTCCTCGATCCGACGATCCGCAATCTGTTGCCGGATCCGGCTTCGCTGACCGACATGGGCAAGGCTGCGACCCGCATCGCCGAAGCGGTCATGGCCAAGGAGAAGGTGGCAATCTTCGGCGACTACGATGTCGACGGCGCCGCCTCTTCGGCGTTGCTCAAGCGCTTCCTGACGCATTTCTCGGTGCCTTCGGAGATCTACATTCCCGACCGCATCTTCGAGGGCTACGGCCCCAATCCGGAGGCTATGCGCGAACTGGTCTCGCGCGGCGCGACGCTGATCGTCACCGTCGATTGCGGCACCAACAGCGCTGTCTCCATCGATGCCGTCAAGGCCGCAGGCGCCGATGTGGTGGTGCTCGACCACCATCAGGTCGGCGGCCCGCTGCCGGAGGCGACCGCGGTCGTCAATCCCAATCGCGAGGACGACCTTTCCGGGCAAGGCCATCTGTGCGCCGCCGGTGTCGTCTTCCTCACTCTGGTGCAGACGGCGAGGGTCCTGCGCAGCCGATTGCCCGACGCAGCGCCACCGGACCTGTTGTCGTTGCTCGACTTGGCGGCGCTGGCCACGGTTTGCGATGTGGTGCCGCTCATCGGCGTGAACCGCGCTTTCGTCGTCAAGGGACTGCAGATGGCGCGGCAGCAGAAGAATGAGGGGCTCGCCGCACTGGCGCGGGTGTCCCGCATCGGTGAGCCGATAAGCACCTTTCATCTCGCCTATCTGATTGGGCCGCGCATCAATGCCGGCGGCCGCATCGGCGATGCAGCACTTGGCAGCCGGCTGCTCGCCACCGACGATCCGGTTGAGGCCGGGACCATTGCCGAGACACTCGACCGGCTCAACCAGGAACGCCAGCAGATGGAGCTGGAGATGCTGGCAGCGGCGCGCGCCGAGGCTGACGCCGAACTTGCCGGCGGCAACGGGCCGGCCATCATCGTCACCGCCAGCACCAATTGGCATCCCGGCATTGTCGGCTTGATCGCCTCGCGGCTGAAGGACCATGCGCGGCGGCCGGCCTTCGCCATCGCCTTCAACGCCAATGGCATCGGCACCGGCTCTGGCCGTTCGGTGTCGGGCTTCGATCTCGGACGGCTGGTGCGCGCAGCCGCCGATGCCGGGCTGATCGTCAAGGGCGGCGGCCACGGCATGGCCGCCGGCATCACGGTGGAACGCGCCAAGCTCGGCGAACTCCGTGCTTTCTTCGAGGAGCGCGCGGCGGCCGAAGTGTTCCGGCTGCAGGACGAAGAAAGTCTGGCCGTCGACGGCGCGCTCGCCGCCGAGGGCGCGACGATTGCTTTGCTCGATGCGCTGGAAAAGGCCGGGCCTTTCGGCGCCGGCCATGTCGCGCCGGTGTTCGCGCTGCCGCGCCATCGGCTGGCCGACGCGCGGGCTGTCGGCACCAACCACATCCGGGCTGATCTGCAGTCGGAAAGCGGCGGCCGCATCCAGGGCATCGCCTTTCGATCCGTCGATACCGCGCTGGGCGAATTCCTGTTCAAGAACAGGGGCAACACGATCCATGTAGCCGGCTCGCTGTCGGGGAATTATTGGAACGGCAACCGCACGGTGCAGTTCCGCATCACCGATGCGGCCAAAGCCTGACATTGCCTAATTGGTTTAAGCGAGGACCGTCTGCAGCCGCTTCAACTCGCTGATCTGCGCCATCGTCGCCTGGTAACCGACGCTGATCGCCTCATCCGCGCGGTGGAATTCGGTCAAGCCGATATGGCTGAGTTTCGGTTGCAGCGACATGTCGGGCGGATCGCCCGCCAGCCTCGCGCGTGAAATCCGGTCCTGGATGATGTTGAAGGCTTCGACCATGACGCCGGTGATGCCGAGACGGCTCTGGTGCGGCTGGTGGTCGGGGCTGGCCTGGCCTGGCCGGGGCGCGTCCTTCTCGATGAGCAGTTCGCCGGCGCTGTGCTTGATGACGGCGGCGCGGCCGAACAGATCGTAGTGAAGGTTGACCGCGACGACCAGCGGCTGCTCGTAGGCGCGGCAGACCGAAACCGGAACCGGGTTGACCAGCGCGCCGTCGACCAGAATGCGGCCGTTGCAATTCACCGGTTCGAACACGCCGGGCAGCGCATAGGAAGCCCGCATCGCGGTGATCAGCGAACCGCTGGACAGCCAGATCTCATGGCCGGTGCGAATTTCGGCGCCAACGGCCACGAAGGGTTTCGTCAGATCCTCGAAGCGGATGCCTGCCATGTGCTCGCGCAGCCTGACGTCCAGTTTCATGCCGCCGAACAGGCCGCTGCCGCGCAGATTGAGATCGAGCAGGCCGAAGATGCGCCGCTTGGTCAGGCTGCGGGCGAACTCCTCGAGTTCGTCCAGCTTGCCGGCGAGATAGCAGCCGCCAACCAGCGCGCCGATCGAGGTGCCGGCGATCATCGAGACTTCGATGCCGGCTTCGTCGAGCGCGCGCAGCACGCCAATGTGCGCCCAGCCGCGTGCGCAGCCGCCGCCCAGCGCGAGCGAAATGCCTGTCTTGCCCGCGGGTTGCGGGTCAGGCACGCCGCCGGACGATGAGGGGCCATTGGCCTCCCGCACGTCTGGTCTGCTACGCAATGACGCCCACTCGAGCATCATGATCTCCCTTGTCCCGCGTCCGTTCTACAGGAAGGACGTTTGAGAATAGTGAATATGAGTGGTTTGCGACTGTTGAATGGTTCACGCGGGCTTCCGATACGTTTTTTCCGCATCGAACAGCGGCGTGCTGCCATCGCCGGCAAGCGTTGCCTTGCCGCCGATTAGCCCCACCGTCCGATAAAAACATGAACGCCGGCCGGTGTGACAAGTTGCGTCGTGGCCCAACACTTTGACGCGCAACCATATGGCGTCCTGGTCACAATCCGTGAGCATCTCGACGACCGTCTGAAAATTGCCTGATGTTTCGCCCTTCTTCCACAGCGTGCTGCGCGAGCGCGACCAGTAGTGCGCGATGCCGGTTTCGAGCGTCAGCGCCAGCGCCTCGGCATTCATATGCGCGACCATCAGCAGCATACCGTCAGCGGCGTCGGTGACGACGACGGTGACCAGCCCGGCAGCATCGAAGCGCGGGGAAAACACCGCGCCTTCTTCGAGAGCCTTCTTGTCTGATGGAGCCGTGGGAAATGTTAGTGCCGACATCGCCGGTCCTTGATCTAGCGATGCCGGCGAGGGGCTTACGCCCCGAGGCCGCGCACCATGGTGACGAAACGGACCTGTTCCTCGGGCGTGTCCTTGAACACGCCGGTGAAGGTCGAGGTCAGCGTGGTGGAGCCCTGCTTGCGGATGCCGCGCATGGCCATGCACATATGCTCGGCCTCGATCATGACGGCGACACCGCGCGGATTGAGCACGTCCTGGATGACGCCGGCGATCTGTGCGGTCATGGCCTCCTGAGTCTGCAGGCGATGGGCGAAGATATCGACGACGCGCGCGATCTTGGACAGGCCGACGACCTTGCCGTCCGGGAGGTAGCCGACATGCGCCTTGCCGATGATCGGCACCATGTGGTGCTCGCAATGCGAGTGGAACTGGATGTCCCTGACGATGACGAGATCGTCATAGCCGGCGACTTCCTCGAAGGTGCGGCCGAGTTCTTCGGCCGGGCACATGTCATAGCCGTTGAACATTTCGAGAAAGGCCTTGGTGACGCGCTTGGGCGTGTCGATCAGGCCCTCGCGGTCCGGATTGTCGCCGGTCCAGCGCAACAGCGTGCGCACGGCGGCCTCGACCTCGGCTTCGCTCGGCCTGTCGGTGACCGGCTTGTCCAGATAGTCGGAAGGGGGCATGATTTTCTTGATGACGGCATCCATAAAGGCGTCTCCCGTAGTTCCTCTCTCAGGAGGAACGAGTTGAACGGACCACGACCTTTCGGGTGCTGAAAACTCGCCCGGTTTCCAGCCCGCAAGCGGCGTGAACGAAATGGGCAAGGACGATGGCTTTGCGTTGCCTTGTCGATACCCGACTGCCAGCATTATATATGGTCGTGCGCAGCGAATGAAAGACGCCACAGCGGCAATCGCTGTTCGCTTGGCGGCGACGGATTGGAAAAATATGATTGACGACGTCTACAATGCGAAAATTCTGGGTTTTGCCGGAAACATCGCCCGCATAGGCCGGCTCGATCATCCGGATGCGAGTGCCAAGGCTCATTCCAAATTGTGCGGCTCGACGGTAACCGTCGACCTCAAGATGGACAATGGCGTCGTCACCGATTTCGCTCATGACGTGAAGGCCTGCGCCCTCGGCCAAGCCTCGTCCTCGATCATGGCTCAACATGTCATCGGCGCCAGCGCCGACGAATTGCGGGCGGTGCGCGACACCATGCTGAAGATGCTCAAGGAAAATGGCGCGCCGCCGCAAGGCCGCTTTGCCGATCTGAGATATCTGGAGCCGGTGCGCGACTACAAGGCGCGCCATGCCTCGACCATGCTGACCTTCGATGCGGTCGTCGATGCCATCGGTCAGATCGAGAAGAAACGCGCCGAACAAGCGGCGTGACCCTTGCCATTTGATCGCCAAAGCCTGGTGTTCGCCGCGAGCCTTGCTGGCGCAGTTGCGTTGAGCAGCGGCGCGAGCCGGGCGGACGTGGCGGTCCAGCGCGATATCGGCGAGTATCTCAAGAAGGCCATCCAGCTCTGCTGGAGCATACCTGTAGACGCCCACAGCATAGTCCGCGTCCAGTTCAGCCTGAACAAGGACGGTTCGCTCGCCGGTCCGCCAAAAATCCTCAGCCCTGCGCCACCGACGCCGGACAAGGTTGCCGAGGCCGCTGTCCGGGCCATCTCGCGCTGCGCACCATTTTCCAGGCTGACATCCTATACGGCCCATTATGATCTGTGGCGTGATGTCGTGCTGACATTCGACCCGGGACAGGATACTTCGGACAGGGCTCTGGGCATCGATGCGAAGGAGCTCGACCAAGCCCTCGAAAAATTCCGCAAGAAGCCAAATTAGCTGAGGCCGGTCAGGCGGCTCTTGGTTTGCTGCGCCCGTCTGCTTTCGGCAAATTCGCTTCTCACCCAGTCGGCGAAGGCCTTGGCCGGCTCCGCCAGGTCCTTCAAACTCCTGCCGACCAGCCAGTAGGCGCCCGATGCGACATCAATGTCGAACGGCTTGATCAGCGCGCCGGATGCAATCTCCTCGCCGATCTGCAAGAGGTCGCCCAGCGCCACGCCGTGGCCGAGCAGGGCCGCCTGCTTCGACAGCGACACATCCGCCAGCATAGGGCCGCGCGCCGGAATGGTGTCGGCTGCCACGCCGGCTGCCTCGAACCAGCGCGCCCAGCCTTGACGATTCTCCTCGTGCAACAGCGTGTAGCGGGCAAGGTCGAGCGGCTTTTCGAGGGCAGGGCCCGATGCCAGCAAGGCCGGCGACAAGACCGGTGAATCGACGGTCGAGGCGAGCCATTCGGCCTCGCTGCGCGGCCATGAGGTGGCGCGCGCGCTGAAGCGCAAGGCGAGTTCGGGCTGATCGCTGCGGAACTCGATCGGCCTTGGGTCAACTTCGAGGGAAACGTCGATATCGGGCCGCAACTGGCTGAAGCGGTTGAGCCGCGGCAACAGCCATACCGAGGCCAGCGACGGCTCGACACTGACGCGGACCACCGACTGCGCCGGAACAGCCACCAGGTCCGAAAGCAGCCTGTCGATGTCATCGAAACTCCTGACCAGCTGATCGAGCAGGCGCTGGCCGGCCTCGGTCAACTCGACGCGGCGGTGATGACGGTGGAACAAGGGCTGGTGCAGGAACTGCTCGAGTTCCCGGATCTGCCGACTGATGGCGGCCTGTGAGACGAACAGCTCCTCGGCGGCCCGGCTAAAGCTCAATTGCCGGCCGGCTGCCTCGAAACTTCGCAACGCCGTCAGGGGCAACCGTCCGCGCTTCATTTCGCATAACCCGAAGTTATCCGAACCGGAAATTATACTCGTTTGAAGGCGAAGGCCAGCGGGCGTCTAATCCGCTCTTAGAGGAGACACGGACATGATCCAGTTTCTGGAAATCTTTGGCGATGTGATGCGGATCGCGACGTTTCAATGGCGTGGCGACAGGCAGCATCATGTGCAGCGCACCGAGCAAAGGCCGGCCACCCGCTGGGCGGCTCCAGCGGAGCGGCATCCCTTTCGCCGCTCGCGACCCTGAAGCCGACAAAGAGGCGAGTGAGTGAAGAGGATTGCGTTTGCCGGCCGAAGCTCACATCTATCGGTTTGGAAACGCAAGCTGACCCGGAAGCCGGTTTCGGGGTCGCGTTCGGAAAGAGACTGCGGTGGGCGACCAGCATCGGCATGTGCATGCCGCCGGACAGACCCGGCGCGGGCGCAACTGGCCCGGTCCCTGGCGCAAAACACCCGGCCGCATTTTCGGCACGTCGCTGGTGCGGTTGTACCAGCTGACGCTGTCCGGCTTTGTCGGCAATTCCTGCCGGCATCTGCCGACCTGTTCCGAATACGCGCATGAGGCAATCGCCCGCCATGGCCTGTGGGCCGGCGGCTGGATGGGGCTTTTTCGCGTGCTGCGCTGCGGGCCGTTCGGAACGCATGGTGTCGACCGCGTGCCGGAGGTGCTCGCTCCGAGCTACGTCTGGTTCACGCCATGGCGTTATTGGCAGATCGGCAGGAAGCGCGGCGAGGCCTGACGGCGGACGCGCTGGGTCCCTGATATAGATCGCCAGGGCGGCATTTCTTTACGATCCGGTAGGGTTAACAACGGCCTGCACAAAGACTGCGCATTTGAGTCAAAATCGAGCCAAGACAGTTCGCTAAGCGCCTCCTGTTCATTCCCAGGAGAGCCCACATGCGTCGGATCGAAACCCATCCCTTCATCATTGCCGCGGTCCTCTTCCTGCTGGCCTGGTTTCTGGGATTTCCGATGCGGGCGCAATCGGCGCCGCTTGGCGATTTCGCCTGCACGCTTATCCAGGACGCGGCGAGCGGCGAGACGCTCTATCAAAGCGGCGTCTGCGACCAACGCGTCAGCCCGGCGTCGACCTTCAAGGTGCCGCTGGCGCTGATCGGCTACGACAGCGGTGTCCTCAGCGACGCGCATACACCGAGCTGGGATTACAAGCCTGAGTTCAACGCCGTGAAGCGCGACCACAAGGCCGTTGACCCGACGATCTGGGAGCGCGACTCGATCGTTTGGTATTCGCGCGAGATCGTGCGCCGGCTCGGCGCAAAAAGCTTTGCCCTCTACGTCTCGAAATTCGGCTACGGCAACATGGATGTCTCGGGCGATGCCGACAAGGACAACGGGCTCACGCAGTCCTGGATAAATTCCTCGCTTGAGATATCGCCGGTCGAACAGACAGCCTTCCTGCGCCGGCTGCTCGCCGGCAAGATGCCGGTTTCTGCCAAGGCGCATGAGATGACCCGAGCCATCCTGCCGACTTTCCAGGCCGGCGGCTGGACGGTGCGGGGCAAGACCGGCAGCACCAGGCTGGGAAACAGCAAGGACAAGCGCGCGCTGGGCTGGTTCGTCGGCTGGGCCGAAAAGGGCGGCCGCCCGATCGTCTTCGCCCGGCTGGTCGTCGACACCAAGCCGATCGACATGCCGAAAGGCCCGGCGACACGCGCGGCGTTACTGAGGGAGTTGCCGCAACTGGTGAAGTGAACTTGCTTTAGCTTCAAGTGCTCCGGCGGGCACGAAGGATGTGGCCGCCGGAATTCCTTGTCTCCGCCTTTGGCGTCCTGGAGAAGCGGGCGGCGATGTCGCTGCTTTCCAGATCTTCGATCTCATCGAAGCCGAGCTCGCGCAGCGATTGCGCCAGTGCCGCGGGCACGAAGAAGCTGATCCAGGGCTCTCCGGCAGCGGCGACGCGCGCCGCATGGAAAGAGAGGGCAGCCTGTCCAGCCGCATCGCGGTTCTCGGCCGGCTCGCTGTAGTCGAAGACGACCTCCGAACCGGGCATGCCGGCAATCCAGGACAGGGTGCTGAAGATTGCGTCCTGGCTCAGATACGGAACGACACCCAGCCAGATGAAGAAACTGGGCTCGGTCTGCCGCAAACCGGCCGATGCCAGTTCATCCGCGGGGCGCTGGCGCTCGAAGTTGACCGGCACGAACATGGTGGCCCGCGGTTCGGCAAGACCAGCATCGGCAATGCATTTCCGTTTCCAGGCCTGTGTCGCCGGGTGATCGACTTCGAACACCGCGACATCAGGGTACGGATTGCGCAGCGAGAAAGTGTCGAGGCCGGCGCCGAGCACCACCACTTGCTGGACGCCCCGGCGCACCGCCGCAGCCAGCCAGTCCTCGGCGAGGCGGGCGCGCGCTGCCACGAACAGGCGCATGCGCCGGCTGCGCTCACCTTCCTGCTCGAGCTCCTGCACCGTCGGTGCGGCATCGCCCAGTATCGCACTCGCATATGGGTCGCGAAACAGCGCCGCCTGCTGCGAGAACTGGTGGAGGGCCCGCATGCGCGCGACGCCCAAGGCGGTTCGGCTGGGTTTTGCGTCTTCCATGCCGGGGATTCCAACCTCGTGTCGGGGAGATTCGCAAGCCTGTGCGACTGGCCTGCGACATCTGTCGCGCCATTTCCTGACAGCTGCGCCAACGACGGCTCTTTACCTGATGCCGCGTGGCCTCTAAAACCCGCCCGCTGCCGGATGCCTCCGGCTTCACACCACGACCACCCGCGCTCGTTTGCGGGACTGGATAGGAGATACAAATGCTGAATTCCGTTTCCCTGACATTTCCCGATGGCTCCGTTCGCGACTATGACGCGGCGATGACCGGTGCAGGCCTCGCCGAATCGATCTCGAAGTCGCTGGCCAAGAAAGCCGTCGCCTATGCCATCGACGGCACCGTTCGCGATCTTTCCGACCCGCTTGGCAAGTCCGGCAAGGTCGAGATCATCACCCGCACCGATCCGCGCGCGCTGGAGCTCATCCGTCATGATGCAGCACACGTGCTGGCGGAGGCCGTGCAGGAACTGTGGCCGGGAACGCAAGTGACCATCGGGCCGGTAATCGAGAACGGATTCTATTACGACTTCGCCCGCAACGAGCCGTTCACGCCTGACGATTTCCCGGTGATCGAAAAGAAGATGCGCGAGATCATTGCGCGCAACAAGCCGTTCACCAAGGAAGTCTGGTCGCGCGACAAGGCGAAAAAGGTCTTTGCCGAGAAGGGCGAGCGCTACAAGCTCGAGCTGATCGACACCATTCCCGAAGACCAGGATCTCAAGATCTATTCCCAGGGCGAATGGTTCGACCTCTGCCGCGGCCCGCACATGGCCTCGACCGGCCAGATCGGCAACGCCTTCAAGCTGATGAAGGTGGCCGGCGCCTATTGGCGCGGCGATTCGAACAACCCGATGCTGACCCGCATCTACGGCACGGCATGGGCCGAGCAGGCTGAACTCGATGCCTACCAGACGATGCTGGAAGAGGCCGAGAAGCGCGACCACCGCAAGCTCGGCCGCGAGATGGACCTGTTCCATTTCCAGGAAGAGGGGCCGGGCGTCGTCTTCTGGCACGCCAAGGGCTGGAAGATGTTCCAGAATCTGGTCAACTACATGCGCCGCCGCCTCGACGAGCAAGGCTACCAGGAGGTCAACGCACCGCAGGTTCTCGACAAGAGCCTGTGGGAGACGTCGGGCCACTGGGGCTGGTATCGCGATGCCATGTTCAAGGTGACGGTGGCCGGCGACGACACCGACGACGACCGCGTGTTCGCGCTAAAGCCGATGAATTGTCCGGGCCACGTGCAGATATTCAAGCATGGGTTGAAATCCTATCGCGATCTTCCCGTAAAGCTTGCGGAATTCGGCAATGTGCATCGTTACGAACCGTCCGGCGCCTTGCACGGGCTGATGCGCGTGCGCGGCTTCACGCAGGACGATGCGCACATCTTCTGCACCGAGGAGCAGCTGGCCGCGGAATGCCTGCGCATCAACGATCTAATCCTGTCGACGTACGCCGATTTCGGCTTCGACGATGTCAGCGTGAAGCTGTCGACGCGGCCGGATAAGCGCGTCGGCACCGACGAGGCCTGGGATCATGCCGAGGCGATCATGGGCAACGTGCTGGATACAATCAGGACGCGCTCGGGAAACCGCATCAAGACCTCGATCAATCCGGGCGAGGGCGCTTTCTACGGGCCGAAATTCGAATATGTGCTGAAGGACGCCATCGGCCGCGAATGGCAGTGCGGCACCACGCAGGTCGACTTCAATCTGCCGGAACGCTTTGGCGCCTTCTACATCGGTTCGGATTCGGAAAAGAAGCAGCCGGTGATGGTGCATCGCGCCATCTGCGGTTCGATGGAACGCTTTCTCGGCATCCTGATCGAGCATTATTCCGGTCATTTCCCGCTGTGGTTCGCGCCGCTGCAGGTGGTTGTGGCGACGATCACCTCGGATGCTGACGACTATGCGCGAAAGGTCGTCGCACAGTTGAAGGCGGCAGGACTTTTGGCCGAACCGGATCTGCGCAACGAGAAGATCAACTACAAGGTGCGTGAGCATTCGCTGGCCAAGGTTCCTGTGATCCTCGTATGCGGCAAGCGCGAGGCGGAAGAGGAGACGGTCAACATCCGCCGGCTCGGCTCGCGCGATCAGGAATCGCTCAAGCTGGCCGACGCGCTGAAGCTGCTTTCCGACGAGGCTGTTTCGCCCGACCGCAGGCGCAGCGCGGCCTGAGCAATCAATATTTCGGAGAAATGGCGGTGGAGCGATCCACCGCCATTTTCACATGCCTGTCACGCCAACCTTGTAACGAGCCCCCATGCTCAAGCTGAAGATACGGGAAAGGCCGTTTCCCGAACTCTCCTACGCCAATGCGAGCCAGCCGGCGCTGACGCGCTGGTTCATCCATTCCATTGAAGGTCTGTCGGGGCGCGACCGGTATGCCGCGCTCTATGATTTCTGGCGCCGCCAGGTGGCGCCGACCGGCGAGCGGGTGTTCAGCCGCATGCTGCAGCTGATCGACGTCGAGGTCCGCAGCACCGATCAGTGGCCGCCGGCAAAGCTGCCGGACACACCGCTGGTGATCGTAGCCAACCACCCGTTCGGCATTGGCGACGGCATTGCAGTGCTGTCGCTGGTCGAGCAGCTCGGGCGTCCGTTCCGCGTCATGATCCACAAGGATCTGCTGAAGGTCCGCGAAATGGAACCGTACTCGCTGCCGATCGACTTTTCCGAGACCAAGGACGCGGTGAAGAACAACATGGCGGTGCGCCACGAGGCAGTGCGGCTGTTGAAAGAGGGCGTCACCATAGTGGTATTTCCGGCCGGCGGCGTCGCCACCGCGCCGAGAGGCTTTGGCCGGGCGCGCGACCTGCCGTGGAAGATGTTTCCGGCGCGCCTCGTGCAGGACGCCAAGGCGTCGGTGGTGCCGATGCATTTTCCGGGCAGAACGGCCGGCTGTTCCATCTGGTCAGCGGCCCGATGAACATGGGGGAGCGCGAAGGAAGGCTGGCGAAATTCGTCGGCAAGGCGTCGCTGACGTTGCGCCTTTCAATGCTCATCCGCGAATTCGCGCGGCTGTCCGGCAAGGCGATCGACGTTCGCGTCGGCAACGTACTGCGCTGGGATGAGCTGGAGCCGCTGCGCGACCGCAAGACCTTGCTTGATCGCCTTCATCGCGGCGTCTTCGATCTGGCGCCCGACGCGCCGCGCGGCCGGGTCCACTTCCTGCCGCGCCGCCTGCGCAAGGCCGCCTGACGTAGCCCTGAACTACCACTTCAACTGAGCAGCCAAACCGATGCCAATGGGCGCGCCGGTCAGTCGGCGCCTTCCTCCGGATCGATCGCAGAGGCATCAGTGGCCAGCACCTCGATCTCCTGGTTCTGTCCGGCAACGACGGTGAAATCCTTCTGGTAGATGCGGTCGCGGTTCTTGGCGATGATGGTGTATTGGCCTTCGGCCAGCACCATCGAGGCGAAGGCGCCGACGGCCTCCTTGATCGGATCGCCGGATTCGTTGAGCAGCGACCAGGATGTATCGGCGATGGCCTCGCCGCCGGTCTCGCGCACCAGCTTCATGGTCTCCTCCGCCGCGCGATGCTCGACGGTGGCTTCGGTCAGCTTGCCGGCTTCGACACGGATGTCGGAGCGAATAACGGCATTGACCGCGCCATAGGTGGAGACGACATGATAAACGCCGGCGTTGAGCCGCACGACGCTGTTCGGCTCGACATCGGGAATGATCAAAGCGCGGTCGCCATTGGCCTCGGCGGTGCCCTCATAAATGGAGAAGCGCAGTTTTTTCGGCGGAATACGCACGCCGCCCGACAGCACCGCGTCGAGCTTGAGGCCGCCGGCATCGAGCACCAGGCTTTCGCGCCTGGCGTCCTTGCCGACGGTGATGCGCTTGGTGGCGCCGGCGCGTCCGTATGCGGCGTGGACCAGATAGCTGCCGGGTTCGAGCTGGAACACGGCGCTGCCGCCATGCGCGGAAGCCACCATCGGCAGCTTGCCGTCGCCGGCGGCCTCGGGCTTGAAGACGCGCCAGACGATGCCGCGCGTGATGTCGGCGCCCTTGTCGGTCAACTGCGCCGACAGCGTTATGGCACCGCCGCCACCGAGTGCCAGCGGCGTCTCGCCCTTGGGCGGTGCATAGCTCGAAATATCGGGGAGTTTCAGATTGCCGATGCCGTCGGCATTCTGCGCCATGGCCATCGAGGCCGGCGCAAACAGCGCTACGGCGAGCCAAATCAGGAAAAGGCGCGATGTCCCCTCAAACATGCCTTGCGTTGAAGCCCAAGGCGGTGGCAATTTCAAGGCTTAAGAGTCCGATCCGCCTTGGCAACAGGTTCTTTCGTCCGGCGCGCCCGCGCCAATGCCCGAGCCGCCCCGATCCGCAATGGCGCGCTTCAGCTCAAAATCGAGTGCTTTAGGAGACCTGGCCCCCATGGCGTCGCCGATCATCGACTTCCTGCTGACCCGAAACTCCGCACCGATTCCTGAATTGAAGGAACCGGCGCCCAGCGATGCCGATATCGCGACCATGATCGCGGCTGCAAGCCGTGTGCCCGATCACGGCCGACTGGAGCCGTGGCGCTTCATCCTTTATCGCGGCGAGGCGCGATTCGAGATCGGCAGGAAGCTGGCGGCGCTCGCCGAACAGCGCGAAGGGCCGCTGCCTGAAAACCGCCGCAACCAGGAGCTGGCGCGGTTTTCCCGCGCGCCGCTGGTGATCGGCGTGGTGTCGGTTCCGAAGGACAATCCAAAAATCCCGCAATGGGAAATGTTCCTGTCCGGCGGCATGGCGGCGATGAACCTGATGATCGCAGCCAATGCGCTGGGCTACGGCACCAACATGATCAGCAACTGGTATTCCGACGTGGCGGAGGGCCGGGCGCTGCTGGGACTGGCGCCACAGGAACGTGTTGTCGGGTTTATCCATATTGGCTCCTATCAGGGACCGGCGCCGGAACGGCCGCGGCCCGATCCGGCAAAGCTCTATGCCGATTATGCGGGGCCGTGGAACGACTGACACCCGAAAGCGATTCCCCTTTATTTAAACACAGGCTAAGACAGCGGCTTCGGCGATGCGTTGGGGTCGGCGCATCGACCATGGGGAATATTGGGGGTCGCCGGCGACATGAAGAAACGAGACTCGCTGGGAACCCGGCTGCGCTATGGGTTCGACAAGAGCATGGCGGCCGGGCCGATCGCGCTGATCGGCTGGCTCGCCGTCCTTTCCCTGCTGATCATCATCGCCGCCGCGGCCTTCCTTGCGGTGACCCGCATCGCGCCGGAGGGCGGCGAACCGCTGAACTTCTTCGAAGCGTTCTGGGAATCGCTGATGCGCACGCTCGATTCCGGCACGATGGGCGGCGACACCGGCTGGGCCTTTCGTCTCGTCATGCTCTTTGTCACGCTCGCCGGCATCTTCGTCGTGTCGGCCCTCATCGGCGTGCTCAGCGCCGGCGTCGACAGCAAGCTCGATGAATTGCGCAAAGGCCGTTCGCGGGTGCTGGAGAGCGACCACACCATCATCCTCAACTGGTCGCCGTCGATCTTCGACGTCATCTCCGAACTCGTCATTGCCAATGCCAGCCGCCGCCATCCGCGCATTGTCGTCATGGCAAATATGGACAAGGTGGCGATGGAGGACGAGATCGCCGCCAAAGTCGGCAGACTGGGCAATACACGCATCATCTGCCGCAGCGGCGACCCGACCGACCTCTACGATCTGGCCATCGTCAACCCGCAGACCTCGCGCTCGATCATCGTGCTGTCGCCGGACGGCGACGACCCGGATTCGCAGGTGATCAAGACGGTGCTGGCGCTGGCCAACGACCCGAACCGGCGCACGGCGCCCTATAACATCGCCGCCGAGATCCGCGACGGAAAGAACGCCGAGGTCGCCCGCGTCGTCGGCGGGGCCGAGGTACAGCTTGTCCTGGCCGACCAGCTGATCTCGCGCATCGTCGTGCATTCGAGCCGGCAGTCGGGTCTCAGCGGCGTCTATTCGGAGCTGCTCGATTTCGACGGCTGCGAAATCTACACGACCGAGCAGCCTGATCTCACCGGCAAGACCTTCGGCGAGGCAGTGATGGCGTATGAGCATTGCACGCTGATCGGGCTCTGCGACCAGCAGGGGCGCGTCAATCTCAACCCGCCGTCGGAGCTGGTAATCGGCAAGGACATGCGCGCCATCATCATTGCCGAGGACGATGCCGCCATCAAGCTGGGAAGCGCCGGAGCCAAGATCGATGCCGCGGCGATTCTTCGCCATCAGCCCATCGAGGCGAAGCCGGAGCGCACGCTGATCCTTGGCTGGAACCGGCGCGGTCCGATCATAACCTATGAACTGTCGCGCTACGTCGCACCTGGGTCAATCCTGACCATCGCCGCCGATACGCCTGGCCTCGAGCAGGAAGTTGCCGGCCTGCCGGTCGTCGGCGACAATCTGTCGGTTTCCTGCCGCATCACCGACACGTCGAGCAGCACAGCACTGGCAAGCCTGGACGTGCCTTCCTACGACCACGTGCTCGTCCTTGGCTACAGCGAGACCATGGCAGCGCAGCCCGCCGATACGCGCACGCTGGTGACGCTGCTGCATCTGCGCAAAATCGCAGACGATGCCGGCACGCACATCTCGATCGTCAGCGAGATGATCGACGTGCGCAACCGCGAGCTGGCGGCGGTGACTAAGGCCGATGATTTCGTCGTCAGCAACCGGCTGGTCAGCCTGATGCTGGCGCAGGCATCGGAGAACCAGCATCTCGCCGCGATCTTCGATGATCTGCTCGACGAGGAGGGCTCCGAAATCTACATGCGTCCGGTCGGCGACTATGTCGCCATCGACCATCCGGTGACGTTCTGGACGATCGCGGAATCGGCGCGTCTGCGCGGCGAGATCGCCATCGGGCATAGGCGCGTTCGCGCTGCGCAGAATGATGAGCGGGCTCTGGGCGGCGTCACCGTCAACCCGTTGAAGTCGCAAGCGCTGGCCTACCTGCCGGAGGACCGGGTCATCGTGCTGGCGCGGGACTAAACCCCGGCTGCCTTGGCGCGAGCCAGAAGCCGCTCGGCGAGCCTGAGATGCGGCCGGTCATACATCTTGCCGTCAATGCCGACCACGCCAGGATTTCCGGCCGCCTCGAAGGCCGCGACGATGGCCTGCGAGCGTTGCACTGCCTCCGCCAACGGTGTGAAGGCGGCGTTGATGACCGGCACTTGCGCCGGATGGATCGCCATCTTGCCGGTAAAGCCGTCACGCTCGGCCTCCGTGCATTCGGCTTCGAAGGCGGCCATGTCGCGAAAGGCGGGGAAAACCGTGTCGATCGCCGCGACTTCAGCTGCGCCGGCGGCAAGGATGGTCATGGTGCGGGCAAGGCGGAAGACATCGGTGTAGCGGCCGTTGTCGTCGCGCGCAGCCTGCGCGCCGATCGCCGCCGACAGATCTTCGGCACCCCAGGTGAGGCCGGCAAGCCTGGCGCTTGCCCCGGCATAGGTCGCGGCGGCCAGCAACCCAGCAGCGGTCTCGGTAATGATCGGCAGGATCTTGATCGCGCCATCCGGCAATCCGTTTTCGGCCTCATGTACGCGGAGCTTTACGGATAGCTGCTGGACATCCTGGCCGCTGTTCGACTTCGGCAGCATGATGCCGTCGGGTTTGACCGGAACCAGGGCGGCCAGATCATCGTCGGTCAACCCGGTCGATAGGTCGTTGACTCTGATATAGATGGCGGAGCTTGTCTGCTGCCGGTTGCCGGCGATAAAGCGTGCCGCGATGTCGCGTGCCGTCGCCTTGTTTTGTGGCGCCACCGAATCCTCGAGATCGACGATGACCACGTCGGCGCCGGCGCCAAAACCCTTCTCCAGTTTCTTTTTGGAATCCCCGGGCACAAACAGCAGCGAGCGCATCACGCCGCCTTTTTCATCATCATCGCCTGGCGCGTGCATTTGGCAACGAGCACATCGTTCTGATTGTAGGCGTGATGCTCGAACTCGACGATGCCGCGGTCCGGCTTCGAATTCGAGTCCCTGACTGAGAGCACCGTCGTTTCGACACGGATGGTGTCGCCGTGGAAGACCGGGTGCGGAAACACCGTCTCCTTCATGCCGAGATTGGCAATTGTGGTGCCGACGGTGATGTCATTGACGGAAATGCCAATCATCAGGCCGAGCGTGAACAGCGAATTGACCAGCGGTCTGCCCCATTCGCTCTTGGCGGCGAAGTCGAAGTCGATGTGCAGCGGCTGCGGGTTCAGCGTCATCACCGAGAACAGCATGTTATCGCTTTCGGTGACGGTCTTGCGCAGCGTGTGCCGAAAGACATGTCCGACGACGAACTCTTCGAGATAAAGCCCGGGCATCGTTTTTCTCCTCCGCTGCCTGACGGTTGATAGGCGCTGCCCATGCCGCCCGCAAGCCAGTTAATAAACATGGTGAACCGTTCGTAAACCATTTCTGCCTAGGGTCATTCCTGGGGCCGGAAGCTTTCCGGCAAGGGGCGTAGCAGGCAGTATGGTTGTCTCGCATTTTCTCAAATGGATCTACACCGCGAGAGTTTCGGAGCGCGCCGCGGCGGCGAGCGCGCTGGCCCGCGCCTACGTCAATTCCGACCTGCCTTTCGAAGACCGTTGCGCGGCCGAAGCGGCGCTGACGCTGCTGCTCGACGACGCCTCGTCGAAGGTGCGGCTGGCTATGGCCGAAGCGCTGTCGATGAGCCATCACGCGCCGCTGCAGATCATCAGCGCGCTTGCCTCCGATCAGCCGGAAGTGGCAGCCCTGGTGCTGGCGCGCTCCCCGCTGCTGACGGACGCCGACCTGATCGACCGCGTCGCGGCCGGGCACAAGGCGACGCAAAAACTGATCGCCGACCGGCCGGTCGTTTCGATGGCGGTTGCCGCGGCGATCGCCGAGATCGGCGAACCGGAAGCGTGTGCGGCGCTGCTCGCCAATGACGGCGCCGACATAGCCTCGCTCTCCTTCCGCCGCATCGCCGAGCGGCATGGCCATATCGCTCATTTGCGCGAGGCAATGGTCACGGATGTGCGGCTGCCGGCCGACTGCCGGCACATGCTACTGGTCAAGCTCGGCGAAACGCTGAAGGCTTCGCCGCTGGTGATGGCGCTGATGGGGGCGGCCAGAGCCGAGCGCGTCACGCGCGATGCTTGCGTCAAGGCTTCGGTGCGGCTGGTCGAAGGCACGCGCGCGGAGGAACATGCGGCACTCATCGAACATCTGCGCCTGCGCGGCGACCTGACCGCAAGTTTCATCATCCGCACCATTGCCCACGGCAAGGTCGACTTTTTCGGCTCGGCCCTGGTCACGCTCAGCCAGCAGTCGGAGCAGCGGGTGCGGGCCTTGCTCGCCGGCGGCCAGGACGTTGCGTTGCAGGCGCTGTTCCGCAGCGCCGGCCTTGCCGCTTCCACCCATGGCATCATCCTGCGCGCGCTCAAGATCTGGCGCGAAGTCGCCAACGGCAAGCGCCTCGCCGGCGTGCAGGAAGTCAGCTGGCTGATGCTGAAGGAACTCGGAGGTCAATCCACTGAGGGCGATCTCGCCGGCCTGGTCAAGTCGATCCATCTCGACGCGCTGCGGGAAAACGCGCGCGGGCATGCGCTGGCGATAGCCGCGGCCTGACGCCCTAGCCACGGTCCCTGGTGAAGAAATCCGGGAAATCCTCGATCGCGGCGGCGATGATGCGCAGCGAGGCTGCGATCTGCAGCATATCCGCACCGCCGCTGCGCTCTGAAAGGCTGGCTGCATATTGCCGGGCCACAGTGACAGTTGCTGTCTGTGGATCGCCGGTTGCGCGAAAGAGCAGTTCACGCGCGAGGCCGCGCAGGAAATTGGCGATCGAGAGCGCGGTGTCGGTAGGAGTGGACGGGCTCTGCTGCGCGGCGCGCAGGCGCAGGATTTCGAGGCCGACGGTAACGGCGGCGACCCCGCCGCCCAGGATCGCATCGCCTTTCCTGCCGGCATTCTGCAAGAGCGGCATCAGCTGGTTGATGCGGTCATAGGCCAGACTCTCGAAGGCCGAACGCCGCGGTACCCGCTCGTGCAGACACAGCCGCGCCAGATCCTCGCGCATGGCCCGCACGATGCGGTTGGCCGCGCGCCATGGATCCACCGGCAGCACCACGATGAAGACGCCGATCGCCAGCAGGATGCCGACCAGCACCGACGCCGAGCCGGCGAAAAACGGGCCTGGGGCATAGGTCATCGCTTGATGCGGGCTGAGGAAGGCGAGGAAATTGATGGCAAAGGCCGTCGCCACGCCGACGGTGCGCGGATTGGCCATGCCCAGCGCCGTCGGTACCAGGATCGGCACGACAAACAGCGTGAACCAGCCGAAGCCGGGCAAAGCAGGCAGCGCGACCTGGCCGACAAGGAAGGCAAAGGGCAAAGCCAGCAGCGTTCCCTTGAAGAAGCCCCAGGACACCCGCACCGGGTCAGGCCGCGAGGCGAAAAGACTGGAGACGACGGCAACGAGGATGACAGTGCCGGCCGCGTCGGACCATTTCGTCGTCAGCCAGAAGGCGGCGACCGCCAACGTGGCAAGGCCGGCGCGTATGGCATTGCGCGAAGCCCCGGGATAATCGCGGTGCACCACCAGCGCAGGCGGCTGCCTGTTGCTCCGGCTGGGGCCCGTCACCGGTGCGCGCAGGGCGTCGAGGCCGCGCAGCACCTGCTTGAAGGCTTCGGCGAAATCGGCGGCGATGGTGAGGCGGGTTATGGTGCCGACCCTGTCGTCGCCCTGATCGGTCGAGGCGTCGGGCATTTGCCGGGCCTTGCCGGCAATCGCGTCGAGCCGCGTCACCCAGGGCGACGTGTCGTCCAGCGCCTCGGGCGTCGCTGCCAGCTCGCTGACCAACGACTGCAGTTCGGAGCGTACCGGAATGAGCGCTGCGTTTTTCGGCGCGGCATGCGAATGCAGCGCGCGCGCCGCCGACAGCGCCGAGAGCAGCTGACCGATGGTTAGGCGGACCGGATGGGCGCGGGTGGCGAAGCTCGGTGCTTCGAGCCGGGCATAGGCGCGCATCTCGGCCAGCATCTGGGCGTCGGTGATCAGCTTGCGGTGCAGGCCGGCCAGCGTCGCCGGGTCGCCACCGGAAAAAGCGCCGCCTGCATAGGTTGCAAGGTCGAGGATGCTGCGCTTCAGCCTGGAGATGATGGCGTCAGCGGCCAGCTTGGGCAGGATCAGCCGGCTGGTCAGGCCGGCGCAGACGATGCCGAGCACGATCTCGGCGCAGCGCGCGACAGCGAGATCGACGACCACGTGCGGCTGGCCGAAAGCCGGCAGCCCAATGATCATCGCGGTATAGCCGGCAAGTGCGGCGCCATAGGCTTCCGGATTGCGCAGCAGCGACGAAACCAGCGTGCACAGCCCAATCCAGACGGACAGCGCCGTGACCAGCAGCCAGGGATTGGTGCCGAAAACCGAGGTGATGCCGATCGCCGCAAGTCCACCGGCCAGCGTGCCGAGCAGCCGGTAAAAACCTTTCGCCAGCACCATGCCGGCGACCGGCTGGGCGACGATGAAGACCGTCATCATCGCCCATTGCGGGCGGTCGAGTTTTAGCGCGTAAGCAGCGAGAAGCGCGATCAGACCGGCCGAAACCGTGCGCAGGGCGAAAATCCAATCCGAGCGCGTCGGCTGCGTCAGGCCCGCCAAACTGGTTTCGAAGTAGCTCTTCAGCCGCGCCCAGATCACAAGCTGGTCTCCGTATCGGAAGCGCAGGCTAGAGCAATTCGAGGAAAAGTGTGAAACGGTTTTCCGCCCGGAACTGCGTCAAAACGAAGAGTCGGCCGGCGCTCAGATATCCAGCACTTCCGTTGCGGCGAATTCGGCGCGTTCCTGGATGAAGCGGAAGCGGGCTTCCGGCTTGGTGCCCATCAGCGCGTCGACAGCATCCTTGGTTGCCGCCACGGCGTCGATGACATCGACCCTGAGCAGCGTGCGCTTCCTCGGGTCCATGGTGGTTTCCTTCAACTGCGCGGCCATCATTTCGCCCAGGCCCTTGAAACGGCCGATCTCGACCTTGGCGCGGCCGGTGAATTCGGTGCGCAACAGCTCGTCCTTGTGCGCATCGTCCCTGGCATAGGCAACCTTGCCGCCTTGCCGGATCGAATAGAGCGGCGGCACCGCCAGATACAGATGGCCGCCATTCACCAGGTTCGGCATTTCCTGGTAGAAGAAGGTGATCAGCAGCGAGGCTATGTGAGCGCCGTCGACGTCGGCGTCGGTCATGATGATCACGCGGTCGTAGCGCAAATCCTCGTCGCGGTATTTCGAGCGCGTGCCGCAGCCGAGCGCCTGAATCAGGTCCGAAATCTGCTGGTTGGCGGCTAGCTTGTCGTTGCCGGCGCTGGCGACGTTGAGGATTTTTCCGCGCAGCGGCAGCACCGCCTGGCTGGCGCGGTCGCGCGCCTGCTTGGCCGAGCCGCCGGCCGAGTCGCCTTCGACGATGAACAGTTCGGCGCCCGCGGCGGCATTCTGCGTGCAGTCGGCGAGCTTGCCGGGAAGGCGCAGCTTGCGCACCGCGCTCTTGCGCGACACTTCCTTTTCCTGGCGCCGGCGCACCCGCTCGTCGGCGCGCGCAATCACCCATTCCAGCAGCTTGGAGGCTTCCTGCGGATTGTCGGCCAGCCAGTGGTCGAAGGGATCGCGGATGGCGGTCTCGACAATGCGAATGGCTTCGATCGTTGCCAGCCTGTCCTTGGTCTGGCCGACGAATTCCGGCTCGCGAATAAACACCGATAGCATGCCTGCCGCCGAGATCATCACGTCTTCGGAGGTGACGATCGAGGCGCGCTTGTTGCCGACCAGGTCGGCATAGGCCCGAAGCCCGCGCGTCAGCACATTGCGAAAGCCGGCCTCATGCGTGCCGCCTTCGCCGGTCGGGATTGTGTTGCAGTAGGAGTTGACGAAGCCGTCACCGCCGAACCAGGTCACCGCCCATTCCAGCGAGCCGTGGCCGCCCTGTTTTTCGCTCTTGCCGGCGAAGATCTCGCGGGTCACCTGGAAGTCGTCGCCAAGCGATGCCTTGAGATAGTCCTTCAAGCCGCCGGGGAAATGGAACTCCGCCTTGGCGGGCGTCTGGTCCTTTTCCTTGATCAGCGATGGGTCGCAGCTCCAGCGGATCTCGACGCCGCCGAACAGATAGGCTTTCGAGCGGGTCATGCGATAGAGCCGCGCCGGCTCGAAGGCGGCGCCCTTGCCGAAAATCTGCTCGTCGGGATGGAAGCGGATTTTGGTGCCGCGCCGGTTGTGCACTTCGCCGAGCTGCTCCAGCCCGCTCACCGGAACGCCGCGCGAGAACCTTTGGCGGTAAAGCTGGCGACCGCGCGCGACTTCGACTTCGAGATGGTCCGACAGCGCATTTACGACCGAGACGCCAACACCGTGCAGACCGCCGGAGGTCTCATAGACCTTGCTATCGAACTTGCCGCCCGAATGCAGCGTCGTCATGATGACTTCGAGCGCCGGCTTCTTGAATTTCGGATGCGGATCGACCGGAATGCCGCGGCCATTGTCGGTAACGGTCAGAAACCCGTCGGCCGACAGCTCGACATCGATGAAGGTAGCATGGCCGGCGACCGCCTCGTCCATCGAATTATCGATGACCTCGGCAAACAGATGGTGCATCGCCTTGTCGTCGGTGCCGCCAATATACATGCCGGGACGGCGCCGCACCGGCTCCAGCCCCTCCAGCACCTCGATGTCGGCGGCGCTATAGCCCTCGCTGCCGTCCTTGGTCGCGGCAGGACGCTTCGTGGCCTGCACCAGCGGGTCGGCCGGGCGCGAAGGTGTCCGAGCCGGTTGGGGCTGCTTTTCCAGATTGCCGAAAAGATCGTTGTTGTCGTCCATGCCTACCATAGAATCCGGTGCCGCGAATCACCCGTCCATACTGCCACGCTTTTCGGCGCCAAGCGACGGAAGTTCCTGTTACGTTCGGGGATTAAACCCTTCTTATCCTAAAACCTTTCGATAACCAAGCTGGCGGAAATAGGTCCGTGCGGAGCGGGCGCGATTCCTGAATCTTTAACAAAGCGGCCTAGCGTCGCCTCAACAAAACAAAAGACCACGAATGTCAGGGGTTGGTTGTGAGGGGCAAGGCCATAACGATGATTGGCATCGCTGCCGTCTTCGGCGCGATTTCAATCTTTGCCGCGGATTTCTGGGTGAAAAGCCAGGCCAAGGCCGATGCCGAAGAGAAAACGGCGTCGATCCCGGCGCCCGCCGTCCCCAAGGTCGTCTTCAAGACCATCGTGGTGGCCAACGCGCCGCTGCGTTACGGCATGGAGCTTGACCGGGCGCAGCTCAGCGAAATCCCATGGTCCGAGGATTCGGTGCCGCAGGGCGCATTCACCACAGTCAATGCATTGCTCGCCGAAGGCAGCCGCGTGGTATTGTCGCCGATCGAGATCAACGAGCCGGTGCTGATCAGCAAATTGTCGGGGCCGAACGGCCGCGCGACGCTATCCAACATGATGACGCCCGGCATGCGGGCGGTGACAATCCGCACCGACGAGATCGCCGGTGTCGGCGGCTTCGTCATGCCGGGCGACCGGGTCGACGTGGTGCTGACACGCGATGCGGGCGAAATCCAGGAAGTGGCCAAGAACGCGCAGGGCGCTGCCGGATCGACCGTTACCTCCGAGATCGTCGTCTCCGACGCCAAGGTGCTGACCGTGGGGCAGGGCGCCGACGAGCGCCAGACCACACCGCAGATCGCCAATTCCGTCACCATCGAGGTGACGACCGAAGGCGCGCAGAAAGTGGCGCTTGCCCGCACCGTCGGCACCTTGTCGCTGTCGCTCCGCTCGGCCGCAGACGGAGGGGCCGCCAAGGACGGCGTCACCACCATCTCGTCCTTCGGCGGATCGGTCGCCTCCGGCGTCCAGGCCGCTGCCGGCGCGCTGTTCACTGCCGCGACCAAGGAGCCTGAGAAGCCGAAATTCAAGACGATCATCGTGACGCGCGGCACGCAGGTCGAAGAATACCAGGTTCCTGCGCGGGACCAGCAATAACTGCCGGTGGGGACCGGGCGAGGGACGGGACAGATGTCGGGACTTCATGCATTTCAGACGACGAAAGGACTGCGCCCAATGCGGGCGCTCGCGATAGCGGCTTGCCTCGCCGCGGCCGCAATGCTCGGCCTCAGCGCGCCAGCCAAGGCCGACAACGATATCGTCCATGTCTCGTCGACAACGAATGCGTCGATCAAGGTGGCCAAGGGCAAGCCGAAGACGGTCATGACCAATGCCGCCTTCTATCAGATCGTCATCGGCGATCCGGAGATCGCCAACGTCAATCCGCTGACCGACAAATCCTTCTATGTGCTGGGCAACAATCTCGGCACCACCGGCATCGCGCTGTTCGACGAGAACAAGCAGTTGGTCGGCACCGTCGACATCGAGGTGACGCTGGACACCGACCAGCTGGCCAGCACCATTCGCGCCAGCGTGCCGGACGCCAAGATCAAGGTCGGCTCGGCCAATGGCCGCGTCGTGCTGTCGGGCGAGGCCGATGACGCGGTCGCCGCCGAGAAGGCAAGCAAGATCGCCAGCCGCTTCTCCGGCAATGAGGAAGTGATCAATTCGGTCAACATCTCGTCCTCGCAGCAGGTTCAGCTCAACGTCCGCTTCGTCGAGATCAATCGCCAGGCCGGACAGGATCTCGGCGCCAAATACAGCGCCAATTTCGCTTACGGCATTGGCGGGCGCGACGTCACCCTCGATCCTGGCACGGTGCCGGGAGCCGGCAATGGCGAGATCATCGGCCGGCTGCTGTCCAACGGCCTGTCGATCGACGTCGCCATCAAGGCGCTGGAGGAACGTGGTCTCGCCAGGCGGCTGGCCGAGCCGAACCTGATCGCCCGCTCGGGCCAGACGGCAAGCTTCCTCGCCGGCGGCGAGTTCCCGATCCCGGTCTCCGAGGACAATGGCAAGATTTCCGTCAGCTACAAGAAATACGGCGTCAGCCTCGACTTCACGCCGACGGTTCTCAAGGACGGGCTGGTGAGCCTCGACATCGCGCCGGAAGTGTCCTCGATCGACGCTTCGGCCTCCTACAATATCGGCAATATCTCGGTCCCGGGCTTTATCGTGCGCCGCGCCAAAACATCCGTCGACCTGAAGAATGGCCAGAGCTTCATGATCGCCGGCCTGCTGCAGTCACAGAACGACATTACCACATCGCGTCTTCCCGGACTCGGCAAGCTGCCGGTGCTCGGCTCGCTGTTCTCCTCCAAATCCTATCAGCGGCGCGAGACCGATCTGGTGATCATCGTCACCCCCTATCTGGTCAAGCCGGTCGATCCGTCGAAGAAGCTGCTCGAGCCGACCGACGGCACGCAGCCGGCCAGCAATGTCGACTATTTCCTCAACAACACCGAGGAAGTGAAATCGTCCGAAGCCAATCGTGCAGTGGCAATGGCCAGCGGCAGTACGGCACAGCCGGCCGCGGTCACCACCGTCGGGCATTTCCTCGACCTGCCGAAGGATTGAAGCCATGCGCGTGGAATCATGCATCGCCCTGCTGATCGCCGGCCTCGCCGGCGGCTGCACCAGCGACGACTATGTCCGCTCCGAGGGACCGACGATTGCCGCCGGCAACGCACAGGCCGCCAATACGGCCATGCAGATGGTCGATCCCTGGAAATACGGCGTCCAGAACACCAGGCTGCTGGTGCCGGCGCAGCGCAGTGAGGCGGCAGTCAACGCCGCCGACCAGGCTGCTGCTGCCAAGGCCGTGCAACCGACAGCGACAACCGATTGATTTGCCCGGTGATTTGACCGGGAATGACCTGACAGGCTGACAAAATGGCAAGCGGCATCAAGACCAAGAAGATCCTGCTGGTGTCCAGCGACCGGACCTTTGCGCAGGATACGCGCACCGCGTTCGCGGCCTCGGAGGTGATCCAGCTTTCGACCGTCGAGAAGAACATTACCGAACTGCGCGGCGAGGTCCAGGAAGCCGATTTCGGCGCGCTCATCGTCGACATGGATGCGGCAAAGCTGGAAGAGATCGAGTCGCTGCAGCGCATCATGCGCCGGCTTGAAGGCCGCGTTCCGGTGGTCGTCGTCACCCAGGAATTCAACGCAGCCGCAGTGCGTATCCTGGTGCAGCTCCAGGTCGCCGATTTCCTGGTCAAGCCGATCACCACCGCCGATCTGGTGCGGTCGGTCGTGCGCGCGCTGCAAGGGCCGGGGCGCGAGGAAAACACCGAGTCGCAGATCTATACCTTCATGCCGGCCGCCGGCGGCGTCGGCACCACGACGCTGGCGCTGCAGACCGCCTTCCAGCTGCATCATTCGGCGACGCGCGGCGCGTCGACCTGCGTGGTCGACCTCAATTTCCAGCAAGGCGCCTGCGCCGAATATCTCGACCTCGAGCCGCGCTTCGACATCACCGAAATCGAGAACCAGCCCGAGCGCCTCGACCGTCAGCTGCTGGATGTGATGCTGTCCAAGCATGCGAGCGGGCTCTGCGTGCTGGCGGCGCCAACGCATCCGTCGGAAATGCGCTCGTTCAAGACCGATGTCGTGGTGCGCATGCTCGATCTCGTCTCGGCCTATTTCGATAACGTCGTCATCGACATGCCGCGCACCTGGTTTCCGTGGACGGAGACGGTGCTGCTCGGCTCCAACAAGCTCTACATCGTCGCCGAAATGACGGTGCCATGCCTGCGCCACACGCAGCGGCTGATCCAGGCGGTCTACGAGACGGCCGGCAAGGAAGTGAAGCCGAACGTCATCGTCAATCGTTTCGAGCAGAAGATGTTCGACAACGGCATCAAGCAGGCGGATGTCCAGGAAATCCTGGGCGAGCATTTCGTCGGCGGCATCTCCAACAATTACCGGCTTGTGCGTGAAGCGGTCGACCGCGGCGTGCCGCTGCATGAGATCGACCCGAACGCCAATGTCGTCAACGATCTGAAGAGGATCATCCTGCCGGAAGAAGCCGTGGTGACGCCGGAGAAATCGCGCTCGCTGTTCGGCATCGGCAGGGGCCTCCTGAAGAGGAAAGCCGGATGACCAGCCGCTTCTCGACCCTGCAGAACCGTGACGTCCGCGCTCTGAAGCCGGCCGAGGCGGCGCCGGTCGCGCATCACGCCGTGGTCATCCCGACGAACCGCAAGGCCTTGCCGCCGAAGCCGGAGACAACACCGGGAAAAAGCGCCAACAAGGTGCTCGATGCCCGCGTGCGCATCCACCGGCTGCTGCTCGAGGAAATCAACCTGGTCGCGCTGGAGCGCCTGCCCAAGGATGAGATGCGCCGGCAGGTGCAGGAGTTCGTGTCGGAAAAGACCCGCCAGGAGCGTATGGCGATCAACACCGTCGAACTTGAAGCGCTGGTCGATGACATCGTCGATGAGATGGTCGGCCTCGGCCCGCTGGAACCGCTGCTCAAGGACCCCGACATCAACGACATCCTGATCAACGGCCACCAGAACTGCTTCGTCGAAAAACGGGGCAAGCTGCAGCAGGTCCATATCCCGTTCAAGGACGAGGCGCACCTGTTGCGCATCGTCAACAAGATCGTCGCCGCCGTCGGCCGCCGGGTCGACGAATCGCAGCCGATGGTCGATGCCCGCATGCTCGACGGCTCGCGCTTCAACGCCGCCATTCGCCCGGTCGCCGTCGACGGGCCGCTGGTGTCGATCCGCAAGTTTTCAAAGAACAAGCTCGGCCTGCACAAGCTGGTCGAGTTCGGCGCCATCACCCAGAACATGGCCGAGGTGCTGGCGGCTGCAGTCCACGCCCGCAAAACGACCATCATCTCGGGCGGTACCGGCACCGGCAAGACGACGATGCTCAACGCATTGTCAGCCTTTATTCCGGAAGACGAACGGTTGATCACCATCGAGGACGCGGCCGAACTGCAGCTGCAGCAGCCGCATGTCGCGCGCATGGAAACGCGCCCCGCCAACATCGAAGGTCATGGCGAGCTGAAGCAGCGCGACCTGGTCAAGAACGCGCTGCGCATGCGCCCTGACCGCGTCATCCTCGGCGAGTGCCGCGGCGAGGAGGCCTTCGACATGCTGCAGGCGATGAACACCGGCCATGAAGGCTCGATGGCGACCATCCACGCCAACACGCCGCGCGACGCCATTTCGCGCCTCGAG
The DNA here is from genome assembly GCF_000502615.1 of Mesorhizobium sp. LNJC405B00. Classification (NCBI taxonomy): domain Bacteria; kingdom Pseudomonadati; phylum Pseudomonadota; class Alphaproteobacteria; order Hyphomicrobiales; family Phyllobacteriaceae; genus Mesorhizobium; species Mesorhizobium sp. LNJC405B00. Next base: position 163,345 of record NZ_AYWC01000006.1, on the reverse strand, counting down.
CAGATGCTGGGCATGACCGGCATGCCGATGACGGTGCAGTCGATCCGCAGCCAGATCGCCAGCGCGCTCGACCTTATCGTCCAGCTGACGCGACTGTCGGACGGCAAGCGCAAGGTGACCAGCGTCGCCGAGGTGACCGGCATGGAAGGCGACGTCATCCAGATGCAGGAGATATTCCGCTTCGTGCGCACCGGCATGGAAGCCGACGGCAAGATCCTCGGTCACTACGAGGCGACCGGCATTCGCCCGCGTTTCCTCGAGGACCTGCGCAATATGGGCATTGAATTCCCCGGCAAATATTTCGAACCCGGCCGGCCGCAGGAGTAGCCGGGTGTTCGAGAATTTCAGCCCGATCTATGTCGTCTATGCCGCGGCAGCGCTGACCGGCATCATGATCGCCGAAGGCTGCTATCTGCTCTATGCCGGCCGCAGCGACAAGCGCCTGGCTATCAACCGGCGCATGAAGCTGCAGGAAAACAAGATCAGCCAGGAACAGGTGCTGATCCAGCTGCGCAAGGAACGCGGCCTCGATTCCGGCACGTCATTCTTCTCGCCCGACCGTTTTCGCGCGCTGCGCACGCAGTCTGGCATGGTGATGCCCTTGCCGAAATTCCTGACGATGACGACGGGCGTGGCGCTGGCGATGATGCTCGTCGCGCTCTGGTACGGCCTGCCGCTGTTGCTCGCCATTTTGCTGTTTGTGGTGCTGACAGCGCTGCTGCCGGTAATTGTGCTGCGTTCCAAGCGTGCCCGGCGGGTGAAGCGTTTCGGCGTGCAGTTGCCGGAGGCGCTGGAATTGATCACGCGCGGCTTGAAGGCCGGGCATCCGGTTCCGGTGGCGATCTCCATGGTGTCGCGCGAGATGCCCGATCCGATCGGCACCGAATTCGGCGTTATCTCCGACGAGGTGACTTATGGTTCCGACCTGGTTTCGGCGTTGAATTCACTGTTTGATCGCGTCGGCCAGGAGGATCTGCCGCTGTTCGTCACCGCGGTTTCCATCCAGACGAGTTCGGGCGGCAATCTGCGCGAGATCCTCGACGGGCTGTCGACGACGATCCGCGAACGCGGCAAGCTGCGCCGCAAGGTGCGCGCCATTTCGACCGAGGGTCGTATGTCGGCCTATATCCTGACGGCGGTGCCGGCGCTGCTGTTCGCCGCCATCATGGTGATGATGCCGCAATTTTATCAAAGCGTCTGGGATGTGCCGAAGACTTGGTATCTGCTGGGCGGTTCGGTGACATGGCTGATGCTGGGCAACATCATCATGTTCAAGATGTCGAACTTCCGGTTCTGAGATGGAGCAGGTGATCCAGTTTCTTGCCTCGCTGGCGCCGACGTCGCTGATGCCGGTAGCCGCGATGCTGCTGGCATTGGGCGGCAGCGCGGTGGCATGGCCGCTGGTGGTGGCCAAAGGCGACCGCAACGATCTCAAGCGCCGGCTCAAGATCGACGACAGCAAGACTCCCCAACAGGCCGAGGTGGCGCCGAAGAAGAACCAGAGCGTCGTGCGCGAGAAGGCGGTGAAGCGGGCGCAGGAATTCTACGCCAAGAGCGATCCGGAAAATGTCGCCCGGTTGCGTATGAAGCTGATCCAGGCGGGCTATATGGAGCCGCGCGCGGTCGGCACATTCTTCCTGATCCGCTTCGCCTGCCTCGTGGGCGCAGCGATCGGCGCGTTCCTGGTCAACCATTGGATGGGCAGCGCCGATTCCACCGCGACCAGCCGCTGGACCTTCATCATCCTGTCGGGAGCCGCCGGCTATTTCGTGCCCGGCCTGGTGCTCAGCCAGAAGGTGCGGGAAAAGATGCGCGAATACCGCAACGGCTTTCCCGACTTCATGGATTTGATGATCGTCTGCTCCGATGCCGGCATGAGCATGGAGGCCGGCATCGAGCGCGTCTCGAGGGAACTGGCCAAGACCTATCCGTCGCTGAGCCAGAATCTGCAGCTGGTGTCGCTGGAACTCAGGGCCGGCCGCAGCCTCGACGATGCATTGAAGGCGCTCGCCGACCGCCTCAGCCTGGACGAGGTGCGCTCCTTCGCCACGCTCTTGCAGCAGTCGAAGGAACTCGGCACCAGCCTCGCCGGGGCGCTGCGCGTGTTCTCCGACGAAATGCGCCACAAGCGCATGTCGTTGGCCGAGGAGAAGGCACATGCCTTGCCGGCCAAGATGTCGGTGCCGGTGGTGGTGTGCATCCTGCCGGTGGTGTTGATGATCGCCGTCATCCCGATCATCGTCAAAATGACGGCGGTTCAGTAGATACCAAGGCAGTAGATACCAAGTGGCCGCCCGGCGGCTTTCTGCGGTTACTCACTTCAACTACGCTTCGCCTGGATGTCATATCCGGCCGGTTTGGCCGCTCTCCTTCGGCAAAATCCGCAAAAAGCAAAATGAGTGAGCCGTCCATGCGAATAGTCTTGTGCACCGCCTTCCTCGGCCTCGCCGCGGCCAGTCTGTCGCCGGCCTCGGCCGCGGCCGACGATTGCGGCGACGCTGCCGCTCTGGTGCAGCAGGCATATCCCAAGGCCCAAAAGAGTGCCGATGGCGCCTCCTTCACGCTCGAACCTCATACCAGCATCGCCCAGACGCTTTGGGATGGCGATGCGCCATTCGGCGTGGTCTGCAAGATCTGGCCCGCCCATGACGACCTGTTGTTGGTCGCCGTGCCGCTGATCGACAGCTCCCAATCCAGCGACGACGGGCATTTCGGCGATGTCGAGCTTCTGGTCGTCGACAGGAAGACCCGGCAGGTGCGCCAGCGCCTGCTCCAGCCCGGGCTGATGACCGATGATGCCGTCGGCATCCGCGAGATCGACTTCGATACCGGGCGCTACAGATTGGCGCCCGATGTCGGCGCCTTCGGCCTGCGCATCGACATGGCAAACCATTCGCAGCCGAATCCTTTCAGTGAAACCGACCTGCGGCTCTATGCCCTTGACGGCGGTGCTCTGCGCCTGGTGCTCGACGGCATCATCGTGGCCGGCTTTGGCGGCGAAGGCGACACCAATTGCGCAGGATCCTTTCAATCCAACCGGGTCAGCCTGGCGATGAGCCCGGCGAGACATCACGGCTATCACGACATCACAGTGTTCGAGCGGTTGGACACCGACAATCCGTCTGTCGACAAGAATGGCGAGTGCCAGTCCCATCCCGGCAGGTCCATGAAACGAACCTACCGGCTGCGCTACGACGGCAGGCGCTATCAGTTTCCGGCGGGGCTCAAGGCGCTGGAGCCGGAATAGGCTTCGGTTGGTTAATGGCTTCTGTGCCCGAAACCAAATTTTAGGCGCGTTTCCGCACTGAAGTTTAATCGCCCTGTTGTAGTCTGCTTCCTCAGAGAACGACCCGGTAAATCGGGCGATTGGGGCCAGGGGCATGCGTCACAGAAGTTTCACGGTAATGGCCGCGCTAGCGGCCGTCTTGATGGTCGGCGGCTGCACGACCGACAACGTCGACAAAACCAAGACCACATCGATCCAACCGGTGGCAAAAGACGTCAGCACCTCCGACCTTGCGCAAGGCAAGGCGCAGTTCCGCGAGGCCAATTACGGCCTTGCCGAACAGCATTTCCGCAAGGCCGTGGAACTGAAGGCCGACAGTGCCGAGGGATGGATGGGGCTTGCCGCCTCCTATGACGAACTCGGCCGCTTCGACTTCGCCGACCGCGCCTACGACCAGCTTTTGAAGGTTGCCGGGCGCAAGCCGCAGATTGTCAACAATATGGGCTATTCGCAGCTGCTGCGCGGCAACAAGAAGAAGGCGAGAGCGCTGCTCATGGAAGCAAGGGCCGGCATGGCCGACCCGAGCGTGATCAACGCCAATCTGGCGCTGCTCAACAAGGGCTGAGACTAGGGACACTCGCGTGCCGAGCTTCGCGGGACGGCAGTCGACGCTTTGTAAACCCTGTCGGCAGGTTGCTTTGAAAACCGGCCGAAAACGGTATCTCCGGCCGGTTGCATGCCTATGATGCGCCACAAATCGAAGATCCCAAAGGTTGCCGCTCATCCATGCTGGATTTCAGTTCGCTATTGCTGGCGGCTGCGCTGTCGGGCACATGCCTGAGCGTCACCATGTTTGTGATCTGGTTCACGGCGCCGCGTGCACGCTTCGTGCTGACGGTGGCGTGCGGCATTCTCGTCCTTGTCGCCCACGTCATCGTCTTCTGGCGCTACACGAGGGAGCCCAGTCCCTTGCTTTGCCAGGCGGCGCTGGCGCTGCTCAGCCTCGGTTTCCTGGCGCTTTCACTTTCGGCCATGCAATATCTTGGTGTGCGAAATTACAGCCGCGCTGTCCTGCCGGCCATGCTTGCGATGGCTGTCTGCGCCGGCGTGACCTATCTCGGTTTCGATGGTGTCGGCTTCATCCTCACCTATACGACGGTAACAGTGCTGCTCGCCTCGATCGGGGTGATGTTCTGGATCAAGGGCAGTCAGGATCGCGGCATTCTGCTGGTCGTTTCGGCGCTAAGCGGCGTCTGCGGCGTATCCTTCGGGCTCTGCGGCGCCGTGCTTCTGGTCAAGGGCCAGTGGGTGCTCGGCGTCGCACCCGACAATTGGGCCGAGCGGTTGAATTCGGTCGTGGCAGTCGCCTGCATGACGGCGCTCGGGCGCGCTGACGCTGTCGCTGCATCATCTGCAGGCACAGATCGAACTGAAGGCCGAGACCTTGACCGACCCGTTGACCGGTCTCATGAACCGGCGGGCTTTGAACTCGCTTTATGGCGAGCGCGTCTTCGGCCCGTTCATGTCGGTCGCCATGTTCGACCTCGACCACTTCAAGCGGACCAACGACATCTATGGCCATCCCGTCGGCGACCGGGTGCTTTGCCGTTTCGCCGCAGTCATCAAGAAGTATGACAGGGTTGGCGTCGACGCCTTCCGGCTGGGCGGCGAGGAGTTCGCGTTGGTCATGTCTCGGATGACCGAAGACAAGGCCTACGATCTCGCCAGCAGGATCGGCGTCGCCTTCGGCACGGAAGTGGTGCCGACGCCGCGCGGGCCGTTGCGCAGCAGCGTCAGCGGCGGCATTGGCTTTGGCAAGGAAGACGGCAGCAGCCTGGATGAAGTACTGGCCGAGGCCGACCGGGCGCTCTACGCGGCCAAGAACGCCGGGCGAAATCGCGTGCTTGTCCTCGACGGCAAGGCCGATGGGCCGGCCTTGCGTTCAGCCTGACAGGCCAGAGTGTTATTCGGCGGCGCCGAGATATTCCGACAACGGCGGGCAGGAGCAGACGAGGTTGCGGTCGCCGGCGACATTGTCGATGCGCGAGACCGGCGGCCAGTATTTGGCCGCTGTATCGACATCGCCAGCGGGGTAGGCCGCTTCCAGCCGCGAATAGGGGTGAGTCCACTGGCCGGCAAGGGTTTCGGCCGCCGTGTGCGGGGCATTGACCAGCGGGTTGTCCTCGAGCGGCCATTCGCCCTTCGCCACTTTCGCTGCCTCGCCGGCGATGGCAATCATCGCCTCGCAGAACCGGTCGAGTTCGCGCTTGGGCTCGGACTCTGTGGGCTCGACCATCAGCGTGCCGGCGACAGGGAACGACATGGTCGGCGCGTGAAAGCCGTAGTCGATCAGCCGCTTGGCGATATCATCGACGCTGATGCCGGCGCTCTCCTTGAGGACGCGCGTGTCGAGGATGCATTCATGCGCGATGCGATCGTGCCTGCCCTTGTAGAGAAGCGGGAAGTGCGGCGCGAGCCGCGTCGCCACATAATTGGCCGAGATGATCGCCGTCTCCGTCGCCTGCTTCAGGCCGGCGGCGCCCATCATGCGGATGTACATCCAGGTGATCGGCAGGATGGAAGCGCTGCCGAACGGGGCAGCGGACACGGCATGCGCCGAACCTTCGGTGACATGACCCGGCAGATAGGGTTTCAGATGCGCCCTGACGCCGATCGGACCGACGCCCGGACCGCCGCCGCCATGCGGGATGCAGAAGGTCTTGTGCAGGTTCATGTGGCAGACATCGGCGCCGATATCGGCGGGCCGCGCCAAAGCAACCAGGGCGTTAAGGTTGGCGCCGTCGAAATAGACCTGGCCGCCATGCTCGTGAATGAGAGCGCACAGGTGGCGCGCGCCTTCCTCGTAGACGCCGTGCGTCGAGGGATAGGTGAACATCAGGGCTGCGAGATTCTTCGAATGCTCGTTGGCCTTGGCCCGCATATCGTCCATGTCGATATTGCCGTCCTCCAGGCAACGCACGACGACGACGCTCATGCCGGCCATCGCCGCACTCGCCGGATTGGTGCCATGCGCGGACTGGGGGATCAGGCAGATGGTGCGATGGCCTTCGCCACGCGAACGGTGATAGGCGCGGATGGCGAGCAGGCCGGCATATTCGCCTTGGCTGCCGGCATTGGGCTGCAGGCTGACGGCGTCGAAGCCGGTGATCTCCGCCAGCCAGCCTTCCAGCTCGCCGACCATGGCGCGATAGCCGGCCGAATGGCTGGCCGGCGCGAAGGGATGGAGGTTGGCGACAACAGGCCAGCTGACCGGCATCATTTCGGCCGCCGCGTTGAGCTTCATGGTGCAGGAGCCCAACGGGATCATGGTGCGGTCGAGCGCCAAATCCTTGTCGGCTAGCCTGCGCAGCAGGCGCATCATGTCGGTCTCGGAGTGGTTTTCGCGGAAAACCGGCTGGGTCAGAAACTCCTTGCCGCGCGGCTTGCCGGGCATCGCGCCGGCCTCAGTAGCGCCGGACTTGGCGCCGAACAGGGCGGCGATAGCCTCGAGATCCGCCTCGGTCGAGGTTTCGTCGAAGGCGATGCTGATGCGGTCGGCATCGATGACGCGCAGCAGCCGGCCACCTTTTTCAGCGGCAGCGGCGATCGAAGCTGCCTTGCCCTTCACTTCGGCCGTCACCGTGTCGAAACGGCTTGAGCCGAGCACGGAAACACCAGCGGTTTTCAGGCCTGCTGCGAGGCCGTTGGCGAGCTCATGAATTCGGGCTGCGATCGCCTGCAAACCAGTAGGCCCGTGCCAGATCGCGTATGCGGTCGCCATGTTGGCAAGCAGCGCCTGCGCGGTGCAGATGTTGGAGGTCGCCTTGTCGCGGCGGATATGCTGTTCGCGCGTCTGCAGGGCGAGGCGATAGCCGGGACGGCCCTTGCTGTCGATCGACTGGCCGACGAGGCGGCCGGGCATCAGCCGGGTCAGCTTGTCGGAGACGGCGCAATAGGCGGCGTGCGGGCCGCCAAAGCCCATCGGCACGCCAAAGCGCTGCATCGGGCCGACGGCGATGTCGGCGCCAAGCCTGGCCGGCGCTTCGGTCAGCGTGAGCGCAAGCGGATCGGCGATGAAGACGACCACGGCGCCGGTGGCGCGAGCCTTCTCGATCGCCGCCTTGTGGTCGCCATAGACGCCAAACGTGTCCGGCCAGGAGACCAGCAGGGCGGCGGTGTTGTCGTCGATGGTCTCGCCATCGATCTCGATGCCGAGCGGCTCGGCGCGGGTGCGCACGACGTCCAGCGTCTGCGGATGCGGCGTGCCGGCCAGCGCCACCTTGGTGCGCTTGTCGCGGTGATGGCGCAGCGCGATGCCGACCGCTTCGGCCACCGCCGTCGCTTCGTCGAGCAGGGAGGCCGAAGCCACCGGCAGGCCGGTCAATTCGGTGACCAAGGTCTGGAAGTTGAACAGCATTTCCAGGCGGCCCTGGCTGATCTCGGCCTGGTAGGGCGTATAGGCGGTGTACCAGGCCGGGTTCTCGAACAGGTTGCGCTGGATGACCGGCGGCACATGGACGCCGTGATAGCCGGCGCCGATGAAGCTCTTCAGCACCCTGTTTTTTGCCATGGTCGCAGCCAATTCGGCCAGCGCTTCGGCTTCGCTCGCCGGCGCGGGAAGGGCTAGCGGCAGATCGAGGCGGATCGACTGCGGCACGGCCTGGCTGATCAGCGTCTCGACGGAGGGAACGCCGATCACGGCAAGCATGGCTCTGACGTCGTTTACATCAGGACCGATGTGGCGGGCCGAGAAGGGGGTAAGTGCTGCGCTCATGGCAATAGGTCCTGATGTCAACCGATATGGGCGTTGTAGGCGGCCTCATTCATGAGGCCTGCGAGTTGGCCTTCGTCGGCGAGCTTCATCTTCCACAGCCAGCCGTCGCCGGTCGCAGCGGAGTTGACCAGCGACGGGTCCGAGGACAGCGCGCCGTTGGCGTCGGTGATCTCGCCATCAACCGGCGCATAAACATCGGATGCCGCCTTGACGGATTCGACGACCACGGCGGTGTCGCCCTTACTGAGTTTGGTGCCGATTTGAGGCAGTTCGACGAAGACGAGATCGCCAAGCTGTTCCTGCGCATAGTCGGTTATCCCGACGGTGGCGATGCCTCCCTCGACGCTCAGCCATTCGTGATCTTGTGTGAAATAGGTTTTTGCCATCGGAATTATCCTTTGCGGTAGCGATGAGGAGTGAAGGGCAAGGAACTGATATCGACCGGGATTTTCGTCCCGCGAACGTCGGCGAACAGTTTCGTGCCCGGCTTGGCCAAGGCCGTTGACACATAGCCCATGGCGACGGGATGGCCGGCCGACGGGCCGAAGCCGCCTGATGTCACGTAGCCGGCCGGATCGCCGTCGGCATCGAACAAAGCAGCGCCGGCGCGCACCGGCTGGCGGCCGTCCGGCTTCAGGCCGACGCGCTTTTGCGACGGCCCGCGCTCCAGGATGGACCGCAGCGCATCGGCGCCGATGAAGGACCCGCCGGCGCGGAGATCTTTGGGGATCGCCCACATCAGGCCGGCACTCGCCGGATCGATCTCCGGCGTGATGTCCTGGCCGTGCAGGCACAGGCCGGCCTCCAACCGCAGCGAGTCGCGGGCAGCAAGGCCGATCCACAACACACGCTCGTCCTCGAGCAGTTTCGTGACCAGAGCGCGCGCATCCGCCTCCGGCAGGCCGATCTCGAAGCCGTCCTCGCCGGTGTAGCCGGAGCGGCTCATGAACCAGTTTTGCTTCGGCTCGATGCCATGCATGAACAAGAGTGAGCCGGTCTCGATGCCGGCGCGGGACAAGGCAGCCCAGGCTTCCGGCCCCTGGATCGCCAGGAAGACGCGGTCGAGCGCATCGACTTTGACGTCGAAGTCCGCGGCCAGCGCACGCAAATGCTTCTCGTCCTCGACCGCATTCCCGGCGTTGGCGACCACCATGAAGCGCTCGGCGCCGATCCGGGTGACGATCAGATCGTCGATGATCCCGGCGGCCTCGTTGAGGAAGAAACTATATTTGGACTGTGAAATCTCAAGCGCGCCGGCATTGAGCGGACTGGCGCGGTTGAGCAGTGCCGCAGCGCCCGGTCCGCTGACAGCGAACAGCTTCATATGCGAAATGTCGAACAGGCCGGCATGTTCGCGGGTGTGAAGGTGCTCCTTCATCACGCCGGCCGGATAGGTCAGCGGCATCGACCAGCCCGCAAAGGCGCCAAAGCGTGCGCCGGCGGCGGTGTGCAGATCTTCGAGAGGAAGGTGTTTGGTGTCGTCGCCCGTCATGTCATCTCCAGAGTCGCACGCAATCGGCCGCTGCTGGCGACCAGTCCGTGCCCCTCTGTCTGAAGCCTGAGAGACTCGCGCAACCGGAACTCTGTCGGCGACGCTTACACCTTCGGCGCGGGGGCAAGCCCCGACTTTCCAGAGTGTCTTTCCCGTCTACGGTTCTTTTGCCTGAGAGATTTCGGGCGATTTCCCCTTCGGCGGCAGCTCGCGCTGCTCTCTCCCGCAAACAGGTAGGACTCAAAACTTAAGCCCTCGACGCGCCATCCATAGCTTGTCGGCGACACCTTGTCACCTGCCAGCGACACGTAAAGCGCGTCGTCTTTACAGTCTTCGCTAACCACGCCGTTTGCCGGTTTTTCAAGACAATGGCGATATTCTGGGCTGACGGTTTGGCCGGCAATTGCGTTGGGCACGGCGGATGGGGATTGACAGATGGGCGAACGGATCGGGAGCGCGCCGGTGGCGGGGCTGGCCTCGAAGGACCGCATCACGGCGGAAGATGTCGTCATGCTGCGTCGCGAAGTGTTCGCTGACGGCGTGGTGACGCGCGGCGAGGCTGAAGCACTGTTCGCGCTCGATGCGACAGCGACGGACAAATGCCCGCAATGGCCTGAATTCTTCGTCGAGGCCGTTACCGACTACATCGTCTACCAGGAAAAGCCGGCAGGCTATATCTCTGAAGACAATGCCGGTTGGCTGATCCAGACCATCTCGCGCGACGGAATGGTCGACAGTGTGACCGAACTGGAGCTGCTGGTGCATGTGCTGGAAAGGGCGAAATCATCGCCCGGCCGGCTCTCCGCCTATGCGCTCGAGCAGGTCGCCAACGCGGTGGTCGACGGCAAGGGACCACTGATGCTCGGCGGCGCGCTGGTTCCCGGGCTGGTCGCCAAGGCAGAGGTCGATCTGTTGCGCCGCATTCTCCATGCCTATGGCGGCGACGGTAACATCGCCATCACACGGGTTGAGGCCGAGGTGCTGTTCCAGATCAACGAGCAGACCGCAGCGGCCCACAACGACCCGTCCTGGAACGACCTGTTCGTCAAGGCGCTCGCCAATTTCGTCATGTGTTCGGCCGGCTACGAAGCGCCGACGCGCGATGTGGCGCTGCGTCGTGACAGTTTCTTGGACCAGGTCGAGCCCGAAATTGGTGGCTTCTTCAGCCGCATGGTGTCGGGCGGACTGGCCGGCATCATGGAAGCCTATCGTTCGCCCGGCGATATCGAGGCCGAATGGGAGTCGAAGAACCGTGCCGCCGAGGCACTCGCGCGCCGCGCCGAGACGATCGACGCCAGCGAGGCGAAATGGCTGGCCGATCGCATCGGCACCGACCGCCCGCTGCGTGACAATGAACGCGCGCTGCTGACGCTGATCAAGCTCGCCTCGCCGGAGATACATCCGGCGCTCAAGCCACTGCTCGACAAGGTTGCTTAAGCCGCGCCGTTTTCTGCGACCGTTTTGCAGAGGACGATATTGGAGTGTCTTCAGGCCAATCGCCAAGTTCGGCCACGCGCTCGAAACCGGCTTCCTCAGGCAAGCTCGGTTCGGTCGGAGTCAGATCGTGCTCGGTCAGAATGCGAGGCCATCAAATCCCGCCATACCAGTCATAGCCATTGTCTTCCCAATAGCCGCCGCGGCCGCCGCCGATATTGGCAAAACTGTCGACGATCTCGATCTTGTAGAGATACTTCGGCATCTTGTAGCCGAGCTGTCGTTCGACGCGCACGCGCAGCGGCGCGCCGTTTTCGACCGGCAGCGGCTTGCCGTTGAGGCCGTAGGCGAGGATCGTCTGCGGGTGGCGGGCATCGATCAGGTCGATGGTGCCGTAATATTTGATTTCCCCGGAGAGGCTGCGATCGATCGTATCGAGGCAGTGGAACATGACATAGCGGGCCTGCGGCTTGACCACAGCCTGGTCGAGCACCAGCGACAGCGGGGTGCCGGTCCATTTGGCGATGCAGCTCCAGCCTTCGACACAGTCGTGGCGGGTGATCTGCGTGCGGCTCGGCATGTTCTCCAACTGCTCGCGGCTGAGCGACAGCGGCTTTTCGACCAGGCCCGTTACCTCCAGCCGCCAGTCGGCGAAATTGTTGGCGAGCAGGCCCTTGTAGGTGTCATCCTCGGGCGCGGTGACGCCGTTCGGCCGCTGCGGCTGGCGGATGTCGGCCTCGGTGAATTCCGGCGCCAGAGCATCGCGGCCGGCAAGCCAGCGTTGCGCGCGGTAGGTCAGGCCATTGGCGTTTTCGAGGAAACTGCGCAGGCCGTCACCCATGCCGAGCTGGCTGTCGAAGGCATCGCAGCCCGACAACATGATGCCGGAAACGCCGAGGCCGGCGCCCGTCAGGAACTTTCGGCGGCTGATCTGGAATTTGGCCATCTCACGCACTCCTCTCGGTGTCGCCATGCCTTGGCGGATCGGTGCGGTACCAGCCGGTGATGATCGAGCGCAGTTCGTTGATCGGGCCGGCGGCGAGGATCATCATCATATGGACGATGAAAAAGCCGACCAGCAGCACCATCACCGTGAAATGGATGGTGCGCGCCGTCTGCCTTCCGCCGAGCAGTTCGTTGAGCCAGGGCAGCACCGAGTTCATGCTCGGCGACATGGCAAGGCCGGTGATGATCATGAGAGGCAACAGCACGAACAGTACGCCGCCATAGGCCATTTTCTGCAGCGTGTTGTATTCGCGTGTGTGGTGGAACCTGAGCTTGGCGTGCTCGATGATGTCCTGCGGCAGCCGCTTGAGATCGTCAAGGCGCGGCGCCAGATCGCGGCGCAGATGGCCGTTGACCAGGCTGGCGACCAGCCAGACGACCAAGGTGGTTGTCAGTATCCAGGCGAAGAAGAAATGCACGACGCGGGCGGTGCCGAGATCGTAGTAGGACGGGATGGTCGCCCAGGACGGGAAGGCACGCGACGTCTGCTGCCCGGCCGGGCCCGACCAGCCGAGCACGCCTGTGGTGTCGAAGCGATGGCCGAAGATTTCGGTATAGCCGCGCGGGCCGGTGGCGGTGTTTTCGGCGCCGATGGCAAAGACGGTGTTGTTGTATTCGAAGCCGGACTGTTTGCCGACGTAGAGCTGCGGCCGGGCATTGAAGATCTGCAGGCCGGACAAAAGCATGAAGAACAGCGAGATCGCCCACAGCCAGTGCGTCAGGCGGGTCCAGCGCGATTGCCGGTAGATCAGCGTCGTATCCTTCGGTCCGGCGGCATTGGCGCCTGCGCCGGGCTGACTCATGGCAATGGTTTCCATCTTTTCCTCGCCTTCCGGCTGCGCGATCCTGGGATGGCCACGCTCGTCCTTGTCCTCCCAATACGTCGCTATCGAAAGCGATGTTTCATGCGATCACGTTTTTATTACGGGCACGGGTTTATCGCGGGCACGGATACTCAATTGCCGAGGCTCACCGCGAGATTGACGACGGCGGCGACGATGACGGCGTTGAAGAAGAACGACAGGATCGAATGGACAAGCACCACGCGGCGCATATGCGAGGTCGTGATCGCGGTGTCGGCGGTCTGCGCGGTCATGCCGATCACCGTCGCGAAATAGAGAAAGTCCCAACCGTCCGGCCGTTTGCTGCCGGGAAAATCGAGGCCGCCGATTGGCATCTTCTTCTTGGTTTCGGTATCGATCGCGTCGCCGTCCATCCAGTAGACATGCGCATAGTGGAGGGCGGCCATGGCATGGATGGTGAACCAGCCAAGCGGGATCGACAGCATGGCGAAGCCGAGTTCGATGGGGTCGCGATCCTTGTGATTGATCAAAAGGAACAGCAGGACAATGGCCATGGCGACGATGCCGAGCGTGATGGCAAAGATGCCCAGCACTGGGAGGTCCAGTTCGCGCGCGTTCTTGCTGAGATAGCGGCCGGACAGCAGCGGCATCTTGGCGATGACGAGCGCGATGAAGACGACGAAGAAGGAATCGGCGGCAATCGAGATCGAATAGGCAAGCCGCGTGGAGACGGGGAGCGATCCAATCAAAGGGAATACCGCGGCAAATACGACCAGACCGACGGCTAGCGACACAAAGAACTGCTTGTGCCGCTGCAAGGGGTTATTCGGCGATGTGTCGGCCATAGCCCGACCTCGGATGATGCTTCACGTCTGGTCGGGTGTGACGGATTTCAGAGCCCGCCGCAAGATACGGTCGAGCTCACCCAGGAAACGCGAGCGATCCTGTGGCGCAAAGCTGGCATTGTAGCCCTTGCTCTCGCCGGTTTCGCGCAGATGCTGCTTCAAATCGCGCATTGCAACCGCCATGCCGATGGTCTCCGGCGTGAACGGCCGGCCGGTTGGCCCAAGCACATGCGCGCCGAGCGCCACGGTGCGAGCGGCAAGCGGGATGTCGGCGGTGATCACGATGTCGTTGGGTTTTGCGTTCTCGACGATCCAATCGTCAGCGGCATCGGCGCTTTTAGAGACGACGACGTTGCGAATCATCGGATCGCGCGACGGACGCAGCCCGCCATTGGAGACGTAGGTGACGACCACGCCATGGCGCTCGGCGACCTTCTCGACCTCGGCTTTCACCGGGCAGGCGTCGGCGTCGACGTAGATGGCGGGTGCCGGCATTATCTCTCCAAAACGGACATGGGGCCGGCATGTTACCCGGCCCCATGCCAGAAATCTCGTACCGTCAGGCCGGCAGCGCGCCCGACTTCTTCGCCGTCCAGGTGGCTATGTAATCCATCAGGCCGGGATTGAGACAGTCATAGGGCTCGAGGCCCATCGACTTCAACTGGCCGCGGATGCCGTCCATGCGCTTGGGGTCGACACCGGATTCGATGATCGACGAAACGAAAGCGGTGAAGCCCGGCGGTGACCAGCCGTCTTCCTGGAAGCGCTCGGGATGGATGAAGGACAGACCCTTGAACGGATGGTCGCGCTCGACCGGTCCGTGCATATGGACACCGCAGCCGGTGCAGGCGTGACGCTGGATAAGTGCCGAGGGGTCGACCACTTTCAGCTTGTCGCCGTTTTCGGTGACTGTGACATCGCCGGTGCCGGCTACGGCCACGACCGAGAACACCGCGCCGTCTGGCTTCCAGCATTTGGTGCAGCCACAGGCATGGTTGTGGGCGATCTGGCCCTTGACCTTCACCTTCACCGGCTTGCTGGTGCAGGCACAGACCAGCGTGCCGCCGGCAAAGCTTGCGCTTTCCTTCGGCAGGCCATTGTCGATTTTCGGATGCAGTTTCTCAGGCATTATCTTCCTCCCTTGTTGAACCCATGCAACTACAGTCGCTGGCCCTTCGGTCGGCGGCTTCTTCTCCTCAATAAACGACGACGCTCCTGATCGACTTGCCCTCATGCATAAGGTCGAAGCCCTTGTTGATGTCTTCCAGCTTCAGCAAATGGGTGATCATCGGGTCGATCTGGATCTTGCCGTCCATGTACCAGTCGACGATTTTTGGCACGTCGGTGCGGCCGCGTGCGCCGCCGAAGGCGGTGCCCATCCAGGTGCGGCCGGTGACCAGCTGGAACGGCCGGGTCGAAATCTCCTGGCCGGCGCCGGCCACGCCGATGACGACCGACTTGCCCCAGCCGCGATGCGAGGCTTCCAGCGCCTGGCGCATCACCTTGGTGTTGCCAGTGCAGTCGAATGTGTAGTCGGCGCCGCCGATCTGGTCGGCGCCGCGCTTGGTCAAGTTGACGAGGTGAG
The DNA here is from genome assembly GCF_000502615.1 of Mesorhizobium sp. LNJC405B00. NCBI lineage: Bacteria > Pseudomonadati > Pseudomonadota > Alphaproteobacteria > Hyphomicrobiales > Phyllobacteriaceae > Mesorhizobium > Mesorhizobium sp. LNJC405B00. Next base: position 148,181 of record NZ_AYWC01000006.1, on the reverse strand, counting down.
GAACGATGTCGCCGTCGATCTCCTTCGGATTGACGAAATGCGTCATGCCGAAGCGCTCGCCCCATGCCTTCTTGTCGTTGTTGAGGTCGACACCGATGATCATGTCAGCGCCGGCGAGCTTCAGGCCCTGGATGACGTTGAGGCCGATGCCACCGAGACCAAAGACGACAGCAGTCGCGCCTTGCTCGACCTTCGCGGTGTTGATGACCGCGCCGATGCCGGTGGTGACGCCGCAACCAATGTAGCAGATTTTGTCGAAGGGCGCGTCCGGGTTGACCTTGGCGACGGCGATCTCGGGCAAAACGGTGAAATTGGAGAAGGTCGAGCAGCCCATATAGTGGAAGATCTTGTCCTTGCCGATCGAGAAGCGCGAGGAGCCATCGGGCATCAAGCCTTGGCCCTGCGTGGCGCGGATGGCGGTGCACAAATTGGTCTTGCGCGACAGGCAGGATGGGCACTGCCGGCATTCCGGCGTGTAGAGCGGGATGACGTGGTCGCCCTTCTTGACCGAGGTGACGCCCTTGCCGACATCGACGACAACGCCAGCGCCTTCATGGCCGAGGATTGCCGGAAACAGGCCTTCGGGATCGGCGCCCGACAGGGTGAACTCGTCGGTGTGGCAGATGCCGGTCGCCTTGATCTCGACCAGCACCTCGCCTTCGCGCGGTCCGTCGAGGTCGACCTCCATGATTTCCAACGGCTTTCCGGCGGCGACAGCGACAGCGGCGCGGGTTTTCATTAGGCAATTCCTCCCAAGGCGATTGGTCTTCAGGCTTTCAGGGTTTTTATACTGTTTCAACCCGATTTGGCGACCAAATATGGCGCAAATCTTGGCCCAGTCGTCGGCGAGCCCAACCTTCGCCCCTCGGCACGGCCCTGGCGGGCAGGGAGTGTCTTGATGGGTGCGCTGCCGGCGGTGCTTGAGCCCGGCTGCCGAAGCCCATAAGAAGGACGAAAGACCGAGGAAACGCCTTCGATGTTCACGAAAATCCTGATCGCCAATCGCGGCGAGATTGCTTGCCGCGTCATCAAGACGGCGCGCAGGATGGGGATTGCCACCGTAGCGGTGTATTCCGACGCCGATCGCGACGCCGTGCACGTCGAAATGGCCGACGAAGCCGTGCATATCGGGCCATCGCCTGCCGCGCAAAGCTATCTTCTGCCTGAAAAGATCATCGCTGCCTGCAAGGAGACGGGCGCGCAGGCCGTGCATCCCGGCTACGGTTTTCTGTCGGAGCGGGCCGCCTTCTGCGAAGCGCTTGAGGCTGAGGGCATTGTCTTCATCGGTCCGAAACCCAAGGCTATCAAGGCGATGGGCGACAAGATCGAATCGAAGAAGTTCGCCAAGGCCGCTGAGGTGTCGACGGTTCCCGGCTGGCTTGGTGTCATCGAAAATGCCGACCATGCCGAAAAGATCGCCGGCGAGATCGGTTATCCCGTGATGATCAAGGCCTCGGCCGGCGGCGGCGGTAAAGGCATGCGCATTGCCTGGAGCCAGTCGGAAGTGCGCGACGGCTTCGACCGGGCGCGCTCGGAGGCGAAAAGCTCGTTCGGCGACGACCGAGTCTTCATCGAAAAGTTCGTCGTCGATCCGCGTCATATCGAAATCCAGGTGCTGGCCGACGCGCATGGCACCGCCCTCTATCTCGGCGAGCGCGAATGCTCGATCCAGCGCCGGAACCAGAAGGTTGCGGAAGAGGCGCCGTCGCCATTCCTCGATGCCAGGACGCGCAAGGCCATGGGCGAGCAGGCCGTGGCGCTGGCCAAGGCGGTCGACTACCAGAGCGCCGGCACCGTCGAGTTCATCGTCGATGCTGAAAAGAACTTCTATTTCCTTGAAATGAATACACGATTGCAGGTCGAGCATCCGGTGACGGAGCTTGTTACCGGCATCGACCTGGTCGAGCAGATGATCCGTGTCGCCGCCGGCGAGAAGCTGGCGATCGAGCAGAGCGACGTCAAGCTGAACGGCTGGGCGGTGGAAAGCCGGCTCTATGCCGAGGATCCCTATCGCAATTTCCTGCCCTCGATCGGCCGGTTGACGCGCTACCGGCCGCCGGAGGAGGGCAAGTTCGGCGATGTCTTCATCCGCAACGACACCGGCGTCACCGAAGGCTCCGAGATTTCGATGTTCTATGATCCGATGGTGGCAAAACTCTGCACCTGGGCGCCCACGCGTATCGAGGCCATCGATGCCATGTCGGAAGCGCTGGACAGTTTCGTCGTCGACGGCATCGAGCACAACATCCCGTTCCTGGCGGCGCTGATGCAGCATCCGCGCTGGCGCGAGGGGCGGATATCGACGGGCTTCATCGCCGAGGAATATCCTGACGGCTTCGCGCCGATCGTGCCCAATGGCGATGAAAAGGCAGTGCTGGCGGCGATCGCCACCGCGGTCGAGCTTCTGCGCCGCGATCGGCTTGACCGGCTGGGCGGGCGGCTGGCGCCGCATTCGGGCGCACTCAAGCGCGATTGGGTGGTGAAGCTCGGCGACGACTATCTCCAGGCTTCGATCATCGAGGGCATGATCTCCATTCCGATGGAAATCGATCTGTCGGTCGATGGCGGCAAAGCGCTGACCGTGGCGTCCGACTGGCGGCCGGGCGACCTCATCTGGCGCGGCACTGTCGGTGCCCGCAAGGTCACGGCGCAGATCAGGCCGGCGCCGAACGGCCTGCGCATTGCCTGGAAAGGCATGTCGGTGACGGCGCGCGCCATGCTGCCGCGCACGGCGGAGCTGGAAAGGCTGATGCCGGAGAAGGTGGCGCCGGACACGTCCAAGATGCTGCTTTGCCCGATGCCGGGCCTGGTCGTGTCGATCGCGGTTGCCGAGGGGCAGGAGGTCAAGGCCGGCGAGACGCTGGCCGTGGTCGAGGCGATGAAGATGGAAAACGTGCTGCGCGCCGACCGCGATCTTGTCGTGTCGAAGCTCAACGCCAAGCCGGGTGACAGCCTGGCTGTCGATGCGGTGATCATGGAGTTCGCCTAGAGATTGTTTGGAAATTCTACTCCGGCGGCCATCTGAAGGTGGTTTCTGCGCTTCCCGTGCTCACGGACCAATGGCCGCTGCGCTCCGGTTCTCGAAACCACCATCATATGACTCGCCAGAGCGAATTTCGAACAATCTCTGAGCCGTGCGGCTGGGTACGGAAGCCTGTGGTCGGTGGTCATTTGTGCTGGACTGGCATCGCCCGGTCCGGGACAATACATCTCCATCGACTCAAAGCCCTTCGAGCAATTTGAAACATCATGGCGGATGACAAACTTCCACGCGATCCCCTGAGGCGCGAAGCAGCGCTCGCTGCTGCGCGCCCGGAGGCGCCGGCGCGGCCGTTCATCCATCTGCGCGTGCATTCGGCGTATTCGCTGCTCGAGGGCGCCTTGCAGGTCGCCGCCGTTGTCGGTCATGCAGTCAAGGACGAGTGCCCGGCAATCGCAGTCACCGACACAAACAATCTGTTCGGCGCGCTGGAATTTGCCCAGAAGGCGGTGAAGGAAGGCATCCAGCCGATTATCGGTTGCCAGATCGATCTCGCCTTTTCCGGCGAGACCAGCGACGCGCAGCGCGACCGCCGCCGCCATGGTCCGGAGATGCACGCCGTGGTGCTGCTCGCCGCCACCGAGGCCGGCTACAGCAACCTCGTCAGGCTGGTCAGCCAGGTCTATCTGGAGACGCCGCCGGGCGAGCCCGTGCATCTGACGTCAGCAATGCTGGAAGGCCATAGCGATGGCCTGATCTGCCTCAGCGGCGGGCCGCGCGGCCCGATCGGCCGGGCGCTGAAGGAGGATCGCCGAGATCTTGCCGAGACGCGGCTTCTGGCACTCAAGGCGCTGTTCGGCGACCGGCTCTATGTCGAGCTGGACCGTGTTTCCGGTTATGACCGCGCTATCGAGAAATCATCGGTCGACCTTGCCTATATCCATGATCTGCCGCTGGTCGCCACGAATGAGGCGTTCTTCGCCGCCCGCGACGACTATGACGCGCATGATGCTCTGATCGCCATTGCCGAGGGTTCGGTGGTTGCCGCCGACAACCGTCGCCGGCTGACTTCGGACAATTTCCTGCGCAGCCAGGCGGATATGGCGCGGCTGTTCGCCGACCTGCCGGAAGCGATCGACAACACCGTCGAGATCGCGCTGCGCTGTTCCTATTATCCCAAGACCCGCAATCCGATCCTGCCACGCTTTACCGGCGGCGATGTCGCCGACAATGAGGTGGCGCTGAAAGCGGAGGCCGATGAGCTACGCCGGCAGGCGCATGAGGGGCTGGAGGCGCGGCTGGCTGCGCATGGGCCCACTTCCGGCTACACGGTCGAACAATACCGCGAGCGGCTCGATTTCGAACTCTCCATCATCGAGAAGATGAAGTTTCCCGGCTATTTCCTGATCGTCGCCGACTTCATCAAATGGGCCAAGGCGCAAGGCATTCCGGTCGGGCCGGGCCGTGGTTCGGGCGCCGGATCGCTGGTCGCTTATTCCACGACCATCACCGACATCGATCCGCTGCGCTTCTCGCTGCTGTTCGAGCGCTTCCTCAACCCCGACCGCGTGTCGATGCCCGACTTCGACATCGACTTCTGCCAGGACCGGCGCGAAGAGGTCATCCGCTACGTCCAGCAGAAATATGGCCGCGACCAGGTTGGGCAGATCATCACCTTCGGTACGCTGCAGGCGCGCGCGGTGCTGCGCGACGTCGGCCGCGTGCTGCAAATGCCTTACGGCCAAGTCGACAAGCTCTCCAAAATGGTGCCGCAGAACCCCGCCAATCCGGTCAAGCTGGCGGATGCCATCGCCAACGAGCCGCGCTTTGCCGAGGAGGCCGAGAAGGAGCCGATCGTGCAGACGCTGCTCGATATGGCGCAAAAGCTGGAAGGGCTCTACCGCCACGCTTCGACGCACGCCGCCGGCATCGTCATCGGCGACCGGCCCTTGTCGGAACTGGTGCCGATGTACCGCGATCCGCGCTCCGACATGCCGGTCACCCAGTTCAACATGAAATATGTCGAGCAGGCCGGGCTGGTAAAATTCGACTTCCTCGGCCTGAAGACGCTGACGGTGCTGGAGACGGCGGTGAAGCTGATCCGCCGGCGCGGCATCGAGATCGACCTGGCGACGATCCCGCTCGACGATCCTGAAACCTACGCCATGCTGTCGCGCGGCGAAGTGGTCGGTGTGTTCCAGGTGGAAAGTGCCGGCATGCGCAAGGCGCTGATCGGCATGCGGCCCGACTGCATCGAGGACATCATCGCGCTGGTTGCGCTCTACCGTCCCGGCCCGATGGAGAACATCCCGACCTACAATGCCAGAAAACATGGCGAGGAGGAGATGGCCTCGATCCATCCCAAGATCGACCATCTGGTGAAGGAGACGCAAGGCGTCATCGTCTACCAGGAACAGGTGATGCAGATCGCGCAGGAACTGTCGGGCTATTCGCTCGGCGAAGCCGATCTGCTGCGTCGCGCGATGGGCAAGAAGATCCGCGCCGAAATGGACAAGCAGCGCGAGCGTTTCGTCACCGGTGCGGTCGAACGCGGCGTCGGCAAGCCGCAGGCCGACTTCATCTTCGACCTTCTGGCCAAGTTCGCCGACTACGGCTTCAACAAATCGCACGCGGCCGCCTACGCCGTCGTGTCCTACCAGACCGCCTATCTCAAGGCGCATTACCCCGTCGAGTTCCTGGCGGCGTCGATGACGCTCGACATGGGCAATACCGACAAACTCGCCGATTTCCGCCAGGATGCGCTGCGTCTCGGCATCGAGGTGGTGGCGCCGTCGGTGATGACCAGCTTCCGCAATTTCGAGGTCGGCGAGAACCGCATTTACTATTCGCTGGCGGCCCTCAAGGGCGTCGGCGACGCTGCGGTCGAGCACATCGTCGCCATGCGCGGCGAAAAGCCGTTCAAGAATCTCGCCGATTTCTGTGAAAGGGTCGATCCCAAGATCGTCGGCAAGCGCGTCTTCGAAAGCCTGATCATGGCCGGCGCGCTCGACTGCTTCGGCCACGACCGCGCCCAGATGATGGCCGGCGTCGAACGGATGATGGGGCTGGCTTCGCTGGCGCAGCAGAATGCCATTTCGGGCCAGCACGACATTTTCGGCGCGTCGCTCGGCGCGCAGCAGCAGGCGCTCAATTTGCCGCAGACCGATCCGTGGCTTGCCGCCGACCGGCTGCACCGTGAATTCCAGGTCGTCGGCTTCTATCTTTCGGCGCATCCGCTCGACGAGTACAAGGCGGCCCTGCAGAAGATGCGCGTGCAGAACTGGGGCGAGTTCTCGGCTGCGGTCAAACGCGGTGCCGCCGCGGGCCGGCTCGCCGGCACCGTCACCACCAAGCAGGAGCGCAAGACCCGAACCGGCAACAAGATGGGCGTCATCGCCTTTTCCGACACATCTGGCCAATATGAAGCCGTGCTGTTTTCGGAAGGGTTGGCGCAGTATCGCGATCTGCTCGAGCCCGGACGTTCGGTGGTGATCACCGTTTCGGCCGAGGATAGGCCCGAAGGGGTCAATCTGCGCATCCAGACGGTGCAGTCGCTGGAGGATGAGGCCAGCCGTATCCAGAAGGCGCTGCGCATCTTCGTTCGAAATGACGGGCCTGCGTCGGCGATTCAATCGCAGCTTACCCAGCGTGGGGAAAGTCAGGTAAGCATTATCGTCATCAAAGAAGAGGCGCAGGGCGAGATCGAGATCGAATTGCCCAACCGCTACCGCATCTCGCCGCAGATCGCGTCGGCCATGCGCGCGGTGCCGGGGGTGGTCGAAGTCGAGCTCGTCTAGGCTGCCCTGATATACACGGCAGTCGCATCGACGTCGGCCAGTGCATGACGGCCTAAGAATGCTCTGGGCCTGACATTGCAGCCGATAGGGCCAGCGTGCGGGGCGTGGTTGAACTGACCTTCCTTTGAACCACATGCGTTGAGCAGAAACTTCACAGGAACGCACAATCATGCCCAGCCGCGAACGCGTCGAAGCCTTCCTCAAGGAGGTGGTCGAAGGCAGCCACGTCAAGGCGATCGCCGACTTCTACCATGACGATGCCACCATGCAGGAAAATCTCGGCGTCCCGCGGCGCGGCAAGGAAACACTGATGGCGCATGAGCAGGCAGCACTCGACCGGATCGAGAAGATGCACACCCATCCTGTCCAGACATTCCTGGTCGATGGCGACAATGTCGCCATCCGCTGGACCTTCGACCGTGTCGACAAGGCCGGCACCGTGCGCCGGCTGGAAGAGGTGGCCCTGCAGCGCTGGCGTGGTGACCGGATTGCGGAGGAGCGGTTCGTCTACGACACCGCCTCGGCCTGGCGCCTCGTCGGGCCGGACGGCAAGGTGGTGGAGGGCTGACGATCACCGGGCCCACTAGATCATGATGAGATTCGGTTGAAATCTCATCATGATCTAACCCTTTGTTGGAACGGGATCTTTTCCAAAAACCGGCACCCACTTTTTGGGATCATGCTCTAGACGGCCCCGCCTGGGACCGTTACGCACTTGGTGATGAAAGCAGCCGAGAAGGACGGATCGCAGCAAAGCTCTGCCATCGCGCGGCTGCGTGACAGGCTGCGCAAGCTCTATCACGGACGCACGCCGGCGGCGTTCCGGTTTCAACTGGTGGCGGTCATCATCGACCTCGCCATCATCGCCTTCTTCGTTGCCACGCCGGTGCTCCAGGACAAGCCGTCATTCCTGTGGCTCGACTATACCGTCGCGGCGCTGGTCGCCGCCGACCTGATTGCCCGACTGTTAGCCTCCAACGACATGTTGCGGCTGATGAAACAGCCGACATCCTGGGTCGATGTCTTCATCCTTTTGACGCTGCTGATGCCGACGGCGCTGGCAAATCTGGCGTTCCTGCGCATCCTGCGGCTGTGGTCGCTGTCGCGCAGCGGGTCGCTGTGGCGGCATTTCGAGATGCGTGGCTTAAGGCCTTGGCGCGAGGCGAGCCACGCGGTCATCAACCTGTTGACGTTCCTGTTCGTCATCACCGGCTTCGTCTACACCTTCTTCTTCCGCACCGGCGCCGGCCTCGAAAACTACATTGATGCGCTTTATTTCACCGTCGCCACGGTGACGACGACCGGTTTCGGCGACATCGTGCTGCCGGGGATCGCCGGCAAGCTGACCGCGATCGCCACCATGATCATCGGCATCTCGCTGTTCGTCAGACTGGCGACCGCGATTTTTCGACCCGCCAAGGTGTTCTTTCCCTGTCCGCAGTGCGGACTGCAACGGCATGAGCCGGACGCCGTGCACTGCAAGGCCTGCGGGCATCTCCTCAACATACCGGATGAGGGGAATTGACCGACCGCTACGAGGCCGCGACCTCGGCCGGCTTTGGCGCCTTGCGCTGCAGGTTGAGCAGGTTGCCCATCAGGATCAGCAGGGCGCCGCCGGCTGTAAAGATGTCGATCTGTTCGCTGTAGAGCAGCCAGCCGATCAGCGCCGACAGTGGCACGCGCAGGAAATCCATCGGTGAAACCACCGTAGCGTCGGCATAGGTGAGGGCACGCGCCATGCAGAAATGCGACGACATGCCGGTGAAGGCAATCAGCAGGATCCATGGCCAGAGTTCGAGCGGTGGGTTGCGCCATTCATAAAGCGCCGGGATCAGGCCGACCACCGACTGGATGATCAGCATCCAGAAGATGATGCGCACGACGCTGTCGGTGCGTGTCAGCGACTTGACCATGACCACCGAAATGCCGAAGCAGACAGCGGCGCCGAGCACGATCAGGTGCCCCGGATCGACGGCGCCAACGCCGGGCCGCACGATGATCACCACGCCGATCAGCCCCAGCGCGATCGCCGCCAGCTTGGGTCGGGAGAGCCTTTCGCCGAGGAAGGCCACCGCCAGCAGGGCCGTCCAGATCGGCGTCGTGAATTCGATCGAAATCAGCACGGCCAGCGGGATCAGTGTCAATGCGTAAAGCCATGCCGCCTGGCCGGTATAGTGGATGACATTGCGGGCGAGATGGGCGACGGGGCGCTGCGTGCGCATCGCCGCAAAGCCGCCGCTCACAATCACCAGCGGCAGCAGGATGAAAAAGCCGATCACCGAGCGCAGTTCCAGCACCTGGAACACGTTGAGCTCCGCGGTCGTGGCGCGGCCGGCGACCGACATCGCCAGGAACGAGGCGATCGACAGCGCCATCCAGAACGCGGCTTTGGGGATCGATGGGGAAGGTGCCATAGGCGCTATGTCGCAAGCCGGGACTTCTATCGCAACCGTTAGGCGACGCATTCGACTGGGCCAGACCCGTTGCAAAACAGCCATGCTGGAAGTGGAACCTGACGCAACGGCAGGCGTTGGTTCCCGGTATTGGCCAATTGCTGGACGCATCGTTTCTTCAACATCAACGGGGGAGAGATTCCGATGAAATCATTCGCGCGGTTTCTGCTAGCCGGCTGCCTGCTAACTGCAAGCGCCACGGCCGATGCCGACGAGGCGAATTTTCTCAGCTCCTTGCAAGGGAATTTCTCCGGCAATGGGACAGTCAAGGTCACCACCGACGCACCGACGGTGAATGTGTCCTGCACCTTCAATTCCGACGCGACCTCGAGTTCATTGTCGCTTGACGGCAATTGCCGTGGTCTTGTCGTGGTGACGCGCGCCATCAGCGCCAATCTGAAGGCCCGCGGGGCGAAGTATACTGGCGTCTATGTCGGGTCGCGCACCGGGCCGGCACAGCTCGCCGGCAGCCGCTCCGGCAACGCGATCAGTCTCGGCATTCGCTGGGCGGCGGAGGTCAATGGCGATCGCAAGGCGCGGTTGACGGTCGAGAAAACCAGCGGCGACGGAATGCGGTTGACCGTTACCGACGTCGATCCGAAAACCGGCAACAACGTGGTGACGAGCCGCATCGATCTCAAGCGTATCTAAGCCGTCTCACCCCTCGATCGGCTCCGGCGGGTTGGCGTTGCGGCCTTTGCCGAAGGTGTAGCCGGTTTCCACCGCCTTCTTGCCGAACTTGTCGCGCAGCGTATCGATGGCGCTTTCGGCCATGGCGCGCTTGCGCGAGCCGACGTCGACGAGATCGGGCGGATCGGCTTTCTCGTCATCCGATAGATCGCTGACACCGATGCCGAGCAGCCGGTACTTTGTCCCGTCCGCCTCCTTGCGCAAAAGCTCGAGCCCGGTCTGGAAAATACGGTCGGCCAGCCTTGTCGGGTCGCCGAGCTGGCGGTTGCGGGTGCGCAGCTTGAAATCCTGCGTCTTCAGCTTCAGCACCACGGTGCGCCCGGCAATGCCTGACTTCTTCAGCCGCGCCGAGACCTTTTCCGACAATCCCCTCAGCACTGGAACCAGTTCGCCCATTTCAGCTATGTCGGTGTCGAAAGTGGTTTCGGCCGACACACTTTTCGCATCCTGGTCGGGATCGACACGGCGGTCGTCCTGGCCGCGCGAGAGATGGTAGAGCCGGGTGCCCATCACGCCATAGCGGCGCATAAGATCGGCGCGCTCCATGCGCTGCAACTGGGCGATGCTGCGGATGCCGTCGCGTTCGAGCGTTGCGGCAAAAGCCTTGCCGACGCCCCAGATCAACGTCACCGGCTGTTCGGCCAGGAAACCCAGCGCCTCGGCTTCGCCGATCACCGAAAAGCCGCGCGGCTTGCGGAAATCGGAGGCAACCTTGGCCAGGAACTTGCAGTAGGAAAGGCCGGCCGAAACGGTGATGCCGATTTCCTTTTCGACGGTCTGCGCAAAGCGTGCCAGCACCACTGCCGGCGGCATGCCGTGCAGGCGCTCGGTGCCGGCGAGGTCGAGAAACGCCTCGTCGATGGAGAGCGGTTCGACCAGCGGCGTCAGCGCCTGCATCAGCGCGCGGACCTCGCGGCCGACGCGGACGTATTTCTCCATATTGGGCGGGATGACAACCGCTTCCGGACAGGCTTCGAGCGCCTTGAACATCGGCATTGCCGAGCGCACCCCCTTGATGCGGGCGATGTAGCAGGCGGTGGAGACGACGCCGCGCTTGCCGCCGCCGATGATCAGCGGCTTGTCCTTCAGCGCCGGATTGTCGCGCTTTTCGATCGCCGCATAGAAGGCGTCGCAATCGATATGCGCCAGATGCAGCTGGTAGAGCTCGGGATGGCGGGTGAGTCGAGGGCTGCCGCAACGCTCACAGCGCCTGGTATCGCTGCGCTGAAAGGTCAGGCAGTCGCGGCAAAAACCGTGCTCGGGATTGTTGACAGGGGCCGCCATCGCTGCGAACATAAAGAGAACAGATGCAATGGTACGTCAGGACGGAAGCCGCCACAAGCGGTTAGCCGGGAGATAACTCATGAGCACGACCATAGCGCCGCTGGCGCCCGACCTGTGGGCGGATTTCGAGGATCTTTTCGGCAAGCAGGGCGCCTGTTACGGGTGCTGGTGCACGCATTTCCGGATGGCGCCGGCGGTCCGGCGGGCCAGCGACAAACAGCGCAACAAGGATCATATCAAGGCGCGCATCGAGGCAGGGCCGCCGCCGGGGCTTTTGGCTTTCGAGGACGGCATAGCGGTCGGCTGGATGCAGATCGGCCCGCGCGCCGACGTGCCCGAATGGAACAATCGGGGCAGGGGCTCGGCGCCGGTCGATCCAACCGACGCCGTAGATCCCGGCGTCTGGGCCATCTCCTGCTTCTTCATCCGCGCCAGCGCGCGCGGCCGGGGCGTCAGCCACCGCCTAGTCGAGGGCGGCATCGCTTTTGCCCGCCAGAACAAGGCGCGGCTGGTCGAGGCGTGTCCGATCGACGTGTCGCGCGATTCGCGTTCGATCGGGCTATTCGTCGGCTCGTCGCGTGTGTTCGAAAAGGCCGGCTTCGAGCGGCTCCTCGAACGCAAGGCCGGCCGGCCGCTGATGCGGCTTGTGCTGTAGTCTAATTACCCGTCGGCGTTTGTTGATGTCCTGTGGAAACTGTAGGTTGGTTTCATAGCAGACGAACGAAGCGTTCCTTTTTGGTCAAATGGAGAATTTTGTGAACCGTGTCTTGCCGCTTGCTTTCCTTCTCGCCCTCAGCGCTCCTGCCTTTGGCCAGGCTGTCGATGCCCAAGGTGCCAAGCAACTTTCCGATGAGCTCTCTCGCTATGTCGGCAAACAGGCGCTCAATGAAGGCATTTTGAAGATCTCAGCCGAGGAGGGTGCCTACAAGATCACCTTCGATGTGAAGGCGCTTGTGGCGAAGATGCCGAAGCAGGATCTGAAGCGGTTCGATTTCCCGCCCGTCACGCTGCGGGTCAAACCGCGCAGCGACGGAGGCTGGGATGTCGCCTCGGATTTCTCTACGACTGGGTCCATCGAGGTAAATGGCCCAAATGGCCTGAACACCGGGCAAATCGTTGTCAAGGATGGCAAGTTCACGGGCGTCTATGACCCGAAACTGGCGGCATTTACCAGTGGCACCAGTTCGATTGCGGGCATGACGATGACGTCGCGCCAAGTCAGTCAATTGACCAATTTGAGCGTGGGGCTGGGCTCTTCCAAATTTGACGCCAGCAAGTCGGCTAACGGCGGCGTCGATCTTAATTTCACACAGGCGATGGCGGACTTCGTCGAAACGGTCAAAATCGATGACCGGTCAATCGCAGCGCTCCGGGCACCGGAGCTCGCTGTGAACGTGACCGCTAAGGCCATTCAGACCAAGCCGCTTCTGGATCTTTTGGCGTTCGCCGTCGCCCATGAGGACGAGGCCCGGCTGAAGGCCGATCAAGCAGAGTTCAAAACGCTTCTGCTCGGTGCGCTGCCGCTATGGGAACGGATCGATGGGACCTACGCATTCAAAAACCTTGCCATTGAAACATATGCCGGCAATTTCGGCGCGGCGCAGCTGAACACCGTTGTCGGCATGGCCGGCATCACCAAGGACGGCAAGATCAGCTACGCATTCAAGGTTTCCGGCCTGACAATACCGCAGCAGATGCTGCCCAGTTGGACCGTTGCGTTGCTGCCGACGGATCTCGACCTGAATTTCGGCGGCGCCAACATCGATCTCGACAGTATGGCTCGGAAAACCATAGAAACCCTCGATTTCAGTAAGGATCCACCGCTTCCGGCAGATTTCGGCGATGAGATTTCCGCCGATTTCTTGGCCAAGACACCAAAGTTCGTGCTTGGACACAGCACGGTCAAGAATGGTGACATTGAGGTCGCCATGGAAGGCGAAATGACCTTCCCCGACAAGAAGCCCGATGCCAACGTGACGATCGACGTGACCGGCTACGACAAGATCGTGGCAAGCCTGCAGGAGGCGGCGAAGACGGACCCGCAGGCCTCGCAGGCTTTTACCGGCGCGCTGGCCATCAAGGGATTCGCCAAGACGCTGCCGGGCGGTCGTATCGAATGGGTGATCAACGCCAGGCACGACGGGTCGGTGACGGTCAACGGCGCCATGCTGAAGGGGCCTGATCCGGTCGTGGAAGACAACACCGATCAGGATGCGAGCCCTGGGACAGCAACGAAGCCCTGAGCGCTGGACTCAGAGGCGACTAACTCAGAGCCCGAGCGCGCTTGCGATCTTCGGCGCGGCCTCGTGCCAGTCCTCGACGGAGATGACGTCGTCCGGCACCGGCGGCAGGAAGGCGCGCAGCGAATTGTCGGCCATCAGGTGGAAGAGATGGGCGTCGGCAACCGAGTTGCGTGCCGAGATGAGGTTGGCGGGCTGGTCGTCGACAAAGACCACCGGCCGGCCCTTGCTACCACGCAACTTGGCCACCGCCGGTCCCTTGGCCATCTCGGTGGTCAACAGCGGATAGGGCAGCCCGAGCGCATCGAGATGAGCGCGGCGCGCCGCGCGATGCCGATGCGGCATGGCGGTCAAAAGGACGATCTCGGCGCGGTCGCCGAGGCTGGCAAGCGCTTGTTCGGCACCGTCGGTGACGCTCTGCCAGTCGGCCTGCGTATCGAAGAAATCTCCGAGAAGTGCCGTCACCTCCGGCTGTTCGATCAGCCGGCCGCTCGCCGTTTCGGCAATGTTGCCGGTGAGACGGAACGAGGCCAGCGTCAGGCCGAAGCCGCGCGATTTCAGGAAATGCGGAAACGGCCGGATGAATTCGAGCACGACATCGTCGACATCGAGGATCAGCAGAGGCCGGTCGTCGGCTGCAAGTTCGGCGATCTGGCGTGCCGTCTCGGGATCGTCGCTCATATCGAATGCTCATGGTCCTCGCCGCCAAGAGGCAGCGCGCGCAACGCCTTGCCGACTGAGGCAGGCGGGGTGCCGGTTTCCTCGGCAAAGCGCAGCAAGGTCGGCTCGTGGGCGAGGATGAACTGCAGCACGCCGGCAAGGAATCCCGGTTCGGCCGCGGCGCGGCGGATGGCGGACGCCTCGATGCCGGTGATGGCCAGGAAGCGCGGCAGGAGTTCGGGGTCGGCGGCGACGAAGCCCAGTGCCTTCACGGCAATGGTTTCCGCTTCCTCGCGCATTGACGCTGCGTTTGCCATCACTACTTTCTCGTTGCGGAAATGAGTCTCTTTTCCGCAGTAATCGCAAGCGTCGCCTGCGGCAAGCCACAGCCCCGATCCAATGTGGTTTTCGAGGTGGAATCCGAATGGCTTTTGCCGCTTCGGGTTTCCATTTCGTCAATCATATTGCCTTAAGAGTGAGCGAGGGTTTGGTGTGCTTCGACAAGGGCGCATAGCGGCAGGGCTTCGGGCAGAAGCCTGGCCGGGACGGGAAATCGATGCCTAAGAAGGTCATGATCGTCGAGGACAACGAGCTCAATATGAAGCTCTTTCGCGACCTCATCGAAGCCAGCGGTTATGAAACGGTGCGCACGCGCAACGGGCTCGAGGCGCTCGATCTGGCGCGCCAGCACAGGCCCGACCTGATCCTGATGGACATCCAGCTGCCCGAAGTGTCGGGGCTGGAAGTGACGAAATGGCTGAAGGAGGACGACGACCTCCATTCCATTCCGGTCATCGCCGTCACCGCCTTCGCCATGAAGGGCGACGAGGAACGCATTCGCCAGGGCGGTTGCGAGGCCTACATCTCCAAGCCGATCTCGGTGCCGCGTTTCATCGAGACCATCAAATCCTATCTCGGTGATGCCTGATGCCTTCAGCCGGAGCCTTGTGACATGACCGCGCGGATCCTCGTCGTCGACGACATCCCTGCCAATGTCAAACTTCTCGAGGTTCGGCTGCTGGCCGAATATTTCGAGGTGTTGACGGCCTTCAACGGGCCGGACGCGATCGAGACCTGCGAAAACGGCAAGGTCGATGTCGTGCTGCTCGACGTGATGATGCCCGGCATGGACGGGTTCGAGGTCTGCAAGCGGCTGAAAAGCGATCCGGCGACCGCGCATATACCGGTGGTCATGGTGACCGCGCTGGGCCACGTTGCCGACCGGGTGCGCGGCCTCGAGGCAGGCGCCGACGACTTTCTCACCAAGCCGGTCAACGATCTGCAGCTGATGACGCGGGTGAAGAGCCTGGTCAGGCTGAAGTCGCTGACCGACGAGCTGCGGCTGCGCGCATCGACCACCCGCAACATCGGCATCGAGGCGCTGTTGAGCCGCAGCTTCGCGTCGGAGGACGCCACGCCGAAGGTGCTGTTGATCGACGAGCGCAAATCGTCGTTCGAGCGCATCCAGAAAATGCTGCGCGGCAGCGCCGAGCTCGACATTGCGACCGATCCGCATGCCGGCTTCTTCCAAGCCGCCGAGGCGCCCTATGAGTGCGTGCTGATCTCGACCGGTTTTGCCGATTTCGATCCGCTGCGGTTGTGTTCGCAATTTCGTTCGCTCGACCGCACCCGCTTCCTGCCGATCATCCTGATTGCCGATGGAGGCGAGGAGGGGCGCATCATTCGCGGGCTCGAGCTCGGCATCAACGACTATCTGATGCGGCCGATCGACCAGCAGGAGCTGACGGCGCGGCTGCGCACGCAGGTGCGCCGCAAGCGCTACAACGACCAGCTGCGCGCCAGCGTCACCCAGACCATCGAGATGGCGGTGACCGACGCATTGACCGGCCTGCACAACCGCCGCTACCTCGACAGCCATTTGCAGACGCTGTTCGACCGCGCCGTGGCGCGGCGGCGGCCTCTGTCGGTGATGATCACCGATCTGGACCGCTTCAAGACCGTCAATGACTCGCATGGCCATGATGGCGGCGACGATGTGCTGCGCGAGTTCGCAAGGCGGCTGCGCAAGAACGTCAGGGGTATCGACCTTGCCTGCCGCTTCGGCGGCGAGGAATTCGTCGTTGTGATGCCGGACACGGACGGCGCGGTGGCGGAGAAAGTTGCCGAGCGCATTCGCGCTGAAATCGCCCAGCTGCCGTTTGCCATCGGCCCTGAAGGCAAGGCGATCGAAGTCACGGTCAGCGTCGGCGTGTCATCGGTTCTGAAGGGCGCGGACACGGTCGCGGCGTTGATGAAACGTGCCGACGTGGCGCTCTACGAAGCCAAAAGTGGCGGCCGCAACCGGGTCGTCGCCAAGGCAGCGTAGGCTAGACCACCGATTATGCAGTCAATCGGACAGGGTTAGGAATTTACCTTAATCCAAGCGATTCGGCAGGCTTGGTTAAGAAACTATTGATTTTCAAACATTGTTGCGCAAATGTGCGGTGCAAGAACAAGGGCGATGCGGGCACGAGGGTAGACAGCCGCATCGCTTCGCCGAATACCCCATGATGCTCAGGTCCGCCGCATCTCCTGGGTCCGTGGGGTCGGCCGGCCGGCGCTGGCACATAGTGGCCTCCTCGTACCGCTGCCATACGCCGACCGGCCCCCTTTTTTGCCAAAAAATGAGATGAGCACTTCGCGCCAAACAGCGGAGGGTTCTGGCTTTCGGGGCCTTGAATCAAAAACGCCGCCCGAAGGGGCGGCGTTTTTGACAGAGCGTATGAAAACCAGATTACTTGATCTTGGTTTCCTTGAACTCGACATGCTTCTTGGCGACCGGGTCGTATTTGCGGAACGACAGCTTGTCGGTCTTGGTACGGCTGTTCTTGCTGGTCACGTAGAAGAAACCGGTGTCGGCGGTCGACAGAAGCTTGATCTTGATGTTTGCGGCTTTGGCCATTGTATCAGTCCGTTATGTTCGTGGGGTTTTGGCCGCTGGAGCGGGGGAAAACACCCGGACGCGGGAAACTTGGCGCGACACATAAAGAACGTGCCCGGAAAGTCAAGCCCGGCGCGGCCGCCGTGTCGTAAGCACATGAGTTGTCCGGATTAGGTAGCACATGAGTTGTCCGGTTTTATCACCGGCTCGATGGAGGCTGAGGCTCAGGGCGTTCGAATCTCGAAAACCAAGCAATTGGCTTTTCGTCCGCTACGAGGCCGCTTCTCACCCCACAAGGAGAGAAGGTAAGGTCGCTGTTGCTCGCCCTCAGCGGGGCCGGATTTCTAGGCTTCTTCCTTAACTGGAAGCGCTTTTTTCCAGTCCCCGGTGGTGTTCCACCAGCGATTCGGATTGGCGCGGTCGTCCAGGCCCTTGGAGCGGCTGGCGAGGATCGGCTGGATGCGGATCACCGGCTCCTGGTAGGAATGCGCCTGGAAAATCGCCTCGACGACGCGTGCGGCGAGCACCTGGTCGTCGGGCAACTCGAACGAGACCTCGACGGTGCCGGGGCGGCGGCGCAGTTCGGTTTCGACGCCGGCGGCTGCACCTTCCAGCGGTCGGTAGCGTTCGATGCCGTGCGCCGTTTGATAGGCGTTGCGGTCGTATTTGCCCATTGCCAGCGGCGCGATCGCGACCACGGCGTCCATGATGCGGTCGACATCGGTTGCCGGGGCCTGGAAGCTGACAAGCAGCAGAAGCGTCATGCGCAGAGATGTGGTTTCAAAGCCGCTGTCGATCATCACCGTATCCTCAAACTCGGGTTTTTTGGGACACCCTTTTAGCTGAGGTCTCCTGACACGGTTCTGTCAGCAGCGGCGACATCCCGTCAGGATTGCGCAGGCTGGCGACGGACAGGCTACCAGATCTTGCGGACCAGCCTGGCGCTGACCAAGGCGATATAGGCGGCAAAGAACAGGCCGAGCGACCAGCCGAAGCCGGAGGGCCCGAAGGCATCCATGCCGATGCCGATCGCCTGCGGGCCAAGCACCATGCCGACGCCGTAGCAGAGCACGAAGGCGGCATTGGCCGAGGCCAGTTCATGGCCGGAGAGCTGCGAGCCCAGATGGGCAAGGCCGATCGTGTACATGGCGGCCACCACGCCGCCCCAGACAAACAGAAGCGCCGCCATAAGGTGCCAATTGCCGGCGAAGAACGGCATGAAGATGGTGCCGGCAAGTCCGACCGTGGCACAGGCCAAAAGCAGATAGCGGCGGTCTGAGACGCGGTCGCTGATCATGCCGATAGGGATCTGCAACAGCACGTTGCCGAGGCCGATCATGGTGAGCAGGAGGGCTGCATCCGCCTCGGAATAGCCGATGCGGTTGCCATAGACGGGGAACAGCGCAAAGCCGCCGGTCTCGACGGCGCCGAACACCAGCACGGCGGCGGTCGCTGTCGGCACCAGCCAGATGTAGCGCAGGAAGTTGCTGGTTTCGCCGTCAACCACGATTGTGGGACTTTCATTCCGTGCGGCCAGCACCGGGATTGCGGCCAGCGCGACCAGGACGATGATGACGCCAAACGGCAAGAAGCCGGTGCTGCCGATATGGGCGAAGATCCATGGCCCGGCGGCGAAGCCGAGCGACAGCACTGTGGCGTAGATGCCGAGCACCAGGCCGCGCCGGCGCGGCGGCGCCGAGGTGCTGATCCAGAATTCCGACAGGATGAACAGCACCGTCAGCGCGATGTGCAGCACGACGCGTAGTGGGAACCACATCCAGAAGTCCGGCGCGAAGTGGAAGCCGACAAAGGCGAGCGCGCCGGCGGCGATCATGGCGATCATCGTCCAGGCGACGCCGAAGCGCATCGCCAGCGGCGTGGCCAGCGGGGCGCCGGCGATCGAGGCAAGGCCGGCGACCGCGGTGTTGAGGCCGATCATCGATGCCGAGTGGCCGCGGCTCTCGAGAATAACGCTGAGCAGCGGCATGCCGAGGCCTATGGCGATGCCGACGACGCTGATCGACGAGATCGCGGCGATCATCGGTAGCCAATGTACGCGCTCGTCGCCCTCTTGCTGGGTATCGACCGTCATGTGATGCCTGAATACTCTGTCTGTTTGATATTGCGTAATTCCGGACGGAAAACCGCGTCACACTTTTCCTGGAATTGCTCTAAAGAATTTCGCGAACGAAGCGGTTGCGGACAAGCCGGTAGAACGGCACGGACCCACCGGGTCGCAGGCGCGGATCGCCGGCAAGCCGCGTCTCCAGCTCCTGCAAGATCGTTCGGGTGATGTCGGGGATATCGGCCTCTCTGGCCTTGGCGAGCGGCAGCCAGACCAGTTCTTCCAGCTCATTGGTCGGGCCGCCACCCGGCAGTTCCACGGCGACATCGCTGCGCCAGGCGTTGAAGAAGCGGGTGTCGAAACGACGCACGCGATTGGGCGGGGTGATGGCGCGGGCAATGAAGCGCAGCGGCGCCAGCGAAGGCTGGACGCCGTGCTCGACAAAGCCCTGCCAGTCGCGTTTGTCGGTTGCGAACGAGCCTTTGCGGCCGATGAGCAGGCCGGCTTCCTCATAAGTCTCGCGGATGGCCGAGAGCGCGATGGCACGGGCCCGCGACGGGCTGATGCGGCCGACGCCGGCGGTCAGCCTGGCTTCTTCCTCCGGAAGCAATGGGGTGGCAACGGCAATGCGGCTGTCGGCCGAATCGGTGCGGCCGCCGGGAAAGACGAACTTGCCGGGCATGAAGGCGTGGCCTGCATGGCGCCGGCCCATCAGCACCAGAATCTCGTCGCCCTCGCGGTCGAGCAGGATCAGGGTGGCGGCATCGCGCGGGCGTATGGGCAGGCCGCTATGGGCGGCTGCGCCACGGTCCATCCTGCTGACTTCCGCCTTGGTCATACCTTCCATGCGCAGGACCTAGCGGAAACTTCTGGCAAACGAAAGTGGCCTTTCACGGTCGGCATGTTGCGCCAGGCGACATTGCCCTGACGCAAACTAGGTTCCGGGATGCGGCTCGGTGCCGTCTTTTTCGCCGCCGAAGCCGTGCATATAGAGCGCCCATTGCAGTCCGATGACGGCGCCCTTGACCGGTTGCAGCAGAGCGACCGACAGCACGATGGTCAACGGCACCCAAATGGCGATGTGCTGCCACATGGAGAGCGTCGACGTCGCCTCGACGCCCATGAAGGCGCCGAGAACGATGTGGCCGACGATGACGATGACGAGATAAGCGGGCAGGTCGTCGGCGCGGTGGTGGTGGAACTCCTCACCGCACGCGGCGCATTTGTCGACGCTTTTGGTGAACCCGGCGAACAACCTGCCTTCGCCGCAATGCGGGCAGCGGCCAAGGGCGCCGCGCTTCATCGCCGTCCACAGCGGGCGGGCGACTCGGCCCGAATGATGTTCGCCGCCGAAAACCTGCTTCTGGATTCCCATTTCGCTTGCCATTATCGTCTCCTGCCGCGCGACCCCGGGCGCGATTGCGACGCGCGGGCGCGGCCTTTTGCCTTGTGAAACGACCGTTTGGAGCCGGGCAGGGGCTTCGGGTCGGTCAGCATCTCGAAACGCATCGCGCCGGCCATAGGCGCCACCTCGATCAGGCGAACCTCGACGCGGTCGGCAAGCTGATAGCCCTTGCCGGTGCGTTCTCCGAACAGCGATCGCGCGGTTTCGTCATATATATAGTAATCGCCATCCAGACTTGACACCGGGATGAAGCCATCTGCGCCAAACTGCGGCAATTGGACAAATAGTCCCGATTTGGTGACGCCCGAAATGCGGGCGTCGAAGCGGTCGTCGATGCGCTCGGCGAGGTAGGCGGCGATCAGCCGGTCGACGGTGTCGCGCTCGGCCGCCATGGCGCGGCGCTCGGTGCCCGAGATCAGCACCGCGACGTCTTCCAGCCGCGTCTCTTCGTCCTGCGTCAGCCCGCCGGGGCCGAGCTCAAGTGCGGCAATCAGCCCGCGATGCACGATCAGATCGGCATAGCGACGGATCGGGGAGGTGAAATGCGCGTAGCGCTTCAGGTTGAGGCCGAAATGGCCGATGTTCTTGGGCGAATATTCGGCCTGACTCTGCGAGCGCAGCACCACTTCGTTGACTAGCCCCTCATTGTCGGCGCCACGCACGCGCTCGAGAATGCCGTTGAACTGGGCGGGCCGCATCTGCGCGCCACGCGCCAGCGACAGGCCGAGCGTCTGCAGGAACTCGCGCAGCGATTCCTGCTTGGCCAGCGACGGCGCATCGTGGACGCGGTAGACCAGCGCCTGCTTCTTCGCTTCCAGCGTTTCGGCGGCGGCGACATTGGCCTGGATCATGAATTCTTCGATCAGCTTGTGGGCGTCGAGCCGCTCCGGGACGACGACGCGGTCGACGGTGCCGTCCGGCTTGAGCAGGATCTTGCGCTCGGGCAGATCAAGCTCGAGCGGCTGGCGGCCATCGCGGCCGCGCTTGAGGATGGCGTAGGCGTCCCACAGCGGCTTCAGCACCGTATCGAGGATCGGGCCGGTCTTGTCGTCAGGAAGGCCGTCTATCGCGGCCTGGGCCTGCGGATAGGCGAGCTTTGCCGCCGATTTCATCATGACGCGGTGGAAGGTGTGACGCAGCTTGCGGCCATCGGCGGCAAAAATCATGCGCACGGCAAGCGCGGGACGGTCCTGGCCTTCGCGCAGCGAGCACAGGTCGTTGGAGATGCGCTCTGGCAGCATCGGCACGACGCGGTCGGGGAAATAGACAGAATTGCCGCGTTTCAGCGCCTCGCGATCGAGTGCGGTGCCATAGCGGACATAGGCTGCAACATCGGCGATCGCCACCGTGGCGATCACGCCGCCGGGGTTCTTCTCGTCGAGGTCGGGCGTGGCGAAGACGGCGTCGTCATGGTCCTTGGCGTCGGCCGGGTCGATGGTCACCAGCGGCAGGTCGCGCCAGTCCTCGCGGTGAGCAAGCGTCGCCGGTTTTACCGCCTCGGATTCGGCGATGACGTCGGCCGGGAAGATATGCGGAATGTCGTGCGCGTGGATGGCGATCATCGAGACCGCCTTTTCGCTGGTCAGCGAGCCCAGCACAGCCAGCACTTTTGCGCGCGGCAAACCATACCGGGAGGCCCGCGCCGGCTCGACCTCGACAAGGTCGCCGTTCCTGGCGCCGTTCTGGAATTCCTTGTCGACGATCAGTTCGGGCTGGCGACGTTCGACCGGCTCGATTCGGAAGGTGCCGTCCCTCAGGATACGGAAGACGCCCAGCACGGCATCTGTCCGCTTCTCGAAAATCTTCATTACGCGGCCCGTATAGGCAGGCCCGGTCGCCTCGTCGGTCGGGAAGGTCCTGGCCAGCACACGGTCGCCAATGCCCGGCTGCGGGCCATTGCCGCCGCGGGAGACGCGGATCGAGATCACCGGCGGTTCGCCGGTGCCGACGGCCTCCGCCGGATGCGCCAGCAGAATACCGTCGCCGTCGCGGCCGAAAATGTCGAGCACGGCGACATGGGGCAGGGCGCCGACACGGGCCAGCCGCTTGCGCTCCTTGGTCAGGATGCCTTCGTCCTGCAGGTCGCGAAGAATGTCCTTCAGCCAGATGCGGTCGTCGCCGCGCAAGGCAAACGCCTTGGCGATGTCGCGTTTTCCCGCGCGGTCGGGGTTCTCGGCGATGTAGCGCAGGATTTCGTCACGCGAGGGCCTGTAGTCGTCCTTGACCTTGGCCCTCGTGTCGGCGGTGCGCGGATCGCCGTGGCTTCTACCGGTGATCCTGCGCGCCACGCTGCTATCCCTTTTTCTTCGCCGCCGGCTTCTTGGTCGCCGACTTCTTGGCTGTGGTTTTCTTGCCGGTGGTTGTCTTGCCAGTGGTTGTCTTGCCAGTGGTTGTCTTGCCAGTGGTTGTCTTGCCAGTGGTTGTCTTGGCTGCGGGGACCTTGGCGGCTGCCGCCTTGCGGAACGGCTTCTTGCCGCCGCCCTTGGCTTCCTTCTCGGCGATCAGCGCCAGCGCGTCTTCGACCGTCACCGACTGCGGATCCTTGCCCTTGGGCAGCGTCGCGTTGACCTTGCCGTAGTTGACATAGGGCCCGTATTTGCCATCGCGCACGACGATCTTGCCGCCGCCATCGGGATGGTCGCCGAGTTCCTTCAGCGCCGCCGCGGTGCCGCCATTGCGGCCGCCCTTACCCTTCAGCTGCTTCTCGGCGATCACGGTGACAGCGCGGTTGAGGCCGATCGAGAACACATCCTCGATGCTGTCGACATTGGCGTAGGTGCCATCGTGCAAAACGAACGGACCATAGCGGCCAAGCCCGGCGGAGATCATCTTGCCGGACTCGGGATGCTTGCCGATGTCGCGCGGCAGCGACAGCAGCGCCAAGGCCTTCTCATGGTCGATGGAATCAGGCGTCCAGCCCTTGGGCAGGCTGGAGCGCTTGGCTTCCTTGCCGTCGCCGCGCTGGATATAAGGACCGAAGCGGCCTGAGCGCAGCGTGATTTCCTCTGCCGTGTAGGGGTCCTTGCCGAGCACCTTGGTGCCGTCCTCGCCGCCGCCATTCTCGCCATTCGGGTTGGCGGCATCGCCGAGTTGGCGGGTAAAGGAACATTCCGGATAGTTGGAGCAGCCGACGAAGGCGCCGAACTTGCCGAGTTTCAGCGACAGATTGCCGGAGCCGCATTTTGGGCAGATGCGGGGGTTCGAGCCATCCTCCCGCGCGGGGAACACCAGCGGCGCCAGTTCCTCGTTCAGCGCGTCGAGCACGTCGGTGACGCGCAGTTCCTTGATGTCGGCGACGGCGCCGGAAAAATCTTTCCAGAAGTCGCGCAGCACGTCCTTCCAGGCGAGCTTGCCGTCGGAAATCTCGTCAAGCTTTTCCTCGAGTGAGGCCGTGAAGTCATATTCGACATAGCGCTCGAAGAAGCTTTCGAGGAAAGCCGACAGCAGCCGGCCCTTGGCCTGCGGCACCAGCCGGCGCTTGTCGATGGTGACGTAGTCACGGTCTTCCAACGTCTTCAGGATCGCGGTGTAGGTCGACGGACGGCCGATGCCGAGCTCTTCCAGCTTCTTGATCAGCGACGCCTCGGAGTAGCGCGGCGGCGGCTCGGTGGTGTGCTGGGTGGCATTGATCGCCTGACGGGCCAGCTGCTCGCCGGCACGGATCTCGGGCAGACGACGGTTTTCCTCGTCTTCGGCGTCGTCGTCCTTCTGGTCGGTGTAGGCGGCGATGAAGCCGTCGAAGCGAACGACGGAACCGACGGCGCGAAGCTCCGCGGTGCGAGCGCCATTGACCGCCTCGATTTCGACCGTGGTACGCTCGATCTCGGCCGACTGCATCTGGCTGGCGATGGCGCGCTTCCAGATCAATTCGTAAAGCCGCAGCTGGTCGGAATCGAGATACTGCCTGACCGAAGCCGGCGTGCGCATGAAATCGGTCGGGCGGACCGCCTCGTGCGCTTCCTGGGCATTCTTAGCCTTGGCTGTGTACTGGCGCGGCTTTTCCGGGAGGTATCTTGGGCCGAATTCCTTGGCGATGGTGTCGCGGGCGGCGTCGATCGCCTCCGGCGCCATCTGCACGCCGTCGGTTCGCATATAGGTGATCAGGCCGGTGGTCTCGCCGCCGATCTCCATGCCTTCATAGAGGCGCTGCGCCACTTGCATGGTGCGCGTCGCCGAAAAGCCGAGGCCCGACGATGCCGCCTGCTGCAGCGTCGAAGTGGTGAAGGGCGGGCCAGGATTGCGCCGCGTCGGCTTGGCTTCCACCGACAGAGCCTTGAAGGTCGCGCCTTCGAGCATGCCCTTGATATCGTCGGCCTGCGCCTTGCTGGCGATGTCGAGCTTCTGCAGCTTCTTGCGCTCGAACGCGGTCAGCCGCGCCTCGAAGCTGTCGTTACGTGGCGTGCCGAGGAGGGCAGCGATCTGCCAGTATTCCTCGCGGATGAAGTGCTCGATCTCGGATTCGCGGTCGCAGACCAGGCGCAGCGCCACCGACTGGACGCGGCCGGCCGAACGGGCGCCCGGCAATTTGCGCCACAGCACCGGCGACAGCGTGAAGCCGACGAGATAATCGAGTGCGCGGCGAGCCAGATAGGCATCGACCAATGGCGCATCGATCTGGCGCGGATTGGCCATCGCTTCCAGCACCGACGACTTGGTTATGGCATTGAAGACGACGCGGCTGACCGGCTTGTCCTTCAACACGCGCTTCTGCTTGAGCACCTCCAGCACGTGCCAGGAAATGGCTTCGCCCTCGCGATCCGGATCCGTGGCGAGGATCAGGCCATCGGCATCCTTGACCGCGTTGGCGATGTCGGTGAGACGCTTTCCGGACGCGGTGTCGACCGCCCAGGACATGGCGAAATCCTCGTCGGGACGCACCGAACCATCCTTGGCCGGCAGATCGCGGACATGGCCGAACGAGGCCAGAACCTTGAAGTTCTTGCCGAGATACTTGTTGATTGTCTTTGCCTTGGCCGGCGATTCGACGACGACGACGTCCATGAGGTCTCATATCAGCTGTGGGGCGGCAGAAGAATTCCGCTGCGTGACGCATTCAATTGGTCGCTCACATGGCCGCGCTTTTGCGATCGGTCAAGGGCAAGCGGCCAAAATGCGGAGGCGTGTGCCGCAATACACTCTTAGAGTGTATGGAGAAGATCACAAAATTTTTTTCTGGGAGGGTTCGTGTTTCGAGCCACCGGGAAAGGCGCCGCGACCGCGTCGCGCTGCCCGTAAATGCCGAACTGGCCGCCGGGTCGCTTGGAGCCGGCGGCCAGCCGAGTCCCGCCGATGGCGCGCGGGATAGAGGTTCGGACGATCAGTCGGCCTTGACGATGTGCCAGACCTCGCCAACGCCGTCGCCGGTGACATCACCGGCCTTCTTGTCCTTGATGAAGGTGTATACCGGCTTGCCGTCATAGGCCCACATCTTGGTGCCGTCGGTGCGTTCGACGATGGTCCATTCGTCGTCCGCCTTGGCGCCATCCTCGGCCTTCAGCGGCGGCCAGTTGGTGGCGCATTTGTCATAGCAGTTGGTCTTGCCCTTCTCGTCCTTGTCATAGGTATAGAGCGTCATGCCGTTGGCATCGGTGTAGATCTTGGTGCCAGCGACTTCCGCTTCCTTCCACGCTTCGGCGGCGAAGGATGCGGCGGTGCTGAGCAGAAGGGCGGCCAGGCCGACGGTGATCGTTTTCATGGAAATCTCCCTGGTGATCCGACGAAGCGCGCAGAAATCGCGGCTTCGCTCTGTGAACGTTCGGCGAGGGACATTTCTTCCCCGGCTTGGTCAACTTGGGATTGGCCGACAACAATTCGTCCGGCCGGATCGTATCTGTAGCCAAATTCCACACGATGGTGATTGGCGAACACGATTTTGCGTCGCTATATCGGCGCCAAGGAATCTGGAGTTCTGGAATGCCATTGGACATCGGCTATGTCAGCGCGGTCGGAGCGGGGGCGATCTCGTTCCTGTCGCCTTGCGTGCTGCCGCTGGTGCCGCCCTATCTCTGCTACATGGCCGGCGTGTCGGTCGACGACTTTCGCGGTGGCGGTGCCGGCGTCGCGGCCAAGGCCGGCGCCCGCGGCGCGCTCATCTATTCCTCGCTCGCCTTCGTACTCGGTTTCTCCACGGTATTCGTGGCGCTCGGCGCCGGCGCCTCGACCATCGGCCATTGGCTGCGCGTGTGGCAGGAGCCGCTGGCGATGGCTGCCGGGGTGCTGATCATCCTGATGGGGCTGAATTTCCTCGGCATCCTGCGCATACCACTTTTGTCGCGCGAGGCGCGCTTCCAGTCGCAGGGCAAGCCCGCCAGCATGGTCGCCGCCTATGTCATGGGGCTGGCCTTCGCCTTTGGCTGGACGCCGTGCATCGGCCCGGTGCTGGGGCCGATCCTGACCTTGGCCGGCGGCCGCGAGACGGTGGGCGAGGGGGCGCTGCTGCTCGCCGCCTATTCGCTTGGCCTCGGCATTCCGTTCCTGATCGCTGCCCTGTTCTCCGGCGCCTTCATGCGCTTCCTCGGCAGGTTCCGCGTCCATCTCGGTCGCGTCGAAAAGGCGATCGGCGCGCTGCTGGTCGTCGCCGGGGTGTTCTTTCTCACCGGCGGCGTGCAGACGGTGTCCTACTGGCTGTTGGAGAATTTTCCGGTGCTGGGCCGGCTGGGGTAGGTGCTGGGCTTGACCCTAGGAATATCCGCTTCTGTGCACTTCAAATCGCCGTCCGATCTTCTCCGGAATGACTACCTCCTGGCCATCCGAGTCGATCCACGCACCATTTACAACTAAGCATTCTCCCATTGGGGCGGACGATCCATGTCCGTCCCACCCTGGGATGTTAAGATCGTGTTTGGGTGCGGTAGAGACCAACTCGTATCGCCATATCCTTGCCGATGTTGCGTCGATGGAGTTGTCGATTGACCAATTTTTATGCGCAATCGGTAGCGATTCCTTCTTATAGGCATCAAGCAACTGCAATCTGAGAGCCGCGATCAACACGCAGTTTGCCGCCTGTCCAAGATCAGGATGAACTAGATACTGAGCTCGCAAACCCGTGGGGCTATTAAAGAAAATGTCAAAGGTCGTTGGCTTAACCCGCAAACAAAACCCAGCGCGATGACACCCGAATAATTCGGCTCGGTTCCCGGGCCTTACAGACGCATCTATCTTTCTTGAAGCGGCTTCCTTGCATATTCGCTCTACAATCTCGTCAAAGCAGGCGAATTCTCCAACTCAAATCGCCGCCGTTTGTCGAAATCGGACCGAAAGGCCCAACTGACAGCTCGCGGGAACGAAATCTGGGTATTCATCCCCAAAGCACTTTCTGTCTCCTGCGGATGACCATACTTACCTGACGACCGCCAAGGGTCTTTGTTAGGTTTCTACCGAAATTCAGCCGCATTGGACCGCGATGCCTCCGGTGCTAAGACTGCAACGAATCTCGGTCCTCGGAAACTCCCAACATGCAAACCAGATCCTGCCTGTCCGTTATCCTCGCCGCCGGTGAAGGCACGCGCATGAAGAGCGCGATGCCGAAGGTGCTGCACCAGATCGCCGGACTGCCGATGGTCGCCCATGTGGTGAAAGCGGCCGAGGCCGCCGGCGCCCGCAGCCAGGCGCTGGTGATCGGCCATGGCGCCGATGATATGCGCAAGGCGGCGGCGAAATTCGCGCCCAAGGCCGAGACCTTCGTGCAGGAGAAGCGGCTCGGCACTGCGCATGCCGTGCGGGCTGCGCGCGATGCGATATCAAAGGGTTATGATGATATTCTCGTGATGTTCGGCGATACGCCGCTGATCGATGCTGAAGCCCTGGTGACCGCGCGGCGAAAGCTTGCCGATGGCGCGGCTGTTGTGGTGATCGGCTTCCGCCCGCCCAGCCCGACCGGCTATGGCCGGCTGATCGAAAAGGGCGGCAAGCTCACCGCCATCCGCGAGGAGAAGGACTGCTCCGCCGAGGAAAAGAAGATCGGCTTCTGTAATGCCGGCATGATGGCGGTGGCGGGCAAGCATGCGCTCGACCTGCTCGACCAGGTTGGCAACAAGAACGCCAAGGGCGAGTTCTATCTCACCGACATCGTCGAGATCGCCAGTGCGAAAGGGCTCGATGTCGTTGCCACCGAAACCAGCTTCGAGAGTGCGCTCGGCATCAACAACCGAGCCGAACTGGCGCAGGCCGAAGGCATCTGGCAGGTGCGCCGGCGCTACGAGGCCATGCTGTCAGGCGTAACGCTGATCGCGCCGGAAACCGTGTATTTCTCGCATGACACCGAAATCGGCGCCGATACGATCGTCGAGCCCAATGTCTGGTTCGGACCGGGCGTGAAAATTGCAACCGGCGCCAAGATCCACGCTTTCAGCCACATCGAAGGCGCCACCATTGCCTCCAACTGCGATGTCGGGCCGTTCGCGCGGCTGCGGCCGGGTGCCGATCTTCGCAACAAGGCCAAGGTCGGCAATTTCTGCGAGGTCAAGCAGGCGGTCATCGAGGAGGGCGCCAAGGTCAATCATCTGACCTATATCGGCGATGCCCGTGTGGGCGCTGGGGCCAATATCGGCGCCGGCACCATTACCTGCAACTATGACGGCTACTCGAAGTTTTTCACCGACATCGGCGAGGGCGCCTTCATCGGTTCGAACTCGTCGCTGGTGGCGCCGGTTACGATCGGCAAGGGCGGCTACATCGCCTCGGGTAGCGTCATAACCGAAAGCGTGCCGGACGATGCGCTGGCCTTCGGCCGCGCCCGCCAGAAGACCATTCCCGGCAAGGGCAAGGAATTGCGCGAGCGCTTCGCGTCTGCCGCAGCGGCGAATAAAAAGGCCGGCACCGACCATTAACCGCCGAAGCAATTGAACAACCGAGGAATTGCGGTAACCGGATTGCAAGAGCGGTGTGTCATAGTGCATCGGGTTGAGAAGCGTTCCGTTACAGCAGACGAAACGCAAAGTGACTTTCGCGGCGGGCCGGCAATCCCTAGATAGCGCTGGTTTTCCATCGGGACTGGTTTTCCAGCGGGAATTGGGGGCAGGCATATGTGCGGTATCGTCGGAATTGTCGGCCAGAGCCAGGTCGCGCCGCTGATCGTCGATGCGCTGAAGCGGCTGGAATATCGCGGCTATGACTCGGCCGGTGTCGCCACGGTCGAGCATGGCCGGCTTGGCCGCCGCCGCGCCGAAGGCAAGCTGATCAACCTCGAACGCCGGCTGAAGGACGAGCCGCTCAATGGCACGATCGGCATCGGCCACACGCGCTGGGCCACGCATGGCGTGCCCAACGAGACCAACGCCCATCCACATTTTTCCGACGGCGTCGCCATCGTCCACAACGGCATCATCGAGAATTTCGCCGAACTGCGCGACGAACTGATCCGCGACGGCTATTCCTTCTCGTCACAGACCGACACCGAGGTCGTGGCGCACCTGGTGGCGCGCGAACTCGCCAAGGGGTTGAAGCCGATCGAGGCGGCGCATCAGGCGCTGAAGCGGCTGGAAGGCGCCTTTGCTCTGGCCATCATGTTCACCGGCGACGAGGACCTCATCGTCGGCGCCCGCAATGGCCCGCCGCTGGCCGTCGGCCATGGCGATGGCGAGATGTTTCTGGGCTCCGACGCCATCGCGCTGGCGCCGTTCACCAATTCCATCACCTATCTCGAAGACGGCGACTGGGCGGTGGTGCGCCGCGATGGCGTCACCATCTTCGACATCGACGGCAAAGAGGTTGCCCGCAAGCGCCAGCAATCGCTGTCGACCAGCTTCATGGTCGACAAGGGCAACCGCCGCCATTTCATGGAAAAGGAAATCCATGAACAGCCGGAAGTGATCTCGCACACGCTGGCGCATTATGTCGATTTCGTCTCCGGCGTGTCGAAGCCGCTGGAGCTGCCGTTCGACTTCGCCAAGATCGGCCGGCTGGCGATCTCGGCCTGCGGCACCGCCTATCTCGCGGGGTTGATCAGCAAATACTGGTTCGAGCGCTATGCGCGGCTGCCGGTCGACATCGATGTCGCCTCGGAGTTCCGCTACCGCGAAATGCCGCTGTCGGCTGATGACGCGGCCTTCTTCATTTCGCAGTCCGGCGAAACCGCCGACACGCTGGCCTCGCTGCGCTATTGCCGCAAGGCGGGCATGAAGATCGGCGCCATCGTCAATGTGCGCGAATCGACCATGGCGCGCGAATCCGATGTCGTGCTGCCGACCTTGGCCGGCCCGGAGATCGGTGTAGCCTCGACCAAGGCTTTCACCTGCCAGCTTTCGGTGCTGGCCTCGCTGGCGGTGCGCGCCGGCGTGGCCCGCGGCACGATCTCGAAGGACGAGGAAAAGACGCTGGTACGCGCTCTTTCGGAGGCGCCTCGCTACGCCAACCAGGTGCTCAAGCTCGAGGAGCAGATCGAGCGCATCGCGCGCGAAATCTCGCGCTACAAGGACGTGCTCTATCTCGGCCGCGACACCAATTTCCCGCTGGCCATGGAAGGCGCACTGAAACTCAAGGAAATCTCCTACATCCACGCCGAGGGCTACGCCGCGGGCGAGCTGAAGCATGGGCCTATCGCGCTGATCGACGAGAACATGCCGGTCATCGTCATCGCGCCGCATGACCGTATCTTCGAAAAGACCGTGTCGAACATGCAGGAAGTGGCGGCGCGCGGCGGCAAGATCATCCTGATCACCGACGCCAAGGGCGCGGCGCAGGTCAGCGTCAAGACGATGGAGACGATCATCCTGCCCGACGTGCCGGAAATCATCTCGCCGATTATCTATGCGCTGCCGATCCAGATGCTGGCCTACTACGCCGCCGTCTTTATGGGGACAGACGTCGACCAGCCGCGCAATCTAGCGAAATCGGTGACCGTGGAGTAGTCGGCGCTCATCGGCGGTCTTAAAAACTTCGCGGTTCCAAAGCGCCGTTCGCTTCACTAGTGTGGCCCTGCAACCCGCGTCCCCGGTGAACCATGTCTGATGCTCCCAGAACTTCCGGCATGACCCGGCTGAGGAACTATTTCCTCACAGGCTTTATCGTCTGCGCGCCGCTGGCGATCACCGCCTATATCGCCTGGTCGTTCGTCGGCTGGGTCGATTCCTGGGTGAAGCCGTACATTCCGGCGCGCTACAGCCCCGACACCTATTTGCCGTTTCCGGTGCCCGGCTTCGGCCTGATCGTGGCGCTCGTGCTGATCACGCTGATCGGCTTCATGACCGCCAACATCGTCGGCCGCGCGATCGTCAATTTCGGCGAACGGCTGCTTGGCCGTATGCCGCTGGTGCGCGGCATCTACGGTTCGCTGAAGCAGATATTCCAGACGGTGCTGTCGAACAAGGGCGATATGTTCCGCCAGGTCGGGCTGGTCGAATATCCGCGAAAAGGCGTCTGGTCGCTGGTCTTCGTCGCCAGCGAGAAGGAAACCGAGATCAACCAGAAGCTCGACCATGCAGGCGACCCGATGATCGCCGTGTTCATGCCGTGCACGCCGAACCCTACCACCGGTTTCCTGATGTACGTGCCGAAATCCGACATCGTGCTGCTCGACATGACGATCGAGGACGGCGCCAGGCTGATCGTCTCGGCCGGGCTGGTGGCGCCCGAAGTCAAGCCGAAAATGGTGACTATGAACGGCCAGCCGATCGACGGAGATCTCGCCAACCCGCCGCTTGGCGGGCTGATCGCCGAGGGCGCTCAGCCGGCGCGCAAGAGCCGTACGGCCTCGTCGCGGCCGAACAAATAGAGCAGCAGGCGCAGCGCCTCGCCGCGCTCAGACTGTAGTTCCGGGTCGCGCGACAGGATCAGCCTTGCATCGTCGCGGGCTGCTTCGAGCAAGTCGGCGTGCACCTCGATGCGCGCCACCTGGAAGCCCGGCGTGCCGGACTGGCGGGTGCCGAGCAATTCGCCTTCGCCGCGCAGCTTCAGATCCTCTTCGGCGATCAGGAAACCGTCCTCGGTCTCGCGCATCACCGACAGCCGGCGCTTTGCCGTCTCGCCGAGCGGGTCCTTGTAAAGCAGCACGCAGGAAGAAGGCTTGTCGCCGCGCCCGACGCGGCCGCGCAACTGGTGCAGTTGCGCCAGGCCAAAACGCTCGGCATGCTCGATGACCATGATCGTGGCGTCCGGCACGTCGACGCCGACCTCGATAACGGTGGTGGCGATCAGGATGCGGGTTTCGCCGGCCTTGAAGGCGCGCATCGCCTCGTCCTTTTCGGCGCCCTTCATGCGGCCATGGACGAGGCCGATGCGATCGCCGAACAAGGGCTGCAGCGAGGCAAAACGGTCCTCGGCCGACATCAGCTTGATCTCTTCGGATTCCTCGACCAGCGGGCAGATCCAGTAGATCTTCTGGCCGTCGGCAACCGCGTCCAGCATGCGACCGACCAACTCGTCCAGCCGTTCCAGTGGCAGCGTGACGGTGCGGATCGGCTGGCGGCCGATCGGTTTTTCCGTCAGCTTGGAGACGTCCATGTCGCCGAAGGCGGTCAGCACCAGAGTGCGCGGGATCGGCGTCGCCGTCATCACCAGCATGTCGGGGGCGTCGCCCTTGGCGGTGATGGCAAGCCGCTGGTGGACGCCGAAGCGGTGTTGCTCGTCGACCACGGCAAAGACGAGGTCGTGATAGGTCACCGTTTCCTGGAACAGCGCATGGGTGCCGACGACGATGTCGATCTCGCCGCTGGCGAGACCTGATAGCGTTTCAGTGCGTTCGCGGCCCTTTTCGCGGCCGGTCAGGATAGCGACGCGCAGGCCGGCCTGTTCGGCCAGCGGCGTGATTGTAGCCAGATGCTGGCGCGCCAGGATTTCGGTCGGCGCCATCAAGGCCGCCTGGCCGCCGGCCTCGACTGCGCGCCCCATGGCCAGCAGCGCCACTACCGTCTTGCCGGAGCCGACATCGCCTTGCAGCAGGCGCAGCATGCGCTCGGGGTCGGCCAGATCGGCATTGATTTCGGCAAGCGCGAATTCCTGGCTGCCGGTCAATGAATACGGCAGGGCTGCGCGCAGTTTCTCGACGATGCGACCGTCGCCGATGAGCGGCCGGCCCGACAGCCGGCGCACTTTTGCCCGCACCAATGCCAGCGAGACCTGGCCGGCGAGAAGCTCGTCATAGGCAAGGCGGCGCCATGCCACCCCCTCGATGGCGACATCGATCGGGTCCGCGGGATAGTGGATGCGGGCGAGCGCGTCGGCGAAGGCGGGGAAAGTCTGCTTGCGCATGAAGGCGCCGTCCTGCCATTCCGGCAATTCCGGCAGCCGGCCGAGCGCCTGGCCGATGGCGCGGCGCAGCACCTTGCCCGACAGGCCGGCGGTCAGCGGATAGACCGGTTCGACCAGCGGCAGTGTTTCCGCCTCGCTCACCAGGGCGATATGGTCGGGATGGACCATGGTCGGGCGGCCGTTGAACCACTCCATGCGGCCGGAGACGACGACATGCTCGCCCACCGGCATCGCCTTTTCGAGATAGGCGGCATGGGCGTGGAAGAAGATCAGGCCGATCTCGCCGGTGTCGTCATGGGCATAGACGCGGTAAGGCACCGACCGGTTGCCGCGCGGCGGCGGCTGGTGGCGGTCGATGCGCACGTCGAGCGTGACGATGGCGCCGGCCGGCGCAAGCGCGATGCCGGGACGATTGCGACGGTCGATGACGGTGTGCGGCAGCACGAACAACAGGTCGCCCGCGCGCGCCGGCCGTTCGCCGAGATCGGCCGCCACCACCTTCTCGATCAGAGCGCCAACCTTGGGGCCGACGCCGGCAAGCGAAGTGATGGGGACGAAGAGAGGGTCGAGGAGGGAGGGGCGCATGCCTTTACCCTCCCCCCTGTGGGGAGGGTCGATCCGCGAAGCGGAGCGGGGTGGGGGTAGGTGCGCGTCTAACTTTCGAGGAAGTCGGTAGGTCAGCGCCGCACCCCCACCCCGTCTCACCCGCTTCGCTTTGCGAAGCGTGCTCGCCGACCCTCCCCACAAGGGGGAGGGTGAAGTGCGGGCGGTGTCCGGCACCAGCGTTGTCAGGAGTGTTCTTCACACCCGGGATGTTTAGCCGCCCACCCGTGCGTTGCAAGGCTGACACCGCCCTCTATCCACGCTATATGCGCCGCACCAAGCAAGGATGCGGCACGATGACCGGGACGAAACGATCAAGCGAGGGGCTGGATATCAGGCGCCGCAAGCTGTTGTTCCGCTCCTGGCATCGCGGGATGCGCGAGATGGACCTTATCCTCGGTACGTTTGCCGACAACGAGATCGGCGCCTTGACCGGCGATGAAATCGACCAATATGAAAGGCTGCTCGACATTCCCGACACCGAATTCCTGCCCATGGTCACCGGCGAACGCCCGGTTCCCAGGAATATCGACTGTGCCGTCCTGCAAAAGATCCTGGCATCGCGCCGGACCATGACATTTTAAACGTGCAACCATGAGCCTCATTCCCAAAATCGGTCTGCCGAAAGGCCGTGCCGGCCAGTTCATCGTCGACGGCGTTGCCGATGGCTACGAAGCCTTTGCGCTGGTGCAGGCGATCCATGAGATTGCGCCTGACAAACCGGTGCTGTTCGTGGCGCGCGACGGCCAGCGCCTGCCGTCGATCATCGAGGCGCTGACCTTTGCCGCCCCCGGCCTGCCGGTGCTGGAGTTGCCGGCCTGGGATTGCCTGCCCTATGACCGCGTTTCGCCAGGCTCCGATGCCGCTGCCAAGCGGCTCGACGCCCTGACGGCGATGATCGCGCTGGCAAAAAAGCCGCATCGCGCGGTCATCCTGACCACTGCCAATGCGCTGCTGCAGCGCATTCCGCCGGCCGATCTGGTCGAAGCGCAGACTTTCCACGCAAAGCCCGGCAACCAGATCGACATGAACGCGCTGGTGTCCCGGCTGGAGATTTCCGGCTTCGAGCGGGTGCCGACGGTGCGCGGTATCGGCGAATTCGCCGTGCGCGGCGGCATCCTCGACCTCTACGCACCCGGCTGGACGGAAGCACTGCGGCTCGATTTCTTCGGCGACACGCTGGAATCGATCCGCGTCTTCGACGCCGCCACGCAGCGCACCACCGGCCAGCGCAAGTCGATGGCGCTGCAGGCGATGAGTGAAGTGGCGCTGACCCCCGAAACCATCAGCCGCTTCCGCCGCTTCTATATCGAAGCCTTTGGCGCGCCGCAGCGCGACGACGGCCTTTATGCGGCGGTGAGCGAAGGGCGGCGCTTTGCCGGCATGGAGCACTGGCTGCCGCTGTTCTACGAGCGGCTGGAGACAGTGTTTGATTATCTGCCGGATGCGCCTGTCATCTTCGACCATCTGGCGCACGAAGCGCTGGCTGAGCGTCACACGCTGATCCTCGACCACTACGAAGCGCGCCGCAAACAGGCCGACGCCGCCTTGAAGGACGCCGTGCCCTACAAGCCGGTGGCGCCGGACCTGCTCTATCTCTCACCGGAAAACCTCGTAGCGTCCCTCGGACCGCGCGAAGCCATCGACTTCACCGCCTTCGACGCGCCCGATGTCGGGGCCAAAAAGGTGTTCCATGGCGGTTCGCGCCACGGCCGCAGCTTCGCCGAGGAACGTGCCGACCCCAACGCCAACGTCTTCGACGTCGTGGTGAAGCATATTGCCGACGAGCGCGCGGCACGCCGGCGGGTCATCGTCGCCGGTTGGACCGAAGGATCGCTCGATCGGCTCGGCCAGATCCTGGCCGAGCATCATCTCGGCAATCTGGTGCCGGTGGCGACGTTGGCCGAGGCGGAAAAACTCGAGCCGGGCCAGGCGGCGCTTGCGGTGCTGCCGCTGGAATCCGGCTTCGAGACCGAACAACTGGTCGTCGTCGCCGAACAGGATATTCTGGGCGACCGGCTGATCCGGCGCTCGAAGCGCAAGAAGCGCGCGTCGGATTTCATTGCCGAGGCGTCGTCGTTGTCGGCGGGCGACATCGTCGTCCATGCTGATCACGGCATTGGCCGTTTCATCGGCCTGCGCACCATCGAGGCGGTCGGCGCGCCGCATGATTGCCTGGAAATCCACTATGCCGGCGACGACCGGCTGTTCCTGCCGGTGGAAAACATCGAGCTTCTGTCGCGCTACGGCTCTGACACAGCCGAGGCGACGCTGGACAAGCTCGGCGGCGGCGCCTGGCAGTCGCGCAAGGCGCGGCTGAAGAAGCGCCTGCTCGACATGGCCGGACAGTTGATCCGCATTGCCGCCGAGCGCCAGATGCGTACCGCGCCGCCCATGATGCCGGCGGAAGGGCTTTACGGCGAATTCTCGGCGCGCTTTCCCTACGAGGAGACCGACGACCAGCAGGGCGCGATCGATGCCGTCGTGGACGATCTCGGCGCCGGCAAGCCGATGGACCGGCTGATCTGCGGCGATGTCGGCTTCGGCAAGACCGAAGTGGCGTTGCGCGCCGCCTTCATCGCGGCGATGGAAGGGTTCCAGGTCGCGGTCGTGGTGCCGACGACGCTGTTGTCGCGCCAGCATTTCAAGACTTTTTCGCAGCGCTTCTCCGGCCTGCCGATCCGCGTCGGCCAGGCCTCGCGGCTGGTCGGCGCCAAGGAACTGGCGGAAACCAAGAAAGCCATCGCCGAGGGGCAGGTCGACATCGTCATCGGCACCCATGCACTGCTCGGGTCGGCGATCTCGTTCAAGAATCTCGGCCTGCTGATCATCGACGAGGAGCAGCATTTTGGAGTCAAGCACAAGGAGCGGCTGAAGGACCTCAAGACCGACGTCCACGTGCTGACGCTGTCGGCGACGCCGATCCCGCGCACGCTGCAGCTTGCCTTGACCGGCGTGCGCGAACTGTCGCTGATCGCCACGCCGCCGGTCGACCGCATGGCGGTGCGCACCTTCATCTCGCCTTTCGACCCGCTGGTCATCCGCGAGACGCTGCTGCGCGAACGCTACCGCGGCGGCCATTCCTTCTATGTCGTTCCGCGCATCAGCGATCTCGCCGAAATCCATGATTTCCTGCGCGAATCCGTCCCCGAGCTGAAGGTGGCGGTGGCCCATGGCCAGATGCCGCCGGGCGAACTCGACGACATCATGAACGCCTTCTATGACGGCCAGTACGACGTGCTGTTGTCGACCACCATCGTCGAATCCGGGCTCGACATTCCGACCGCCAACACGCTGATCATCCATCGCGCCGATATGTTCGGCCTGTCGCAGCTCTACCAGCTGCGCGGCCGCGTCGGCCGTTCCAAGGTGCGGGCATATGCGTTGTTCACGCTGCCGGCCAACCGCAAGCTCACCGACACGGCCGAGCGCCGGCTGAAGGTGCTGCAGTCGCTGGACACGCTTGGCGCCGGGTTCCAGCTCGCCAGCCACGACCTCGACATCAGGGGCGCCGGCAATCTACTCGGCGAAGAACAATCCGGACACATCAAGGAGGTCGGCTTCGAGCTTTACCAGCAGATGCTGGAAGAGGCGGTGGCCGAGGTGAAGGATTCCGGCGAGGTTCAGGATGGCGGCTGGTCGCCGCAGATCGCCGTCGGCACGGCTGTCATGATCCCGGAGAGCTATGTGCCGGACCTGCAGCTCAGGCTGGCGCTCTACCGCCGCCTCGGTGACCTCGAAAACACCGAGGAAATCGACGCTTTCGGCACCGAACTGATCGACCGCTTCGGCCCGCTGCCGGAAGAGGTGAAGCATCTCTTGAAGATTGTCTTCATCAAGGCGCTATGCCGCAGGGCCAATGTCGAAAAGCTGGATGCCGGCCCCAAGGGCGTCGTCATCCACTTCCGCAAGCGCGAGTTCTCCAACCCGGTCGGGCTGGTCAAATACATCGGCGAGCAGGGTTCGCTGGCCAAGATCAGGACCGACCACAGCGTGGTCTTCATCCGCGACTGGCCAACGGCGGAGAAGCGCCTGGCGGGCTCGGCCGTCGTCATGACGCAACTGGCGCGGCTGGTGGAGAAGGCCGCCTAGTTGTGGGACTTCGCTTAGCAAAGATCGCTTCTGGGTCTGCGACGATTGGAGCCATTGAAGTATTTTGGCCCAAGGGATCAGTTTGACCCAAGGGATCAGATGGATCCTGCAACTCATCGCTGAACGGGGAAATCCATGAACCCGCAGACCTTCGATGAATACTGGCTCGGTTATCTTGCCGGCCATTCAAAACCTTCGACTCGGTTTGTCCACTATATCGGCCTGTTTTTCGCGCCGCTCGCCGGGATCGCGGCCTCCTTTCTCGTCGTCTGGTGGGCTTTCCTGGTCATCATTCCGTTCTTCTATGTCGCGGCTTTTCTCACTCACCCTTTCCTTGAGCACAACAGCAACAAGCCGTTTGCGGATCGGCCGTTATGGAGCGCCATCGCCTTGCTGCGCATGCTTGCACTTGATCTGACAGGTGGGCTCGGTCGCCAGCTCAGGCGATTGGACGAGGTCGCCCGATAGCATGGCGACAGCGGTTGTCGCTCTCTGTTCGGCCATTCTGCTGCTCGGGGCCGGCTTTCATCTCTATTGGGGTTTCGGTGGGCGCCTTGGCGCCGGCGTCGCGCTGCCGCAGCGCGAGGACGGCACTCCCGCCATCAAGGAGATGGCCTTTGGGGCGATGGCGGTGGGGGTGATCCTGGCGGTGGTGCTGCTGCTGGTTCTCGGCTTGACCGGCGCGGTCCGCCTGCCGCTGCCACAACCGTTGCTGAAGGCCGGCATCATCTTGTGGGCGATCATCTTCAGCGCGCGGGCGTTGAGCTGGTCCCGGTATTTCGGGCTGTTCAAGCGGGTCAGGACCACGCGTTTTGCCAGCTACGACAGCTGGTTCTACAGTCCGTCATGTCTGCTGCTGGGGCTGGGCCTTTTCTATCTCGCTTTGTCACAGACGGCAGAGTGAACTGCCAGCCACCCATTCGCCAGCGCTTGAATTCCGGTCTAGAATAGGAAATCGGCTTCGTGTATGGAGCCGCGATCCCCATGTGGGGCGGGAATGGCGGGCAAAAGCCTGCTGGAAAAGGCGTTTGGGTGCAGCGATGACGAAATGGTCGCCGAATTCTTGGAGAGCGAAGCCGATCAAGCAGGTTCCTGCCTATCCGGACCTTGCCGCGCTGAAGAGCACGGAAGCCCAGCTCGCCACCTTTCCGCCGCTGGTTTTTGCAGGTGAGGCGCGCAAGCTGAAGAAGCAACTTGCAGCTGTCGCTGCCGGTGACGCATTCCTTCTGCAGGGCGGCGATTGCGCCGAGAGTTTCGCCGAGCATGGCGCGGACAACATCCGCGACTTCTTCCGCGTCTTCCTGCAGATGTCGGTGGTGCTGACCTTTGCCGGCGCACAGCCGGTGGTGAAGGTCGGCCGTGTTGCCGGCCAGTTCGCCAAGCCGCGCTCGTCCGACAATGAGACCAAGGGCGAAGTGACGCTGCCGAGCTACCGTGGCGACATCATCAACGGCATCGAGTTCGACCCGAAGTCGCGCATTCCCGACCCGGCCCGCCAGGAGATGGCTTACCGCCAGTCGGCGGCGACGCTCAACCTGTTGCGCGCCTTCGCCCAGGGCGGCTATGCCAGCCTAGAGAACGTGCATAGCTGGATGCTGGGTTTCGTCTCCGACAGCCCGCAGGGCGAGAAGTATGGCATGCTCGCCAACCGCATCACCGAGACGATGGACTTCATGAAGGCCGTCGGCATCACCTCGGAGACCAACTACGCGCTGCGCGAGACCGACTTTTACACCAGTCACGAGGCGCTGCTGCTCGGCTATGAAGAGGCGCTGACCCGCGTCGATTCGACCTCCGGCGACTGGTACGCAACGTCGGGCCACATGATCTGGATCGGCGACCGCACCCGACAGCCCGACCATGCGCATGTCGAATATTGCCGCGGCATCAAGAACCCGCTCGGCCTCAAATGCGGCCCGTCGCTAACGACTGACGGCCTGCTGGAGCTCATCGACCTGCTCAATCCGGAGAACGAGCCGGGCCGGCTGACGCTGATCGCCCGCTTCGGCTCCGACAAGGTCGCCGACCATCTGCCGAAGCTGGTGCGCGCGGTGCAGAAGGAAGGCCGCAGCGTCGTGTGGTCGTCCGACCCGATGCACGGCAACACCATCGAGGCAGCCGGCTACAAGACGCGGCCATTCGACCGCATCCTCAAGGAAGTACAGACCTTCTTCGAAGTGCATCGCGCTGAGGGCACGCACCCGGGCGGCATCCATGTCGAGATGACCGGCAAGAACGTCACCGAATGCACCGGCGGCGCCCGCGCCATCACCGCAGAGGAACTGCAGGATCGCTACCACACCCATTGCGACCCGCGCCTCAACGCCGACCAGGCGATCGAGCTGGCGTTCCTGGTGTCCGACCTCTTGAAGAAGACCCATCCGATCCGGCACAAGCAGGCCGTGAACGGCTGAGAGCCTGTTTTCAGAAACTGAAATGATAAGCGCCGGAGAAATCCGGCGCTTTTTCGTTTAGATCAACGCCCGCGTTCCCAGCGCAATCCGTTGAGCCGGGGATCGTTGGCAAAGGCAGTTCTGGAAAACTCGATCCGCTTCTCCGGAAATTCTGAGATGGCCTGGACGCCGAGGGAGCCCAGCCGGATGCGCCATGTGTGCGGCTCCAGCGGCTTGGCCTTGGTAAAGCCGCGGCATGTCAGCAGCGCCACATTGACGCCCTTCGGGTCGCGCGCCGAACGGTAACGGATCGCCTCCAGCCCAGCCTCACGCGCGACATCGGCAATCGCCTGGCTGGCGGCATAGCCGGTCGGATGCGTCCAATGGGCCCGGTCGCGGTCGAGCGGCGGCCGCGTCAGGTCGATGGCATTGTCGGTACGGATCGCGGCGGCGAAGGCGGTGTATTCGGCGGCGTCGTGCGGCCATGGCGTCTCGGGCGAATCGGCGAAGAACAGCAGGCGGTAGAAGGCCATTTCGGCGACCGCCGTCATGATCGTCTCCGCCGCGTAGTAGACCCCCAGAGTGCGGCCGGCGCGGCGGAAGCGCGAGCCGTAGGGATAGATCGAGCCGTAGCGGAAGGGCGTCGCCAGGAGGTAGTGGAGATGCCGGCATTCCATGGGGATTTGCGGCTTGGTCTCCTCGATCAGATCCTCGAGCAGCGCCTGTTCGTCCAGCGTGTCGACGATCTTCAGCGTCGAGACGCGGTGCTGCGCCTCGACCATGCGCCAGTATTTGCCGTCGAGCCGGACGGCTTCAGACGAGAGCGCGTCGGGAGTCCAGATAGGCAATGACATCGACAAGCCCGGTAATGGTGAGGATCTTTTCAAGCGGGCTGCCATCGAAAGCCGTGTTGGCGTTCTTCAGCCATGCCCGGGCTATCGTCTCGTCACCGCCGACAATGGCATCGAGCGAACGGAACAGCCGCACGAACAGCACCGCGAGTTCGAACGGCTTGGTGCCGCGCTCCAGCAGGAATTCCTGCCTGCGCATGCGTGAAACCGTGGCTTCCGAGACGCCGATGATCGACGCAAGCACCCTGGCGGTTATATCCAAGAGTTCGGCGGCGCGCAGCGTGGCCTTGGTCAGAACCGCGTTTTCGGCCGCCGTCGCGGTGAGATCAGGGGCGGCATTGGGTTGTGTAACAGACATGGCCTCTCTCTTTCCATGGAAAATATAGTCCACTGAAATTCATATGGAAAGAGGCGGGATCCGATAAATTTGCCTGTGCCCGGGAATTGGCTGCACGCCGAAGTGTCAGTCTTTCTTGTATAGCAGCCAGTTCTTGCCCGTGCGGCCGGCCATTGTCGAGTGCCGGGTGACGCGGTTGCGCCCGCCAACCTTGGAGCGGTAGAGCGCCCGGTCCGCCTTGGTGTAAAGATCCTCCGGGCTTTCCGCTTCGGAAGCCATGCAGATGCCCATGGAAACGGTCACCGTGCCGTAATTGGCGCCGGTCTGGCTGCTGGTGAACGGCGTCTGTTCGATCAGCACGCGGATGCGTTCGGCGATCTCGTAAGTGGTATCCTCGCTGGCGCCCTCGACGATCAGCGCGAATTCCTCCCCGCCGGTGCGGGCAACGAACATGTCTTCACGGATGCTGGTCTGGAAGATTTCAGCGACGATCTGGATGATCTTGTCGCCGACCGGGTGGCCGTAGCGATCGTTGACACCCTTGAAATGGTCGATGTCGGCAAGGATCAGGGCGTTGAACAGGATCCCCTTGTTGGAGGTGTAAATCGCCGTGATTTGCTTGTCGAAGGCGCGGCGGTTCCAGATATGGGTCAAGGGGTCGGTGTCGGCGAGCCGCTTGTACTCCTCAAGCTTCGACTTGACGCTCTCCAGTTCCGCCGTCTTGTCGCTCAGCGTGGTTGCAACCTGCTTGCCGTGGTCGAGGGTCGAGTTGGTGGCCGCCGCCATGGCGCTGGCGACCTTCTGCAGCAGATCCTGCGAAAGCAGGCTGCGGTTGGCGAGGCCACTCGATGTCTCATCGAGGATCTTGCCGTATTTCTCGATATGGCTACGTTCGCTGCGCAGCAGCAAGGCGATGTCCTCGAGTTCCCTGGCCAGCACGTCGCGCGCCTGCTCGACAATGCCGGGACCGTGATGCTGGGCAAAGAAAGCGCGGCCGATGCGGTCGAGATCGTCCTGCGTCGGCTGGTTGCCGAGCGCGACGACGGCCAGGCCGAGTTCGCGATTGGTGCCTTTCAGTGCTTCGTAGAAGATTTCGTAATTGCGCGGCAGGCCAAGCACGCCGAGCTGACGCATGGTCGCCACAACGGCTGTTGCAATGTCGCTGTTTCGGTCGGTCTGGACGGCTGCCGGCTGCATGTTCTGTTCACTCTGCCTCTGGGAACCATCGCAGACCGTGCGAGATGCCGCCGACCGGAGAGTGCCAGCCGTATTTCGGATCATCCTGCGAAAGACACGTCCCCAATCGCGACATTCGCTTGGCAACGACCATAGATGCGCCGGCGCTAAAGTTTCCTTAATGTGCCGCCAGGTAACGCGTCCGTTCTACCGCAGGCTGCAGAAATGGTTTGCAAAGATCCTGAGGTCAGGTCCGAACACGCCCACCCCATGTCGCATTTGCCGGTGCCCGGCTGCGGCAAAACTGAAATCCTCTCGGCCAGCGGCGAAGCCGTGGACGATGGCTGGTGGAGGTAGGGATGAGCAACAACCACAGCGGATCTTGCCTGTGTGGAGCCGTGCG
The DNA here is from genome assembly GCF_000502615.1 of Mesorhizobium sp. LNJC405B00. Taxonomy (NCBI): domain Bacteria; kingdom Pseudomonadati; phylum Pseudomonadota; class Alphaproteobacteria; order Hyphomicrobiales; family Phyllobacteriaceae; genus Mesorhizobium; species Mesorhizobium sp. LNJC405B00. Next base: position 104,686 of record NZ_AYWC01000006.1, on the reverse strand, counting down.
TTTCCAGACGCGAGGGCCGTTGCGCGGCGTCATTTATTGCCACTGTTCGCAGTGCCGCAAGCAGAGCGGGCATTTTTACGCCGCGACCAACGTCGCCGACGGCGACATCACGATAACCGGGGCCGACAACATCAGCTGGTACGAATCGTCTTCCTTTGCCAAGCGCGGCTTTTGCAAGATCTGCGGCTCGGTGCTGTTCTGGAAGCCGGGTCAGGATGCCTATGTCTCTGTTCTGGCCGGATCGTTCGACAACCCGACCGGGCTCGAAGGCCAATGCCACATCTTTGTCGGCGACAAGGGCGATTACTATACGATCGACGATGGACTGCCGCAGTTCGAGAAGTCGACGCCGACGATCAAGGTTGCGGAGGAGTGATTTTGCGGCGGCTGCCTTATTCCCTTGATCCAGCCATTGCGATATCCCCTGCCGGTGATTCGAAGGGGATGCGGCATGCAGCGGCTGATCGGTGCTTACTTCAATTCTGTGCGAGCCTTTCGCAAGCTCGCCGCCAGCGAAAGGGCATTTCAGCAGGAACTGATGCTGCTGGTGCTGGCGCTGCCGCTCGGCTGGTTCGTCTCGGTCTCGTGGCGCGGCTACGCGCTGTTGATCGGCGCGGTGCTGCTGCTCATCATGGTCGAAGTGCTGAACACCGGCATCGAGGCAGCCTGCGATGCCTTCAGTCGCGAGTTCAACGTCGACATCCAGCTCGCCAAGGACTGCGGCTCGCTGGCGGTGCTGATTTCGGTTATTATCGTCGCCGGCGTCTGGGGAATCGCCCTCATCGAGCGCATCACGGGACTACCGATCTGATCTGAACGCTCCCATATGTTAGTCACCAAAGGAGACTGACGTCGTGGAAGCCAATTTTCTGCTGCTTGAAAGAGCCGGCCTGCCGGAAGACCTGCGCTGGCTGGCGGAAAAATATCCGCGCGAGACATGGCAGGGCCACGCCAACATCCACGGCATGGCAAACATGTGGCTGCAGCGGCACGACATGTTCCGAGAGCTGGGCGGCATGCTCACCAACGGCATTGGCGACTATCGCGAAGGCAGGCTGACGGCGCCGGATTTCGCGCGCTGGTTCGCGCCGCGGCTGAACCACTTTCTCGGCAATCTCGACGGCCACACAATGTCGAGGACTACCAATATTTCCCGGCTTTCGCCAAGGCGGAGCCGCGCCTGAAGCGCGGCTTCGAAATCCTCGATGCCGACCATCACACCATTCATGAGGGGCTGGAGCGCAACGCCGAGACGGCGAACGCCTTCATCCGCACGCTCGAGGAGAGCGAGGACAGGCAGCGCTTCGCCGCCGACGCCTATGCGGACGAGAACAGCCGGCTGATCGCCATGCTGAAGCGGCATCTGGCCGACGAGGAAGATCTCATCATCCCGCTGATCCTCGATCGCGGCGACCGGGCTCTGGTGGAGGACGACGACTGAACCTTACGATGTGGTTTCGCTGTCGCGGGCGTCCTTGGCGCGCTCCTTGCCGGCGACGGTGCGGGCGATGAGCCAGGCAAGGATGGCGACACCCAGACCTATGGCAAGCGCGATCAGCAGCCGTTCGTGATGGAGCAGTGCCTTGCCTATCATCTGCTCGGCGCCGAGGCCGAAGACGTAGCCGATGCCGCAGAACAAAGCCGCCCAGACCAGCGACGACACCGCGTTGAGGATAACGAAGCGCGCTACCGAAATGCTGGCGAAACCGGCCGCGATGCCGCCGACCAGGCGCAGGCCATAGATGTAGCGGTTGGACAGGACGAATATGTTGGGATGGGACGAGACGAGACGGTAGGCGTGGTTGAAGCCGGGCCTCGCCTTCAGTTTCAGCACCCTGGGATGGTCGGCAAAGCTGCGGCCGAGAATGAAGAAAAACGTGTCGCCGACGAAGGCGCCAATGGCGGCCGTGAGGAAAGCCTTCCAGAGGATGAAGACATGCTGATGGGCGAAGAAGCCGCCGAGGATGGCCGCACTTTCGCCTTCGGCGACACAGCCCATGAAAACCGCGATCAACCCATATTGCTCGATGAGGTGATGGACGATCCCGGTCATTGAGAGGTTTGCCGGCCCGACAGTTTTTCGTCTATGCGGTTCACCTGTTCGGCCAGGCGCGCGATGTCCTCGCGCACGCCGATGATCTGGCTGTGGCGCAGTTCGTCCAGCTTTTCATGCAGAGCCATGATCTCGATCTCGGCCTTGAGGTTGACCTCATAGTCATGCGCGGCGTCGATGCGGTCGCGCGCGGCCTGGCGGTTCTGCGACATCATGATCACCGGCGCCTGCAAGGCGGCGATCATCGACAGCACCAGGTTGAGGAAGATGAAGGGGTAGGGGTCGAACGAGTCTCGCCCGAGCAGCCACCAATTGGCGCCGATCCACAGCACCAGGAAAGCAATGAAGGACAGGATGAACGTCCACGAGCCGCCGATGCGGGCAATGGCATCGGCGATCCGGTCGCCGGCGCCCTGAAGGCCGGTGAGGCTGTCGTCGATATCCTGCGAGATGGGCTTGCGGTCGACAGTGCTCTGCAACACCCGCCGCTCGAGCTCGCTGAGGGTTTCAGGCGTTCGCCTCAACCAGCGGTTGGCAAGTTCTGGCACGGTCTTGTGCATGGATGTCTCCATAGGAAAAGCGTCGGCTTGGCAGCCTTGTTTGCATATAGGAAGATGGCGTTTCGTCAAAAGCGCGGCGCGAGGATGCAGGATGCCCGATTTCGCGAAGATTCGCGCCCGTGCTGCAAAACGCAAAGGCGGCGACGCGGTGCTGACGTCGCTGCTCGGGCCGGCGTCTGACAATGCTGCTGTTGCCGACATTACGGACGATCGCATCCTGTCGACGATGGCCGAGCGGGTGTTTGCCGCCGGCTTCGTCTGGCGCGTCATCGAACAGAAATGGCCGGGCTTCGAGGAAGCCTTTCTCCATTTCGAGCCGAAACGGCTGTTGTTTCAACCTGATGACTTCTGGCACGACCTGACGGCTGATCAACGCATTGTGCGCAACCCGCAGAAGATCAAATCCGTCCGCGACAACGCCGCCTTCGTTGAGCGTGTGTCGAAGGAACATGGCGGTTTCGGCAAATTCCTCGCGGAGTGGCCTGACGACGACCAGGTCGGGCTGATGGCGTATCTCGGCAAGCATGGCAGCCGGCTTGGCGGCAACACCGGCCAGTATTTCCTGCGCTGGCTGGGCTGGGACGCATTTGTCATCTCAGCCGATATGGGGGCGGCACTGCGCGACGGCGGCCTCGACATCGCCGAAAGTCCGACGTCGAAGAGGGATCTCGACAAGATTCAGGCGCAGATCAACAAATGGGCGAAGGAAACCGGCCTGCCGCGCCGGCACATTTCGCGCATTCTGGCGATGTCGATCGGAAAGAACCATTCGCCGCAATCGCTGCGCGAATATATGGGCGACGACTGATCACCGAATTGGTCCAAACGAACGCCATTGCCCGGGCAAATTTGCCGCGCTAAACCGCACAGATGACCCAGAAGACCGCACCCGATATTCTGCGCATCGCCGTTGCCCAGCTCAACCCGACGGTCGGCGATGTCGCCGGCAACCTTGCCAAGGCGCGCGAGGCGAGGGCGGATGCCGCCCGCCAGGGCGCCGACATCGTGCTCTACACCGAGCTTTTCCTTGCCGGTTATCCGCCGGAGGACCTGGTGCTGAAGCCGGCCTTCCTCAAGGTTTGCGAGAAGGCCGCTCAGGATTTCGCCGCGGATACCTCCGATGGCGGGCCGGGCGTCATCATCGGCACGCCGCTGAAGCGCAAGAGCGGCACCCACAATTCGATCATCGTCGCCGATGGCGGCAAGATCCTCGCCGAGCGCTACAAGCTCGATTTGCCAAACTATGGCGAGTTCGACGAGAAGCGCGTCTTTCAGGCCGGCCCCGAGGCTCAGGGACCCGTCAATTTCCGCGGTGTGCGCATCGGAATTCCGATCTGCGAGGACATCTGGGGCGACGTCGGCATCTGTGAAACCCTGGCCGAGAGCGGCGCGGAAATCCTGCTGGTGCCGAACGGCTCGCCCTACTACCGCGCCAAAATGGACGTGCGCCATCAGGTCGTTATCCGCCAGGTCATCGAGACCGGTTTGCCGATGATCTATGCCAATCAGATCGGCGGCCAGGATGAGCTGATCTTCGACGGCGCCTCTTTTGCCATCGGCGCCGACAAGACGCTCGCCTTCCAGATGAGCCAGTTCGAGGAAACTGTCGACGTCACCACCTGGAAGCGCAACCGCGTCGCCGCAGGCGCGCAAAACGCAGAAGAGTTCGACGGCTGGGTCTGCTCGGAAGGGCCGATGTCGAAAATCCCAGAGCGCGAGGAGGCGGACTACCGCGCCTGCATGCTCGGCCTGCGCGACTACGTCAACAAGAACGGCTTCAAGAACGTCGTGCTGGGTCTCTCCGGCGGCATCGATTCGGCGATCTGCGCCGCATTGGCCGTCGATGCGCTCGGCGAGGAGCGGCTGCGGGCGGTGATGATGCCCTACCGCTATACCTCGGAGGATTCGCTGAAGGATGCCGAGGATTGCGCCCGTGCGCTTGGCTGCCGCTATGACATCGTGCCGATCTTCGAACCGGTCGAGGGTTTTCTGCATACGCTGACGCAGCTTTTCGAGGGCACCAAGGAAGGCATTACCGAGGAAAATTTGCAGAGCCGCGCGCGCGGCACGATCCTGATGGCGATCTCCAACAAGTTCGGCTCGATGGTCGTCACCACGGGCAACAAGAGCGAGATGTCGGTGGGCTACGCCACGCTTTATGGCGACATGAATGGCGGCTTCAACCCGATAAAAGACCTCTACAAGATGCAGGTCTATGCGCTGTCGCGCTGGCGCAACAGCCATGTGCCGCCGGGCGCGCTCGGTCCCTCAGGCGAGGTGATCCCCAGGAATATCATCGACAAGGCGCCGTCGGCGGAATTGCGCGAGAACCAGACCGACCAGGATTCGCTGCCGCCCTATCCGGTGCTGGACGACATTCTGGAATGCCTGGTCGAGAACGAAATGGGCGTCGACGACATCGTCGCGCGCGGCCACGACCGGGCGACGGTGACGCGCGTCGAACATTTGCTCTACATTGCCGAGTACAAACGCCGGCAAGCGGCGCCGGGTGTGAAGATCACCCGTAAGAATTTTGGACGCGACCGCCGCTATCCCATCACCAACCGTTTCAGGGATAGCGGCTAAACATCTGATTAAATTGATGAACCTTGGGGGGCGCATGTTTATCAGCTATTTCAAGGGAACGCCTGAGTATCACATCCTGCGCTTCAAGAACGGCAAGATCAGGGAGCAGGGGCGCGGCATCTCCTTCTGGTACGGCACGTTAGGCACCACGATAGCGATGGTGCCGGTGACGTCGCTCGATAACCCCTTCATCTTCACCGAGACGACGGCGAATTTCCAGGATCTGGCAATCCAGGGGTCGGTCAGCTACCGCATCATCGATCCGCTCAAGGCAGCCGAAGGTTTTGATTTCAGCGCCAAGCTCAGCCGTTCCGACGTTGTTGGCGACGGCCGTGAGAAGATCGCCGAACGCCTGGTGCTGGCGATACAGAGCCGCGCCCGCGCGGTGGTTTCGAGCATGACGCTGGAACAGGCGCTGGCCGAGGTGACCAAGCTCGGCGGCAATCTGGCCGAACTCCTGCGCAACGATCCGATTGCGGCAACCGCCGGCCTGTCGATTGAGGAGGTCCACATCACCTCGGTCCAGCCGACGCCGGAGATCCGCAAGGCGCTCCAGACCGAATATCGCGAGGCGCTGCAGCGCCAGGCCGATGCCGCGATCTATGGGCGCCGTGCCTGGGGCGTGGAGAAGGAGCGCGAGATCAAGCAGAGCGAACTGGCGACCGAAATCGAGCTTGCCGAACGCAACAAGCTGCTGGTCGACACCGAAGCGCGCAACAAGCTGACGCTTGCCGAGGCGCAAGCCAAGGCGCAGCAGCTGGAACTGACCGTCTATTCGTCGGCGCCCGCCCACGTGCTGACGGCGATGGCCTTCAAGGCCTGGGCGGAAAAGGGCGGTTCGGTCGGCAATCTGTCGATCACGCCTGACATGCTCACCAGCGCGCTCAGCCAGCTTTCCACGCCGAAAGCCGGGTCCTGAAAGGCAAGCACGGGTGGCAAGCGACCAGAGCGGCAGGCCGATCGACCGGGTGATCGTCGTCACCCGCAAGACCGAGCTCGAGGAGCTGACGACGCGCTTCAACACGCAGGGACAGGCGCGCTTTTACCTCCGGCAGGCAGGCATGAATTTCGACCCGGTCAAGGCAGCGCATGATGCCTATCACCAAGCGCTCGACCGGGTGATGGGTTCGCTTCCCCAAGGCCTCAAACAGTTGCGGCTCGACCGCGAACTGGTACCGCAGTTCGAATTCGGCTCCGACGCGGTGATCGCGCTCGGTCAGGACGGGCTGGTGTCCAACACCGCGAAGTACCTCCCGTACCAGCCGCTGATCGGCATCAACCCGAACCCGGCGCTTTTCGACGGCGTGTTGCTGCCGTGGAATGCCGACGATACCGAAAAGGTCCTCGGCCTGACGATCGCCGGCAAGGCGAAGCGCCAGGCGGTGGTGATGGCCGAAGCGCGCTCCAATGACGGACGCCGGCTGATCGCCTTCAACGATCTGTTCGTTGGCGCCTCGACGCATGTCTCGGCGCGCTACGAGTTGACCTATGGCGGCAGGACCGAGCGCCAGTCGTCGAGCGGCATTATCATCTCCACGGGCGCCGGCTCTACCGGCTGGCTGCGCTCGGTTATGGCGGGCGCCGCGGGACTGGCCGCGGCCTATGGTGACAACTCCGTGCCGACCGTGCCGCCGCAAGGCTATGACCGCGAAGGCGAACAGCTGTTCTTTTCGGTGCGCGAACCGTTTCCGAGCAACACGACCGGCGTGTCGCTTGTGCATGGCGTCATCACCCGCGACCGGCCGCTGGTGGTTTCTTCGCGGCAGAGCAAGGGCGGCGTCATCTTCAGCGACGGGATGGAGCTCGATTTCGTCGAGTTCAATTCCGGCACCGACGTGACCATCGCGATCGCCGACCAGAAGGCCTATCTCGTGGTGCCATAAGCGCGCCACGTGGGCAGCCAAATCACCGGCCGGACTGAATTCGGCCGCCCTCCATTCTTTGCGAGGCACCATGCCCGACTGTGAAATCAGCTTCGACATGTCACGGATCGATTTCCGGGCGACCTCCGATCTGTTGATGGCGAGTTATTGGGGCGCCGGCCGCAGCGATGACTTTCATCGCCGCGCCTTTGCCAACTCGTTCTGCACCGCGGCCTATATCGACAGGAACCAAGTCGGTTTTGGCCGGGCTATCACCGACCGTACGGTGTTTGCCTATCTCGCCGACATCATCATCTGGCCGCAGCATCGCGGCCAAGGCATTGGCACGCAACTGGTGCGGGCGCTCATCGACCACCCTGAACTCAGCACGGTCTCGCACTGGAGCCTGTCGACCAGTGACGCGCATGGCCTTTATGAGAAGCTGGGCTTCAAGGCATCGATCGACGGCCGCTACATGCGCCTCGATCGCAATCCGGAATGAGGCACAGGCGAGGGGTTGGCCGGCTGTTGTTGCAAAATAACCTCACTGGTTGGACCAGTTATGCTTTGCCACGTGCCCGGCCTTGGCGATCCTTCATGGCGTCTCTATAAGGACCGCTCCGCAAGTGTCTTGCGGGAGGTCCGAATGGCAGTATTTCACATGGTAATGCGAGGCCGCGAAGCCTAGGTCTCACCTGGCGTCCGGCGAAGGTTTGTCCTTCGCCGATGCCGGGTCGAGTGCAGACTTCTGCCGATGCCGGTCGCCACCCGACAAACCGGGGCGCGCCGCCACCTATGCCGAACCTCCGCAGCCTCGGGCGAATTGCCCAACGCGGTTTTCAATTTTCAGACCTTACCGGGACCGGGCAGATTTGCGCCCGGATGACATGATGGCTCGTTTTCGAATCGATCTGCGTGCAAGCGCCTTTCGCAGCGTTCTTGGCTTCACGCTCAGCCACTGGCGGCGCCAGCCGTGGCGGCTATCGCTGATCATGGGCAGCTTCCTGCTGTCGACCCTGGCCGACGTCTTGACGCCGCTCTATTCCGGCCGGCTGGTCGACGCCGTCGCCAGCAGTGCCTTGGCTGACGATGTCGCGTGGAATGCGGCAATGGCGGCGTTCTTCGCGCTCATCGCTTTGGCGCTGACCGGCGTGGTGCTGCGCAACCTGGCTTTCATGGGCATTGTCGAGCTGACGCTGAAGATGATGGCCGACATCGCCGCCGACGCGTTCCATCGCGTGCAGCGCTTCTCAACCGACTGGCACGCCAACAGCTTTGCCGGATCGACGGTGCGCAAGGTTACGCGCGGCATGTGGGCTCTCGACCTGCTCAATGACACCATCCTGATTGCGTTGTTACCGTCGGTCGCCATGCTGGTCGGCTCGACGTTGCTGCTCGGCTGGTTCTGGCCGCTGATGGGGCTGGTCGTGGCAGTCGGCTCGCTGCTGTTCATCACGGTGACGGCGCTGCTGTCGCTCGGCTATGTCGCGCCCGCGGCACGGCTCGCCAACAGCTGGGATACGCGGCTTGGCGGCTCGCTAGCCGATGCGGTGAGCTGCAATGCCGTGGTCAAGGGTTTCGGCGCCGAGACGCGCGAGGAAACGCGGCTTGCCAAGGTCGTCGCCAAATGGCGCGCGCGGACCAGCCGCACCTGGGTGCGCGGCACCATCAACGGCACGACGCAAGGCGCCATGCTGCTGGTGCTGCGGACGGCAGTAATCGGCCTGTCGCTGATGCTGTGGGCCTGGGGCCAGGCAAGTGCGGGCGATGTCGCCTTCGTGCTGACCTCGTTCTTCGTGCTGCAGGGCTACCTCAGGGACATCGGCACGCATATCCGCAATTTGCAGCGTTCGGTCAACGACATGGAGGAACTGGTCGATTTCCAGTCGCAACCGCTCGGCGTCGAGGACCGGCCCGGCGCCAAGCCGATCCGGATCACGCATGGCCACATCGCCTTCGATAACGTCACCTTCCACTATGGCAGCCATCGCTTGCCGCTCTACCGCGACTTTTCGGTGGAGATAGCGGCGGGCGAGCGGGTCGGACTGGTCGGCCATTCCGGCTCGGGCAAGACGACCTTCGTGAAGCTGATCCAGCGTCTCTATGATGTCAGCGGCGGCAGGATCCTGATCGATGGCCAAGACATCTCCCAGGTTGCACAGGCGTCGCTGCGCGCGCAGATTGCCATCGTCCAGCAGGAGCCCATCCTGTTCCACCGCTCGCTGGCGGAAAACATCGCCTATGCCCGTCCGGACGCCACGCAGGCCGAGATCGAGCATGCCGCCAAGCTCGCCAGCGCGCACGACTTCATCACCAGCCTGCCGAAGGGCTACGGCACGCTGGTCGGTGAACGCGGCGTGAAACTGTCGGGCGGCGAGCGCCAGCGGGTGGCGATCGCGCGCGCCTTCCTGGCGGATGTGCGCATCCTGATCCTGGACGAGGCGACATCGAGCCTCGATTCGGAATCGGAAGTGCTGATCCAGCAGGCGATGGAGCGGCTGATGGTTGGCCGCACGACGCTGGTCATCGCGCACCGTCTGTCGACGGTGCGGGCGCTGGACAGGCTGCTCGTGTTCGACCGTGGCAAGATCGTCGAGGAAGGCTCGCATGACGAGCTGATCCGGCTGAAGGGCGGCATCTACCGCCGCCTGTTCGAGCGGCAGGCGCTGGAACTGACCAAGGGCCTGGTGATCTGAGCTGAACGCAGAGCCCTATCCGAGGGATAGGGCTCTGCCTGGTTCATCCAGGCATTCGCTCGAATGGCTGAAGCGCTGGGTCGATCGTGTCCCAGACGTGGCCGCGCACGGTGTAGGTGACCGCCTGCGGGTCGAACTGGCCGGGATCGTCGAGGCTCGTGGCCTGGATCGCCGTCACCTCCGGCATGGCGACGAACGTTACGTAGACCGGCGTGCCGCAGGTCGGGCAAAAGGCCTGGGCTTTTTCATTGCCGCTGTCGGCGATCATCCGCCATGTGCTCGGCTCGCCGGTGATCGTTACGTCAGCGCGCCGGCCGAAGGTCACATAGGAACAATGGCCAGTACCGCTGCGCTTTTGGCAATCGAGGCATTGGCAGTGGTTCTGAAAGATCGGCTCGCCGCTGGCCTCATAGCGGATCGCGCCGCAGGCGCAGCCGCCGGTAAAGTGCTTGGTCATCATCGTTCTCCGCGGTGCTTCAGGCCGATTTCGGCTTGGCGAACAGGTCGATGCCTGTGCCGGTTTCGAGGAAGGATTTCATGCTGGACAGCACGGCCGGCCAACCCTGGCTGATGCCCTTGGCCATGCCGCTCCCGGCTTCGAGCTCGTCATGGCTGACGGTCAGCTTGACCATGGTGTCGTATTCCTCGATGGCGAACGTCACCTGGCTGTGCTTGGTCGGATCGTCGGCCTGCGAGGCGTTGGCCCAGCTCATGACCAGCCGGGTTGGCGGCGAGATTTCGACGACCTTGCCAACGAGTTCGACGGTCCGTTCGTCATTGGCGCGGATGTGTTCCCATTTCGAGCCGGGCTTCCAGTCGGAGACGTTTTCGTGGCCCCAGTAGCGCTTGGCGATATCGGGCCTGGTGATGGCTTCGAACACCTTTTGTGGCGTCGATCTGATGTAGGTCACGTAGACAAAACTGGTAGTTTCCCGGGTCATTGGTCGTCTCCTTCGAGTTCTTGTTTCAGGTCGTGCAGCAGGCTCAGCCGCTGCCGTTCGAATTTTCGCACCCACCGCTCGTAGACTTCGTGCAGCGGCACGGGGTTGATGAAATGCAGCTTCTCTCGGCCACGCTTGACCGTGCTGATCAGATTGGCCGCCTCCAGAAGATCGATGTGCTGGGTCGCGGATTGCCTTGCCATGTCGAGGTTTTGGCAAAGCTCGCCGAGCGTCTGGCCGTTCTTCTCACACAGAAGATCGAGCAGCCTTCTCCGGGTCGGGTCGCCCAGCGCTTTGAAAACCTTGTCGGCGTCCATCGGTCTCACTCATCTTGAAGACACAATATGCAGGTAAATACCTGCATGTCAAGCCGCAACCAATCGTAACCTGAAAGGGGAGGGTCTGTCCGATTGTACGACAAGTCGCGAACTTCAACGGCTGCTTCCGTTAGACTCTGCCCAAGAGCTCATTTCGTTTGGGGTAAAGGGCCATGGCTGGGGATTTGGGGATGGCTTTGGTGTCACGTATCGGGAGTGATCCGGAGAATTCAGCCGTAAAGAGCAGTATCGTCGACTTTGAAGCCATCGTTGGGGATACTCAAAACTTCGCCCGTGCCGTTCGGCATCGAGCTGACACGCCTTACTAGGGATTCTCACATGGACAAAGCGACGACCATCATTGGAATAGACTGCAGCCCGCGCGCGTCCAGTAACTCAGGGCGGATGCTCGGCGAGGTTCTTCGCTCGCTGGAGAGAGAGCGGCGGGTGAAGGTCGTGGAACAGGTGCGCCTGGCCGATGAGCGTATCGACTGTCTCGGGTGCGAGCAGTGTTATCAAACGTTCGGATACCACTGCGACGGGATCGATCGTGTTCTGTCACTCATGAAAGAGTCGGACGTGATTCTGATGGCTACTCCCACCTGCTTCGGAATGCCGCCGGCCCTGGGCGTCGTCTTGCTCGACAGATCCGATCCCCTGTGGCGCGACGGACAACAGCTCAAAGGAAAACTCGGAGCGGTCATCGTCAACGGCGCCAGCGATCCCGCGGACGATCCGAGTGTGCGCCAATGCGCGGACAACATGGTCAAGCTTTTCGAACAGCACGAGATGCCTTGTGTCCAGCCGGTCCATTTGGGGGGAACGCTCGCGTATCCCGAGCAACGGTTTCCGGACCCGCTCCCCGCCGGGACGGCAGGCGTTCTCGAGCAATTGGCTGACGAGATCCGGCAGTGGGTCGGGGGCAGGTGATACCGGCACATCTCTTGTCGTCGATGTCGGATGGAGTCGGATCAATGGGCGCTGCGGGCGATACGTCGAATGGTATTGATGGGCAAGACCTGCGGGCGCATGGGAATGTGGCGCGGTCGCTGCGGAGTTGTGACTAGGCTCTAACGACGAACTTGTCGGGATCGGCGCAGAAATGGGCGATGATCTGGCAGAGGTCCGGCTCGTTGACCATGCGTACGGCCTCGGCCCCATTGACCCATTTGCGGGTGCGCGCGCGCTTTTCCTTCCAGCGGTCGGCAACGTGCTCGACCTGCAGCGGAAACACCAGCACTTCGCAAGGGACTTCCTCGCCGGACGCGAGGGCCTTGGCGTAGAAGTAACGACCGGCCTCGAAAAGCGAAATCTTGCCACGCAATCCGGCTTCCTCGCCCGCCTCGCGCGCCGCTGCCTCGCAGAGCGGCTCCCTGGCCTCGGGCCAGCCCTTCGGCAGCACCCAACGCCCGGTGTCTCGGCTGGTGATCAGCATGATCTCGACGCCGTCTTCGTTATTGCGCCATGGCAAAGCGGCAACCTGCAGGCGACAAGGCGAAGTGCCGAAGAGCTTGCGGACCCTTTCAGCCAGATGGTCGTGTGTCGCCGGTGTCGTCAGCATCAGTGAAAGCTACCCCAGCCCTCAGAATCGTTAGCCGCCGTATGAATCTTACCGACAAGTGTAAGTCTTAAAAGTAAAAAACATCACACCAACCGTCCAATCCGCCAACAGGCGTCGATTCGACAGAATAATGTGCCTTCCAGTGTCTGTTTTCATAGCAGACGGGGCGGGTTTGGCCGTCTGGGCAGAAATGGGGCTGGCGCGAATCAGCCGGCGTGATCGTCGGCGATCGGCTTCTGGTAGGTGAAACCCATGTCCCAGGGAAAGTAGATCCAGGTGTCCTGGCTGACTTCGGTGATGAAGGTGTCGACCAGCGGCCGGCCTTTCGGCTTGGCGTAGACGGTGGCGAAATGCGCCTTGGGCATCATGGCGCGCACGATGCCTGCCGTCTTGCCGGTGTCGGTGAGGTCGTCGATGATCAGCACGCCCGCGCCATCATCGGCGAGCAGCGCCGGCGTGATCTCCTTCAGCACCTGCAACTGCCCCTGGCTGGTGTAGTCGTGATAGGAGGCGACGCAGACCGTCTCGATGACGCGTATGCCGAGTTCGCGCGAGATGATGGCAGCGGGAACCAGGCCGCCACGGGTGATGCAGACGATGGCCTTCCACTGACCCTTGTTGGCGCCGGCAAGCCGCCAGGCGAGCGCCCGGGCATCGCGGTGGAACTGGTCCCAGGAGACCGGAAAGGCTTTTTCGGGAAGGGACATTCTGCACTCCGCGCGCAACATTGTGGAATGCGCGCGGAATTAACTGGAAAGTCAGGGCATTGGCAAGGGCGGGGCCAGTCTGTGGAGTTACCGCGACAAAAAGGCCGCAACCGGCACGCTGCGCAACACGGTGCGCGTGACGCCGCCGAACAAAAGCTGACGCAGCCAGGAATGGCTGTAGGCGCCGAGCACCAGAAGGTCGGCTCCGGTCTCGGCGATCCGGGTCTGGATGACGTCATCGACCGAGGCGTTGCCCGATTTCTGCACCGACACGCTGACCGTTGCGCCATGCCTGGAGAGTGCCGCGGCGATCTCGGCGCCGGCGGCTTCCGGGTTGTCATCCAGCGTATCCGGCGGATCGATGACCAGAATGTCGGTCTTCTCGGCCTCGATGATGAAGGGCAGCGCGTCGAAGGCGGCACGCGCCGCCTCCTTGCTGCCGTTCCAGGCCAGCAGCACATGTTTGAATGTGGTGACCAACGGCCCCTCATGCGGCACCACCAGCACTGGCCGGCCGGCATCGTAAACCAGCGTGTCGACATCGGCGCTCGTGTCGCCCCCGGTCTCGCGCTGCGCGGCAATGATCAGGTCGGCGGCGCGCACGCTGGAAATACCCGTCAGCGCGCTGTCGCCGGAAAAGCTCTCGAGGCTGCGCCATTCGAAGGAAAGGCCGGAATTCTCGATCTGCCGAACGAAAAGCGCCTGCAATTTCTCGGCGCGCTCGCGGTTCATGTCGGCCGAGACCTGCAGGAACTCGGTGTCGGGGAAGCCGGTTGCCGAGGTGTAGGGAACGGGCAGCGCTTCGGCATGGATGCCGATGAGATGGCTCTCGAACCGGTCGGCAAGCGGGATGGCGCAGTCGAGCACGCGTTCGGCGTCCTGTTCGTTCTGCAATATGGCGACGATGGTCTTGAAGCGCATGCGAAATCCCTCAAATCTGCCGGCGCGTGCTGCGCCCGAGGGAAAACGTGGGAGTGCGGTGCTTGGTTCCGGCCCGGCGATGGGCCGCGAACCCAGGGTCAATTGGCGGCGGTGAAGCCGGCCACCATCGCCTCGACGTCCTTGCGTGCCGAATCCAGCGCCTCCTGGCTGCGGGCGCGGACCACCAGCTCCGTCCAGAACTTGCCGTCGCCATATTTCGGATACGAGCCGATGATGGTATCGGGATGCGCCTTCTGGATGTCGCCCAGGGGACCGCCGATCAGACCTTCACCGAACGGGCAATGGACGGTGGCCGACAGCATTTTTGTGCCGGCCTTCAGCGTCGGCACGACATTGTCGAGCATGGCCTGGAAAATCGCCGGCACGCCGGCCATGACATGGACGTTGCCGATGCGAAATCCGGGCGCGACGGAGACCGGATTGTCGATATGGTCGGCGCCGCGCGGCATGCGCGACATGCGCTTGCGGGCCTCGGTGTATTCGATGCCGCGCGCGGCATAGCTCTCGCCCAGCATGGCATAGGCCTTGGCGTCGTATTCGCAGGGCACCCCAAAAGCCTTGGAAATGGAATCGGCGGTGATGTCGTCATGCGTTGGGCCGATGCCACCGGTGGTAAAGACATAGGTGTAGCGGGCGCGTACGGCATTCACCGCAGCGACAATCTCGTCCTCCTCGTCGGGAACGATGCGCACTTCCTTCAGGTCGATGCCGATGGCCGTCATGATGTCGGCGAGGTGGCCGATATTTTTATCCTTGGTGCGGCCGGACAGAATCTCGTCGCCGATGACAAGCATGGCGGCAGTGACGATTTCAGGCATGGAAGGCTCCGGCAAACAGGCCCGTTGGCAGACAAGGTCGCCTGAGGCAGAAAGAAGGTCGCCTGAGATAGCGCGCCATCGAACTGGCGGCAATGCCGACACAAGCCGCCATCTGCCTTGCCGAGCGTTCGTCAGTGGGTGATGGTGCGCGCCGGTCCGCTTCCCGGGTGAAAACATGCTGGTATCGATTCTGCTTTGGCTTGTCGCCGGCCTGTCCGTGCTGGCTCTCGTCATCGTGGCCTGTCTGGTGGCCGCTACGCTCTGGATTGCCGCCAAGGCCGAAAGGCTGGTGCCGGCCAGCGGAAACTTCGTCGAGATCGACGGCAGCCGCATCCATTATGTCGAAACGGGCGAGGGACGGCCGATCCTGTTCGTGCACGGACTTGGCGCGCAGCTCCACCAGTTTCGCCACACGCTGTTTGAGCGCTTTGGCCCTGGCTACCGCCTCATTGCACTCGACCGGCCGGGATCGGGCTATTCTGTTCGCGCGCGAGGAGCCACCGGCGGTCTGCCTGAACAGGTCGAGATCATCAGGCGCTTCATCGAAACGCTCGGGCTGGAAAGGCCGCTCGTGGTCGGGCACTCGCTGGGGGGCGCCGTCGCGCTGACCCTGGCCTTGGAGCATCCCGGCGCGATTTCCGGCATCGCTTTGCTGGCGCCGCTGACGCATCTGGAAGCCGGCGCCCGCGAGAAAGCGGGCCTGCTCTATATCCGTTCGCGGCTTTGGCGCTGGATCATGGCCTACACCGTCGCGATACCGACAAGCCTCAGATATGCGCGGCAGACACTGGAGTTCATCTTCGCGCCGCAGGCCGTTCCCGCCGACTACATGATCGATGGCGGCGGATGGCTCGGGCTGAGGCCAAGCCATTTCCATGCAACCTCCACCGATTTCGTAGCGGTCGAACAGGATCTTGGCCGCATCGAAGAGCGCTATGAAGAGATCGCCATGCCGGCCGGCATTTTCTTCGGGACAGCCGATCGCGTCATCGCCATGCGCATACATGGGGAGCCGATGAAGGACAGGATCGAAGGGCTCGATTTCGAGACGGTCGAAGGCCTCGGCCACATGCCGCAATTCGTCGAGCCGGACCGCGTCATCGCCTTCATCAAGCGCATTGCCGAGCGGACATTCGCCGGCCAAGACCTCACCACAGCCTCACAACAATTTCACTGAACCATTCGGCTGATATCCGGTTTTACCCCGTGTCGCACCCAAGGCGGCGGATACGGAGTAATTCAATGTACAGGAAAGTTTTTGCAGCATCCGTGCTGACGATCGGTCTTGCCACATCGGCGATGGCCCAGTCATCGGACAGCACGTATTCCAACCATCACAGCTGGTGGCCGTTCGGGAACGAGCAGTCATCGACCGTCGACCAGAGCACCACCGGCAGCATCAATGCCGACGGCAGCCAAGGCTATGGCGGCGCTACGGGGCCGTGCGCCTCCGACCCGTCAGGACCCTATGGAAATGTGAGGCCCAACGTGAACGATCAATATTGCGGCAAGTGATCAAGCCGCGGCTTCGACTGACCGGCAGGATGTCCCGCCTGTTTGTTTTGACACGCAATTCCCAAGGGAATTGCTTAGGCGAGCATCCATGGCCGGCAGCGAAAGCTGAGGGGCAAGGATCAGTCGGAAACTTTGGTCTGCGGCCGGTCGCGGCCGTCGGCCAGTTCGTCGTGCCACTTGCCTTCGGCATCCTCATACTGGATGCCGTCCGTGGCGCCGGCGATCTGCTGTTCGGCCGAGGCGATCTCGGCGGCGCGCAGCGCATCCTGGTGGGTCGGGAATGTCTCCGAGAATGTCGAACCGACCTTGTAGGCCCAGCCCCCGTCATGCTCGACGATCTTGTAAGTCAGCTTCGCCATGAAATCCTCCGGTTCGTCCGTCCGCTCAATGCGGCCCGTTATTCAATGCCATCTGGGCTTCAATGCAACTTGGCGTCTGGCAGCCGGTCTTCGGGAACCAGCACTTCCGATTCCTTGGCCGCTTCGATCAAAGCCCTGCGTGCATCGGCCGTCGAACGATAACCTTCCAGCACTTTGAGGCAAGTGTCGAGAGCATCACGATGGCGCGGGCCGCGATTGAGCGGCCACACCGTCATCAGGCACTCTGCCGCTTCCTGGGTGCTGCGGATCTGGCGATATTTGCCGACATGGCCGAGTTCGACCACGACCGGGGTTTCAAAAGGTTTGTTATCCATGATGGCCGCAACGCAAAGCAGCCAATATGGTTGCAAAAATGGCCGTCAGCCTGCGCCCAAACGTCTCACCAACCGCAATCGTTGGTCTCAGTAACCGCAGTCGTTGCGCAGCCAGTGGGCGTTGGCCCAGCCGGTCCGTCCGCCGATTTCGACCTGGTACCAGTTGCCCCGGCGGTCGAAAATCTCGGTGTGGTCGCCATTGAACAATTGCCCGATCATGCGCGACGACGAGTTCGGCCGCGCCCGCACGGCGAGAAACCCGCTGCCGGTATCGAGATCGTAGTGCCTGGACAGGCCGTGCACCGTGCCTTCGCAATATTGCGCGCCGACCGGAGACGACGCGGCGAACGACAGCGCAACCACCGTCGGCGCAGCCTGTTCAGCCCCTCATCCAGTGCTGCATCGTGGTCACCGAGCGGGCGAGCTGTGGCGCGGGATGGATTTTCTCGCTGAAGGTGGCGGCGGCGCGCCAGCCCCAGCGCGGATCGGCGAGGAAGGCGCGGGCCAGCGCGACCATGTCGGCGCGGCCGTCGGCGACGATCGCCTCTGCCTGCGAGGGATCGTCGATCAGGCCGACAGCCCGTGTCGGGATGCCGGCGCCCTTGCGCACCGCTTCGGCCAGATGCACCTGATAGCCGGCGCCGGTCGGCAGCTTCTGCAACGGCGAATTGCCGCCGCTCGAACAGCAGATATAGGCAACATTAAGCGCCTTCAAGGCTTTGGCCACCTCGATCGCCTCGTCGACCTCGAAGCCGCCATCGACCCAGTCCTTCACCGAGAGGCGGGCGCCAAGCATCAGGTTTGGAACTGCCTTCCTCACCGATTTGGCGATCTCGATGAGGAAACGCATGCGGTTTTCCAGCGAGCCGCCCCAGCTGTCGGTGCGCTGGTTGGAAAGCGGCGACAGGAACTGGAAGATCAGATAGCCGTGCGCGGCGTGCAGTTCGAGGAAGTCGAAGCCGGCGCGCTCGGCCCGCCTTGCGGCTTGAGTGAAGCGCTCGATGAGCTGCAGGATTTCATCCTCCTCCAGCGCATGCGGCACATTCCAGCCGGTGTCATAGGCGATGGCCGAGGCCGAGACGGTCTGCCAGGGATCCTCGCCCGGCTGCAATGGGCCGCCACCTTCCCAGGGCTTTCGGTTGGAGGCCTTGCGGCCCGCATGAGCAAGCTGAATGCCGAATTTCGTTTCCGGCGCGGCCACGCGCCTCGCTGCATCCAGCGTGCGCCGGGCGGCCGCCTCGTTGTCGTCGGAATAGAGGCCGAGGCAGCCATGGGTGATGCGGCCGCGCCGTTCGACGTCGGTCATCTCGACGGTGACCATGCCGGCGCCCGACATCGCCAGGTTCATCCAGTGATAGAGATGCCAGTCGCTGGCCGAGCCGTCTTCGGCGGAATACTGGCACATCGGCGCCACCGCGATACGATTCGGAAAGGTCAGGCCATCGAGGGCGATCGGCTGGAAAAGCGCTGCGGTCATCAAAAAAACTCCGGAGAGGGACTGCAGCTATTTAGGCGATGGCAGTTGCCGGCACCAGACACGAGGCGGTGAAAGCTTCGCCGTTTCGGTTGCGCGCAAAACCGTTCGCGGTTACGCCATGGCGCCGACAGCTTGGAGCTCATCATGGAAGATCGTATCCGCATCCGCTCGGAGGAAGTCCTGTCCGACGACTGGGCGGTTCTGAAGAAGACCGTCCTCGATTACCGCCGGCGCGACGGGCAGTGGGAGACGCAGATTCGCCAGACCTACGATCGTGGCGACGGCGCGGTGATCCTGCCTTTCGATCCCGAGCGTCAGACGGTGCTTCTGGTGCGGCAGTTCCGCTACCCCGCCTACGTCACCGGCCACCGCGAACCGCTGATCGAGGCCTGCGCCGGCCTGCTCGACAAAAACGATCCCGAAACCGCCATCCTCAAGGAGGCCGAGGAAGAGCTCGGCTATCGCTTACAGAACATCGAGCGGCTGTTTTCCCCCTATATGAGCCCAGGCAGCGTCACCGAACGGCTGTGGTTCTTCGTGGCGCGCTATTCACCCGCCGACCGCATCTCGGCCGGCGGCGGCGCGGCCGACGAGGGCGAGGACATCGATGTTCTGGAAATGCCTCTTGATGAAGCGCTGGCCGGCATTTCAGACGGCCGCATCATCGACGCCAAGACGATCATCCTGATCCAGCATTTGAAACTGTACCCGATGAAGGGCTAGCTCGGCGAAGCTCGACGTGCCTCACTGCTGCGGGCAGGGTGGCACGTCCACTTCGCGGATGAAGTTGCGCAGGTTGCAAGGACACCGGAATGGCGCGTGGCGCAAAGGCATGGCTGAAGCGAAACAGCGCGCGGGCATCTCTCCTGTTGCTGAACGCCGCGCTGCTTGTCCGCTACCGCCGGTTGACCCAGCGTTTCCTTGAGCGGATGCGGCATCTGCCGAATTTTGCAGCCCCGGTGACGTTCACGGAAAAGATCCACTGGCGCAAGATTTTCGATGACGATCCTCGCTTTACCGGTCTTCTCGACAAGCTCAAGTCCAAGGAAATCGTCAGGGAGCGGCTTCCCGGGCTCGCCATCCCTGAGGTACTGTGGCAGGGCGACGATCCGCGCCAGATCCCCTTCGATGACCTGAAAATCCCCTACGCCGTCAAATGCAACCACGGTTGCGCCATGAATGTCATCGTTCGCGATCCGGCCAACGCCGACCGGGAGGCGATCATTGCCGAGATGACGGAATACCTTGGCCAAACCTATGGCGCCCGCAAGCTGGAGCGCAGCTATGCGCACATAGAGCGGCGGGTTTTCGTCGAAGCACTTGTGGGCAAGGACCAGGATTATGACCCGGTCGACTACAAATTCTGTGTGCTGGCTGGCCGCGTCACCTACATTGTCGTCGTTGCCTTCCGTTCCACGGTCAAGAATACCGCCCACCTGGATCGCGATTGGCGCCCGCTGAACATCGTCCAGGGCGCGATCGACTCGAGCCTGGAAATTCCCCGTCCCAAGAGCCTGGCGCGGATGATCGAGGCAGCCGAGGCGCTCGGCAGCGAGTTCGACATGGTGCGTGTCGATTTCTACGAGGAGGAGGGGGAGCCGATCTTCGGAGAATTCACGGTCTACCCACGCAGCGGCTTGCTGCAATTCGACCCGGCTGCCTTCGACCGCGAACTGGGCGCGCATTGGGATATTGGCGCGTCAGCTTACCTCAGTCGTTTGCCCAGCCGATTTGCCCGGCGATATAAGGCAACGCTGGTCGCCGCCGGCTATCTCGACGTTTGACGGCTACTCGGTGGCCTGCCACCCCGAAGCTCGAAGAGCGAAGGGTGGTGCGGAGAACCCATACGATTAGAGATCGAGGGAAACTGATAGCTCAGCAGGTCAATAGCCGTGATTTCGAAGTGCTGCCTCAACTGAGCCGTAGCGGTCAATTTGCCCTGCTGGGATCAATCTTCGTGAGCCGCTGCCTGGTCTCGACCACGCGCCTTTGCGCAGATCGGATTCGGCAACACAAGGCGAGATTCATAGCGACGCCGCAGTCTTCATCGAGCAAGTTTTCAGCGCGCTTCCTGCTGCGACTCGGCCGATTACCGCTAAGGTTACCGGCAAGCTCTCCCACGTCCGGACTGGGTCGAGATCATTTGAAGAACTCTTTCAGCTTGTTGAGTCGACTGTCGCCAGAGGCCTTCCGGCCTTCAGGACACGCCGCCTCGCCGATCGTATCCTGCTGGATAAAGCGAGGTTCTCAGCCACCATTTTCTCGCTGAGTACCAGCGCGAACTCGGTCTGTTTGATGCGCTGCTGAGCATCAGCGAGTTGCATCGTGAAAAGATCGGTTGCCATTGTTGATCCGGGATCCGCGAGATTCATGATTGCGTAACACATGGCGGCCGAAATCGTTCCTAGTTGTCGGGCGAAGCCGGTGCCGCAAAGGGCGGCTGAGTTTGAACTTCCCACCCGACCAGACGTCCGCGAGCGCCAAGGCATCGAGAGCCCAGTAATCGGAGGGCCACTACGAGCGGGCGCAACCCGACCACTTAGTGATCAGCCTCGCTACAGCCTTGACAGGTACAGTCGCGGCCTCATCAAGGGGAGGTATCAATGGTCTCGGCGATTGGAAACCAACATCGGCAGGCAGCTGAAACTCGACCGAAACCCGCAAAGACAGAACCGGGCGAAGGATTTGCGCCAGGCAAAAGCGCAGACAGCGTAGGACATCGCGCCAAGGCAATGGCGGCAGAAAGTGGCGACACGGATTCTGGCGCCCAGGGGCGCGCCGCATCGACAATCGCCAGGATGGATATCACCGTTTTGGCTCCACAGAGCGAAGAGCCGCCTTTGGAGTAACCCGGGCGGCCGTGCCGCTGCCTCGGTCCTTGTGCAGCACGACGCGCGCTGGCTACGCTCGGTGGACATCGTCGTCTCGAAACACTTCGGGCGTTGCACTGCCGCGAGCCGCCTTCGCTGCTGGTCGAGGGGCTGTAACCCTTGGTGAGGCCGGCATCGCCTCGCCGGTCGTTGCGAGCCCACGATCGCGCGGCCAAGCGACCTTCCCTGTGTCGGTCTCTATTTGATACTAGGGGAGGGCGGTTTCATCACGGGCAATTGCAGCTGGTCAATGGTTGCGACGATGCCGGCGGCAATGGCTTCCGCCTCATGGATCAGTTCCGGACCATAGAGCCCATTGACCATCTCTTCGCTCGGCAGCACGCCAGGAGGACAGTGCTCTTCCATTGTGCGCCGGATGAGCGTCAGCGCTGCCCGGCATTGGTCGGCTTCGATCTTCATAGCCCTTCAAACATCCAATTCGTCTAAAATGTTCCGGAACTAATTTAGCGATAGCTAATTGAAGTCGTGGTTCTGCGAGTCAGTGCATGCGTCTGAAATTCATCAAGCCTATGGAACCCGAACTGGTCGACACGCCGCCGATGGGCGATGATTGGATTCATGAGATCAAATTCGATGGCTACCGCACCCAGGTCATCAAGGATGATGACGGGATTCGGCTGATCACCAAGAACGGTTATGATTGGACGGGCCGCTACATCCAACTTGCCGGTGAGGCGGAAGCGATCGAGGCGAAAGACTTCATCATCGACGGCGAGACCATTACGATCAATGAGGCTGGCCTATCCGACTTCCATGCGCATCAATCAGCCGCGACCAGCCGCAAGCCGTCGCGCGATCTGTATCTGCTAGCATTCGACCTCTTGCATCTGAACGGGCATGACTTGCGGAACACGCCGGTGGAAGACCGTCGCGAGATCCTCCGGGCGTTGATCCCGGACGGCGGCCGAATCCAGTTCAGCGAAGCGATGCCGGGCACTGGCGACGCCGTCTTTCATCTGGTCGACCAGGCTGGGCTTGAAGGTATCGTTTCAAAGCGGAAGGGCAGCAAGTATCGGTCGGGTCCGACGACGAACTGGCGCAAGATCAAGTGCTATGCCGAAAAGGAGATGGACATCATCGGCGTGCAGCGCGAGGCCGGCAAGCCTGCCATGGTGCTGATGGCCGACAAAGGCCACTATGCCGGCGGCGCCTTCGTCACCTTCAAGGCGGACAAGCGCCAGCGCCTATGGGACCGCGTGCAAGGCAAGATTGGCGGGCCGGCGCCGAAAGGGCTCAAGAGTGACAAGGCCGAATGGCTAAAGCCGGGCCTGGTCGGCCGCGTGCGGTTCCTAAAGGGCGAGGAGAAGCTTCGCCATGCCAAGCTGCTGGATTTCCGGGAGGAGACTTAGCCCGGAGGCTTGTCCCGGGGCTGTGCCGGTCCTGTCCCGTTCCACTGGATGAACCTCGCCTTCTGGCCGGTGATGGTCTCGATCGACTTCAACAGGGGTCCATGGACCTTACGTAGAGCTTGGTAGTGCTCGCCGTGGTACGCCAGGAGCGGCCCGACGATGCTCTTGTGCAGCGCTTCGGCTGCCGCCAGGAAGCGCTCGATTTCAGCCCGGGAAAGTTGTTCCGAAGGTTTGGTTCTGGCCATTGGCGCTCTCCATTGAGGGGTCGCCGCAACGAGGACTATAATCCTACATGCCGGACTGCCTGACAAGAGGGCTCGCCGGCCTTACCCCGCAGGTAGCAGTAGGGCGACGGCGTCAAGCGCAGCCATCAGGAGCAACCACCAGCAAAGATGAGCAACGGCAGGCCCGGCGACCTCCTTTGGCACACGGGACAAACAAGAAGGTCGCCGAGCCTTACCGGCGCTGCTTTGTGAGGGAGACGACGCCGGATGAGATGAGAGTATGCGATCGTGCTAATCTCTGCGAACCATGCGAACGAAGGAAAGCCTTGTGGCACCGACGTTGAGATCAAGGTCGGGCGGGGCGCTGATCGCTGCGGCAGGATTCTTCCAAAGCGGTAGTGAGTCCAGAGCGGAACATTAGCGTCGGCTAACGGTTAATTCGGCAGTGTTCCGAACCGTGATTGGTAGAGCGATGGTGACGTTTCATCTTGTCTATTTTTCCGGCCTGACGGCAGACCAGCTGCTAGGCAGCGCCGTTTCTATCCTGGCGTGTTTGCTGCTTTATAACGCTCTGGCTTCGGACGCCTGACTGATAGGTCGGCCAGCGGCCCGGCATCCTTGGCAGCCGGCGATTGCGATCCCGATGCCAACTTCAAGACCTATCACGAGGCCAAAGACAAGCTTGCCGACGAAATCAATGGCGAGGGCCGGACAGGACGCCACACGTCCAGGCAGGGCTCTCTGAGGGCATTGGCGATGCCCGTTGCCTCAAGGTGGCGAGCTTTTTCGTTAATAGGCCTCCGCGCTGGGCAATCTGTTCCGAGAGCTTCTGTGATGCCTCTATGACGCGGCAAACCTTGGAAAAGGTTTCCGTGGCAGGACCGGGGTACGATTCTAACCAACTAGGGCTGTATAGGCCACTAGCGCCCGACGATCCGGCTAATCATGTCGTCGTCAGGTGCGCTGTCGGTGAATTCCCGTAGGAGCGCCTTCGCGTGGTCTACCCAATGCTCTTCAGCCAGGTTCAGCTCCCGAACGGATCTCCTGAAGGTCTCGCACACCACATCGAAATCGAAGGCGTCAATGCTGTAGCCTTCCTCGTCATGGTCCATCGGCAGCTCCCCCAATGGGGGAAACTGTACGGAATCGTACGAAGCAAGTGCAAGGGCATTCAAAAGCAATTGGCTGATGCCGCCCGATCGTTCCACAATGTGTTGCTAATATGCAGCACCGACTGAATCTCCGATCAGCGGCACTTGTGGTTGGTTCCAACAGCTGCACGTTGACGGCAAGATGCCAAAGCCAACGACATGCGGGCGACGAAGATGGACAAGCGACAAAACACAAGAAATGTTGAGTTGGTCGGTCTTCTGGCCGTGCCGTTGTCAGTTCTAATCACGCTGCTGATAGCTGGAATGATCCTTTGCTGAAATGTTTGAGTGGCAAAAGGCTGGGGCGGCGGGTTTTTCCCCTTTGAAAGAAGTCACGATGTCCCAATCCGTCGAACCCCCGATATTGCCAGAGGATAGCCCAGACCGTGAGGTGAACTGTGAAGTCGCATTAGAAGCCGCGTTTGCGGCCTTGGTGACTGCGTCAGAAGCGCAAGGTTGGACGCCACAGGAAACGGCTGCAACTCTTCTTAAAATCGCGACGGGGCATGCCCACCGGGTTGAGGCCGCTGCGGCCCCAGCCGGCTCCCGTTCTGCGGCCACATCCTGATCTCATAATGACCGTCAAGGCCGGACGACGGGTATTTCTCATGTCGGCCTTCATTGTAAGTTCCGGTACTTCGGAAGGCATCCTCGATGTCGACATGCTCCATAGGTATGAAGAGCTACCAGCACGCTTGTAATATTGCTTTTGATCGCTGCGATGTGGTCGACGTTCCGACCGTGGCACGTCGATGACTATGAACTCGGCGTTTTGGTCGGCATTCGATGCAAATCCAGCGACACGGATACCGTCGTTTTTCGGATGCAGTAGATCCCCAACTGCCGAGCTTACGACCGAAGGGGCTACAGGTTCGGGATTTGGCTCAAGCGCAGTTGCGCCGTCAGCCCCGTCACTGTTCTTACGGCAGCCAATACCGAACACCAAAACTCCAGCATGGCAGTTCCCGGCTTTGTATCCCGGCTCTACGGCTACCCGCGTCAGCCTTTTCTGTGGTAGCCAGTGAGTTCTTACAGAACGAATCCTAAGCATTTCAATTTGGTGCGGACGACGGGAATCGAACCCGTACGATCAGAGATCGAGGGATTTTAAGTCCCTTGCGTCTACCAATTCCGCCACGTCCGCAGGCCAGCCCTTTTCAGACGCCAGCGAAAACCCGTCAAGCCATCTTTTGCCGAGTGTCGAACTCATGAAAGGTGGTTCGTGATTTCAAAACAATTGGTTGTGGCGAAAATCTCAGTCGCCGAGAACGCTCAGAATTTGTAGCTGAGATTGATACCGACCGCGTTCAGCTTCACATCCTGATCGCGATCGTTGAAGGGTTCCGCCACGTCATAGTGCTCGGAGCCGAAATCGTAATAGCGATATTGCGCGCCGACGATGAATTTGTCGGTCAGCGCGTAGTCGACGCCGGCACCCAAGGTCCAGCCGACATTGGTGCGTGTGCCGGCGAACGACGCGCCCGAGACTTGCGAAGTTTCGATGCCGGCAAAGGCGACGCCGCCGACGCCGTAGACCAGCACGCGGTCCATGGCGAAGCCCGCTTTGGCGTCGACAGATCCGAACCACTTGATGTCCGTGCGGAATGTGCTTCCAAGGCCTGATACGGCCGTACCGTCGACGGCGGAATAATTGAGCTCCGCCTCGGCGCCGAGCACTGCCTGGTCGAACTGCCACAGGCCGGCGACATGGGCCCCGACGAAACCGCCGTCAATGTCGGGCGAGATGGAAAACGGCGCGCCTTCCGTCACTGATATGTCGGACTGGCCCCAGCCGTAGCCGGCCTGCAGGCCGGCATAGTAGCCGGTCCAGTCGAAGCCTGGTTCGGTCATCGGCACCGCCATCGGGTCGGCGGCGAATGCCGGCGCGGCCAGAGCAATCAGAAATCCGGCACTGGCAATCGTCAGACAGCGCATCGAGTTCTCCGAAAAGGCGGTTCAGAAGGCGCCTTGTCGGAAGGTAATCCTATTCGCCGCAAAACGGAACCCATTGTTCAACAATCGGAATGCACCCGTTGCTGCGCTGGGTGCTCTAGCTGGGGGCGCTATTTGGCGTCAATGAAGTCCAGCGCCGCCTGACTATATTCGTCCGGCGCCTGCAGCATGGCGAAATGACTGGCGTTGGGCAGGATGATGAGCTTGGCGCCCGGAATGACGGAGGCCATGTATTCGGTGTGTTCGCGCTTGATCGCCTCGTCATGGTCGCCGGCAACGATCGCGGTCGGCGTGGTTATCTTGCCGAGCTGTTCCTTGGTCCAGGCCGGCTCCGACTCCCACATGTGGCTGATCTGCGCCACGAAGGCATCGTACTGGTCGGGAGTCTTCGACAGTTTCTTGTAGTCGCGGCCCGAGCGGTCGATATAGGCGGCAAAGGTCTTGTTGGTCAGCACACCCGGATCGACGCCATCGGTGGTGACGTTGGCGGCCTGCGCAAAGAGCCGTGTCAGCCGCTCCGGATGATGCAGCGCGATGTCGATGCCGATAATGCCGCCGTCGCTCCAGCCGACAAGAGCGGTCTTGTCGATCTTGAGATAGTCGAGCAGCGCAAGATAGTCCGACGCCATGAGGTCATAGCCGTAAGGCTGCTCGGTGCGGGCAGAGCGGCCATGGCCGCGGCTGTCGGCGATGATAACCTTGTGCGTCTTGGACATGGTCGCCACCTGGCTTGCCCAGATGTCGCCATGGCCAAGGCCGCCATGAATCAGGAGAATCGGATCACCGGCGCCGAAAACGGCATAGTACATCTGAATGCCGTTGACCGGCGCATATCCGCTCTGATCCGGTTTGGGCATCGCCGCCGGCTCCGGCAAGGTCTGCCAACGTTCCTCGGCGGATACAAAGCCGGCCGAGATCAGGAACAGGGTGACGAAGGCGAGTGCTTTCAGGAACCGGATCATGACTTCACCTCAGGAGGTTTCGGGCTCATCACAACAAAAACCCGCCTCGCGGCGGGTCGTCGGCGCAAATCAGCACCATAGCCAGAATGGTAGCATAAGTGGCGGCACAAGCCAAACTGAATGACCGCACCGCTGATGCCTGCCCTCGGGGGTGAGCAGGTGCGGCGCATCCGCCCGGGCGAGTTCTCATCGACCGGATTTCGTCCGCAATCGCTGGTCAAAACGTTGCCGGCTTGGCACAGTCGGGCAAACAGGAGTCTTTCATGGCCAAGCAGCCGTCGGCGACGAAACCCAAGCCCTGGACCGAGATGGCGACGCATCTGGTCGACGTCGCGACGGGGCGCAAGCCTGCCGATCTCGTCATTCGCAACGGCCGCTGGGTGAACGTGCACTCCGGCGAAATCATAGCCGGCACCGACATCGCCGTTGCCGGCGGCCGCTTCGCCTATTGCGGGCCGAATGCCAGTCATGCCATCGGCCAGGGCACCAAGGTGGTCGACGCCGGCGGCCGCTATCTCGTGCCCGGCCTGTGCGACGCGCACATGCATGTCGAGAGCGGCATGGTGACCGTCACCGAGTTCTGTCGCGCCGTCATCCCGCACGGCACCACCTCGATGTTCATCGATCCGCATGAGATCGCCAACGTGCTGGGCCTGCCCGGCGTGCGGCTGATGCATGACGAGGCCGTCGCCATGCCGATCAACGTGCACGTTCAGATGCCGTCCTGCGTGCCGTCGGCGCCGGGTCTGGAGCATGCCGGGGCCGAACTGACGGTCGCCGATGTCACCGAGGCGATGACCTGGGAAAACATCATCGGGCTCGGCGAAGTGATGAATTTTCCCGGTGTCGTGGCCAACGATACGGTGATGTCGGGCGAGATCGCCGCCACGGTGCGAGCGGGCAAGACGGTCGGCGGCCACTATGCGTCGCGCGATCTCGGCCTGCCGTTCCATGGCTATGTCGCCGGCGGGCCGGAGGACGACCATGAAGGCACACGCGCCGAGGACGCAATCGCCCGTGTGCGCCAGGGTATGAAGGCAATGCTGCGGCTGGGCTCGGCCTGGTACGATGTTGCCTCGCAGATCAAGGCGGTGACCGAGAGCGGGCTCGACCCGCGCAACTTCATCCTGTGCACCGACGACAGCCATTCCGGCACGCTGGTGCATGAAGGCCATATGGACCGGGTGGTGCGCCACGCCATCCAACAGGGATTGAAGCCGGTGACGGCGATCCAGATGGCGACGCTGAATACCGCCCAGCATTTCAAGCTGGAGCGCGAGATCGGCTCGATCGCGCCGGGACGGCTGGCCGATCTGCTGATCGTCTCCGATCTCGCCGCCATGACCATCGACGAGGTCTATGGCCGCGGCGTCAGGCTGGCCAAGGGCGGCAAGCTCGAGATCGACATTCCGGCCTATGATTACCCCAAATCGGCGAAGAACACCGTCAAGCTCGGCAAGAAGCTGAAGCCAGGCGACTTCGACATTGCGGCGCCCAAGGGCGCCAACGAGGTGCGGGTGCGGGTCATCGGCGTGATCGAAAACCAGGCGCCGACGCGGGCGCTGGAGGCCGACCTGCCGGTCGAGGACGGGCTGGTCGCCATGGACCGCCGCAACGACATCTGCCAGATCGCGCTGGTCGAGCGCCACCGCGGCACCGGCGGCGTCACCAATGCCTTCGTCTCAGGCTTCGGCTATATGGGCGACTGCGCCATGGCGTCGAGCGTCGCACATGATGCCCACCACATCATCTGCGTCGGCACCAACAAGGAAGACATGGCCCTGGCCGTCAACCGGCTGGGCGAGGTCGGCGGGGGCGTGGTGCTGTTTTCGAAGGGCAAGGAGCTTGCGCTGGTCGAAATGCCGATCGCCGGGCTGATGTCGGACGAGCGGGCGGAAATCGTGGCGGCCAAGGCGGAGAAACTGACCGAGGCGATGCGCAAGATGGGCTGCTCGCTCAACAACGCCTACATGCAGCACTCGCTGCTGGCGCTGGTCGTCATCCCGGAACTCAGGATTTCCGATGTCGGCCTGATCGACGTGACGACGTTCCAGAAGGTAGGTTTGTTTATCTGAGATCAGCCCCGGTGCTTGGCTCTCATCCGCCGGTGGCGATGGTCAGCACCTTGAATGGCGTGGTGATGATGATCTCGGCGACGGATCCGACTGCCTTGCCGAGGCCTCGGCCGAGATTGTCGATCTGGCCCTGCGTGGGTTCGTCCGATGCCAGGCCGGCTGGAGCGCGCAGACGGTCGCCGAGCAATTGCACCAGGAACGGGTTGTCGGCGAATTTGGCGTGGTTCAGGCGGTCGCCGCCCTTGATCTGGCTGAGGTCGGCCACAACGACGCCGTAACTGGCAATGTCGGCGGCGTTGCCGTAGTCGCCGACGCGCGGCTTGTCGCCGGATAGCAGGCTGGACAGTCTCAGAGCACGGTCGTCGGCGGAAAGCAGGATGACGAACGGCCTGTCGGGCTTGCCGTAGCGGATCATCTGCTTCTTGAAGACGTCGACATCGATATCGGGCGATGCCAGGACAACACG
The DNA here is from genome assembly GCF_000502615.1 of Mesorhizobium sp. LNJC405B00. Classification (NCBI taxonomy): domain Bacteria; kingdom Pseudomonadati; phylum Pseudomonadota; class Alphaproteobacteria; order Hyphomicrobiales; family Phyllobacteriaceae; genus Mesorhizobium; species Mesorhizobium sp. LNJC405B00. Next base: position 74,886 of record NZ_AYWC01000006.1, on the reverse strand, counting down.
GCCGAGCTTGCCGTCGAGATCGCGGTCGCCGGTGATGGCGAGCTGGCGCAGCGCTTCCATCGTCACCCAGGTTCCCATCGAATGCGCGATGATGTCGATGCTCTTGACCTTTGTCTTGGCGAGCATCCTGAGCGTCGCCTCGAGGTCGTCGCGCGCGGCGTTGGCACTGTCCTTGTCGTAGATATAGCCCGTGGTCTTGCCGCTCGAAGCCCACGAAAACAAGATCGGCGTGCCGGGATATTCGGTGTCGTGGGCGATCTGCGTCAGCCGGTAGACCCCATCGTCGAAGCCGTTGTTGAAGCCGTGGACGAAGACCAGCGCGCGGTCGCCATTCATGGTGATGTTGGCGCCGACGGCCTTGGCGAATTGCGAGGCGTCGCCATAGTGGACGACATCGGTGACGGTGAATTGCTTGGCCGGGTTCGAATTGGCCGAGCCCTTGGCGCGCTCGATGGCGCCGACCTGGTGGACCTTCGGCACGGTGACGTCGACACGGGCGTAGCTGGTGGTCAGCGAGCGATCGCCATCGAACACCTGGCGTGGGTCCTTGGTCGCCTGCTTGCGGGTGGTGGCGACGAAGATTTCGTGGGTGGCCGCGATGTCGGAGGCAGGCACCGAAACCGTCGTCTTGTTCAACAGGTCATGGGTGTTCGGGCCGGCGCAGCCGGCGGCAGCGAGCGCGAACGCAAGGACCAGGACAGTCTTCCAACGCTCGTTCACGCGGGCTCCCGCTGGCGCATTGGCGCCGATTTCAATGTCGTAGAGGCAGAGACCGGCCCGGTCCAGTTGAAAGTGATCGGGCCGAGCGGCATTCGCGACCTCACGCGGCGACGGTCGCCGCAAGGCAACAGCCTTATTGTCCGAGCGCGCTGATGCGGTCGGTCACCGTCTGGTCGCTGGCAAAGCCGTCATCCTCGCGCAGCCGCTGGCCGATCATCTTCACCAGTTCGGGATTGTCGGCGAACTTGGTGTGGTTGAAGCTGTCGCCTCCCTTGACCTTGGAGAGGTCGACCACGGTGACGCCATAAGCGGCGAGGTCGGCGGCATCCTTGTAGTCGCCGACGCGTGGCCGCGAGCCGGCAATCAGGCCTGAGAGCCGCAGCGCACGGTCGTCGTCGGAGAGCAGCAGGATGAACGGCTTGTCCGGCTTGCCGTAGCGGCGCATCTGGCTCTTGAAGACGTCGACGTCGATGTCCGGAGAGGCCAGCACGACATCGCCGAGCTTGCCGCCGAGATCGCGGTCGCCGGTGATGGCCATCTGGCGCAGCGTTTCCATGGTCACCCAGGTTCCGAGCGAGTGGGCGACGATGTCGATGCGCCGCGCGCCGGACTGCTGCAGCATGCGCAATGTCACCTCCAGCTGATCGCGGGCGGCGCTGGCGCTTTCCTTGTCATAGACATAGTCGGTGGTTCTGGCGCCGGATGCCCAGGAAAACAGCACCGGCGTGCCGGGATAGCCGGAATCGTGGACGATCTGGGTCAGGCGGTAGACCGCGTCGTCGAAGCCGGTGTTGTAGCCATGCACGAAGACCATGACGCGGCCGCCGCGCGCGGCAATGTCGGCATTGAGCGCACTGGAGAATTTCGGCTGCGCATCGTAGCCGACGACCTCGGAGGCCATGAAGTACTTCGCTGGGTCGTTGGACCTGCCGCGCGAGCGGCGCTCGATCTGGCCGGTCTGGTGGATGCCGGGAACGGTGACGGTGACGCGGGCGTAGTTCAGCGTCGCCGAGCGTTCGCCGTCGAAAACTTTGTTGGGATCGTCGGATTTCTTGCGTGTGGTGGCAATGAAGATCGAGTGATTGCCCGAGATTTCGGTCACCGGCGTGGACATGACGGCGCTGCCGAGCAGTTCCTCGGTTTTGCGGCCGCCGCAGCCGGCGATCAACAGGGCAAGTGCAAGAATGCAAATCGTCTTCAAACGCACGTCAAAAATTCCACTCCGGCCAAAAGGCCCATATACCCCCGCGGCACCTCCCGGACAGTGAGAGTGCGGCAGAAGTAAGTCGTGTCCAGCCGAAATGTGGTCAGCGTCGAGCCACGGTCATCGCACTGTTGCGCGAAAGCCAGAATGGCGGCAGGAACGCAGGGATGTTGGAGAAGGGCAATACCTCGGGCTTGAGCCTGATGCCGAGCACATCGCCCATGAAGGCGCGGCGCGCCTCGATGCGGCGCCATGCCTCGGGATAGCGGGCCGCGATCTCCTCGCGCAGGGACTCATCGGCAAGCGCGATACCGTCTTCGATGTTGGTGGTGAAATAGCTGGTTCCGGTCGCCGGAATGATGTCGACCTGCAGCGCCATGCCCGATTGCAGCTTGATGTCCGAGCCGGAAAACACCGGCGAATGCATCCATTCGTCGATATGGACGAGATGGCCGGGATTGAGCGAGACGCCGAAGAACGGGTCGCCTATGCGGTCATGCACGGCTTTCCAAAGCGCTCCGCCGGCAACGCCTATGCCGATGGTCTCGTACCAGTCGACGACGGCGGCGAAATAGGGCGCTACCAGCTGTTCGACATAGTCGCTTATCTCGCGCGGCAGTTCCGCGGCGCTCTCGACAAGGAAGCCGGCGCGGGCGTTGAGCGAGCCCTGGACGCCATAGGCCATGGTGACGGGATCGCCGCGCTTGATGATGTCGAGGCGCGGGCTAGGCAAGCCGTAGGGCGCACGCCTGCCGGCGGACAGCATCGGGTGGCAGCACAGGGGCAGGCCGTTGATCCCCATCAGCCGCGCGGCCTGCAATTCGCTCATGCCGGGCTCAATATTCCCAAGCACGTTGCGCAGGCCCTGCGAGGAAAAGGTCGCGGCGAATTCGAAGGACGCCAATTGGTCTGCCTCGTTGATGGCGCGTAGGCCGTCGGATGGGTTCATCAACAGGTTGGCGGCGTTGACCACCGCGCCTCTGTCGCCGGCCAGTGTGCGCAGCGTATCGGCGATGAAGGACGGCAGGTCGAGCGTCGTCTCGCCAAAGCCGCCATCGCCGGGCCCGAACGGCTTCCAGCCGATGGCGCCGATCTTCTGGCCGGCTTTCAGGCCGCAGGCGGCAAGCGTGTCGGATAGAGAGGCCGAGCGGTCGCGTGGCTGCGCCGGCAGCGAGAAGGTCTGGTAGAGGACGCGCTCGTAAGGCCCGTCGCAGATTTCGGCATAGCCCCAACCCTCATTGCCGACGAGAAGTTTTGGCTGGCTGCCGGGAACGATGACCAGCAGCGTCTCCTCGAAACGCGGATCGTAACCACTGAGATAGGCGACATTGGCCGCGTGCTCGCGGTCGCCATAGACGGCAAAGGCGTCGAGCCCGGCCTCGGCGCCGCGCGCCAGCAGAGCCTCGATGCGCGCTTCGTAGGTCCGCCGCTGAACTAGCGGCATCACTGTTGGTTCGCCGAATTCAGGAAGGTCTACGGTCTTCAGGGCGACAGCCGAAACAGGCATGAAGATGGCTCCAATGGATTCCTGCTGGCGCGTCAAAGCGGCCGCGCCGCATCGGTGGCTGCAAACGGCGAATTGTGCAATAGGCTTCGCCTTCGAACCATTCGATCCAGAGGTGACGGCGCCATGAACAGTTTCTCCTCCCGTGTCGCCACCGCCGCAGCCGCGATCCGCGAGATCTTTCCCGAAACGCCGCTGCAGGAAAACGACTATCTGTCGAAGAAGACGGGGGCTCGGGTGCTGTTGAAGCGCGAGGATCTTTCGCCGGTGCGCTCCTACAAGATCCGCGGCGCCTTCAACTTTTTCCGCAAGGCGCTTGCCGCCGGCAACGAGGCCGAGCTGTTCGTCTGCGCCTCGGCCGGCAACCATGCGCAAGGCTTTGCCTTCGTCTGCCGCCATTTCGGCAAAAGGGGCGTGGTCTTCATGCCGGTGACGACGCCGCAGCAAAAGATAGACAAGACGCGGCTGTTCGGCGGCGATTTCGTCGAGATCAGGCTGGTCGGCGACTTCTTCGACGACTGCTACCGCGCCGCCTTCGAATTCACCGAAAGTTCCGGCGCGCATATGGTGCCGCCCTTCGACCACAAGGATATTATCGAGGGGCAGGCGACGGTCGCCTATGAGATCGCCGACCAGATGCCAGGCGCGCGCATGCCCGACATCATCATGCTGCCGGTCGGCGGCGGTGGCCTGGCCGCGGGGGTGACGCACTATTTCGCCGATCAGCAACGTGACGCGCGCTACGTCTTTTGCGAACCGGCCGGTGCGCCGAGCCTGCATCAGAGCCTCGCCAGCGGCAAGCGCGTCCGGCTCGCCAATGTCGACAATTTCGTCGACGGCGCGGCGGTGGCCGAGATCGGCCGCGAGCCGTTGCGCCACCTCAAGGAGTTCGCCGCTCAGGCGGTGCGGCTGATCCCTGAGAACCGGCTCTGCGCCACCATGATCGAGATGCTCAACATCGAAGGTGTGGTGCTGGAGCCGGCCGGTGCCTTGGCGATCGACGCGTTGAAGGATTTTTCGCGCAAGGAAATCCGCGGCAAGACCATCGTCGCGGTGGTGTCGGGCGGCAATTTCGATTTCGAGCGGCTGCCCGACGTGAAGGAGCGGGCGCTGCGCTTCGAGGGGCTGAAGAAATACTTCATCATCCGCTTTCCGCAGCGGCCGGGCGCGCTGCGCGACTTCCTCGAACTGCTCGGTCCCGACGATGATATCGCCCGCTTCGAATATCTGAAGAAATCGGCACGCAATTTCGGCTCTGTGCTTATCGGCATCGAAACCAAAGACCGGCGTAACTTCGATCTGCTGAGGGCAAATTTCGAGGCCGAGGGCGTGCACTATCAGGACATCACCGACAACGAGACCCTGGCCGGGTTCATCATATGAGCGGTACAGCCTGCCACCCGAAGCTCGAAGAGCGAAGGGTGGTCTTCGTCGCGCTGTTTTCCGGCATCAACGTCGGCGGCAACCGCATCGTCAAGATGGCGGAGTTGCGAGCGTTTTTCGAAGAGTTCGGTTTCTCGGACGTCGCCAGCTATGTACAGAGCGGCAATGTCGTGTTCCGGGCCAGGAAGGGCGACGCCGCCACGCTGACGAAACAGATCGAAGCCGCTTTCGAGAAGAAATGGGGCTTTCATTCGCGCATCATGGTGCGCGATCTCTCCTGGTTCGAACGGTTGGTGAAGGAGAATCCGTATCCGGAAGTCGCCAGCGATCCGACCAAGCTTCACGCCTACACGCTGGAGCGCCAGCCGACGGCGGACGAGATCGCCAGGCTTGCCGAAAAATGCACCGGCCCGGAAAGCTTTGAGGTCAAGGGCGACGTGCTTTACCTCAAGGCGCCGGACGGGCTCGGCAAATCGGTGTTCGCCGGGCTGATCCCGCGCATGCTGAAAGTGCCGGGCACCGCGCGCAACTGGCGGTCGGTGCTGGCGCTGCTGCAGATGATGCAGAACCCTTAATCTTTCTCCCCCGTGCTGGTGGATGTCGCCGTTTTGCAACAACGATCTGATTTTTGGCTGCCCTGTTGTGGTGGTTTCAACATTTTCTATTGATCTATCTCTCGCCCCGTTGGTAGCTCAAGACAGGTACGGGCATTTCGGGGAAATTTCATGAAACGACTGCTTCTTGCATCGACTTTTCTGGCGGCAGCCTGCGGCGGGACTTTCGCCGCCGACGTGATCGAGACAGCACCAGCGGGATTTGTCTGGTCCGGCGGCTATGTCGGCATCAACGCCGGCTACGGCTGGGGACGCGGGAACGCCGTCGACCCGACCGGCGATTTCTTCGAAGAAGATGCCGGCCAGACGTTGGACGTCGATACTGACGGGTTTCTGGGTGGCGTCCAGGCTGGTTACAACTGGCAGTCCGGTGCATTCGTCTATGGCGTTGAAGCGGATTTGGGCTATCTCGGGGTCAAAGGTGACAACTTTGTCGTTGAGGACCCCGATAACTTCGGATCGACGAAACTGGGCGTCTACGGCGATCTGACCGCACGCCTGGGCTTTGCGACCGACAGCCTGCTGATCTATGCCAAAGGCGGTGTCGCGGCGACCCACTACAAATTGAGCTACGGCGACCTCGACGGCGGTGATATTGACCCAGACAGCAATGCATCGAAAAGCGGCGGTCGTGTCGGGTACACGATCGGCGGCGGTGTCGAATGGGCCTTTTCCGATAAATGGACCACCAAGCTGGAATATCAGTACTTCGATTTCGGCAAGGTTGGTCTGACCGACAACGATGGCGACAAGGCGAAAGTGAAGATCGACGCCCATACGATCAAGATCGGCCTAAATTACAAGTTCTGATCGATCGGCCGCTCCGAAAGTTCAGATGGCGTCGCTACCATGCGACGCCATAGCTTTATTTGGATCTGGGGCTGGCAGCTTCCGGCGTTCGGCGTTGCGGCTGACCGCAGATCAGGTCGCCGGAGCCTGCTTCCACTCGAAAGTCAGCTCCTCGCGGAAGGCGAAGCGCTTGATGTGATCGGCAACGACGCTCTCCATGCGCTCCAGCGATCCGCTTTCATCCGTCGACACCGTGATATGCAGCGCTGCCGCATCGGCATCGAGAACCGTGCGGCCGAGTGACAGATCGATGGTGCCGTGGTTCGGATCGAACTCGACGGGAAATTTGTGCGCCCAGTGCTTGCACAACTGCTGCAAATAGCGGCTGGCATACGCGGTGGAGACATCGGCACGGCTGGTCGGCATAAATGAATTCTCCTGGGTGAGGCACTGGCTTTGCTTGGCTGGCGCGACAGGCAGGTAAATAGGTGCCGTTGCTCGAAATGGCAAAGGGGCCGGCTTGTCGGCGCGGCCGCCTCGCTCAAGATGGCGTGATCGCTACCAGGTGCCGGTGTTCGGCATCGATGCCCACGGCTCAGCCTTGGGCTTGGCCGGGCCCTTCTGCAGCAGTTCGAAGGAGATGCCGTCCGGCGACTTGACGAAGGCCATGTTGCCGTCGCGCGGCGGCCGGTTGATGATGACGCCATTGTCCATCAGATGCTGACAGGTGGCGTAGATGTCGTCGACCTCATAGGCGAGGTGGCCGAAATTGCGTCCGCCCTTGTACTCCTCCGGGTCCCAATTGTAGGTCAGTTCGATCAGCGGCGCCTTCTCAGTGATGCCGCTTTCTACATCCTCGGAGGCGGCGAGGAAGATCAGCGTGAATCGGCCCTGCTCGTTTTCGTAGCGGCGCACTTCCTTAAGGCCGAGCTTGTTGCAGTAGAAATCGAGCGAGACATCGACGTCGGCGACACGGACCATTGTGTGGAGGTAGCGCATGGGATTTCCTCGGGGATGTTTGGGTTGCGAGGCAACATAAGGTCCACCCCGCCGAAGGGCAACGAGCATCGGACTGAAAGTGGTCACCGGTTTTGGAAAAATCAGATGGCTCTGACAAAAGCGCCGGACACAAGTGGTTGCCGATTTCGGCGAAATCCCTTGCAAATTGCCGACCGGTTGACCGCCTTGATGGATCGTCATTGCTGTCGGCAGCGACGCCGGCAAACAACAAGTCAGCTATTCCTGTATTCAACCGCGAAAAAAGGCACGGCAGGTCTTGCACACCCCGGAAGCGGCGGTGTTAATCTAATGTCAAGAATCACTTGCGGTTTTCTTGAAAAAAAGGGGGCGTTCTTATGGGGGATAAGGCCTCTTTCACGAGGCGGGATGAGAACCTTGACGACGCCCTGAAGAGTGACAGTGGCGGCGATAGCGCCGACCTTGTCGAAATCGCCGGCGCCATCAAATGGTTCGACGTGGCCAAGGGCTACGGTTTCATACTTCCCGATGACGGTTCTTCGGGCGACATCCTCCTCCATGTCACCTGCCTTCGAAAGGACGGTTTTCATACTGCATTGGAGGGCGCGCGTGTCGTGTGCCTTGTCAAGCACGGCGACCGTGGTTTGCAGGCGTTCCGGGTGCTGTCCATGGACACCACTACGGCGGTCCATCCGGCCGAGATGCAGGAACAGCGCACCCATGTGGCGGTGACGCCGGAAAGCGGGCTCGAGCGGGCGCTGGTCAAGTGGTTCAACCGCACCAAGGGCTTCGGCTTTCTGACGCGCGGCGAGGGCACCGAGGATATCTTCGTCCATATGGAGACGCTGCGCCGCTATGGCATCACCGAGCTCAGGCCCGGACAGGTCGTGCTGGTGCGATTCGGACGCGGTGACAAGGGCCTCATGGCTGCCGAGATTCACCCCGATATGGGCACCTTGCCGGTCGCGCATTAGGACGCGAGCCTTCCTGAGGAAGTCAGGACGGCGTTTTTCTTGGTTTCACCACGATCTTATCCGAATACCTGAGACCACTTTTAGGGATCTCTTTGGTCGAGGATTTCCAATGGCGTACAGGAACTGGCTGACAGCGGGCGCGCTCTGCGTCATCGTTGCGGTAGCCGCAGGCGCTTACTTCTATTCCGGGCAGCCGACCGCATCCCAGCAGACGATCGCCGGCGGTCAGGCGATGATCCTTCCCGTCGATCCGACACCCTTGGTCGTGGCGACGAAAGGGGGCGATAAATCCTTTTCGATCGAAGTCGCCGACACCGACTCGGAACGCGAGGCCGGCCTGATGTATCGCCAGGATATGGCCGACAATCATGGCATGCTGTTCGTCTTCGAGATGCAGAAGCAGGTCGGCTTCTGGATGCACAACACGCCGATGCCGCTCGACCTGATCTTTGTTGGACAGGACGGCAAGGTGCGGGCCGTCAAGCACGGCACTCCATTGTCCGATGCAGTCATCTCGCCGGGTGTGCCAGTGCGCTTCGTGCTGGAGCTCAAGGCCGGCACCGCCGCCAAAAACGGCATCGACCATGGCGATCTGCTGCGCCATCCGGCCGTCGGCACGGTGTCCGGCCCCGGCATGCCGCCATCGGACAAGGGCAACGCGCCCACGCCCGGCGCCGGCTGAGCCGCTCCCGATGCAATTCTTCTCCCATGACGGGTTCGACTTCGCCTTCCTCGACCGCCGGCCGGCGTCGGGGGCGGGCGATCCGGTGCTGATGATCCACGGCTTTGCCTCCAGCCACTATGTCAACTGGGTATCGCCCGGCTGGTTCAAGACGCTGAACGATGCCGGCTATCGCGCCATCGCCTTCGACAATCGCGGCCACGGCTCGTCGTCGAAAAGCTATGACGAGGCCGACTACACCCCGGCCAAAATGGCTTCGGACGCGGCGGCCCTGCTCGACCATCTCGGCATCGGCCGCGCGCATGTCATGGGCTATTCGATGGGCGCGCGCATCGCGGCGTTCCTGGCGCTGTCCGATCCCGACAAGGTGGCGACGCTGGTCTTCGGCGGCCTCGGCATCGGCATGGTCGACGGCGTCGGCGACTGGGATCCGATCGCCGAGGCGCTGCTGGCCGACGATCCGGCCGCCACCAGCCATCCGCGCGGTCGCTCCTTTCGCGCCTTTGCCGATCAGACGCGCAGCGACCGCCGGGCATTGGCTGCCTGCATCGCCACGTCGCGCGAACTGCTCAGCGAACACGACATGACGCGCATCGCCCAACCGACGCTGATTGCGGTCGGGACGACAGACGATATCGGCGGCTCGCCCGACGAGCTCGCCGCGCTGATGCCGAACGCCAAGGTGTTTCACATAGACGGCCGCGACCATATGCTGGCTGTGGGCGACAAGACCTTCAAGCAGCGGGTTTTGGAGTTTTATGCCGAAAATCCGCTTTAACCGGTAAGCGATTTTTCGGGCGATATGGATTGGGCGGCCGGCGAGGGGTGGCAAACAATGGCTCAATGGGGAAGAAGCGCCGACGCTCTGCCGGGCGCCGTCGTGACAAGCATGTTCGGCAAGCGTTCCGTCATCCTGGCGCTGCTCGCCTTCGGTGCCGGTGTGATAGCGCTGACCACAATGGTGGCGCTGCCGGCCCACGCATCCGAGCGTGCCCAGAACATCGCCACGGCTTTCTTCATGGCGGTTTTCCTGCTGGCAGGGCCGTTGGCGCATATTGCCGGATTGATTTTCGGGCTGATGGCGCTGGTGCGTTCGAACGATAGCCGCGTGCTTGGGGTCGTCGGCATCCTGCTCAACGGCGGCTCCCTGGCGGTTGGCTTCCNTTCCTGCTGCTTGTGGCAATGGCATCGACGATCGGCGCTTTCACCTGATCGGGGACGAGTAATGGCCGGATGGGGAAGAAGCACGATAGCAATGCCCGGCGTGGCGGGGCGGAGCAGCTTGGGCAAACGCTCGGTGATCCTGGCCCTGCTGGCGTTCGCAATGGATTTTGCGGCGGTGGTCACGCTGGCGTTGATGCCAGGCGAGGCGTCGCTGGCCGCTCAAAACGTCCTCGGCGGGGTTTTTCTGGTGGTGTTTCTCGTTGCGGCGCCGCTGGCGCACATCACCGGCGTGGTTTTTGGCTTGATGGCACTGGGACGTTCAAACGACAATCGTGTCCTCGGCATCGTTGGTATCATCCTCAACGGGCTGTCGTTGGTGATCGGCCTGTTCTTTGTTTGGGCGGCCACCAAGTCCGTTGGCGCCTTCAGGTGATCGATCTTCGTCTGGCTTGCAGCCGGAGGCGGTGCCGCTTTTGTCACCTATATGGACATGCGCGAACCGAATTCGGCGCCGGCTTTCGACTGCCCGCTATCGGGCGCCACGGTGGCGCGTGAAACACTTGATGTGGCCGACTATATCAGCCTCTACCACGCGGTCGGCGAGCCCGTGCAATGGGACCAGCGGCTGCGCATGCCGGCGGAAGACCTCGAGCGCCTGCTGGCGCTGCCCTCGACACATATCCACGTGCTGCGCGTCGAGGGCGTGGCCGCTGGCCTGTGCGAATTCAACGGCGTCGGCCAGCCTGAGGTCGAGCTGGTTCATTTCGGGCTGATCCCCGTCTTCCACCGCCGCAGGTTTGGGCCATTCCTGCTCGACCAGCCGCTTCGCGCCGTCTGGTTGCATGCGCCGCAAAGGGTCTGGCTTCACACCGACACCTTCGATCACCCTGGCGCGCAAGCGGTTTACCGGCGCGCCGGTTTCAAAGCCTATGCGCAGCGCATGGAGACCTTTCCGGATTAGGGTTTGAGCGTTTCGAGCGACCGCGCCATGTTTTGCCTGGCTTGGGGCTCGAACCTCTGGCGGAATTCCTGCGAGTGAAAAATATGCTGGCGCGCGAGGAAAGTCTTGAGAATCACGCCGCGGCCGGCGCGCCACATCGGCTCCTCGACCCAGCCATATTCGCGGCGGACCGCTTGTTCGTAGGCGTCGAAAGCGTCGGGTGACGCACCCAGGATCGCCAGGTCCATGTCGAGGAAAAGCGCTGCGTCGCGGAGGGCGTTCTCATCGGCAAGGCCCCGTGGTTGAAGGCTGGGCAGCTCATGCGTGGCGGTGGCGACGATCATCGCCGCTATGCGGCCGAGGCGCTCCGGATCGGTGCGGGCGCCAAGTTTGTCCTGAGCAAGTGCCGCACTCCTGGCCTCGTTGTCTTTGGCGCGGCTGTCATAGATGGCGTCATGGAACCAGATTGCGGCTTCGACGGCGCCGGAATCATGCAGCGATGCTCGATATTCGTCCGCCAGCGCCAGCAACGCCTCTATATGGGCGAGGTTGTGATAGTGGCGATCCGGAGCTTGATAGAGCCGGCAAAGCGCGCGTTTCAGCGGGGCGTCGATCAAGGGTTCGTTTTCCATGGCGGCTTGAATTTCCGTGAACCAAATCCATTTCACCGAGCACTAAGGAAAATTGAGTTCAATCGTGCTATGATCTGGCTTATATGTGCCGCCGGAGAATAGGCAAGCGGCCAGGACGCAGGACAAGACGTCGATGAACAGCATCAGCATTTCCCGCCCCACAAAGGTGCAGCCGGTCGATCCGATCTGGCGTTCGGTCCGCGACGAGGCGATGGAAGCGGTCAACCGCGACCCGCTTCTGGCGGCGTTCCTCTATTCGACCATCCTCAACCAGGAGAGCCTGGAGGAAGCTGTCATCCATCGGCTCGCCGAGCGGCTCGCGCATCAGGACATCGGCTCCGACCTCATCCGCCAGACGTTCAAGTCGATGCTGGCCGACGACAAGGAATGGTCGTCGATCGTTCGTGTCGACATCCAGGCCTATTACGACCGCGATCCGGCCTGCGACCGCTTCATCATGCCAGTGCTCTATTTCAAGGGTTTCCATGCCATCCAGACGCACAGGCTGGCACATTGGCTGTGGAATCAGGGCCGCAAGGATTTCGCGCTCTATCTGCAGAGCCGCTCGTCCTCGGTGTTCCAGACCGACATCAACCCGGCCGCCCGCATCGGCAAGGGCATCTTCATCGACCACGCCACCGGCCTCGTCGTCGGCGAGACGGCGGTGATCGAGGACGATGTGTCGATCCTGCACGGCGTGACGCTGGGCGGCACCGGCAAAGCCGGCGGCGACCGTCACCCCAAGATCCGTTACGGCGTGCTGATCGGCGCCGGCGCCAAGATTCTCGGCAATATCGAGATCGGCCATTGCTCGAAGATCGCGGCAGGCTCGGTCGTGCTGTCGCCGGTGCCGCACAACAAGACGGTTGCCGGCGTACCGGCCCGCGTCGTCGGCGAGACCGGCTGCGACCAGCCTTCGCGGCAGATGGACCAGCTTTTGCCGTCGCAGTCGATGGACCAGGTCGTCAGCTTCGACATCTGATTTGCAACACCCGGCGTGCCGGACTGAGTCCGGTTGCCGGCGCCGTTGCCTCTGGAGCATGATGCCGAAAAGTGTGAAGCGGTTTTCGGACGACATCATGCTCTACCTCCTTGATTTAGAGGCGGATTTGGATTCGACCTGAAATCATCCGGCTCCAGGGTTCGCGTTCTATCCAACCGGCTTGCCTTTACATCGCCATTGTCGACGTGCCAGAAGCGCGTTCCAACGAGCAAGCCCGACGATCGGAGAAGACTTTTGAAGCCGGACGAAATCAGAAAGCTGGACGCCTATTTCAAGCGCGTCTTCCAGAATCCCAAACTCGAGGTGAAGGCGCGGCCGCGCAAGGAAGATTCGGCCGAGGTCTATGTCGGCGACGAGTTCCTCGGCATCGTCTTCAAGGACGAGGACGACGGCGACTATAATTTCTCGATGGCGATCCTCGACATCGATCTGGCCTGAGCCCAGACGGCTACGGACTTCGGCGATTGGCGGCAGCCAGCTGCGCCATCGTCATCCCGGGGAGAAGCAGCCGCACAGCGGCGTCGCTGAGACGCTGGGATACATTCCGGCCCTCGGCTCAGGAATGTGGCGGTCCAGAACTGCCTCTGCTGCTTCCCAACAGTAATTCTGCACCGCTTCGCTGCCTCAAGGGCATGGAACGGATCCTCGGGTCCGCGCGGCTTCGCGCCCGTGTATGACAAAAGCAGAGGGCCGCTACCGTGCGGTCTTTAAGACGCGCGTGGCCTCGGCGACGATAGCGGCGTCAAGCGCCGGCCAGTTGCCCAGCAACTCCCGGGGAAAGCGGTAGGTCAGGCTGAGGCTGTCGCCGACCTGGATGTCGCGCTCGCAGGGCGCCAGCGATTCCTCAGCGCTCGGTCCGCTCAGGCAGCGGGCGACGAACGGGTCCTTGCCGGGCCGGCCGGCGACCGCAAGCACCTCGTTGAGATAGCCTGATTTTTCCGTAAAACCGTAAATCGTCGTGCCGCCGGGGCCGGGCACGCCGGGCTGGCTGATGAGCGCGCTGTAGATCGGTGCGAAACGGCCGCTCATGTCGCGCGACATCATCTGCGGCTCGAACGACAGGAAGATGATGTTTTTGGCGGCCCCCGTGTGGTTGAAATCGTCGCGGGCGGCTTCGCTGTAGCCGTCCATTTCGGGATAGCGCAGATAGAGGTCGAGCCGCGAAGCGATGCCGTCGCGGCGCGCCTGCAGGAAGCGGATGGCGTTGGCCGGTACGGCAATGACATTGTTGCCGATCACTACCCTGTGGACCGTGATGTCGTCGGTGTAGCCGGCCATGGCGATCGAGCGGCCGAACCATTTTCCGCCAAGGCTGATCGCCAGCGACAGCAGCGCCAGTGCGGCAAAAGCATAGAACACCCGCTTCATCAGCACGGAATCGACGACGTTGAACTCTTCTGCGGTCGCTGCCTGCTTCATCGCAATCCCCATAGTCGCCGCCCTCTGTCCCTAGGCGGCACACATGCCGCGGCATGGCTCTTGCTGCGCTGGACGCGACTGTGCGATTTCATGGTAAACGGAAGGTAAAGATGAGCCTGCTGCTACCCGTTCTCTTCGCTTTTGCCGTCGCGCTCACCGCCTGCGGGCTCGCTGGGTCCGTGATGGAACTGGCGGCGGGCCGCCGGCTTGCCTTTGCCGAGCCTTATGTGTCGCCGGCGTACATCCTGCGCTCGCTGGCCACGACCGCTTGCGCCGGGCCGTTCATGCTCGCCAACGATGCGCTCGATGCGCGGCGCGAAGGCCGCATTTCCACGCTCATGCTGATGTCCTGCGGCTGCACGGTGATCGCCTGGGCGCTGTGCTGGGCATCGTGCTGATCGCCATTGCCTCCTGGGGCATCAGCTCTCCTGGTGCGCTTCTGCTTTTGGTGGAATCGCTGGCGCGGTATTTGCCTTGAGGCAAATGCGGGAGAAAACCGGCACGCGGTTTTCCTCGGATTGTTCTAGGGTTTGTCCCGGCCTGCGACGAATCGGAGACTGCAAATGCCGACCTACGCAATCGACGGAAAAGCGCCCCGTTTCGAGGATGCCGACAGCAACTGGATCGCGCCGGACGCTACGTTGATCGGCGACATCAGCGTCGGCCGCAATGCCGGCTTCTGGTTTGGCGTGGTCATCCGCGGCGACAACGAGGCGATCGTCATCGGCGCCGACAGCAATGTCCAGGAACACACGGTGATGCACACCGATCCCGGTTTTTCCCTGACGATCGGGCAGGGCTGCACGATCGGCCACCGCGCCTTGCTGCATGGCTGCACGATCGGCGACAACAGCCTGATCGGCATGGGCGTCATAGTCCTCAACGGCGCCAGGATCGGCAAGAATTGTCTGGTCGGCGCCGGCGCGCTGGTCACCGAAGGCAAGGAGTTCCCCGACAATTGCCTGATCGTCGGCTCGCCCGCGCGGGTGATCAGGACGCTGGACGACGCCGCGGTCGCCAGGCTGCGCGCCTCGGCCGCGCACTACGTCGCCAACGGCAAGCGCTTCAAGGCGGGGCTGAAGAAGGCCTGAACTCTATTCCTGTTTGGCGATGATCTTTTCCGAACGGCGGGTCAGCGCAGCAAAAACCGGTTCTCACTTTTCGCTGCCGCGGTCCTTCGGTTCGGGATCATGGTCTGAAATGGTGGAGCCGGCCCGGGGACGGGGCCGGCTCCTTAAAACCCGGTCGTTGGGGACGGGGAGGGTGGGGACTCGACCGGGCTTTCTCGTTAGGCACGTCGCATTATTCGATGTGCTTGACCTCTGTGATGGCGTCCTAGCGGACGCTGGCAACCGCGTCGGCGCGACCGTCATTGATCGTCACCCACACGCCGGAATTCTGGTCGGACTGGCGCTTCAGGTAGGTGTAGTCGGTGTCGGTCCAGGACAGCACCTTGGAGTCCAGATTGTCGAGGATGAACTCGCCGAGGCTGGTGCGCACGGTCAGCACCGCGTGGCCGTCGCCATTTTGTTGGCGCGCCACGGTCATCAAGAGATTGCCGGCGGGAACGCCGAGCGCCATCAATTCGCGGCGCTTCTCCAGCGCATAGTCCTCGCAGTCGCCGAAGCCGCTGTCGGGATAGGACCAGACCTCTTCCTTACCCCACATTTCCATATCGGTGCGCGGCACGATCCGGGTGTTGACCGAATTGTTGACGTCGACGATCGCCGCCCACAGCTTGCGGGTCAGTTCGACCGGTGCCTGCTTCGGCGTGCGCTGAGCGCACTCCTGCGGCAGCTTCTGGCAGAATTCGTAGTGACCGACCGGCTGTGTCGTGCGGCCGCCAGTGTGCATGTAGGCCGGTCCTGCTGCTTGCGCCGTTCCCCAAGCGGAAAGCTGCATCGCCATTGCCAAGAGCAACAGCTTGCCCCAAATCTTCGCCATTGGTCAGTCTCCCCGTTTGAGGAGACAATGACAGCGCTGGATTTATTTGACGCAAAAACCCGAAGTAGACATTGAGTAAAAGCTCAATAGAATACGCGTAAAATTTGACCTATTTTAAAATAAAATCGTTCAGGTCTCGGCGTAAAACCGCGGTGTCGGGGCGCGGATTTCCGGGTGGAGCCGTGGATTTGCTGCGTGCCGCTACAAGCTGGAGAGGCAGGCGGAACGCCGGCAACAAAAAACCGGCCGCGCAGGGCCGGTTCGTTTTTGCTGCCTGTTGCCGATCGTTCAGGCGCGCGGGGCGTTGAACTCGGAATCGAGCGTTTCCGGGCGCTGGATGACGGCGAATTCGATGGCGACGCCATCCTCGAAATGACGCACCACCTGGCCACGCATGGTGCCCAGCATCACCTGGATGCCGAGCGCCGGCTTGACGTCGATCTCGACCGCCGCGCCCGACAGCGACAGGTCGATGATGCGGCACTGATACTGGCGCCCGTCGGTGAGCTGCAGCACGCTTGTCGGATTGCGCGGCGCCACGCGTTCGTGGCGGCGGTCTTCCGGCAGGTCGAGTTCATGCTTGTTGGCGAGCCAGGTCAACTGCGCGGCAAGCTTGTCCTTCTTGCGATCCGAAGCAATGACGGTCATGGCGAAGCCGTCCTGCGAGGTGCGCGTCACCACGCCCTCGATGCGGCCGATATGATCGATATAGGCAATGATTTTTTCGCCCGGCATGCCGACGCGCTCGGTGCGCAACGCGACATTGCCCGGCGACATATCGACGACCTGGCAGGGGTGCTCGGTGCGGTCCTCCAGCATGAAGCGCCCGTAGATCTTGACCCGGACGCGCTGAAAATTACGCCTTTCGGCGCGGGACGGTGCGTATTCGACCGCCGCTGACCTCATGACTGCCTACACCCCGTTGGCATTCCCGCGTCGTGCGTGGAATCTCGGCAAAAACTACAGCCAAGCAGGTTAACAAAGGGGAAAAGTGGGCCCCCGATAGTTAAGATTAGCGCCGGCTTGGAGACTATTGCTCGCGCCCGCCGTCGAACACGACGAGGTGGCGGATACGGCGCGACCGACCGAGCGCCGAGATGGTCTCCGGCGCTTCGAGTTCGGGAGCCAACGACGGAACGGATATTTCCGGCCGGTTTTTCAGGAACATCGGGTCCTTGTCGGGATCGATGACGCGGATGGCATCGATCAGCGCGTCGGTGATCGGGTCGGCGCCCAGCCAGAACGGCTTTTCCACGGCGCTGATGACGCCGAGGCAGCGCGGGTTCTCGACGCCGCCATCGAGCGGCAGCGCAAGCAGTTCGAAGTGGTTGGAACGGCCGTTGCGGCTGAACCCCTCGTAAGTGATCAGCACAACGGATTTCTGCTCGAAAACGCCATGAATGAGGCGCGACACCAGCCGCTGGTCCTTGTCACGCCAAAGCGAGGGGAACGAAAATCCCTTGAGCTCGCGGCCGTAGCCGGCGCAAAGCCTGGTGCCGGCGAGCCGGAACACCGCTTCGCCGCGCGTATCCCTTTCCAGGATGAAGGTGTCGGCCAAAAGCGCCTTGATGTCGGCCGGTTCGACTTCCGAACGCTTTGGGGCAGGACGTCCATGACGCAGGCGATTCCAATAATGGAACAGCGCGATTGATCCGTTCTGGTTCATGCTATTAAACTCCGCGCATTCTGCCGTCTGATGGTCCCATCGGTGAACAGAAAGGGCGCCCTCCGATGACCTACATGCGTTCCGGAGCAGGATGCGTGCCAGCGTCGTTAAGACTTGTTCACGGGTCGGGGGCGTTAAGGTTAACAAGTGGTTTACGTTGCGCGCGCAGGCTTGCCATGGCACACCAAAACCACTCCAGAAGCGGTCGTTTCGCGACGACCAACAGCACTTCGGTCAATAGTTTTAGGGGAGCAGGGGGCTCGACCAGCCGTTCAAGGGAAACCTTGGACGGCTTCTTTTTGATTCGCGGTTTGTGATTCGCGCTTTGTGATTCGTAGTTTGTGATTTGTCCGGGCATGGCCTAGATGCTCGCGACACGCAAATCCCTGGATCAGAGCATATGAGCGAACCGGCCGGCCCCCTGGAGACCGAACAGACCGCGGAGGCGCCGCCGCCGCGCCGCGAGCCGGTGTTCAACCTGCCACCGGCGGTGCTGGCGGTGATCGGCATCTGCGTTGCCGTCTTCCTGCTGCAGCAATATGTGCTGACCGAAGAGCAGCAGATAACATTGCTCACCGACGGCGCCTTCATTCCGGTCCTCTACACCGGCCAATACGGTTTCGACTGGTTCCTTTTCACCCGTCCTTTCACCTATGCCTTCATGCATGGTGGCGTTGCCCACATTGCCATCAACATGGTTGCGCTGGCCGCCTTCGGGTCGCCGCTGGCCAACCGTCTCGGCTGGTTCTGGTTCGCCTTGTTTTTCGCCGCCACCGGGCTGGCCGCGGTGGTGCTGTTCTGGGCGGTCCATCCATACGGCGAAGCACCGCTGGTCGGCGCTTCCGGGGCGATATCGGGCATGATGGGTGCGGCGGCTCGCTTCGGGTTCCGTACCGACCGCTCCTCCGGCAGGGCGGCCTTTGCCGGTCCCGTGCTGCCGATCGCAGTCGTTTTGCGCATGCGCGGCGTCGTCAATTTTCTCGGCGCCTGGATGGTCATCAATCTCGCCACCGGCCTTTACGGTCTCGGGCTCGGAGAACCCGGCCAGATCGCCTGGGAAGCGCACATTGGCGGCCTCGTCGCAGGCTTCTTCGGATTGCGCTGGTTCGACCGGCGCTGGCGGGCGCCTGAATGGGAGATCCCCGACGACCAGCGCACCCCCCACTAGCGCACTCTATTGGCGCACCCCACTGGCACACCCCACTGGCACACTTGAAAAGCAACCGATCACGGCGCACGATGTTCACTCTTATGTGAAGCCGGTCAGGGCGGGAGCTGGCTAGCCAAGCAGGAGGAGGAGGACGCCATGACGGTTAAGGCAATTCTCGAGAGAAAAGGCCATGACGTGTTCACGCTCGGGCCGAATGTAAAGCTCAGCGAGGCCATTCGAATCCTGGCCGACCACAAGATCGGTGCACTGGTCATCACCAACGGCGATCGCAAGATCGTCGGCATCCTTTCCGAGCGTGACATCGTGCGGGTCGTTGCCAGGGAAGGCGCTGCCGCACTTGATATAACGGTACGCTCGGCGATGACGCCGAAAGTGAAGATCTGCAACGAGAACCACACGGTCAACGAGGTGATGGAGATCATGACCAAAGGCCGTTTCCGCCATCTGCCGGTGGAAAAGGATGGGCTGCTCGACGGGATCGTGTCGATCGGCGACGTGGTCAAGCGCCGCATCGAGGATGTCGAGCGCGAGGCCGACGAAATCAGGGCCTATATCGCAACGGCCTGACCTGACGAAGAAACCGCCGTCCGAATACCGGCCGGCGGCGTTCATTCTATCGGTTGCCGAGCGGCCGAAAGGGGCTGAAAAGGCCAGCCCACTGCTCTGCGCTGCTTTGGGCGCTTGTCTCGCGAAGCGGTTTGCACTAGCGAAGACCGATACCCAAATTCGCGAAAATCGCAGTTTTCGCGAGCCAAAAGCGCAGGCCACCATGACCCTTATCGATACCCGCACGCCCGATGCCAAACGTTTTATTCCCGGCGCTACCGGCGATTGGGAGATCATCATCGGCCTCGAGGTCCATGCGCAGGTAACCTCGGAAGCAAAGCTGTTTTCCGGGGCGTCGACGACTTTCGGCGCGGCGCCCAACGCCAATGTCAGCCTGGTCGACGCGGCCATGCCCGGCATGCTGCCGGTCATCAATGAGGAATGCGTCAAGCAGGCGATCCGCACCGGCCTCGGATTGAAGGCGCAGATCAACCACAAGTCGGTGTTCGACCGGAAAAACTATTTCTATCCCGACCTGCCGCAGGGCTACCAGATATCGCAGTTCAAGCAGCCGATCGTTGGCGAAGGCACGATCGTCATTTCGGTCGGTCCCGACCGGCAGGGCGACTTCGAGGACATCGAGATCGGCATCGAGCGCCTGCACCTGGAGCAGGACGCCGGCAAGTCGATGCACGACCAGCATCCGACCATGTCCTATGTCGATCTCAACCGCTCCGGCGTGGCGCTGATGGAGATTGTCTCCAAGCCGGACATGCGCTCCGCCGACGAGGCCAAGGCGTATGTCACCAAGCTGCGCACCATCGTGCGCTATCTCGGCACTTGCGACGGCAACATGGACGAAGGCTCGATGCGCGCCGACGTCAACGTCTCCGTTCGCAAGCCCGGCGGCGAATTCGGTACGCGCTGTGAGATCAAGAACGTCAACTCGATCCGCTTCATCGGCCAGGCCATCGAGTTCGAGGCGCGCCGCCAGATCGCCATCCTCGAGGATGGCGGCAAGATCGATCAGGAAACCAGGCTGTTCGACGCCGTCAAAGGCGAGACGCGCTCGATGCGCAGCAAGGAAGAGGCGCATGACTACCGCTACTTCCCCGATCCCGACCTTTTGCCGCTGGAATTCGATCAGGCCTATGTCGACGCGCTGGCCAAGGAGTTGCCGGAGCTGCCCGACGACAAGAAGGCGCGGCTGATCTCTTCACTTGGCCTGTCGACCTACGACGCCTCGATCCTGGTGTCGGAAAAGCCGATCGCCGACTATTTCGAGCAGGTGGCCTCGGGCCGCGACGGCAAGCTTGCCGCCAACTGGGTCATCAATGACCTGCTCGGCCAGCTTAACAAGGCCGGCAAGGACATTGAAAATGCTCCTGTAACACCGGAGCAGCTCGGTGCCGTGATCGACCTGATCAAGGAAGGCACCATCTCCGGCAAGATCGCCAAGGATCTGTTCGAGATCGTCTGGAACGAGGGCGGTGATCCGCGCCAGCTGGTCGAAAGCCGCGGCATGAAGCAGGTCACCGACACCGGCGCCATTGAGAAAGCGGTCGACGAGGTGATCGCTGCCAACCCCGACAAGGTCGAGCAGGCTCGCGCCAAGCCGACCATGGCCGGCTGGTTCGTCGGCCAGGTGATGAAAGCCACCGGCGGCAAGGCCAACCCGCAGGCGGTCAACGATCTGGTCAAGGCCAAGCTCGGTATCGAATAGAACAATGTTCGTCCGCACCGCCAGCGAACGTGACCTTGCCGCCGTCCGCGCGCTGCTGGTCGAAACCTGGCACGCAACCTACGACGCGATCTATGGCGCCCAGCGGGTGATCGAAATTACCGACGACTGGCATTCGATCGCCTCGCTCAAGGCGCGGCTGACAAGGCCGAACTCGGAATTCCTGGTCGCCGATGACGGCAAGCGTATCGGCGGCATGGCTTTTGCCGCCGCAACGGCGGATGCGAAGATCGTGTTGCTGAACCAGCTCTATGTACTGCCGGCCTGCCAGCGGCAAGGCATCGGCCAGGCCTTGCTGGACGAGGTCGAAGCCAGCTTTCCCGAGGCGAACAGGTTGCGGGTCGAGGTGGAAGAGGCCAACGTGCCGGCCATCGCCTTCTACCGTTCGAAGGGATTTTTGCCGGTCGGCAGCACAGCCGATTGCGGCGGCGGTTCGGGGTTGCCGGCGCTGATCTTCGAGAAACCGCTGGGATAGGCGTCCGACGAAACGTTCAGTGCTGTCCCTTCAGGACGACCAGATAGCCGCGTTCCACCGGCTGCCGGAAGGCGATCTGTTCGGATGTGCCCGGATCTTTCGATTGCTTTTCGATGACGTAGCCGCCGGGATGAGACTTGAGCCATTCCTCAGGCTTGTCGGCGTTCTCGAATGGCTTCTCTATTCGCCCAAGGAAACCGACCTCGCCCTGATAGTCGTAAGCGACGGCCCAGTCGGCGTCCTTTCGTTCGACGATGAAGCTCGCCAGCGGCGTGAGATCGTAGCGTTTGAACACGGTCGCCGAGGCGGCGGCGTGGCCGATGGCGAAAAGGGCAAGCATGACAAAGGCCGTCGCCCTCAGCCTGGCGACTGAAATCTCGGCCATGAAGTAGCCCAGCAGAATGGTCGCGAACGGTAGTGCCGGCACGACATAGTGCGGCTGCTTGCCGGATATGGCGCTGAAGACCAGCAGCACCGCAATGAACGAGAACGACAGCAGGCGCAGGGCACGCAGATCCGGGGATTTGGTGTCGATCAGGCTGCGTATCCGGGCAACCGGCCTCAGCCGCCACACCGGGGGGATAAAGGCCCAGGGCACGAACATGAGCGGCAACAGCATCAGGTAAAAGTAAAACGGCCGGCCATGCGAATTGTGCAGGCTTCCGGTAACCCGACCTGCCGACTGGTTCCAGACGAGATCGTAGACGAAACTGCCCTTGGTCAGGATGGTCGCGGGCGCCAGCCATATGGCGACCGGGACAAGGGCGGCGAGAATTGCCAGGCCGGCTCCGGCAAAGAACTGCAAAGGGGCAAGGCCGGCTCGCCGGTCACGCCAGAGGGGATAGAGCAGGACGGGCGCGCCGATGTGAATGAGCACGACCGGGCCTTTGGCCAGCACGCCGAGCCCGATGAACAGACCCGCCAGCACCGCCTGCCACCGGTTGCCGGTCCTGGCGAAGGCCAGCAACGACAGCAGTGCGGCGACCACGCAGGCCGTCAAAAGCATGTCGAACAGGATCAGGGTCGAATAGATGACAAAGACGGTGCTGCCGGCCACCAGCCAGGGGATGCGGCTGGCGATGTCCTGGCGCTCGGGAAACAGGGTTTTGGCCAGAAGCGTCGTCAGCCAGATGACCAGCGACGAGGCGGCGAAGATGACGAGCATCGCCGCCGCGCGGCTCACACCGAAGATGTTCCAGACGAGATCGATGAGCCAGAACAACAGCGGCGGCTTCTGCAGATAGGGCGCAAAGTTCATCGTCGGTACGAAGACATGTCCACCGAGATACATCTCCCAGGCGACGCTGAGATAGCGCGTCTCATCGACCGGCAGTAGCGGACGAAAAGCGAGCGCGATGCAAAGCAGGGCCAGCAGGAAGAGGTAAGGCAGCAGCCGTTCAATTCGTGTCGGTATCAAGTTCGGGGACCGCCCAGGAAATGGTTTCCACGTCCGGTCGTGCATGATGCACCGTCTCCGGACCGGAGCAGAACCGCACCATGATTTTGGCCGAATTGCAACGATGCCGGCTTGGTATTGTGGATTACGCCTGCGTACCGGCAAATAGTTGAAAAATTTGACGATTGGCTCCGAGTATGGCTTCAGGCCGAGCGCAGCGGCGGCGTCAATTCGCGCATCAGGAGTTCCAGCTCTCGCTGGTCGCCGGTGGCGGTCTTGTCGAAGATGGTTGCCAGCTGTGATTTGACGGTGCCGTCCGAGACGCCGCTGGCAGCCGCGATTTCACGCCGTGTCAGCCCGGCGGCGACATGGCCGGCGACACGCTTTTCCGCTGCGGTCAGTCCGAACAGCGCAGCGATCGCTTCCAGCGCCGGCACTGATGCGGCGCCGGCGGCGGCAATGAAGATGGCCGCGGCGGCGCGCGGCGACATGCGGGCCGAAATGTCGCGTCGCGCCAGAGGCATGACATGCGCCACCGCCGGAGACATGGCCTTCACCAGCGGAATGTTGATGCCGGACGGTCCGAGCGCGAATTCGTCGCGCGTGCCGAGCTGGACGGCGCGGCCGATGGCGGTGTTGGCGTTGGCATAAGCGAAGGACAGCTGGCCGCGCACCGAGGACACTGAGGCGGTTTCGGTGAGCAGGGCTTCGGCTGCCCGATTGGCGAAAATGATCTGCATATCGTCGGCGACGATCAGCACCGGATGGTCGAGGCTCTCGAGGATGGAGCGAAAGACGTCGGCCTTGCGCCGCTCGGCCTCGAACAGGTCGCCGATG
Organism: Mesorhizobium sp. LNJC405B00; assembly: GCF_000502615.1. NCBI lineage: Bacteria > Pseudomonadati > Pseudomonadota > Alphaproteobacteria > Hyphomicrobiales > Phyllobacteriaceae > Mesorhizobium > Mesorhizobium sp. LNJC405B00. Next base: position 51,104 of record NZ_AYWC01000006.1, on the reverse strand, counting down.
GTCACCGCACGCCGGACATGGGGGGCGAGCCTGGACATCAGGTCGATATCCCTGGCTGAAATCTGGGGCCTGTCCTTGTCGGTAACCACCATCAGCGTGCCGGTGCGCGCCGGCTGCTTCATCAGCGCCACCCAGAAGAAATCGTCGAGACGGTTGGGTTCCACCCACTCGCGCACGATGCGGCTTTCGAGCCAGTTCTGGCGGGCGTCAGGGCCTTGCAGGGCGTAGACGCTGTCGACGGTCAACGGTATGTCGACTTCCATCTTCGGCACCGCCTTGAAAAAGGGCACCTCGCAGGCGTAATCGCGCTGCAGCGGTTCAAGCAGGACCGGATCGCCGCAGGAAGTCGAAAACCGGGCCGAGTTGCTCGCCGTATCGACGACCGCCAGCATGGCAAGCCGGCCGAACGCCAATTTGCAGATTGATTCAAGCGTCGATGGCCAACGGCCGACATCGACAATCGAATCATAGATCGCTTCGACGATCTGCGGCAGGGCGCGACCGAATATGTTGGCCTGGATAGACACGTAGAGCCTCGTAAGTATTGCAGCGTAGTGGCAGGTCACACACTGTCTCCGCCTGGGGTCGCACACAACATAGCCGGGCTGGTTACGTCTGTGAAACGTCTCACAGCGGCGTTCGATGTATTGTGAGCGCTTACGGGCTGGCCAGAACATGCCTGATGAGCCGTTGTCTAAGAGCGCTCGGGCCGGTCTGCGATACAAATCAAAGTGAACGGAATTGGAATTTCTCAGGGAATAAATGAGGAAACTTCCACATTGTCGATCAACCTGGTTCTGCCAAGCCACGCCGCGGCAAGCAGGCGGCCATCGCCGTCACGCCGCCACGAGGTGAGCGTCAGGCCCTCGCGCGCGGCGACATAGTCGACGCTGTCGAAGCCTGCCTCGAGAAGCGCGGCAGTGGCTTTACCGGTAACGCCGTTTTCATCGGCACCGGCCGCGAGCGCTGCCGCCGTCTGGCGCAAGATGACATTGAGCTGTCGCGCGACGTCGAGTTCGGCGGCGTCGAGATAGGCGTTGCGCGACGACATTGCCAGGCCGTGCGCATCGCGCACGGTTGGCGCGCCGACGATTTCCACCGGAAGGTCAAGATCGCGGCAGAGCTTTCGGACGACGCAAAGCTGCTGGTAGTCTTTTTCGCCGAAGATGGCGTAGTCGGGCAGGGCTTGCAGAAAGAGCTTGGCCACGACCGTGGCGACGCCCTCGAAGAAGGTCGGCCTGAAATCCGATTCCAGGCCAGAAGACGGGCCGCCGACCGAAATCTTCGTCGCAAAGCCTGCCGGATACATCTCGGAAACCGTAGGCGTGAAGGCAAGCTGTGCGCCGGCCTCGGTCAGCCGGTCGAGATCGCGGGCCAGCTGACGCGGATACTTGTCGAGATCTTCAGTGGGGGCGAACTGGGCCGGGTTGACGAAGATCGAGACGACGCAGCGATCGGCCGTTGCGAGCGCGGCCCCGACCAGCGAGATATGGCCGTCATGCAAAGCGCCCATGGTCGGCACCATGGCGACGCTCAGGCCTTCGCGCCGCCATTCGCGGATCTGCGCGCGAAGGCCGGGCACGGTGTCGACGACGAGCGGCTGGCGGATGGGGGGCCGGTTCATGCCTTGTCCTTGTCGCTCGCGGCTGAAAAGACGTGGCCCGGCCCAGGGAAGGTGCGGCTGCGCACCTCCGCTGCGTAGCGCGCTGCGGCATCGGCGACCACGCTGCGCAAATCGGCGTATTCCTTGACGAATTTCGGCACCCGGTCGACCGTCAGGCCGACCATGTCGTCGATGACCAGGATCTGGCCGTCGCAATCGCGGCTGGCGCCGATGCCGATGGTTGGAATGGCAATGCGCCGGGTGAGGTCGGCGGCAACAGTCTCGACCGTGCCCTCGATAACCAGCGAAAACGCGCCGGCCTTTGCGACCGCGTCGGCGTCGCGCATGAGCGCGGCCACATTCTCCGGCGTGCGGCCCTTGATCTTGTAGCCACCGTCCTTTTCCACCGATTGCGGCTGCAAGCCGATATGGCCCATCACTGGAATGCCGGCCGCGACGATTGCCGCGATCTGGAGGGCGACGTCGACGCCGCCTTCCAGCTTCACCGCCTGGCAGCCGGTTTCCTCAGAGATGCGGCGCGCCGAGGCAAGGGCTTGCGCGGCCGAAGTCTCGTAGCTGCCGGCCGGCATATCGACCACCACGCAGGCCTTTGATGAACCGCGCATCACGGCCTGGCCATGGGCGATCATCATCTCCAGCGAGGCGCCGAGCGTGGTCTTGTGGCCATGCAGCACCATGGCAACGCTGTCGCCGACCAGGAGAAGGTCGACATGATCGTCGAGCAGGCGGGCGACGGGATAGGTGTAAGCGGTAAGGCATACGATCGGCACGCCGCCCTTGCGGGCGCGTATTGTCTCCGCACTGATCCTGGCGACAGCTAAGGCCATTCCTCACCTCCCGCAGCCGGCGTTGACTACAGCGCCGCGCCCCGTGGACGCGCAAAGGACGCTGTAGCACTTGGGTTTGCGCATGATCCTTTCCGAAAATCGATTTCGATTTTCGGGGTCATGCGGCAGCGCCGGGCGATGAGAGCTTTAGGAAGACGCAGCCGGCTTGGCAAGCGTCGGTTCGCAGGTGCGAAATGGATCGGCCAATCACCGAGCGTTTCGGCATGCCGTCAGTGCCGCAGGCGCCGCAAAACCCTTGCCTTCGCCAAGGCCTGACGCCATAAGCAGGGACAGCCACCGCCGCGCGCCCGCGAGGATCTGAATGAAAACTTTCCTTCTGCAGTTTTTCACCTGGTGGAACCGCCAGACGCTGGGAACCCGTTTTCACACCTGGCGCCACGGCAACAAGGTCGGCCAGGATGGGGCCGGCAACGTCTACTACGAAGGCGGCGTCGATTCGGAAGGCCGCACCCGCCGCTGGGTCATCTACGCCAATTATTCGGAGGCGTCGGCGATCCCCCCGGGCTGGCACGGCTGGATGCATCACCGCGTCGATGTGGCGCCGCCAAGCGACGACTATCGGCCGCGCGAATGGGAAAAGGCGCATGAGCCGAACCTCACGGGAACACCGGCGGCTTATCGCCCAAAGGGTTCCGTGCTCACCAATCAGCACCGTCCGCAGGTGACGGGCGACTACGATGCGTGGACGCCTGGTTCTTGACCGCCGGCCGGTCCTTTGTCGCCACAATTGGCGTTTAGCTGCTTGCTGATATGACAACGGCGAATAGCCTTGGGCGTGACAGAATCACCCGGGCCCAAACCACCGGTATCTCCGCATGAACATTTTCAGCCTGACATCGATGGCCGGACTGGCGGCAATTGGCGCTGTCGCCATGTTCCCGACAGCGTTTGCCGCGGCGCAGGCGCCTGCGGCAGCACCCGCAATCTCCGATCGCATCACCAATCCGGTCGCCGAATTTGCCGGCATCGACAAGATCACCGGCCGTATCATCACCTTCGATGTCTACATCGACGAAACCGTGCAGTTCGGCGCTTTGCAGGTGACGCCGCGCATCTGCTATTCGCGGCCGGAGAATGAAGAGCCGAAGACCGATTCCTTCGTCGAAGTCGACGAAATCACGCTCGACCGCAAGATCCGCCGCATCTTCACCGGCTGGATGTTCGCCGAGAGCCCCGGCCTAAACGCCGTCGAGCACGCCGTCTATGACGTCTGGCTAAAGGGCTGCAAGCAGAAGTCGGATGTGCCGCCGCCCGACGCGGCCAATGCCGAGACGCCCAAGGTCGACACGTCCAAGCCAAAGCCCGCCGCTGCTCCGGCCGCCGAACAGCCGGACCCCACGGAGCCTGACGCGACCAACACCAACTGATCCTCCGGAACCGTCATGGCCACCATGCGTTGGGCCATGGACGACCGCGCATTTGCGTGCTTGGAGGATATTCTGATGTCGGACAGCAAACGGATCACGGCCAGCAAAGACGACCTGCTCGAACTCGAAAAGGGGTTCTGGACGGGCGACGAAGCTTACTACGCCGCCAATGTCGACACAGAATGCCTGGTGGCATTTCCTGAGATGGCACAGGCAATGGACAATGCCGATCTGGCCAAGACCGCGACCAAGCCCAACCGCTGGCGCGACCTTCAGATCGACCTCAAGGGTATCATCGAGCCCGGCAGCGACATTATCATGCTGACCTATGAGGCTCATGCGACACGAGAAAACGGCGAGCCCTACGCCGCGCTGGTCAGCACTGGCTATGTCCACCGTGTCAACGGCTGGAAGATGATGTTCCATTCGCAGACGCCGATGGAAACCGCGAAGGGCTGACCCCTTTCACCGGTCGAGCCGGCTCGGCCGCTCGGTCTCCGATCAGGGATAAAAAACGGCTTCGCCCTTCAGCGCGTCGGCCAACATCTTCTCGTATTTGACGCGCGGCACGTCGACCGCGCCGAAGCGTTTGAGATGCTCAGTGGTGAATTGCGTGTCGAGCAGGGCAAAGCCGCGCGCCTTCAGCCGCTCGACCAGATGATACAGGCAGGTCTTGGACGCGTCGGTTTCCCGGGCGAACATGCTTTCGCCGAAGAACACGCGACCGAGCGAGACGCCATAGAGGCCGCCGACCAGCCGTTCCTCGCGCCATGCCTCGACCGAATGGCAGTGCCCCAGACGGTGCAGTTCGATATAGGCTTCGCGGATCGGCGCGTTGATCCAGGTCGAGCGGCGCTCCTCGCGCTTTTCGGCGCAGCCGTCGATCGTCGCCTCGAAATCGAAATCGAAGCGGATGTCGAACGGGTGCTTGCGAATTGTCTTCCGCAAGCTCTTCGGCGTGTGGAAGCCATCGAGCGGTATGATGCCGCGCGTCTCCGGCCGCACCCAGAACACTTCCGGGTCGGAAGCGCTCTCGGCCATCGGGAAGACGCCCGAGGCATAGGCCTTGAGCAACAGGTCGGTCGGAATGCGATAGCCGGGAGCGTAAGGACGGGTCATCGCGGCATCATAGCGGCAAGTCGGGCGCTATTCCTCTTTGGCCAGATACTTTTCCAGCCAGTGGATGTCGTAGTCGCCATTGGCGATATCGGCATTGCCGACCAGGTCGCGAAACAGCGGCAGCGTCGTCTTGATGCCGTCGACGACGAACTCGTCGAGCGCCCGGCGCAGCCGCATCATGCATTCGACGCGGTTGCGGCCGTGCACGATCAGCTTGCCGATCAGGCTGTCATAATAGGGCGGGATCTTGTAGCCGGAATAGACACCGGAATCGACGCGGATGCCGAGACCGCCAGGCGTATGGAAATGCGTAATCGTGCCGGGCGAAGGCGTGAAGGTGCGCGGGTCCTCGGCATTAATGCGGCATTCTATGGCGTGGCCGTTGAACTTGATGTCCTCCTGGCGCACCGAAAGCCCGCCGCCGGAGGCGACGCGGATCTGTTCGTGGACGAGATCGATGCCGGTGATCGCCTCCGTTACCGGATGCTCGACCTGCAGCCGCGTGTTCATCTCGATGAAGTAGAACTCGCCATTCTCGTACAGGAATTCGATGGTGCCTGCGCCGGAGTAGCCGAGGTCGGCGATGGCCTTGGCACAGATATTGCCGATGCGGGCGCGCTCCTCGGCGTTGAGGGCCGGCGAGGGCGCCTCTTCCCAGACTTTCTGGTGGCGGCGTTGCAGCGAACAGTCGCGCTCGCCGAAATGCACGCCGCGGCCGGCGCCGTCGCCGAATACCTGCACCTCGATGTGGCGCGGCTTTTCCAGGTATTTCTCGATGTAGACGGCATCGTCGCCGAAGGCCGCGCCGGCCTCCGTGCTGGCTGTCTGCAAGGCGATCTCGAGATCGGCTTCGGTAAGGGCGACCTTCATACCGCGCCCGCCACCGCCTGCCGAAGCCTTGATGATCACGGGATAGCCGATCTCGGCGGCAATGCGCCTGGCTTCCTTCTGGTCGGTGACGGCGCCGTCGGAGCCCGGCACAACCGGAATGCCGAGCCGCTTTGCCGTGCGCTTGGCCTCGATCTTGTCGCCCATGATGCGGATATGGTCGCCCGACGGACCGATGAAGGTGATGTTGTGGGCGGCGAGAATGTCGGCGAACTTGGCGTTTTCCGACAGGAAGCCATAGCCCGGATGCACGGCATCGGCGCCTGTGATCTCGCAGGCTGCGACGATCTGGTGGATGTTGAGATAGCTGTCGCGCGACGGCGGCGGACCGATGCACACGCTTTCGTCGGCGAGCCTGACATGCATGGCGTCAGCGTCGGCGGTCGAATGCACGACCACGGTCTGGATGCCGAGTTCCTTGCAGGCGCGCAGCACCCGAAGCGCGATTTCGCCGCGGTTGGCGATGAGGATCTTCTGGAACATCCGGCCCGCTCTACTCGATCACGACGAGCGGCATGCCGTACTCGACCGGCTGGCCGTCCTCGAACAGGATCGCCGTCACCGTGCCGGCGCGCGGCGAAGGGATCTGGTTCATCGTCTTCATCGCTTCGATGATCAGCAGCGTCTGGCCTTCCTTGACCTTCTGGCCGACTTCGATGAAGGCCTTGGCGTCGGGCGAGGGCGCGAGATAGGCGGTGCCGACCATCGGCGAGGGGACCGCGTTCTTGGACGGGTCGGCCACTGCTGGTGCGGCAGCCGCGCCCGCCGCGGGCTGCTGCGCTGCCGGAGCATAACCGGCCTGCGGGGCGGCGATGGCGTGGACGGCCGGCGCCTGGCGCGACACGCGCACCTTCAGGTCGCCGAGCTCGACTTCGATCTCGGTGAGATTGGTGTCGTTCAGTATGCCCGCGAGATCGCGGATCAGTTGCTGGTCAACACCGGTCTTCTTTATCGACATTTTCGAGCCTTCTGTTTGTGGGCCGGTCATAGGCGTGCCGCCAGCGCCTGCAGCGCCAGCGAGTAGCCAAGCGGCCCGAACCCGCAGATCATGCCGACAGCGACCGGCGCGACCATGGAGACGTGGCGGAATGGTTCCCGCGCGTGGATGTTGGAGAGGTGAACTTCGGCGACGGGCAGCGGCGCGACAGCGCGGATGGCGTCGTGAATGGCAATCGAGGTGTGGCTGTAGGCACCCGGATTGATGACGATGCCGGCTGCCTTGTCGCCGGCTTCCTGGATCCAGTCGACGAGGTCGCCCTCATGGTTCGACTGGCGAAAATCAATCTCGAGGCCAAGGGCGGCGCCCGCCTGCTTACAGTCGTCGGCGATCGCGGCAAGCGTCTTGCCGCCATAGATGCCCGGCTCGCGCTTGCCGAGCGCGTTCAGGTTGGGGCCGTTCAGGACGAAAATCGTTTTCAAAAATGCCGACCTTTTCCGACGCCGGCCTCAAGCCGGCGCGCAGGGCCTTCTATAATGGGCATAGCCGCCCGCGGAAAGAGCACAAGTGCGATCTTTCACTGTCCACAACAGGCGGAAATGTGCCCGTGAGAAGGCTCGCGTGCAAGATCAGAGCGCGGCTTTCGCCGCCTCGATCTTTTCGGCCAGCACTTCCTGGCCGAGCGCGCCGAACACCACTTCATTGCCGACGACATAGGACGGCGTTCCGGTGATGGCCAGCTTGTTGGCGAGGTCGAAGGTCTTGGAGAAGGCCTCGGTGATGGTCGGGTCCTTCATCTTCTCGCGCAATTTCGCCTCATCGGCGCCTAGCGACAGCGCAACCTTGATGGCCGCCGCCTCGGTGGCGCGGCCCTGGCCGCCGAGCAGGGCGTTGTGGAACTCGCCGTATTTCTCCGGATGCATCAGGTGGAAAGCCATCGAGACGACGCTGGCCTTTTGCGAATCCGGCCCGAGGATCGGGAATTCCTTGAGCACGAAGCGCAGCTCCGGATCAGCCTTTGTCAGAGCCTGCATGTCGTCGATGGCGCGTTTGCAGAAGCCGCAATTGTAGTCGTAGAATTCGACGATGGTGACCTTGCCCTTCGGATTGCCGACGACGCCGTCGAAGGTCGAGTTGAAAATCTCGGACTTGGCCTTCTCGATGACGCCGAGGCTGGCTATGCGCTGCTCTTCCTTCTGCTTGGCCTCGAGCGCCTCCTGCACTTCGAGCAGCACTTCGGGGTTCTTCAGGAGATAGTCGCGGATAATGCCCTCGACCTCAGTGCGATCGATCTTGGTGTCGGCAGAGGCGGTCTGCACGGTCTGCGCCGTGCCGGCCTTGGCCACCTGCGGACTGCCGGCGACGAACCCGAAAGCGAGCATGGCAAGAGCAGCCGCCACTCCCGTCGTGCCGAGCAATATTGCCTTGTTCATCGTCTCATCCTCTTTACCGGTTCCGGTCTATCCTAGTCGCCGCGGGCGACCGGAAGGTTCATTTCTTGAGTTTGCCTGAAGGGTTGTAGTTTATGATGTCCTGCGCCCGAATCCAGCCGGGCTCGCCGCGCTTCAAGTCTTTTTGCGCGCGCATGGCGAAAATTTTCGCATTCGTGTAATCGCCGGAATAAAAGTGGCCCTCGGCGGTGGCGAGTTCCGCCGCCGGAATGTTGCCAAGCTCGCCATAGGCCTGGGCGAGATAGCGGTATCCGACCGTGTTTTCCTTGTCGCGCCCGAGACCGTTGTTGATCTGCACCACCGCCTTCTTCAGCGAGTCGGGCGTGCCGATGGCCATCAGCGCCTGGCCGAGGGAAACGGGCAACAGGCCCGACCTCACCGGATCGAGGCTGACCGCCTTGGCATAGGCGTCCGCGGCGTCCTTGGGCTTGTTGGCCTTCATCAGTATGTCGCCGCGCATTTCCTGGAAGTAGGGGTTCTTCGGCTGTTCCTTGATCAATGCATTGGCCTTGGTCAGTGCTGCACCCAGATTGCCGTAGAGATAGGCCATCTGCGCTTCGCCATAGCGCGAGGCGAGGCTGCCCGGGGCCTTGCGGATCAGCCGCGTGGCGGCGGCCTGGCCGCCCATATAGGCGGCGATCTTGATGCGCATCATGTCGTGCCGCTGCTGCAGTGCCGGCGGATCGACCTTGTCGACGTTAGGGCTCTGCTTGACCAGCACTTCGAGATTGGCGATGCGCTCCTGCGGCATCGGGTGGCTGATGCGGTAGGGATCGACCTGCGTGCCGGAAAGCGACAGCGCGCTCTGGAAGCGGGCGAAGGTCTTCAGCATGCCCATGCCGGACTGGCCGGTGGCATTGAGATAGGTGATGGCAGAGCGGTCGGCGGTCGACTCTTCGGTGCGCTGGTAGGCAAGAATGCTGCGCTGCGCCATCTCGCCGCCGCCCGCAGCCACGCCCATGCCGGCGCCGGCAAGGCCGCGGCTGTTGGTGGTGGCGCCGGCAACGATGGCGCCGGCGCCAAGCAGCGTGGCGATGATGGCCATGGTCTTGGCGCGCTCGAGCTGGTCGCGCAATTTCTGCTGATGGCCGCCGGCGATGTGGCCGGCCTCGTGGGCGATGACGCCGATGATCTCGTTGGGCGTTTCGGCCTGCATCAGCGCGCCGGTGTTGATGAACAGCCGGCGCCCGGTAACGAAGGCGTTGAAGCTCTGATCGTTGACCAGAACGATATCGACACCGTCATTGGCAAGACCGGCCGCCTTGAAGATCGGCCGCGCATAGTCGCGCACCAGCGCCTCGATCTCGGCATCGCGCACGACCGGCACCGCCTGCGCGAAGGCCGTCACCGAGCCGGTGACAGCGACGGCGGCGGCAAGCAAAAGCGTCGCGAAGCCGCGCGCTGTCTTCCCGATGGAAGATTTGGACATCGTCGATTTGGGTCGGCTCAGCATGAGGTCCACTGGTAAACGAGCGGGCGAACGATGAAAAGTCACGGCACCGAAACTAGGCGAACTTGTGATCCTCACATCAATCGGGCATTTGTGCGGCGCTGCCGCCGGTTCATGGCTTCGAGCGGCGGGCCGGACGGAGGTCAAATGGTAGTTTCGCTGTCGCGCCGCGGTGAAGTCGAGCCGTTTCACGCCATGGACATTCTGGCCGAAGCCAACCGGCTGAAGGCGACGGGCGTGCCTGTCGTCTCCATGGCCGTCGGCCAGCCATCCGATCCGGCGCCCGTGGGCGCGAGGGAAGCAGCCGCAAATGCGCTGAGGATCGGACGCATCGGCTATACCGACACGCTCGGTCTGGCGGATCTGCGCAAGGCGATCGCCGCGCATTATGGCGACCATTACGGGATCGATGTCTCGCCGAACCGGATCGCCGTGACCACGGGATCGTCGGCCGCCTTCAATCTGGCCTTCCTGGCGATGTTCGATCCCGGCGACCGCGTCGCCATCGCATCACCCGGCTATCCGGCCTACCGCAACATCATGGCCGCGCTCGGCATCGAGATCGTCGAGATCGAGNGAGATCGAGCTCGGCACGGACGCCTACCTGCACGCCGAGCATTTGAAATCGGCGCACCAGGAAAAACCGCTGAAGGGCGTGTTGTTCGCCAGCCCGGCCAATCCGACAGGTGCGGTCATTCCCGTCGACGAGTTGTCCGCACTGGTGAGGACAGCCGAAGAACTCGGCATCGCGGTGATATCGGACGAAATCTATCATCGGCTGGCCTATGCCGCGCCCGACACCACTGCGCTGGCCCATGGCTCAGGCGTGACGGTGATCAATTCCTTCTCGAAATATTATTGCATGACCGGCTGGCGCATTGGCTGGATGGTGCTGCCGGAAGCTCTGGTGAGGCCGATCGAGCGCATCGCCCAGAGCCTCTACATCTCGCCGCCGGAACTGTCGCAGATCGCGGCGATCGAAGCCTTCAAGGCGACGCAAGAGCTGGAAGCGGTAAAGGCGCGCTACGCCTGGAACCGCGAGCTGTTGATGCGGCGCCTGCCGGAACTCGGATTTCCCTTGGCGGCGCCGATGGACGGCGCCTTCTACGCTTTCTGCGATGTTACCCGGCATACCAATGACAGCATGGCCTTTGCGCGCAAGATGCTAGCCGAGGCGCATGTGGCGGCTACGCCCGGCCGCGATTTCGATCCACTTCAGGGCCACCGCACGATGCGCTTTTCCTATGCCGGCAGCCATGACGACATGGTCGAGGCGATGGTGCGCATCGAGCGCTGGCTGAAATAGCGGGGACGAGCATGCCGGATCTTGAACAAGCGCTGGCCGATGTCGCCGCCGAGATGGCCGAGCGCACCGATCGCGGTGACGTCGCCACCTACATTCCGCAGCTCGGCAAGGTCGATCCGAAGAAATTCGGCATTGCCGCCGTGACCAATGACGGCCGCGTGCTGGTCGCCGGCGACGCCGACCAGGCGTTTTCGATCCAGTCCATCTCCAAGGTGTTTACGCTTACGTTGGCGCTCGGCAATGTCGGCGACGCGCTGTGGCAGCGTGTCGGACGCGAGCCGTCGGGCAATCCGTTCAACTCGATCGTGCAACTCGAGCATGAGAACGGCATTCCGCGCAATCCGTTCATCAATGCCGGCGCCATCGTCGTGTCCGACATACTGCTTGCCGGCCACCAGCCGCGCGAGGCGATCGGCGAAATCCTGCGCTTCATCCAGTTCCTTGCCGATGACGAAACCATCATCATCGACCGCGAGGTCGCGGCTTCCGAACGCGCCACCGGCTATCGCAACTTCGCGCTTGCCAACTACATGAAATCCTTCGGCAATCTCAACCATGCACCGGAGCTGGCGCTGGGCGTGTACTTCCACCATTGCGCCATCGCCATGAACTGCCGGCAATTGGCGCTGGCCGGCCGCTTCCTCGCCAATGGCGGCAGAAACCCGGCAACCGGGCACTCCGTGGTGTCTGCCGAGCGGGCGCGGCGCATCGGCGCCATGATGCTGACCTGCGGCCACTATGACGGTTCCGGCGATTTCGCCTTCCGTGTCGGCATTCCCGGCAAAAGCGGCGTCGGCGGTGGCATATTGGGGATCGTGCCGGGTGTTGCTTCGCTCGCCGTATGGTCGCCGGGCTTGAACGCCAACGGCAATTCCAAGCTGGGGTCGATCGCCTTGGAAAAACTGGCCAGGATGATGAACTGGTCGATTTTCGCCCCCTGACGCCTTCCGTCATTCGCGCATGCAAAAATCCCGCGCCGTGGTTTGAACGGCGCGGGATTTTTGTCAGGAACCTATCTTAATCGGCTGAATAGCTTAGAAAAAGCCCTTCCGCTGCCACCAGCCGGCGCGCTTCGGCTTTTCCTCGGCCTTTGCCTCGTCGGCAACGCTGGAGGAAACCACCGGCACCGCGGAGGTATCCGCGGCCACGGCTTTGCGCCGTGACGGGCGAGCCTTGGCGGGCTCGTCGTCGACGGTCGTTTCCGTGGCGGCATCGGCCGCAGCGGGGGCGGCTGCTTCGACGGCAGCTTCCGGTGCAGCCTCGGCCGCCGTCTCATCGGCGACTTCCACCACAGCCTTCTTTGCCCTTGAAGCGCGCTTCTTCTTCGGCTTTTCGGCTGGAGCGTCGTCGTTCGCCGCGGCGGGAGCCGCTGCTTCTTCAACCGCTACGGCTGCTACGGGCTCGCTTGCGGCCGTTCCGACTTCAGCGGCCTCGGCCACCGAGGCGGTTTCGCCGGCTTCGGTCTCCGTGCCGTCTTCGCGACGATTGCGCTTGCCGCCGCGCTTGCCGCGACGGCGCTTCTTGCCCTGGGCGTCATCTGATGCTTCCACCGTTTCGACGGCGCCAACCTGGGCTTCGTCTTGCTGTGTTGCATCGTCATCGCCTGGTTCAGCGGCAAAGTCGTCGCTTGCCGCCGAAACCGAAGCACCTTCGGCGCCATGCTCGCGATCGCCATGTTCGCGTTCGCGATCCTTGCCGCCGCGCCGCCTGCGGCGCTTGCGACGCTTGCGGTCGCGGCCTTCGCCGTCCTCAGCCGATCTCGGCTGCTGCTGCGATTGCGGCTGCGCCTGGCGCGGCTGCTCGGCCTGTACCACAACCTCGTCGTCTTCCTCCTCGATGACGATCTCGTCCTCGGGCTCTTCCGGCTCGACATAGGCCGGGAAGGTTCGCGCTTCGACAAAGCCTTCCGGCTTTTCGGCAATGGCGCCGCGGAAGATCGCGTAGTGCTGCACACCGACCGTATCATCGGCCTCGACGGTGATGGTCAGGCCAAAGCGGCTTTCGAGTTCCACCAGCGTGCCGCGCTTGTGGTTGAGCACATAGAGAGCGGTCGCCGCCGGAGTCCGCACCGTGATGTGGCTGCGCGAATCCTTGAGCAGGAATTCCTCGATCGCCCGCACCACCATCAGCGCCACCGACGAATCGGAGCGCACATGGCCAGTGCCGCCGCAATGAGGGCACGGCTTCATGGTTGATTCCAGCACGCTGGCGCGGATGCGCTGGCGCGACATCTCCATCAGGCCGAAATGCGAGATGCGGCCGACTTGGATGCGGGCTCGGTCGTTCTTGAGGTGATCCTTCAGCCGCTTCTCGACGGAGCGGTTGTTGCGGTTCTCCTCCATGTCGATGAAGTCGATGACGATCAGGCCGGCGAGATCGCGCAGCCTTAATTGCCTGGCGACTTCTTCCGCCGCTTCAAGGTTGGTGTGGAGAGCGGTGTCCTCGATCGAGTGCTCCTTGGTGGAGCGGCCCGAATTGACGTCGATGGCGACCAGCGCCTCGGTCTGGTTGATGATGATGTAGCCGCCGCTCTTCAGCGTCACCTGCGGCTGCAGCATGCGGTCGAGCTGCGCCTCGATCCCGTTGCGCACGAAGATCGGCGTCGTGTCGCGGAACGGCTGAACGACCTTGGCGTGGCTCGGCATCAGCATGCGCATGAAATCCTTGGCCTCGCGGTAGCCTTCCTCGCCGGAGACAAGAATCTCGTCAATATCCTTGTTGTAGAGGTCGCGCACCGAGCGCTTGATCAGGCTGCCTTCCTCATAGACGAGGGCAGGGGCGGTGGATTGCAGCGTCAGATTGCGGACGTTTTCCCAAAGCCGCATCAGATATTCGTAGTCGCGCTTGATTTCCGCCTTGGTGCGGCTTTCGCCGGCGGTGCGCAGGATGACGCCCATGCCCTGCGGCACTTCGAGATCGGCAACGACCTCCTTGAGGCGCTTGCGGTCGACCGCACTGGTGATCTTGCGCGAAATGCCGCCGCCGCGTGCGGTGTTGGGCATCAGCACGGAATAGCGGCCGGCAAGCGACAGATAGGTGGTGAGTGCAGCGCCCTTGTTGCCGCGCTCTTCCTTGACCACCTGCACCAGCAGGATCTGCCGGCGCTTGATGACTTCCTGAATCTTGTACTGGCGGCGCACCGGCTTGCGGCGGCTGCGCACCTCTTCCAGCGCATCCTCGGCGCCTACGGATTCGATCTCGTGGTCGTCCGGATGCGAGGACTGCACCTCTTCCAGCATGCCGCGGTCATTGTCCCCGGAGGTGGCTTCGCCGCTTGCCTCGCTGGACGACCTTTCGTCACCCGGCTCCGCCGCAGGGACAGCTTCGGAGATCACATCCGCTTCGACGCTTGCCGCAATCGATGTCGGGCCGCCTTCCGACGGTTCGCTCCCGGATGTCTCGGCGTCGGAAGCTTCGCTGTCGCCATGCCCGGCATGATCGTCATGCCCGGCGGTATCGGCCGCGGCATGCTCGGAAGCAGGCTCTTCGGAGACGGCATCGCTGCCGGCATCGCCATGTTCGCCGTTCTCATCATCGGCGCCGGCGTCGCGCTTGTGTTCGCCGCGCTCACGACCCTTGCCGCCGCGCCGGCGGCCGCGCCGGCCGCGATCGCGGCTCTGGCGGTCGTCGCCGTCATTGTCCTCGTTCTCCTCGTCCTCGGCTTCCTGCGCTTCAGCGCGCAGCAAAGCCTGACGATCGGCGACCGGGATCTGGTAATAGTCGGGGTGAATTTCACTGAAGGCGAGGAAACCGTGACGGTTGCCGCCATATTCGACAAAGGCTGCCTGAAGGGAAGGTTCGACGCGCGTTACGCGGGCGAGATAGATGTTTCCTTTGAGCTGCTTCTTGTCCTGGGATTCAAAGTCGAATTCTTCAATACGGTTACCGCGGATAACGACAACGCGTGTTTCCTCCGGGTGGGAGGCGTCTATCAGCATTTTGTTGGGCATTATTTCGTTTCCTCCCGGCAGCCGTCAGCCGCAGCTTGCGAGGCAAAGCCCGCTGCTGCGTGTCTGGGATGTGGGTGCCGGATGTCTGAATGTCCGCCGGACGCCGCTTGAGCGCCATGGCGGTGCCGCCCGCAGCCACAATGGCGCGGTTTGATGCGGACCTTTCCATGATTGCGCTTGAAGCCATCGTCACCAGCAGAACCTTTTGAACCAAAGCCCGGACGAACCGGACCAGCTTGTTTGCTCATACAGAGCCGGCACGGGAACAAACCCGGCCGTTTTCCTCACGCAGGCGATTCCCCCGCCACGGGCGCACACCTGCGAAATTCGTCGCGATCACCTAAGCCTTTTCGCTGGAGCGAAAGGAGCCGCCTTTCATCTGACCTGTAGCAGGAAGCTGCGGGAGAAGCGGTTCCAGGATTGCAGTGATCCACCATCGCTTTTATGATTTGACGGGGTGGAAGGCAACCCCGATTTCGGATGCCGGCAAAAAGCAGTGCCGTAACGGAAGCACAGGCCTTAATCCTCAATGAAAAGGCTTGGTTAACCTTCTCTGGATACCAATCGTTAATCGAGTCTGCGGCCTGACCGGCATTTCGACCAACCACGCGGGCGCAAGGCGCCAAACCGGGAGCGACTGCAAAGAAATGGGACTGGCGGGCACCACAGACAAGGGCCATGGCCGTGCAGGCCGTTTCCTGCGCGCTGCCGGTGTGCTGTTGCTGCTGGCGCTTTGCCTTGCTTTTGCGCCGGTTTCACGCGCCGCCGATGCGCCACTCGGCGCCACCGCCTACAAGATGGCCGGCGACGCAACCAAGATGCGCATCGTCATCGATTTCGACCGCGAGCCCGACATCAAATGGTTCCTGCTGCGCGGCCCCAACCGGCTGGTCGTGGACCTGCCGCGCACCCGATTCGCCATTGGCGCGAAGGACGCCAAGGCCCGCGGCCTGGTCAAAGCGGTGCGTTATGGCGATCAGGGCGAGGGATCGCGGCTGATCCTGACCGGCAAGGGGCCGTTCTCGGTCGACAAGCTCGAGGTGCTCAAGAACGAGGACGGCGCAGGCTATCGCATCGCCATCGACGTGTCGGCAGCCTCCGACCGCGAGTTCGACGAAGCCCTTGCCAACCAGGCGCTGACCACCGGCTCGACCGTCTCCACCGACAAGGGCTCCAGGGTCGGCACAGGGCCGATCTCCAATCCCGGGCATCGCTTCACCATCGTCATCGATCCCGGCCATGGCGGCATCGACGGTGGCGCCGAAGGCCTCAACGGCACCATCGAGAAGAACGTGACGCTGGCCTTCGCCACCGAACTGCGCGACAAGCTCGCCGCCGTCGGCAACTACGACGTGTTCATGACGCGCGATTCCGACGAGTTCCTGCGGCTCGATGACCGCGTGCGCATCGCCCGTCAGCACGAGGCCGACCTTTTGATCTCGATCCATGCCGACACGATCAGCGTCAAGGGTATCAGAGGCGCCACCGTCTATACCGTCTCCGACAAAGCGTCCGATCCGCAAGCGCAGGCGCTTGCCGACCGTGAAAACCTCTCCGACCAGTTCGCCGGCATGGTGATCAAGGACGACAACAAGGAAGTCACCGACATACTGATCGACCTGATCCGCCGCGAGACGCATAATTTCTCGATGAGCTTTGCCCACACTCTGGTCGGCCAGTTGTCCACCAGCGTCGGCCTGATCAACAATCCGCAGCGTTCGGCCGGTTTCAAAGTGCTGAAAGCGCCCGATGTGCCGTCGGTGCTGGTGGAACTCGGCTATCTCTCCAACGCCAAGGATGAAGCGCAACTGCTCGACGCCGACTGGCGCGGCAAGGCGGCGGAGAGCATCACCAACGCCGTCGCCCTGTTTGCCTCCGCCAAGATGGGAACGGGAACCGGAGGCTGAGATGGTCGCCGCCGCCCACGACCGGAGGCAGCGTTGCACGACGACAACACCAGGCGCTTTTATTTCAGGTGGGGGATGCCTAAACCGGGCACTGCCGTATTTTGCCCACATGGTGGCGACATGGGTTTTCCATCACGGATCGGGACAGTTGCGAAGGCTTGCGCGAAAGGCGGCTTCGTCTAGGAAATTCCCGGACCTCGGACTGGAGCGGGCATGATTCGTCTTATCGGCTATTTCTTTGGTATCGGCACGACGCTGGCGCTTATCGTCGCCGCGGGCGTGGCGATATACATCAGCCATCTATCGAAAGACCTGCCCGACTACGAGGTTCTGGCCAAGTACGAGCCGCCAGTGACGACCCGCATCCATGCTTCCGACGGCTCGCTGATGGCCGAATATGCGCGCGAACGGCGGCTCTATCTACCGATCCAGGCGGTTCCGGACCGGGTCAAGGCGGCGTTCCTGTCGGCCGAGGACAAGAATTTCTACAACCATCCCGGCATCGACATCACCGGGCTTGGCCGCGCCATCTACGTCAACCTGCAGAATCTGGGTTCGGGCAGGCGCCAGGTCGGCGCCTCGACCATCACCCAGCAGGTGGCGAAGAACTTCCTCTTGTCCTCGGACCAGACCTACGAGCGCAAGATCAAGGAGATGATCCTGGCCTTCCGCATCGAGCAGGCTTATTCGAAGGACCGCATCCTTGAGCTCTATCTCAACGAAATCTTCTTCGGTTTCGGCGCCTATGGCGTTGCGGGCGCGGCACTGACCTATTTCGACAAGTCGGTCAACGAACTCACCGTCGCGGAAGCCGCTTATCTGGCGTCGCTGCCGAAGGGGCCCAACAACTACCATCCCTTCAAGCATGCCGACCGCGCCATCGAGCGCCGCAACTGGGTCATCGACCAGATGGTCGAGAACGGCTACGTGACGCGCGAGGAAGGCGACAAGGCCAAGGCCGAGCCGCTTGGCGTGACGCCGCGCCGCAATGGCTCCTATCTGTTTGCGGGTGAATATTTCACCGAGGAAGTGCGCCGCCAGATCATCTCGCGCTATGGCGAGAACGCGCTCTATGAGGGCGGCCTTTCGGTGCGCACGACGCTCGATCCGAAGATCCAGCTCATCGCCCGCAAGTCGATGCAGAACGGCTTGCTCAAATACGACACGCTGCGCGGCTATCGCGGACCGGTGACGCATATCGATGCTTCCGGCGACTGGGGCGTGGCGCTGGGCAACGTCAAGGGGCTGGAAGACGTGCCGGAATGGTCGCTTGCCGTCGTGCTCGACAGCTCGGCGACCGGCCTTTCCATCGGCCTGCAGCCGACGCGGCAGATATCAGGCGACATCGTCAAGGAACGCGTCGAAGGCGCCGTCAGCAAGGAAGACATGAGCTTTGCCATGCGCCATGTGGTCGATGGCAAGACGGTCAAGGCCAAGTCTCCGGCCGATGTACTGCAGCCCGGCGACGTCATCTTCGTGCAGAAGAACGAAGGGTCGGAAGGCGCCTACACGTTGCGCCAGGTGCCGGAAGTGGAGGGCGGCCTGATCGCCATGGATCCACATACCGGCCGCGTGCTGGCCATGGTCGGCGGCTTCTCCTATGCGCAGTCGGAGTTCAACCGCGCCACGCAGGCGATGCGCCAGCCGGGATCGTCCTTCAAGCCGATCGTCTATTCGGCCGCGCTCGACAATGGCTATACGCCGGCCTCGGTGATCATGGACGGACCGATCACCATCCAGAGCGGCACCACGACCTGGACGCCGAAGAACTATGACGGCACGGTGGCCGGTCCCGCGACCTTGCGTTCCGGCATCGAAAAGTCGCGGAATTTGATGACGGTGCGGCTCGCCAACGACATGGGCATGAAGCTGGTGGTGGAATATGCCGAGAGGTTCGGCGTCTACGACCATCTGGCGCCGTATCTGCCGATGGCGCTGGGTTCCGGCGAGACGACGGTGATGCGCATGGTGTCGGCCTATTCGATCATGGCCAATGGCGGCAAGTCGATCAAACCCTCGCTCATCGACCGCATCCAGGACCGCTACGGCAAGACCGTGTTCAAGCAGGACGAGCGCGGCTGCGAAGGTTGCAATGCGCCCGAATGGAACAACCAGCCCGAACCGGAACTGGTCGACAATTCCGAGCAGGTGCTCGATCCGATGACCGCCTACCAGATCACCTCGATGATGGAAGGCGTCGTCCAGCGCGGCACCGGCGCCACCATCGCCGAGCTTGGCCGCCACATCGCCGGCAAGACCGGAACGACCAATGACGAGAAAGACGCCTGGTTCATCGGCTATACGCCGAACCTCGTCGTCGGCCTCTACATGGGTTACGACACGCCACGCGGTCTCGGCCATGGCGCCACCGGCGGTGGTCTGGCGGCGCCTATCTTCAAGGACTTCATGCGCGTTGCGCTGGACGGCACGCCCAATGTCGACTTCAAGGTGCCGGAAGGCATGAACCTGGTCGCGATCAACCGCAAGACCGGCATGCGTGCCGCGTCGGGCGATCCCGGCACCATCATCGAAGCCTTCAAGCCCGGCACCGGCCCAGCCGACAGCTATTGGGTGATCGGCATGGGCGCCGACGGGTCCAACGGCGCCGGCGGACCGCTATCGCCGCAGGCTACGGAAGCCATCCAGGCACCCGGCGGCGGACTCTACTGACGACCTGATTTTTTACGTCGAGTGGGCTGGCTTGTTGAGCCGGCCCATTTCGCTTTACAGGCAGCAATGCCGTGCCTATGTATCGCGCCGACCCAAGCGCCACTTCAAAAACAGGACAGAACAACCAGCCATGCGCGCGGAAACGCAGAATATTGTCGACGAGATCAGGCAGGCGATCACCCTGCTGAGGAGGCATCTTTGACTGGGATCAGGCTATAAAGCGGCTTGAATACCTGAACGTGCGCGCCGAGGATTCCAGCCTCTGGAATGATCCGCTGGAAGCGCAAAAGCTGATGCGCGAGCGCCAGGGCCTCGAAGACGGGATCGCCGGCGTCAAAAGCCTGACTCAGGCGCTGGAAGACAATATCGGCCTGATCGAACTGGGTGAGGAAGAGGGCGACCAGAGCGTGATCGCCGAGGCGGAAGCAGCCCTCCGCTCGATGCAGGGCGAGGCCAAGGCCCGCCAGGTCGAGACGCTGCTGTCGGGCGAGGCCGACGCCAACGACACCTATCTCGAAGTCCATGCCGGCGCCGGCGGCACCGAGAGCCAGGACTGGGCCTCGATGCTTCTGCGCATGTACACGCGCTGGGCCGAGCGTCGCCGTTTCAAGGTCGAAGTGCTGGAAGTCCATGACGGCGAAGAGGCCGGCATCAAGTCCGCCACGCTCCTGATCAAGGGCCACAATGCCTATGGCTGGCTGAAGACCGAGTCGGGCGTTCATCGCCTGGTCCGCATTTCACCCTATGACAGCAATGCGCGCCGCCACACGTCCTTCTCCAGCGTCTGGGTCTACCCGGTCGTCGATGACAGGATCGAGATCGACGTCTCGGAATCCGATGTACGCATCGACACCTACCGCTCATCCGGTTCGGGCGGCCAGCACGTCAACACCACGGACTCGGCGGTTCGCATCACCCATATCGCCACCGGCATCGCGGTTGCCTGCCAGGCCGAACGCTCGCAGCACAAGAACAAGGCGAAGGCCTGGGAAATGCTGCGCTCGCGCCTTTACGAGGAAGAGCTGAAGAAGCGCGAAGCGGTGGCCAATGCCACAGAAGCGTCGAAGAGCGACATCGGCTGGGGTCACCAGATTCGTTCCTATGTGCTGCAGCCCTACCAGTTGGTGAAGGACCTGCGCACCGGCGTCGAGAGCACCAGCCCGTCGAGCGTGCTCGACGGCGACCTCGACGACTTCATGGAAGCCTCGTTGTCGCAGCGCATCGAGGGCGGTGCCGGTGAAGCCGTGGCCGACCTCGACTAGGATATGTTCATATTCAGCTGAGGCCGGCCTGCGAATGGATGATACCTGCGCTTCCGCCACTTTCTTGAATAAGAACATCCCTTGGCGGGGGAGCGAAGGAGGAACCATGACTCGCAGGCTCACCGGCAAATGCTTTTGCGGCACGGTTCAGTATGAAGTGGCGGACGAGTTCGTCTATGCCGCGATCTGCCATTGTTCGAACTGCCGGCGCACCACAGGTTCCGCCTTCAAGCCCTTCGCCGGCATCGAGCGCGAGAAACTTGCCCTTGCCGAAGGGCATCACGGGCTCATCCATTTCGGCGATGACAGCGGCCACGATGCGCATTGCAGCCGCTGCGGCTCGTTGCTGTATTCGCTGGTCCGCGACGGCGCCTATGTCCATGTCGCCATGGGCACGCTGGTCGACGATCCGACGATCCGGCCGACCGCGCACATCTTCGTCGGCTCCAAAGCGCCATGGTTCACCATCGCCGACGACTTGCCGCAATATGAAGGGCATGTGGTCGCCGGTCCAGGCGAAGTATAGGCTGGAACCACATACGGCCAATCCCGTTGTTTCGTTGCCCGTCTGCCGGGATTTGAGCCTGGCCTTGGATCTCGTCAGCGGTTGCAGATAGCGGCGTAGATGTGCGGCCTCGCGCAGCAACTTCTTGCGCCGGCCAAGGAATCAGCCCAGCATCCGAGGGCTGGAAGAGAAAAAGCATTTATGGCCGGACGCGGCATATCTGCGACCTGACGATCCGGCCACTGGGAAGACACGTTCCGGGAACGGGCAAGCGAAACGCTTGATGCTCGTTTGAAAGGAACGCTTCCATGTCTGCTGCCACTCTCCGATCGGCCAGAGCCGTTCAACCGGCTGGCCGACTCCTGTTTTCAATGTTCGTGACCCCGATCTTTGCCATCGCGATGCTTGCGATGGCGGTGCTGACCGCACCCGCCTTCGCCCATGACGCCAAGCCCACGGCGGCGAAGCCGCAAGGCTGGAGTTATCCCTTCGCCTGCTGTGCAAACTACGACTGCCGCACCACCCATACCGGCGAGGTGCTGGAAAAGCCGGAGGGCTATGTCATCGCCGGAACGGGGGAGGTCGTTCCGATGAGCGACAAGCGGGTCAAGGACTCACCCGACGGCGATTTCCACTGGTGCGCGCACCAGGCCGGCCTCGACGCAGGCAAGACGATCTGCCTGTTCGTGCCACCGCGTTCCTACTGAGTTCTGTTGGCAGTTCTCATCGGACCTTGGTGCTGAAGGCGCTTGCGTCAGACGGCAGCAGCGAGTGCTGAGGCGAAGTCGCGATACGGCCGCAGTGGGCGACCCAGAAGTGCCGTCAGGCGCTCGACGTCGCCGGTCTCGGGCAGCATCCCGTCGGTAAAGAAACGCTCGCCCATCAGGCGCATGTCGTAGGCCATCCAGGCGGGCAGGAACTGCTTGAGATTTTGCTCAAAACCCTCCGTATTGTCGCCGCTGTAGCTGATCGGACGGGCGAGTACGTCTGACCAGATTGCGGCAATGTCCGTCCCGGTCAGTGTCTGCGGACCGACGAGGTTGATCCTCTCGAACGCAAGCGGCTCCTTGGACTGTTCGCGACGCAGCAGCTCAAGGGCGGCGATCTCGGCGATATCGCGGGCGTCGATCATGGCGAGACCCTTGGGGCCGATCGGCATTGGGTAGGTGCCGTAGCCGGTGATGACGTCTTCGACCGTCAGATCGTTCTGGATGAAGTAGGCCGGGCGCAAGACCGTAGCTTTGAAGTCCATCTGCTCGATCATTCGCTCGACGCCGAACTTGCCCGCGAAATGCGGCACGTTCACATAGACGTCAGCGTGGATCACCGAGAGATAGACGATCCGCTCGATGCCGGCCGATCGGGCGACGTTCAAGGCGATCAAAGCCTG
Source organism: Mesorhizobium sp. LNJC405B00 (assembly GCF_000502615.1). NCBI lineage: Bacteria > Pseudomonadati > Pseudomonadota > Alphaproteobacteria > Hyphomicrobiales > Phyllobacteriaceae > Mesorhizobium > Mesorhizobium sp. LNJC405B00. The sequence goes on along the minus strand of NZ_AYWC01000006.1, from coordinate 28,430 downwards.
GGTGAATTCGTCCGGCACCACGGCGTTCAAGAGAAACAGCGTGGAAACGCCAGACATGGCTTTGCGCAGCGAATCGACATCGAGAAAGTCGCCTTGCGCGACGGATACGCCTGCCGGAAAACTGGCTTTCGACGGATCGCGCACGAGAGCACGCACATCGGCGCCGCGCTTGGCGAGCTGTTCGACGACTTGGCGGCCGATATTGCCTGTGGCGCCGGTAACGAGAATGGTCATGGATTTTCTCCTGTTGGGTTGCTTGACAGCCCCAATATGTGTGGCTCACAAAGAGCCCAGTAGACGGCAATTTTAGACACGTCGTCTCACTGGTGGGACAGTCATGGATCTTTTAGCCCTTGCCGATTTTAACCTCGTGGCTCGCCATGGCGGCTTCGGCAAAGCGGCAAGGTCCACCGGCCGACCCAAGGCAACGTTGTCCCGGCGCGTTGGCGAATTGGAAAGCAGTCTCGATCTGCGTCTGTTCGAACGGGGTGCGCGTAACCTGAAGCTGACCGAAGAAGGACGGGCGCTCTTCGAGCGGACGGGGGCGTTGCTTGCCGAGCTGGACGAGACGGCATCGGCGATTGCCTCGGGCGGTCAGAGACCCAAGGGCAGATTGCGGATCAGCGCGCCTTTGCATTTTTCGCAGACTGCAATGGGGAGGGTCGCTGCGGGATTTGCCCTGAGGTATCCTGAGGTGAGGCTTGAAGTGACCACCGAAGACCGGCATGTCGACATGATCGAGGAAGGCTACGATCTGGTAATCCGGGTCAATCCGGATCCCGATGAAAGCCTGGTCGGACGGGCGTTTCTCCGCGACCGCCTGGTCGTTGTCGCGAGCCCGGACCTTCCTCGCCCGGCCGATGGGCTCGCCGCTCCTGGCGTTGCGCGCGGGACAGGCGAGCGGCAAACATGGCAGGTGAAGACACCAGGTGGCTGGGCAACACTTAGAATCGAGCCGGTCCTCGCCTTGTCGACGCTCATCATGGTCCGCGATGCGGTGCGAGCCGGCGTCGGCGCAGGACGGCTTCCCATTTCGTTGGTGGCCCACGACCTGGCTGACGGCACACTGGTGAATTGGGGGGATATCGACGGCCCCGAAATTTCTCTATGGACGCTCTACCCCTCGCGGCGGCTGCTCAGCGCGCGCGTGTCGGCGTTCCTGGATTTTCTGAAACAGGCTTTCCCAAACGGGACGCCGGACGAACTGGCCGCCTATATCGGCAGGTGACGACAATTGGGAGGTGACGACGGGCCCGCTTTAGCCAGAGCGCCGGTCGGCTCGGTCGACCGGAGCCTGCTGACAGACAGTTGTCAGGAGCCTTCCTTTATGGTGCCTTGCCGCATGGGTGGCGGGCAACGGAGAGGAAGGCTTTTCATGACCATCAAGGCCAGCTGTCATTGCAAGGCGACGACGTTCGAGGTTTCGGAGGCGCCCGAGACGGTAACACAATGCACCTGCTCGTTCTGCTCCAAGCGCGGTTCGCTGTGGGCTTACTACGTTCCGTCGCAATTCAAGCTCACCAGCTCGCCGGAAAACGTTTCCTTCTATCAATGGGGATCGAAGACCGTCAAACACGGGTTTTGCGCCATTTGCGGCTGCGGCACCTTCACCGAAACGCCGGACTGGTCGACCGGCAAACCGGACTTCGACAATCCCAAGATATCAGTCAATTCGCGGCTGTTCGATGATTTCGACCTCGACAAGGTCGAAGTGGTCGTCATTGACGGCAAGAACCTCTGGTAGGCCAGCGCCAACCGCCGAAGCGGAAGAGTGGCGCGAGCGGGGAAAAGCCGCTTTCGCCGCTCGGTTTTTCGCCGCATTTCATGTTACAAGACCGGAGAAGGGCTTATATGCGCGAGCCGCAAAGGCCGCGATTTGGAGAGGGACGATCCTTATGAAAAAGACTGTGCTCGTCGCCGTTGCGACGGCTGTGCTGGTGAGTGCCTGCACCACGACCGATCCGTACACCGGCGAGCAGAAGGTTTCGAACACCGCAGCCGGCGCCGGCCTTGGTGCCCTGGCGGGTGCGGGCCTCGGCCTGCTTGCCGGCGGCAATGACCGCCGCAACGCGCTGATCGGCGCCGGTATCGGCGCGCTGGCCGGCGGCGCCATCGGCGCGACCATGGACCAGAACGAGGCTGAACTGCGCCGCCAACTCGAAGGCACCGGCGTCAGCGTCACCCGCACCGGCGACCAGATCATCCTCAACATGCCGTCCGACATTACTTTCAACGTCGACCAGGATGCGGTGAAGCCCGGCTTCTACCAGGTGCTGAACTCGGTTGCGCTGGTGCTGAAGAAGTTCAAGCAGACCACGGTCGACGTGTTCGGCCATACCGATTCGACCGGTGGCGACGAACACAATTTCGATCTGTCGCAGCGCCGTGCATTGGCGGTCGCCAACTATCTCTCGGGCCAAGGTGTCGATTCGCGCCGCTTCGCCGTCACCGGTTTCGGCAAGACCCGTCCGATCGCGTCCAATGGAACGGCGGCCGGCCGTGCGCAGAACCGGCGCGTCGAGATCCAGCTTTCGCCGCTGACCTGAATTGTTCGGCATCGAAATGCGAAGGCGGCCCCCGCAAGGGGCCGCTTTCTTTTTGGGCTCCTGTGGTCCGCCAAAAGGTCTAATGCATTAGAGATTTCTAATAATCCCTTTCCGGAGACCTTTGAAGGGATTAGCATTGGCGCGGTTCCAGAGGGGATGGGGCGATACAAACGGCCGCGCAGTCACTTAGTCGGCCCCGGTCCTGCACGGCCAGATAAGGAAATCTGGGAGGAATGCATGACAAGAACAGCTCGTCTTGGGCGCTGCGGCGTCCTCATTTTGACAGGTCTGGCCTCAGCTTGGTGCGCAGCCGCCACGGCTCGAGCCGAGGACGCCAACAAAGCCGACATCGAAGCTTTGAAGAAATCGCTCGCCAAATATGAGGACTACACGGTCGCCGTCCGCGACCTTTATCTGTCGACTGTCGGGTGTGTCTATTACAGCGGGGACAGGATCGAGGGCGCAATGGACTATCCGAAGGGCGCTATGGGCATCCATTTCGTCAACGTCCCGAGTGTCGGTCAGAAACTCGATCCGATGCGCCCCAATGTGCTGATCTACGAGCCGACCAAGAAAGGCTTGAGATTGGTTGGCGTGGAATGGCTGGTGCCCCTGACGCCAGACACCAAGGAACCTCCAAAACTATTTGGCCAGACCTTCATGGGACCGATGGAAGGGCACTATCCGCTCATTCCGAGGGAGTTCGTCCACTACGACCTTCATGCTTGGCTGTTCAGAGACAATCCGAACGGCATGTTCAGTCCGACCAACCCGAACGTGAAATGCAGCAAGGCAGAGTTTCCGATGCTGGAAAAACCGACCAAGATGATGCCCGGCCCGATGTGACGGACGGGCCAGGATAGGAGCGTACCAAGAGTGCAAGCTGGCCGGCTGCATTTGAGAGCGCTCGGGATCAGGCTCGGACGACGATCGGCATGAGGGCCGGCGCGCATGAAGGCTGCCCGCTTGAAGACGGGTATCTGGTCGCGGAAGCCGACAATGGCGCTGCGAGCCGTCAGTCGAAGGTAAAAGCGGCCCGCAAGGGCCGTTTTTGTTTGGCATGTCGGACTCTGTAATCAAGGCCTACGAGGTCGGCTGATCGACAATTGCCGCAACGATACGGCGCACGATCGGCAAGACCAGCAGCAGACTTGGAAAGCCCACTAGCCATGATGCTCCCCATGCATACGGCCAGGTCGCCACGAAACCGGTTGTCCAGCCCGCATTGATCAGCGTCGCTACCGCGGAAACAATGCACGACATCAGGATGGAAAGTACGAATGGCATTACCAGCACATTGTAAGAGGCCGGTAGCTTCCTCGATTTCAAAACCTTGTGGGATGACGGTCGCATCAAATATCACCTTCTCGAAGAGTGGAAGTATGCGCGGCTGGGCGCAGTCAGGCGGCCTGCGCCATTTGCTGGGCAAGGTTTCGAATAAAGCCGCGCAACGAACGCGGTTCGCGGCCCAGGGCGGCGCGCAATGTCAGACTGTTCCCACCAAGGCCATAGTGGGCGTAGTGGGCGTATATTTTGGCCAGCACCTGCATTTGGCGCTCATTGTAGGGAAGGCGTGCCTCGGCCGCCCACTCGCCAAATGTCGGCTCACCAGAAGAGATGGGTCGGCCAAGTTCCTCACTCATCATCGCAACGATGTCTTCCCGGCTGTGCATGCCGTCAGCGCACAGATCGAGGGTCGCGTAGGACAATCGCGCTTCGGTTAGGGCGATCGCCGCCACCTCAGCGACATCGCGGTAGTCGACGCGGGCCAGCTTCGCCGTCTTTGGAAACGGTTCCGAGAAAACACCATGTGTTCAACGACGGACGGCCAGGCCGCTGCGAGGTTCTGCATGAAATTGGCAGGGTGCAGAATCGTATATTCCATCGTTGTCGAGTAGAGAGCAGCCTCGACAGGCACCTTGCTGGCATGGTTCTTCAGTCGCGTATTGGTAGGCTGGATCACCGACGAGAAGACGAACTTTCGAACTCCTGCTCGCGTGGCGGCCTCAACCATGGCAACGCCCATGGCTGCTTCATCGGGAGCAAAAGCCGGCCCAATGTGAAAGACGCCGTCGACGCCCTCGACCGCCCTTTCGAGGCTCTGACGATTTCGCAAATCTCCTGTCGCTACCTCGGATGCCCCCAGCTTCCGGGCCTTTTCGGCATTCGCAGGGTCGCGAACGAGCGCTCGAACATTGGCATTGCGGCGGACAAGTTCAGGCACGACAAGTCCCGCAACTCGGCCTGTGGCACCAACAACCAGAACAGTTGGATTGGCTACTTGCATGACGATTCCCTTCCATCAAGCCTGTCCTCGCGGGACAACTTGCAGAGAGGTACGACGTCGCACTTGTCGTTACAATTACCCGTTTTTGCGATATATTATGTCGAAGATCGGGAGAATACATGAGCCGGATGGACGATTTCGAGGCTTTCATCGCGATCGTCGAGCATGGAAGTCTGACGACGGCCGCACATCGGCTGAACCGCTCGCTGCAGTCGGTCAGCCGGTCCCTGGCGGTACTGGAGCAATCAGTCGGCGTCGAGTTGATCCACAGGACAACGCGTCGCTCGACACCGAGTGAAGTCGGAGCAGCCTTTTTCAACCGGATCAAACCCGCTGTCGACGAAATAAACGACGCAAAACTTCAGGCGATCAATCGACGATCGGAGCCGGCAGGCGTCCTGCGCATCGGGGCGCCGGTTCTGTTTGGCCCAAACGTCCTGATGCCTGTCATCGCGGAATACATGCGGACATATCCCCGGGTCGAGGTCGATCTTCAACTTTCCGATGGATTTGCCGATCTTGGCGCCGAAGGTCTCGACCTGGCAATACGCATCGGCGATTTGCCGGATTCCAACTTGAAAGCCAAACGCCTGGGGGCGTTGCGGCGCGTTGCGTTCGGCGCGCCTTCCTATTTCGCGCGGTGCGGCCGGCCGGCCCATCCCTTCCAGCTGAGTGAGCACAGTTGCATCATCAGAACCGCTAACGAGCGTCCAGGTGAATGGACGTTTCAGATCGACGGGAAACCCCGGACCGTGAAGGTCGCAGGCGCTTTTCGCTCCAATCTGATGACCTCGGTCTATGCCGCCGCAATCCACGGACTGGGTTTGGGCTTCTCGCCTCTGTGGCAGATAAGACATTTGGTCGACGACGGTCTCGTCGAACTGGTTTTGACGGAATTCGAGCCGGCACCGGTGCCGATCCATGCCTTGTGGCAGGAAGGCCGGTCATCTTCGGCCAAGGTTCGGGCATTTCTGGATTTATTGGCATCCCGCCTGGAACTGAAAAGCCTGTAGCATCGACGGGCTATTTAAGCCCTCCAGGCCGGAAGCGATCGGGTAGATCGAGCCTGTCTTGCGATTACCGCGCATGGCGCCGACTGATCCTGGAGCGGGCTCCAGATCTCACATCCCCGTCGCGTCCAGGCAAGCCGCGCGTCCTCGGGACGCCGCGGCTCATGGGATCAGACCTTGGCGACGATCTTCATGAAGGCCGGCATGTCGTCGCCGAAGCCGACGGTGCCGTCATTGTCTTCACCGCGGTTGTTGCCGCGGGCAGGGCGGCTGTTGCCGCTGGCGCGCTGCGGCCTTGTGTCGCCGCGTTCCGGGGCGCGGTTCTCGTTGTTGCGGTCGGAGACCTTGCGATCGCTGTTTTCGGAGCGGATCGCTTCCTTGCGCTGATGCCGTTCGCCGATGTCGGCGACCGCGGCCTCGGCTACCATCGGCTGTTCCTCGCGTGCGGTATCTGCCGCCGTCGCGTCGTCGCTGCGCTTGGCATGGCGTTCGCGCGGCTTGCGCTCGCCACCGTCCTTGCGATCATGGGGCTTGCGGTCCTCGTCCTTGCGGCCGGCGCGGCGCGGAGCGCCACGGCCACGGCGGGGCGCTTCGTCCTCGCCGCCTTCGCTGGCGACCACGGTCGACAGGTCGCCGTCATGCCACTCGATCTTGTTGCCGATCAGCCGCTCGATGGCGTCGATGTATTTGGTGTCGGACTTGGTGGCGATGGTGAAGGATTTGCCCGAGCGTCCGGCGCGGCCGGTGCGGCCGATGCGGTGGACATAGTCTTCGGCGTGGATCGGCACGTCGTAGTTGAAGACGTGGCTGACGTCGGGAATGTCGAGGCCGCGCGCGGCGACGTCGGACGCCACGAGATAGCGCAATTTGCCATCGCGGAAATTGGCCAGCATCTGCATGCGGGCGCGCTGGTCCATGTCGCCATGCAGGGCGCCGGCGTCGAAGTCATACTTCAACAGCGAGCGGAACAGCTCCGCGACCTCGACCTTGCGGTTGCAGAAAATGATAGCGTTCTTCAGCTCGGCGTCTTCGGCCTTTATCAGATTGCGTAGCGTCTCGCGCTTGTCCCACGGCTTGGAGCCGGACTTGACCAGGCGCTGGATGATGTTGGTGGCAGCGGATGCCGCCTTGGACACCTCGACGCGCACCGGCGCATGCAGGAATTTCTCGGTGAGCTTGGTGATCTCCGGCGGCATGGTCGCTGAGAAGAACAGCGTCTGCCTGGTGAACGGGATCATCTCGCAGATGCGCTCGATGTCGGGGATGAAGCCCATGTCCAGCATGCGGTCGGCCTCGTCGATGACGAGGATCTCGACGCCGTTGAGCAACAGCTTGCCGCGCTCGCGGTGATCGAGCAGACGGCCGGGCGTGGCGATCAGCACGTCGGCGCCGCGCTCCAGCTTCTTGTCCTGCTCGTCGAAGGAGACGCCGCCGATCAGCAGCGCGATGTTGAGCTTGTGGTTCTTGCCGTATCTGATGAAATTCTCTTCGACCTGCGCGGCGAGCTCGCGCGTCGGCTCGAGGATCAGCGTGCGCGGCATGCGGGCACGGGCCCTGCCTTTTTCGAGGCGGGTCAGCATCGGCAGCACGAAGGAAGCCGTCTTGCCGGTGCCGGTCTGTGCTATGCCCAGAATATCCTTGCCGAGCAAGGCATGCGGGATGGCGCCAGCCTGGATCGGCGTCGGCACGGTGTAGCCCGCATCGGTGACTGCGGAAAGGACCTTGGGCGACAGGCCGAGGTCTGAAAAGGTCAACGCTTCTAGAGCGGTCGTGGTGTCTGAGGACAAGAGTTGCTGTCTTTGGCTGGTTCGGGGAAGCGCAACGGCATCCGTCGCGGCAAGCACAGCGTGCCTGCAAGATTGGTATTGCGATTAGGCGCAAGCCCGCGATTTGTCAACAGAAACGGGCGGGATTGGCACGATTGTGAAAACGTAAGCTTAATCGCGATGCTTAATTAGGTAGTCACTCTTTGCGCCGGCTCAATAGCGAAACTGCTCGGCGAGAATGCGTTCGTTCCACGAATGGTTGGGATCAAACAGCAGCGTTGCCGTCGCAGTCGGCGATTCGCGGACCGTTACGGAAGCCACCGCCTTGACCTCGGTGTGGTCGGCGGCGGTGTTCACCGGGCGCTTTTCCGACTCCAGAATATCGAAGCGTACGGTCGCCTTGTTTGACAACAAGGCACCCCGCCAACGGCGCGGCCGGAACGGGCTGACCGGGGTCAGCGCGAGCAACGGCGCATCCAGCGGCAGGATCGGCCCGTGCGCCGAAAGATTGTACGCGGTGGAGCCGGCCGGCGTCGCGATCATCACGCCGTCGCAGTTCAGTTCCTCGATGCGGACCTGGTCGTCGACGGTGATGCGGATCTTTGCCGTCTGGTAGGACTGACGCCACAGCGCCACCTCGTTGATGGCGAGTGCCGAAACCGTCTCGCCCTCATGCGTCAACGCCAGCATTTCCAGCGGGCGGATCGTTTCGGCGACGGCGGCCGCGATGCGCTCGGTGAGGCCCCCGACGCGGTACTCGTTCATCAGGAAGCCGATGGTGCCACGGTTCATGCCGTAGACCTTCTTTCCCGTGCTCATCGTGTCGCGCAAGGTCTGCAGCAGGAAGCCGTCGCCACCCAGCGCCACCACCACCTGGGCGTCGTCGAAGGATGCCTGGCCATAGCGGGCCGACAGGCTCTCCATCGCCGCCTTGGCATCGGCAGTGTCGGAGGAGACGAAGGCGAGATTGGCTTTGCTCATGACATTCCGATGGCGGTCGGCCGATGGCGGTCGGCGGCGGTTGCGTGGGGTAGCATGGGCAAGCGCATCTGCAAAGGGAGGCATCGTCCGGCGCAGTTGCGGCCGCGGCGAAACGAAATCGGCGGCTCGCGCTTCATGTCGCCGGAACGGCGAATGTGATGGTTAAGAGCGAGCTTAAACACTCGTAAAGCCTGATCGATCATGTTAGCCGACAGAGGATGGGTGGCTGGGGGGCTAGCCAGTCGAGACCTGTCTATTGCCGGTGACACGCCTGATTATCGTCTTCCTTGTGATGGGAAGTTTCGCCCTTCTCTTTGCGGAGCTTGTGCGGCAGTCCGAAGACATGAGCTCCAGGCCGATGGCCTCACGCTGCGGCGACGCCGGCGTGCCATGCCCGCAAAACGCGTTGTAGGCTGAAGCCAATCTGCCAACGACGATCCGTCGCCTACTGCGCGATAATCCTCAGATTGGCGTTGCCGTAGAATGTGTAGGCGAGATAGGTCGGATCGCCGGTCTGGTAGAATTCTCTGCGGACATCCTGCAGGATCTCGGCCAGATAGACCGGCCCGTCCTTGATCCGCGTGCTGATGCCGCCATAGAAATCGGTCGAGAAGGCCGCTGCCGCGCGGTCGGTCAGTGGCCACATGCCGCCGATGAAGCCGGAAGCGCCGCCCGCCAGCACTGCCGGACCCCAGCCCTGCACGAAGCCGCCGAGCATCTGCGAACGGCCGGTGTCGCAGGCGTTGAAGAAGTAGAACGGATTGCCCTTGCCATGCGCGGTCGCGACCAGCGCGGCCCATGTATCGGGGTCGAGCGACTGATCGACGAGATCGATGGCAAAGACCGGCCGGCCGCTGCTCGGCTGGTTGACCTCGCCATGGCCGGAGAAATGAATGAAACCGGTCGAGACTTCGCCGACCAGTTTCTCGAAAGAGATGAAATCGCCATCGAAGCGGCGGTAGCCGGCAAGCTTGCTCAGTGCCGCGATCTCGTCCTGCTGAAAGCGCAGCGAGCGCTTGTCGACATAGGAGGGCGCGACGGCCGCGACGCCGGTGAAGGTCATGCGGTCGAGCGGGTTGTCGACCTGTGAGGCACTGCTGCGCGGAGCCCAGCGGGCCAGCCGGTAGCCCATGCCGAGAAAACCGTCGGCTATAGCGCCGTCGACGCTGCGCGGGCGGATCAATTCCCAGGGCAGCGTCGGGCTGTTCGAGGTGATCTGGATCGAATGGAGTTCGCCTTTGCCGCGCAGCGACCAGAACACGTCCTTGAACGGTTTCGGCACATAGTCGCGGTAGAGCGCATCGCCAAAACCTTCGGCGGCGAGCGTGACAAAGCGCTTTTGCGCCCCCGTATCGCTGCTTGCGGCAGGCTGCTGCAGCGAAACGGCGCCGCGCAGGCTCAATCCGAGCTGCAGCAGGCGGCGGTATTCGGAGTCCAGCCATGCCGCCATCTCAGGTGGCGTCGAGAACGTATCGGTCACCGGACCGGCCAGATGCGGCGAATGGATGATGATCTGCCCCGAACCCAGCCCGCTCGGATCGTCATAGAGGATGGTCACGTCGAGATCGGGGACGTCATCGCCGGCTGCGCCGCCGAGCGTCACATTGCCAGTTACCGCCGGCTGCGGCGCCGCTGCGGCCAGCATCAGCATGGCAGGTGCTGCGGAGCGTTCGGCTGTGGCGCTCAGAGCGGCTGCCTCGACAGGCGCGGTGCGGCGAATGATAACCGACCGCGATGCCGATCCCAGGAACCTCCCGGCGCTGTAGATGCGCGCGATGAACTGGGCCGGCTTGCTGTCCTTGGCGATCGGCCGCGCCTTGACGTCGAAGCGGACGAAGTCGCTGTCGCCCTGGCGGTAGAGCGTCGTCCGTCGGCTCCATTTGCCGCCGTCAGCGAGATCGAAGCCGGAGGCGAACAGATCGATATCGATCGGCCATTGCTCGGTTCCCGCCGGCATCGCCATGGCCAGGGCGCCATCTTCCGTCACCGACGAGCCCGGCGCTGCCTTCACCTTCACTTCGGGCGTGAATTGCTCTTCGGTAAGGGCGATCGAAACGGTCACCGTCTCGCCGGCGACAATCTCATCCGGCGCATCGATGGTTGGATGGCGCACCACCTCGACAGCGCCCGTCTCGGGTTGTGGAAGGGCGCCGCCGGAAGGAGGGCTTTGCGCCTGGTCGATGGGCGGCGGCGCTGGTTTCGGTGGCGCCTGCGCCTCCGGCGGACTTTCGGCGCCGGTCGCGGGTGGCGGGGCCGATGTCATGCCGTCCTCAGGGGGGATCCCTGCCTTATCGGGGGGCGGTTCGGCGCCGGTGGCTCCGCCATCCTGCGGATAGGTCCCGCCGAGATTGTTCTGGGCAGCGGCCGCAGCTGCGTCTTCAAGACGTTGCTTTTCCTCTTCGTATCGTTGCCGAGCCTGCTCTTCCTGCAATTGGCGCTGCTGTTCCTGGCGTTTGTATTCCTCGTAGAGCGCCGCCTCCTTGGCGCTGTCGCCCATCGCGGCATCGGGACTGCCGGAGCCCGGGGCAACGTCCATGGGGTAGGGCTCCTGACCGCTGCCATCGGCGTAGTCGCTGCCATCAGGCTCCCAACCGCCACTCCCGGAGATGTAGCCGCCGCTCGCCATCGCCGGCGGTGCCGGTTCCGGTACAAGCGGCAGCGCCGGTGACGCGCCGGCCACCTGGTCCGGCGTCAGCACAAAGGCAGCGTCTGCCGAGCGGCCATATGCCATCCATGGCCACTGGGCGCCTGACGTTTTGTCGATAGTGGTTTGCCTGACCGAGGCGAGGATGATGGCTATGTCCGCGCCGCGCTTGACCAGCGCAGCGGTGAGCGCATCGGCAAATACGGTGACGGGGCGGGCTTCGTCCAGTGCAACGGTTCCGGGTTTGGCCGACAGAGCGACGATGGCGTGGGTGAGGGGATCGACCGCCGCCAGACCCTGCATCACGCCGGAAGTAGGGTTGTGGCCATCGCCGGGATTGTCGAGCAGAACCACCTTCAATGTCGGGGTTGCCTCGAGCGCCTGCATGAACAGATCGAGGGGCAATGCCGTCTGGTCGACCGTTTCCTTTGAATCGATCCGGGTGCCGCGCGTCAGTAAATAGTTCCTGCCGTTGGCCTGCGCGGTGTGGCCGACATAGTAGAAGATGCCGACGGAGTCCGGATTGGCCAGGGATTGGGCGAAATCATGCATGGCGCGCGCGACATCGGCGCGGTCGCCATCCGACACCTGCCGGACGGTGAAGCCAAGCGATCGTAGTGTCGCTGCAACGAGTTCGGCACTGAGGTCGGCGTTGGCGATTGCCGGTGAGCCCTCAGAGGCCGGATTGGCGACAACCAGCGCTATCCGCTCTTCGCCGCGCGCAGCGGAGAAGAGCGCCATGGTCATCAGCAGCACGACCGCCAGAAAAAGGCGCATGACCGTGATCCAAGCCCTGCAGGCTGCGGCGCTCACGCCACGGCTTGCCCCAATTCATCAATGGCCCAACCTTGACCATATCATGTCGGCTTCGCCGGCGCACTGCCGGTGCCGATGATGCAGTTGTGTCGCTAAAAGATATTGACTGTATGTTTAGTAATTAATACCGTTGCCCGAGATACCGAGTTGGTCAGCCGGCATTCGCCGGTGAATGATCACCAGGACGAAGGGAACTTAGGGACTCGAGGCGCAATCCCGCCGGTCCCAACAATGGGAGACACAAGCATGCAGTTGAAATCGACCGCCACGGCGCTCGGCCTGTCGCTGCTGGCGATGACCGGCATTGCCCGCGCCGAGGGCGAACTCCAAATCTACAATTGGGGCAACTACACCAGCCCGGACCTGATCAAGAAGTTCGAGGAAAGCTACAAGGTCAAGGTTACCGTCACCGACTACGACTCCAACGATACGGCTCTGGCCAAGGTCCGCCAGGGCGCTTCCGGCTATGACATCGTCGTTCCATCGGCCAGCGTGATGCCGATCTGGATCAGCGAAGGCCTGCTCTTGGAAACCGATCCCAACACGATGGAGAACTTTAGAAACGTCGATCCGAGATGGGTCGACGTGCCGTTCGACCCCGGCCGCAAATATTCGGTGCCGTGGCAATGGGGCACGACCGGCATCTCGGTCAACAAATCGGTCTATGCGGGCGATCCGAACACCTCGGCGATTTTCCTCGATCCGCCGCCGGAACTCGTGGGCAAGATCAATGTCGTGCCCGAAATGGGAGACATCATGTTCCTCGCCATTGCCTATGAGGGCGGTAAGTACTGCACCGACGACAAGGTGCTTTTGAAGAAGGTGCATGACAAGCTCATCGAGGCGAAAGCGAAATGGCTGTCGCTCGACTATGCGGCCGTCGACGGTCTCGGCAGGGGCGACATTGCCGCCGGCGTCAACTGGAACGGCATATCGCTGCGCGAGCGGCTGGAGAACGACAAGATCGTCTACGGCTATCCCAAGGAGGGCTTTCCAATCTGGATGGACAATGTCGCGGTGCTCAAGGATGCCAAGAACGTCGAGAACGCCAAGCTCTTCCAGAATTTCATCATGGACCCCAGGAATGCAGCGATGATCTCGGCCTTCGCGCACTACGCCAATGGCATCAAGGGCTCCGAGCCCTTCCTGCCGGCCGATATGAAGGGCGCGCCCGAAGTGGATGTTCCGGCCGAATTTGCCGACAAGGGCCAATTCATGTCGGCCTGTCCCGCAGACGTCCAGGCGCTCTACACCAGGATCTGGACCGATCTGCAGAAATAGCAGCGCCGCCGGCCGAAGCTGACCAACATCGGGCCGCGCATCGCGGCTCGGCCATCCCCAATGCCAGATGCCGTAAAGCCGCCGCGGGAGATTTTTTATGTCCGATCTCGACCTTTGCTACATGCCGGCCAGCGAGGCGTTGCGGCTGTTCAAGGCGAAGAAACTGTCGCCTCTGGAACTGATGCAGGCCACCATCCGCCGCGCCGAGGCAACCAAGGCGACGATCAACTGCCTCACCTTCACGCATTTCGACGAGGCGATGGATCTCGCCGGAAAAGCCGAGGCGAAATACGCCAGAGGCGCCAGGACCGGCGCGCTCGAGGGCCTGCCGATCGGCATCAAGGATGAGAGCTACATCAAGGGCAAGCCGACCTCGCATGGCTCGCTGCTGTCGAAGGATGCCATTGGCGGCCATACCTCGACGATGAACGAGCGTGTCATGAAGGCGGGTGGTATCGTGCACGCCCGCACCGCGACGCCCGAATTCAGCTGCGCCGGCTATACCTGGTCGAAGCGCTGGGGCGTCACGCGCAACCCCTGGAACCCGGATTTCACGCCGGGCGGTTCGTCGGGCGGTTCGGCGGCAACGCTGGCCTCCGGCACGTCGTCGATCGCAACCGGCTCGGACATAGCGGGCTCAATCCGCATCCCTGCCTCGGCCTGCGGCCTGGTCGGCTTCAAGCCGCCTTACGGCCGCAATCCCGATGAGCCGCCGTTCAATCTCGATTTCTACTGCCACACCGGGCCCTTGGCCCGAAACGTCGGGGATGCGATCCTGCTGCAGAACGTCATGGCCGGGCCGAGCCCGCTCGACATCGCCACGCTGCGCCCGAAACTGCGCCTGCCGCTCGACTACAAGCCGATCAAGGGTTGGAAGATCGCATTCTCCATGGATCTCGGGTCCTTCGAGGTGGATGCGGACGTGCGCAAGAACACGCTCGCTGCCTGCGATGTGTTCCGCTCGCTCGGCGCCACCGTCGAGGAGGTGGACCTCGGCTGGGGCGACGAGGTGCTCAAGGCCGGCATGGCCTATCTCGAACATCTCTTCGGCGCCTCGCTGTCGCCGCTGCTCGCCAAGCACGGCAAGGACATGACCAGCTATGCCAGGCAGTTTGCGCAGGACGGCCAGAAGTCGAAGGCCACGGACTTTGTCGCAACTTTGGACGTGGCGGCCAGGATGTACCAGACGCTGGGGCCGTTGCTGGAAAAATACGATGTGCTGATCTGCCCGACCAATGCGCTTCCCGCAGTGCCGGCGGAATTCGATCAGACCAAAGGCAAGGTCGAGATCAATGGACGAGAGGTGAACCCGTCGCTGGGCTGGGTGATGACGACGCCGTTCAACATGCTGAGCCGCTGCCCGGTTCTGTCGATCCCGTCGGGCCGCGCCGCCAACGGCGTGCCGACAGGCATCCAGATTGTCGGCCGCACCTATAGCGACGCTGACGTGTTCCGGGCGGGTATGGCCTATGAGACGGCTCGTGGTCAGTGGTACACGAATGCCGGGACACGCCCGGCGCTGTGAGTCCGCAGGGCGCCGGCATGCCAAGGCAGCGGCGGGATGTTTCGGCTGCCGGGGAAAGGCCTGACAATGGCGCAACGCATAGCCACTCCGGATGCGGGAAAAAGCAAGGCGGCCAAGGGTGCGGCGAACGACGCCGCGCCCAAGGACCGCCGGCGCGAGCGCGGCGAAGCGAGCGTCCAGCGCATCATCGACGCCACCATCGAGCTCATCGCGGAGGAGGGGCTGGCCAGCGTCACCATGCAGCGCATTGCCGGGCATGTCGGCTCGTCCAACGCACTGGTGGTCTTTCATTTTCGCAGCAAGGAGAACCTGTTCCGGGCCGTCCTGCAATATCTCAGCGACCAATATGACGCGCTGTGGCTGACGCTGGTGCGGGCGCCCGGCCTGTCGCCGGTCGAGCGGGTCTTGGGCGCGGTCGATTGCGCGCAGCGCTTTGCCCGGCAGCATCCAAAATGGGTTTCGGTCTTCGTCGTCTTTTCCAGCGACCGCAAGAGCATGCAGATCTACAATGAAATCGGCCTGCCGAGCGATCTCGCCTACACGGCCGAAGCGCGCGAACTGCTGATCGAGATTTCGCGCAGCGGCGGTTACACCGGCGTCGACATAGACACGCTGTCGGAGAGCCTGAATTATCTGGTTCACGGCGCCTGGTATTGGGACCATCTCAACCCGTCCAGCCGCGACACCGACGTGCTGCGCAAGACCATGCTGCTCCTGCTGCACCAAGCCTTTCCGCGGCATTTTTACCTGGGGTGAGATGCGGCCATTGCGAGCGACGGAAAGCGTCCTCTGCAAACCTAAACCCGAAAATCTCTACGATGCCTTGATCTCTGTAAAAATGCTTGCACAATCCAGAGGTGCGATTTAAACAACCTAAGGATGCATTCGAGGGTGGGTAGATGTGGCAATGGCTGATACTTCTGTTGCTGATTGGTGTGCCGGTTTTCTTCGCCGTCCGGTCGTCGCGCAAATCCTCACAGAGCCCAGATGACCTCGTGGGGTTCGGCGGCTGGCTGATCCTGCTGGCGATCAGTCTGTCCCTTTCGCCGTTGCGCACACTTGTCGATATGGCCAGTCTGGTCAAAACCTACCAACAGCTTGTTACAGTGCCCAACGGGGCCTTGGCCATCTATGGCGAGGCAGCCCTCAATCTGGCATTTCTGGTGCTTCAGCTGGTCGTGCTTGTTTCGATGCTGCGGCGAAGCCACCGCTTCCCGCAGCTGTTCATATGTCTGTGGTTTGCGATCCCTCTCTTGTTCATACTGGACGCAGTTTGGATATCGATTGTGCTTGGTGTCCCGGTAAACCGTTTGCTTGCCGGAGGGGCTCTGGTTACACCTTTGGCATCCTTCATAGTCACAGGGATCTGGGCCGCCTATGTATACAGGTCGGTCAGGGTGAGAAACACGTTCGGCGATACGGCGGCCATACAGGCCGCGACATTTTCCTAGAAGGTCCGACGGCTGCGAGTTGGCCTGATGTCGTGCTGCCAGCTCCGCCGAATAGAACCGTCGGCAGTCCTCCTTCGTCTAACGAGCTTTGGGTGGCCTGCCACCCGAAGCTCGAAGAGCGAAGGGGTGGTGCCCCCGGACGGAATCGAACCGCCGACCTTCGGTTTACAAAACCGCTGCTCTACCAGCTGAGCTACAAGGGCACGGCGCTCCGGTTAGCATATTTGGTGCGCCAGTAAAGACAAAACTCCGTTTTCGATCGCTGATGGACGCCGCCGAGGTGGGCGGGCCGCCATGCTGAAAACCGCCAATGCGATCCCTACATATCTCTCAGGTGCAAACGCATCGAACGGGGTGTCGCATGATCAGACTTGTCATCATCCTGCCGCTTGTCGTCATTGCCTGGCTGCTTGCGGTGAAGCTCATCAGGGACGTGAAGGCCGCCAATGTCGACTGGACCGGCATCGCCGCCATCGTCGGTTTTATCGCGATGGCGTTTTGGCTGCGGCATGTGACTGGGATGGGATGAATGGTGAATGGGCAAACGCCTTTCGGACCATTGACTATTCACAATTCACCCAAAGCCTTCGAACCTTTCACCACGTCACCGCAACTGATCTCCAGAGGCGAATGATCGCCTCGATCAAGGAGATCATCATGTTGAAGCGCACTCTTACTTCGGGCCTGGTCGCCATCTTCCTCGCCAACGGCGCGCTCGCCGGTACCGTCCAGTCGTCCTCCGCTCACGGCCATCATCACCACCATCACAAGCACCACGACAAGCCCTGGTGGTGGTGGAACCATCACCACAAGCATCATCACCACAAGCATCATCATCACCACGGGAAGGTGATCATCTTCCTTTGAGCGAGACGACCTGCCTCGCGGAAAGGGCGGCTTCAGCCGCCCTTTTTTGCGTTGAGCTCTCGATCGATCAGATCATGGTTTCCATCGGCTGATTCCAGCCTTCAAGAAAATCCCAAATTTCTTTCGAACCTTTTTCCGCGCCGAAACGACAGATGATCAAGAGGCGGATGGATCGCCTCTCGCAACGAAACAAGGAGATCGTCATGTTCACGCGCAAAATCGCTTCTGCCCTCATCGCCAGCACCGTCGCCGCCACCTCGCTGGTCGGCACCGTCCAGCCGTCGGCCGCCCACAGCCATCACCACAACCGCGAAATCGGCATCGGCATCGCCGCCGGCGTCGGCGGGTTCGTGCTCGGCAGCCTGCTCAACCAGCAGCCCCGCACCGTCTATGTCGACGACGAGGGTGGCTCCTGGCACGTCCGCCGCTGCGCCAACCGCTACGCCAGTTACGATCCGTACTCCGACACCTATGTCGGCTATGACGGCTACCGCCACTATTGCCGCCTTTAAGAGGAGGCACGCCCACACGGAAAGGAGGGGCTGTACGCAGCCCCTCCTTCCTGATTTGAGCGCGCCGCGGTGCGGGCTACGGTTTGGAGATCGGCAATCCCGCTGCACGGCAGATGCTGGCAACACTCGCATTCTGCGATTGATCCCCCATGGCGATGAGTTCGAAGCTGCTTCCTTCATCCGGATAGATCTTGGCGGCGAACGGTTGGTCTGTTGTATGACCACCGGACGACGTCTTTGCAGCGACATGGCCGCAGACCAGGATTTCGCGGCGGCCGTCGAGCGTTCGCTCGCCGGCACGCATCGTGCCGAATTTGGCGAACGCAGGATCCTGCAAATGCTGACGAATGCCGATCGTGATTGTCTCCTCCAAAGCAAGCGAGATCGGAATCTCGTTGACTTGCTGAGGGACAGGCTCGGGCTCGGGCGCTGTCGCCACGCATCCGCACAGTGAAGCGGTGAGCAAAAGCGCAAGCGTTTTCCTCATTATGACCGGATCCCGCCGATCATCTTGGTCACCTCAACTGCGGCATCACGCACCAGCGGCCCGATCTCGTCCAGCCGCTCCGGCGTCACCCGCACCGTCGGGCCGGACACGGAAATACCGCCGATCGGCTCGCCGAATTCGTTGAAGATGGCGGCGGCCACGCAGCGCATGCCGGGATGCCGCTCCTCGTCATCGACCGACCAGCCGCGGTGCTTGATGACAGCGAGGTCATGAGCGAGGGCCGAAATGTCGGACAGTGTCTTGTCGGTGAAGCGCTGCAGGCCCGACTTGCGCAGGATGGCGGCGACGCGTTCCGGCTCGAGCTGCGCCAGCACCGCCTTGCCGATGCCCGAGGCATGGAAGGAACTGCGCGTGCCCGGGCGGAAGAAGGCGCGGATCGCCTGATGGGTCTCGACCTGGCTGACGAAAACGACGCAATCGTCCTCGGCGACGCCGAGATTGGCGGTTTCACCGGTCTTCTCCATCAATTCCTGCATGACCACGCGGGCCCGGTCGACAAGCTTGCGGCGGCGCAGGAAGGCGGCACCCATGCGGTAGGTCTCGACGCCGATCGACCACAGCTGGTCCGATGTATCGAACTCGACCATGCCGTGGTTCTGCAGCGTCGTCAGCATGCGGTAGGCGGTGGACGCCGCGAGCTCGCTACGCGCCGAAATCTCGCTCAGCGACAGGCCACTGCCTTCAGCGACGATGGCCAGGATGCGCAAGGCCCGGTCCAGCGACTGTACAGAACCGGCCTCGGACGGACCGTTGAAAGCGCGCGGCCGGCCGCGCTGGCGTTTTTCGCTGGTTTCCATGGCGGCATTGTCGCCGGTTTCGCCGAAATCGCAATGAAAAACTTTTTCATCGATTTTGATGGCCGGATTTATGGAAAACGAAGAAGCCAGGCGAATCAGTGTATAGAAGCGGTTTTCTCGAAATGAAAAATTATTCTGAAAAAATTGAAAAATGAAAACGACACTGGCATTGTCAACCAACCAACAATCTTGAGGAGGCTGGACATGGCCAGGATGCGCGCTGTCGATGCAGCGGTTCTCGTTCTCGAAAAGGAAGGCGTTTCCTGCGGCTTCGGCGTGCCGGGCGCGGCGATCAATCCGTTCTATTCGGCGCTGAAGGCGAGGGGCTCGATCCGCCACATCCTGGCGCGCCATGTCGAGGCGGCCTCGCATATGGCCGAAGGCTACACGAGAGCCAAATCAGGCAATATCGGGCTGTGCATCGGCACGTCGGGCCCGGCCGGCACCGACATGGTCACCGGGCTCTATTCGGCGGCGGCGGACTCCATCCCGATCCTGTGCATCACTGGTCAGGCGCCGCGGGCACGGCTCAACAAGGAGGATTTCCAGGCGGTCGATATCGCCGCCATAGCCGCACCCGTCGCCAAATTGGCGGTCACGGTCATGGAGCCCTATCTCGTGCCGATGGCGCTGCAGAAGGCATTTCACCTGATGCGCTCGTCGCGACCGGGCCCGGTGCTCATCGACCTGCCGGTCGACGTGCAAGTGGCCGAGATCGAATTCGATATCGATGCCTATGAACCGCTGGTCCCGTTCAAGCCGGCAATGTCGCGCGCCCAGGCCGAAAAGGCCTTGGCGATGCTCAATGCCGCGGAAAAGCCGCTGATCGTCGCCGGCGGCGGCATCATCAACGCCGATGCGTCGGATCTGTTGATCGAATTCGCCGAGATAACGGGCGTGCCGGTCATCCCGACGCTAATGGGCTGGGGCGCGATCCCCGACGACCACCGGCTGATGGCCGGCATGTGCGGGCTGCAGACCTCGCATCGCTATGGCAATGCGACGATGTTGGAAGCCGATTTCGTCTTTGGCATCGGCAATCGCTGGGCCAACCGCCACACCGGTTCGGTCGATGTCTACACCAAGGGCAAGAAATTCATCCATGTCGACATCGAACCGACCCAGATCGGCCGGGTGTTCGCGCCGGATCTCGGCGTCGTCTCGGACGCCGGTGCGGCATTAAAGATGCTGCTCGACGTCGCCACCGAATGGAAGACGGCAGGAAAGCTGCGCGACTGGTCGGGCTGGGCGAAGGAATGCCAGACCNCCAGACCCGCAAGAAGACGATGAAGCGCAAGACGCATTTCGAGCAGGTGCCGCTGAAGCCGCAGCGCGTCTATGAGGAGATGAACAAGGCGTTCGGCCGTGACACCACCTACGTCACCACGATCGGCCTCTCGCAGATCGCCGGGGCGCAGTTCCTGCATGTCTACAAGCCGCGCAACTGGATCAATTGCGGCCAGGCCGGCCCGCTCGGCTGGACGCTGCCGGCAGCGCTTGGCGTGCGCGCCGCCGATCCGGATCGCACCATCGTGGCGCTGTCGGGCGACTACGACTTCCAGTTCATGATCGAGGAACTGGCGGCCGGCGCACAGCACAAACTGCCGTATATCCATGTCGTCGTGAACAATGCCTATCTCGGCCTGATCCGCCAGGCGCAGCGC
The DNA here is from genome assembly GCF_000502615.1 of Mesorhizobium sp. LNJC405B00. Classification (NCBI taxonomy): domain Bacteria; kingdom Pseudomonadati; phylum Pseudomonadota; class Alphaproteobacteria; order Hyphomicrobiales; family Phyllobacteriaceae; genus Mesorhizobium; species Mesorhizobium sp. LNJC405B00. Next base: position 7,775 of record NZ_AYWC01000006.1, on the reverse strand, counting down.
GGTTTTGCGATGGATTTCGAGGTGAGCCTGGCCTTCGAGAACGTCAACCGCGCCAACGATCCGGAGGCCGGCTACGGCGTCGACCATGTCGCGGTCGCAGAAGCGATGGGCTGCAAGGCGGTCCGGGTGCGCAAACCGGAAGAGTTCGCCGGCGCGTTCAAGGAAGCGCAGCGGCTGATGAAGGAATACCAGGTGCCGGTGGTGCTCGAATTCATCCTCGAGCGCGTCACCAACATTTCCATGGGCACGGAAATCGACAAGATCACCGAATTCGAGGACCTTGCCGAAAGCCATGAGGATGCGCCGACGGCGATTGTGTTGCTCGATTAGGCGCGCCGATATTCAGGTGAGACAGGCCTACAAACGGCGCCTTCCTGCGCTTCCGGTGCTCACGTACAGAAAGTACGTTCCGCTCCGGTTCTCGAAAGTCACCGTTTTCGACTCTGCCTGACCTGAATCTCAACACGCCTAGGGCCAAGCAGAAGATGGAGAAAAAGAATGCCGCGTTTTTCAGCCAATCTGTCGATGCTCTTTGGCGAGCACGATTTCCTCGACCGTTTCGATGCCGCCGCCCGCGCCGGCTTCAAGGGCGTCGAATATATCGGCCCCTATGATCATGCGCCCGAGATCGTTGCGGCGCGGCTGAAGAAGAACGGCCTGAACCAGGTGCTTTTCAACCTGCCGGCCGGCGACTGGGGCAAGGGCGAGCGCGGCATCGCCGTTTTGCCCGACCGCGTGCCGGAATTCCGGCAAGGCATCGCCAAGGCGATCAGCTATGCCCATGCGCTGGGCTGCGAGCAGGTCAATTGCCTCGCCGGCATCGCACCGCAGGGCGCGGATCGTTCGGTGCTGGAAAACACCTTTGCCGAGAACCTGGCGTTTGCGGCCGAGAAACTGGAGCAGGCCGGCATCCGGCTTTTGATCGAGCCGATCAACACGCGTGACATCCCGGGCTTCTTCCTGAACTATTCGGAGCAGGCGCTGGCGCTGATCGAGCGCGTCGGCTCGAAGAACCTGTTCCTGCAATACGACATCTATCACATGCAGATCATGGAGGGGGATCTCGCCCGTACCATCGAGGCCAACCTCGGCCGCATCGCGCATATCCAGCTTGCGGACAATCCCGGCCGTCACGAGCCGGGGACGGGCGAGATCAATTATCCGTTTCTGTACGAGCATATCGACCGGATTGGGTATGCCGGCTGGGTGGGGGCTGAGTACAAGCCGAAGGCGGGGACTGAGGCTGGGCTGGGGTGGTTCCGGGAGTTCAACGGGCAGGGGAGTGCTGCGGCTTAGTCGTCGCAGCCCCCTCATCCGGCCCTTCGGGCCACCTTCTCCCCGTTGGGGAGAAGAGATCGCCGAGGTTGGCGTCAGCCTCTTCTCCCCAACGGGGAGAAGGTGGCCGCGTAGCGGTCGGATGAGGGGGCGTTTCACGCAGTCATTTGGAGAAAAACTATGGAAACCATCGGCTTCATCGGCCTCGGCATCATGGGCGCGCCGATGGCGGGGCATCTGCTCGATGCCGGCTACACCGTCATCGCCAGCGACCACCGTTCGAAGCCGCCGGCCGATCTCGTCGCTAAGGGACTGGAGACCGTCAGCGGCCATACCGCCGTGGCGAAGGCCGCCGACATCATCATCCTGATGGTCCCCGACACGCCGCAAGTGGCCGACGTCCTGTTTGGCGACAACGGCCTTGCCGCCGGCCTCGCCAAAGGCAAGCTGGTCATCGACATGAGCTCGATCTCGCCGATCGAGACCAAGGTCTTCGCCAAGAAAATCAACGATCTCGGCTGCGACTATCTCGATGCGCCGGTGTCGGGCGGCGAGGTCGGCGCCAAGGCGGCGTCGCTGACCATCATGGTCGGCGGCGAGGAAAGAGCCTTTGAGCGCGCAAAACCCGTCTTCGAAAAGATGGGCAAGAACATCACGCTTGTCGGGCCGAACGGCGTCGGCCAGACCACCAAGGTCGCCAACCAGATCGTCGTCGCGCTGACCATCGAGGCGGTCGCCGAGGCGCTGGTCTTTGCCTCGAAGGCCGGCGCCGACCCGGCCAAGGTCAGGCAGGCGCTGATGGGCGGGCTGGCGGCTTCGCGCATCCTCGAAGTGCATGGCGAGCGCATGGTCAAGCGCACCTTCGCGCCGGGTTTTCGCATCGAACTGCACCAGAAGGATCTCAATCTGGCGCTGGAAGGCGCCAAGGCACTCGGTGTCTCGCTGCCCAATACGTCGACGACGCAGCAGCTGTTCAACTCATGCTCGGCGAATGACGGGGCAAAAGAGGATCACTCAGCGCTGGTTCGTGCGCTGGAGCGGATGGCGGGGCATGAAGTGGGTGAATAGTGAATGGTGAATAGTGGCGGTAAGAACGCTTTTCCATTCACTATTTCACCATTCACCCTCCAAGGAATTTCCGTGCCGCATAAAGGCTCACCGCCGCCGCATTCGACACGTTGAGCGAGCGGATGGCGCCGGGCATGTCAAGGCGGGCGAGCGTGGTCACCGTCTCGCGCGTCTTCTGGCGCAGGCCCTTGCCTTCGGCGCCAAGCACCAGCGCGATCTTCTCGCCTGAAAAACCCGTTTCGAGTTCGGCCGGCCCGTCCGAATCGAGGCCGATGGTCTGGAAGCCGGCTTCGTGCAGCTGTTCCAGCGCGTCGGCGAGGTTCTTCACCTCGATCTGGTCGATATGTTCCAGCGCGCCGGAGGCGGATTTGGCCAGCACGCCGGATTCCTGCGGGCTGTGGCGGGCCGTGGTGATCAGCGCACCGGCGCCGAAGGCGACCGCCGAGCGCAGGATGGCGCCGACATTGTGCGGGTCGGTGACCTGGTCGAGCACCAGCACCAGTTTGGTATCGCCGAGCGCGTCAAGGCGCTTGGGCTTCAGCGGCTCGGCCTCGATCAGCACGCCCTGGTGGACGGCGTCCGAACCGGTGATCTTGTCGATGTCCTTCGGCTCGACCAGTTCGGCCTTGAACGGCAAAGCGGCGAGGTCGGCGATCGCCAGCCGCTCGGCGGCATTGCGCGTCACCAACATCTTTCTGATCCGCCGGCGCGGATTGTCGAGCGCGGCGCGCACCGTGTGCAGGCCATAAAGCCGCACCAGCCCGTCGGCGGCGTTCTCGCCCGGCGGCACCGGCTGGCGCGGCCGGAAGGCAGGCGCGCCGCCGGCCTTCTCGTCGCGATGGGCGCGGCGCAGCTTGGCGTAGTGGGTGTCTTTGGCGGTCTTGGGCGTGTTGTCATTGCTCATGGCCGGCTTCTATAGCCGCGTCGCCGGGCCATGGATACAGGCAGAAAGCCGGCTTGCCGGGTGAGCTGTCAAAATCAGCGCATTTTGCCTTGGGGTGCGGTTGACACCCACTGGCCTTGCCGCCATAAGGCGCTTCGCTGATTTCGGACAAAACCCTGGTTTCGACCTGATCGGCGAGAATGCCTCGTTGCAAGGCTTCGACGGCAGGCTGGAGAGGTGCCCGAGTGGTTAAAGGGGACGGACTGTAAATCCGTTAGCTTAGCTTACGTTGGTTCGAATCCAACCCTCTCCACCACTGCCAGCCCGCGAACCTTGAGGACGATGCGGGTATAGCTCAGTGGTAGAGCAGCAGCCTTCCAAGCTGAATATGCGGGTTCGATTCCCGCTACCCGCTCCAAACTCCCCACTCCGCATCAGATCTCAGCGAATATCTCGACAACGTTGCCGTCCGGATCGCGGAAGAACACTGTCCTGTGGCCCCATTCCTGGTCGGTGAGCGGCAGGACCGGCTGCACGCCCTTGGCCTGAAGCGCCTCGGCGCAAGCAGCGACCATCTCCGGCGCCACCCGGAATGCCAGCTGAAGCGACAGCGCATCCCGCTGCTGCGGCGTGTCGTTGAACATCATGCCGAGGCTGGTCAAGGCCAGCGTGTTCGGGCCGACCCGATATTCGATCCACCTGTCGCCGAGTTCGCGCTGCAGATCAAATTCCATCACATCCCCGTAGAAGTGCCGCATGGCGGCCATGTCGCGGGCGAAGATGACGGTGTAGTCGATCTGACGGATTTCATTGAGCGCATTCATTGTCGAAGTCCCGTGGGCTGATGTTCGATCGCCCGCAACCTAGCTTTCCTTTAAAGTAGTACAAGACTATAGCTTATACTGGTATCGGAGGTGACTGCATGCCATACGACGGCCCGCGGCACGATGAGCTTGCCCGCTTCCTGCGCGAGCGGCGGGACCGCTTGCCGCGGATCGATGGCGCCAATGGCCGCCGCCGGGCGCCGGGCCTCAGGCGCGAAGAGGTCGCCGCCGAGGCGGGGATCAGCACCACCTGGTACACCTGGCTCGAGCAGGGACGGGAGGTGAACGCGTCGCCGCAGGTGCTTCGCTCGCTGGCGCGGGTGCTGAGACTGAGCCGGTCGGAGCAGGCCTATCTCTTCCAATTGGCGCGGCCCAATCTCGATTGGCGAAACCGGCTCGGCGCGCAAGGCCTGCCCAGCGCGCCGTTGCTCAGCCTGCTCGACGGGCTGGCGCCGCACCCGGCATATGTCGTCAATCGCTACTGGCAGGTCGTCGCCTGTAACCATCCGGCGGCGGTGCTGCTTGGGGATTTCGAGACGGATGATGAGTGGTCCGGCAGCCTGCTCGCCCGGCTGTTTCTCGACCTGGAATGGCGGCAGCGCTTTGTCGACTGGCCGGAGGTTTCGCGCTCGGCGGCGGCGCAGTTCCGGCTTGCCACTGTCGCCATGACTCGCGATCCGGTGCTGGCTGCGCTGGTTTCGTCACTGGAAGCGGCAAGCGAAGCGTTCGCCACGTGCTGGAACAGCCGCGACATCGCCGAGCCACCGATCTGGCGGAAATCCATCCGGCACCCTGTCGCCGGCGCGATGTCGTTCGATTTCGCCACGCTGCAGCCGGGCGGCCGCGACAGTGATTTCTCGGTTTCCGTCTACACGCCGGTCGATGCGTCGACTGCCAGGCGGTTCGCGGCGCTGGTCGCAGCAACGCCCGACAGCCGCAAGGCGGTGCCGGGCGTGTTTGCGCGTGATGCAGGCGCAGAAGTCTAGCTGTTGAAGGCGGACGCGACCTGGTGTTGCTGCGGCACCTGTCCGTTCGGCGTCAGTCTGTCGACAATGCCGGGCAGGGCTGTGGACAATTGCTTGAGCAACTCCTGCTCGTCCAGTCCGGTCCTTTGCGCGATCTCTCGAATGACCTGCGGGCCGATCGCCTTGCCGAGATCATTGGCGTTGATCGGCTGGTTCTGTCCGGTGCCGACCCAGGAGTCAGCGACATTGCCTTGGCCGGCAGTCTTGAGCTTGTCGAGCAGTCCGCCCAGTCCGCCAAGCAGGCCGCCATCCCCTGAGGCCGTGGTTCCGGTGGGGGCTGGCGTTTGAGGCTGGGCGGGCTCGCCCGTCTCTTCGGCACTCGTCTGTTCGGCGCTTCTGCCGCTCAGCATCTTTCCCACCAGCAGCGCGCCGAGCGCGATCATCAGCGGTTTGGTGATGTTGCCGCCAGGTACGGCGTTGTCAAAAAGTCCCATAGGTCAATCCTCCATAACGACCAAGCCCGTCCCGCCGGCTACAATGGAGCATGCGGGCGGAAATTCAAGTTGGCTTGAGCTTTTGACAATCATGTGACCATGATCGGCCGGCGGGGGAATGGAGAGGAAAAATGGGCATTATCAGCTGGATCATCCTCGGCGTCATCGCCGGCTTTATCGGCAGCAAGATCGTCAACAAGACCGGCCAGGGCCTGATCATGGATATCGTGCTCGGCATTGTCGGCGCCATCGTCGGAGGGCTGATCTTCAGCGCCTTTGGCGCCACGGGTGTGACCGGCCTCAACATCTGGAGCCTGATCGTCGCCGTCATCGGCGCGGTGGTCGTGCTGTGGGCCTATCACCAGTTCTCCGGCAAGCGAACGCTTTAGGCGCCAGTCTGCCGACTGGTTGACCGCAGGCCGGCCGAACCTGCTTCGACGCGTTGACTTGAAGGTCAGGCGACGACGGTCAGCCTTCGTTTGCGTTCATCGAGCGAGACGATGGTCAGCCCGCTCGCGACCACCAGCAGGATGCCGCAGACCGCCAGGGCATTCGGGAACTGCCCGAACACCAGCACGCCTGAGATGACCGCCCAGACGGTGAAACAGTAGTAGAACGGCGCCACGATGCCGGTCGGACCGACGCGATAGGCCATGAAGATGAAGAAATGGCCGAAGATCAGGAAGAATCCGGCGCCGGCCATGAGCAGCAGGTGCCGGGCTTCCGGCATCACCCAGCGCTCGGAAACGAGATGCGCGGCGCCCGCGCCGATCAGCACCACCACGACGGCGGAAATGGCGACGACCATGCCCGGCACCTCGGCCGCGACCCGCCTGCCGGCAAGATCGCGTGCCGCCGCCAATGCCGCGTTGCCGAGCGCCAGCAACGCATAGACCGAGATGCCCTGCATGGTCGGCTGGGCCACCATAAGCGCACCGATGAAGCCGAGCCCGATCAGCGCCATGCGCACGCCGCCGATCCGTTCGCCGAACAGGATGGAGGAGCCGACCAGCATCAAAAGCGGGGTGATCTGCCCGAGCGCGGTCGAATCGGCGATCTGCATGTTGGCCAGCGCCACGACGTAGCAAAGGATGGCCGCCAGCTCGAGCAGGTTGCGGCGCAGCACGCGTTTGTCGAAGATCAAAGGGATCTGCCTGCGATAGCCCAGCAGGAACAGCAGCGGCATGCCCCATAGCGTGGCCGCGACCCCGCGCAGGAACAGCACTTCATAGGACGGCAATCCCGCTGTGGCGAGCTTCATCATCGTGTCGTTGACGAGGTACGACCCCGTCGAAACGATCATGAACAGCGGGCCGCGTATGGAGGTCGGTATGAATTGCATGGGGCAACCAAATCAGACCGCCGCCGCAGCGGCAATGGGCCAGGCGCCGGCTGCAAATCCGGCAGGCAAAGGCCAGGACATGGGCGGGACAGGACATGGGCGGGAATAGCAAACAGGTGCTGGAGCCCGCAGCCCCCATTTCATTTCCGCTCGCGCGTTCCTATATCAGCGCCACATCCCCGCAATCGGATCATCGGTTGAGACCGAGTGGACAGCGCACCCGGCCACAAGGCACTTGTGTTTTTCGGCCGTAGTCGCTAATCGCCCCGCATTCGACTGAACTGAAGGTCAAGGCCGTCCAAGGAAAGAGACTATGGCAAAAGGTAAATTCGAGCGTAACAAGCCTCATGTGAACATTGGCACGATTGGCCACGTCGATCATGGCAAGACGTCGCTGACGGCGGCGATCACGAAGTATTTTGGCGAGTACAAGCGCTACGACCAGATCGATGCGGCGCCCGAAGAGAAGGCCCGCGGCATCACGATTTCGACGGCGCACGTCGAATACGAGACGGCAGCGCGCCACTACGCCCATGTCGACTGCCCCGGCCACGCCGACTATGTGAAGAACATGATCACGGGCGCCGCGCAGATGGACGGCGCGATCCTGGTCGTGTCGGCCGCCGACGGCCCGATGCCGCAGACCCGCGAGCACATCCTGCTTGCCCGTCAGGTCGGCGTGCCGTCGATCGTGGTGTTCCTGAACAAGGTCGACCAGGTCGACGATGCCGAGCTGCTCGAACTGGTCGAGCTCGAGGTTCGCGAGCTTCTGTCGAAGAACGAGTTCCCCGGCGACGACATTCCGATCGTCAAGGGTTCGGCGCTGGCTGCTCTGGAAGATTCCAACAAGACCATCGGCGAAGACGCGATCCGCGAGCTGATGGCTGCGGTCGATGCTTACATCCCGACGCCGGTTCGTCCGCT